>CAJTVB010000011.1:2490-108966 GCA_910579755.1 uncultured Acetatifactor sp. | reverse complement strand
GGCTGCTGTCGAGGCAAAAAGGTCGAGAAGGAGAAGCGGAGAAATATTTGCAGGAAATAATAGAAATTGATCCAAAGAATATTCAATCGCGTACAGAATTAGGCAGGCTGCTGTCGAGGCAAAAAGGTCGAGAAGGAGAGGCGGAGAAATATTTGCAGGAAGCCATAAGGATTGATCCAAAGCATATTCAATCGCGTACAGAATTAGGCAGGCTGCTGTCGAGGCAAAGAGGTCGAGAAGGCGAAGCGGAGAAATATTTGCAGGAAGCCATAAGGATTGATCCTAAAAATTTGCATTCTCGAACAGTGCTGGCAAAGTTATATGAAAGCATGGATAGACTGCCAGAAGCCAGGCAGCTCTATCAGGAGCTTTGTATTATTGACCCTGGTAACCGCTTTGGCAGAGACGGCCTTTCTCGACTAAAATAGTATGCCTGAAAATATTGTGTTTCAGCATAATATTGTCTATAATAGGTTCAGGCTTCCGGAAAAATTTCCAGGGGAGGACTGAAAGGAGTTAAGATGGAGAAAAAAATGTTATTTCCAAAGACGGGCGGATTGCTTCACGGAGGGGATTACAATCCGGAGCAGTGGCTGGACCGCCCGGATATTCTGGAGGAGGATGTCCGTCTGATGAAAAAGGCGGGGGTAAACAGTGTGTCCATGGGTATCTTTTCCTGGTCCGTGTATGAGCCTGCGGAGGGTGATTATCATTTTGACTGGCTGGAGCGTATTATGGACAGACTGTACGAAAACGGGATCTATACCGTGCTGGCCACACCCTCCGGAGCAAGGCCGGCCTGGCTGGATGCGGCGTATCCGGAGGCCATGCGGGTCAGCAGCCGGGGAGTCAGGGACCGCCACGGGAACCGGCATAATCACTGTATGACCTCCCCTGTCTACCGGAGGAAAACGGAGCAGATCAACCGCAGGCTGGCAGAGCGCTTCGGCTCTCATCCGGGTCTGATTTTATGGCATATTTCCAATGAGTACGGAGGAGAATGCTACTGTCCTCTCTGTGCGAAGCGTTTTCAGCAGTACCTGGCGGATAAATTTGATCATGACATTGAAAAGCTGAACAAGGCCTGGTGGACGGTGTTTTGGAGCCACCGGTACAACAGCTTTGACCAGATTGAGCCGCCCTACGAAAACGGTGAGCGCAGCGTCATGGGGCTGAATCTGGAGTGGAAACGCTTCACCACCTGGAATACCACAGATTTTATGAAAGCGGAGATCGCCGTTTTGAAGGAGATCACTCCTGATATTCCGGTGACCACCAATTTTATGACGCTGTACGACGGCCTGGACTATCGTCGGATGGCCCCGGAGCTGGATGTGATCTCCTGGGACAGCTATCCTTCCTTTCACAATGACGGGGAACCATTTTTTGAAACCATGGCGGAAAATGCCTTTCACCACAGTGTGATGCGCTCCATGAAAAAGGACAAGCCCTTTATGCTTATGGAGAGCGCGCCGGGACTGGTGAACTGGCAGGCGTTTAATAAGCTGAAGAGGCCCGGCGTACATAAGCTGGCCTGCCTGCAGGCGGTGGCAAGCGGCTCCGATACGGTGCAGTATTTCCAGTGGAGAAAAAGCAGAGGGTCGGCGGAGCAATTCCACGGGGCTGTGGTAGACCATCGGGGAACGGAGGATACCAGGGTTTTCCGTGAGGTGGCCCAAGTGGGAGAAATGCTGCAAAAGCTTCGTCCGGTGGCAGGAACCACGGTAAAGGCCAGAACGGCCATATTGTTTGACTGGGATAATCGATGGGCCATTCAGGGCATGCAGGGACTGGGAAGAGAAACCAAGCGCTATGAGGAGACCTGCATGGGGATCTGGAAGGAATTCCTGAAAATGGGCGTGGAAATGGATGTGACTGCTCCGGATCAGGATCTGTCCGATTATGATGTGGTGATTGCGCCCATGCTGTACATGCTTAAGTCCGAAACAGCGGCAAATTTAAGGGCCTTTGTGGAAGGAGGCGGACAGCTTCTGGCCACCTATCTTACCGGCTATGTGGATCAGGATCAGCTTTGCTTCCTGGGAGGCTTTCCCGGGGACGGGCTTGCGGAATTATTCGGCGTTATCAGTGAAGAGATCGACACGCTGTATCCTTCGGACCGCAACCATATCCGGTTTGAGGACGGCAGGGAATGGGAGGTAAGGGACTATGCGGAAGTTCTGCAGGTGCAGGACGCAAGGGTGCTGGCTTCCTATACGGAGGACTTCTATCAGGGGATGGCGGCGGTGACCTGTAAGGAGACGGGAAAGGGTAAGGCGTACTATGTGGCGGCCCGGACCGCTCCCGGGCAGATGGCATGGCTGTTTGAGCAGATGCTGAAGGAGGCCGGTATTTCCATAAGACAGCTTCCTGCGGGGGTGGAATATCATGTGCGCTCAGGAGAAGAGGGAACCTATGAGTTTTATCTGAACCATAATACCCACCCGGTAAAGGTGGAAAATGTGCAGGGCCCGGATCTGGAAAGCGGCGCTGTCGTTCAGGGAGATCTGGAGCTTGCTGGCTTATGTACGGCGGTGATCCGCCTTCAGGGCACAGACTGACGGGGAATGAGCCCTGAAAATGCAGACGGTCAGTTCGTTTTGTTTAAGCTTTTTTTAGACATATGTTAGAAAGTGAACACAATTTGAACACAATTAGTCTGTATTATGAACTCAGATAGTTGATGAACTCACTATCTCCCCCCTCATAAGAAAATAGCAGAAAAGCTTCGGTGTATGCCGGAGCTTTTCTGCGTCCCGGGAAAAAAAGGTGGTAGAAATTGGGGATATGGAGTAAAATATAGTGTAATGTGCGTGAGAAACGGAAGGAATTGCATATGAGGCTTCGGGATTTGCTGGACGGACTGGAGTATGAGTGCTTACAGGGGAATGTGGATGCGGCAGTAACGGAGGTGTCCTGTGATTCCAGGACGGTTGGCCGGGGAGCGCTGTTTATCTGCATTCCGGGGGCCAAATTTGACGGCCATGATTTTGCCGTTCAGGCGGTGGAAAGGGGAGCGGCGGCTTTGGTAGTGTCCGGTCCGGTGAAGGAAGCGGCGGCAGAAGAGGCTGTACAGATTCTGGTGAAGGACACCCGGTATGCCATGGCCTTTATTTCGGCAGCCTGGTACGGTCATCCGGCCAGACGGCTGAAAACCATCGGCATCACCGGCACAAAGGGAAAAACCACCACCGCCTACATGGTGCGGTCTATTTTGGAGAATGCAGGTTTTCGGACAGGACTGGTGGGCACCATTGAGATCATTATCGGAGACCGGTCTGTTCCTGCCGGCAATACCACGCCGGAATCCTGCGTGCTTCAGGAAATTTTTTCTGAAATGGTGCAGGCGGGAACAGAGATTGTGGTGATGGAGGTGTCCTCTCAGGCGTTAATGCAACACAGGACCCAGGGCTTTCTATTTGACTACGGCGTATTTACCAACCTGGAGCCGGACCACATCGGACCCGGCGAGCACGCCAGCTTTGAAGAGTATGCCGCCTGCAAGGGGCTTTTGTTCCGCCAGTGTGCAGTGGGCATCGTAAACGGCGATGACGCCTGCCTGGAGGCGGTGACGACAGGGCACACCTGCCGGCTGGAGACCTTTGGAATGGGAGAGGACTGTATGCTGCGGGGTGAGAGGCCAAAACCGGCTGCGGCCTCAGGGGCGCTGGGGACCGGCTTTCATGTGTCGGGAGAGATGGACTTTGACGCATGGGTGCCCTTCCCGGGCAGGTTCAGCGTCTATAACGCGCTGTGTGCCATTGCTGTCTGCCGTCATTTTCAGGCGGATATTGGGGCCATACGCAGAGGGCTTGAGGAAACCCGGGTAAAGGGGCGTATTGAAAGAGTGCCGGTATCGGACCGGTTTACGCTTCTCATCGATTATGCTCACAATGCCATGGCTCTGGAGAGCCTTTTGACAACTCTCCGGGAATATCATCCAAGACGGCTGGTCTGTCTTTTCGGCTGCGGAGGCAACCGTTCCCGGCAGAGACGTTATGAGATGGGGGAGGCCAGCGGACGGCTGGCGGATCTGACCATCATTACCTCCGACAATCCCCGAATGGAAGATCCGGCGGCCATTATGGCGGATATTCACCGGGGGATTTCCGGGACCCGGGGCGCTTATGTGGAAATTCAGGACCGCAGGGAAGCTGTAGCTTATGCCATTTCCCAGGCACAGGAGGGCGATATCATAGTGCTGGCAGGAAAAGGGCATGAGGATTATCAGGAGATTCGGGGCAGAAAGTATCCCATGGATGAGAGGGTAATCATTCGGGAGCTTTTGGATGGCGGGCTGGAGCATATATGAGGAAGCAATCAACCAATCGGCGCTTCCCCGGAAAAACGAAAGCCAAAGGAAAGGTATGGGGAAAAGGTGAAGGAGCTGTACGCGGATATCATAGTGGATATCTCTCATGAAAAACTGGATAGGCCGTTTCAGTACAGGGTTCCGGAAGGGTTCCGGGAACGGCTGGAGACAGGGATGTGTGTAAAGGTGCCCTTCGGCAATGGAAATAAGCCGGTAAAGGGATATGTGGTAGGGCTGGGAGAAGAATGCAAATTTGATCCCGAAAGGACGAAGGAAATTCAGGGGATTGTAAGGGATGGCGTCAGCGTGGAGGATAAAATGATGTCGCTGGCCGGGTGGATCCGGAAAAATTACGGATCCACCATGATCCAGGCTCTGAAGACAGTGCTCCCGGCAAAGCAGAGTGTAAAAAAGCTGGAACACAGAACCATTCGGCGGAATATGGGCAGGGAAGAGATTTTGTCACTGCTTGGAGAGAGCAGGCGAAAAAAGCAGGTGGCAAAGGAACGGCTGCTCAGGGAGCTGGCAGAGCAGGAAAGCCTTCCTTATGAGTGGGTCACGGGGAAGCTGGGTGTGTCGGGCCAGACTATCAAAAGCCTGGAAACAGCCGGAGCGCTCAGGGTGGTGAGCAGGTCCGATTTCCGTAATCCGGTGAAGCTTGAGGAGCAGGAGGAGCACAAGAATTCTCTGAGTGAGGACCAGAGGCGGATCGTGGAGACGGTGATGGAGGAATATGATCAGGGAAATCCGGGTACTTATCTGATCCATGGAATCACCGGAAGCGGAAAGACAGAAGTGTATATGGGGATTATCCAGGAGATGAGGGCCAGGGGCAGACAGGCAGTGGTGCTGATTCCGGAGATCGCGCTGACCTATCAGACCCTGCTTCGTTTTTACAGGCGCTTTGGAGACAGGGTCAGCGTCATGAACTCGACATTGTCTTCGGGAGAAAAATATGATCAGTGTCAGAGGGCGAAAAACGGTGAGATCGATGTGATCATCGGCCCAAGGTCGGCGCTGTTTACCCCCTTTCCCAATATCGGCGTCATCGTTATAGACGAAGAGCACGAGGGAAGCTATAAAAGCGAGGCTTCACCCAAATACCATGCCAGAGAGACGGCGCTGGAGGTTGCCAGACTGCACAGGGCCAGTGTGGTTCTGGGGTCGGCCACGCCCTCTCTGGAGGCCTATTACCGGGCGCAGAAGGGTGAGTACAGGCTGTTTACCCTCTCCAGGAGGCTTACGGGAGGCCGGCTGCCCGCCGTCAGCATTGTGGATCTGCGCCAGGAGCTGAAGGAGGGGAACCGCTCCATATTCAGCAGAAGGCTTCAGGAGCTTTTGACAGACCGACTGGAAAGAGGAGAGCAAAGCATTCTTTTTCTGAACAGAAGAGGCTATGCCGGATTCATTTCCTGCCGGTCCTGCGGTCATGTGATGAAATGTCCACACTGTGATGTGTCGCTGTCGGAACATAAAAACGGCAGGCTGATCTGCCATTACTGCGGCTACAGCCAGCCCCGGGTCAGCGCCTGCCCTGTGTGCGGCTCCGGCTTTATCGGGGGCTTTCGGGCGGGCACTCAGCAGATCGAGGAGAAGCTGAAGGAGATGTTTCCGGGAGTGCGGACCCTGCGGATGGATGCGGATACCACAAGGACCAAGGAGAGCTATGAAAAAATATTATCGGCCTTTGCCAACGAAGAGGCGGATGTGCTGATTGGTACACAGATGATCGTAAAGGGTCACGATTTTCCCAAAGTGACTCTGGCAGGAGTGCTGGCGGCGGATCTGTCTTTGGGGGCCGGAAATTATCGGGCGGCGGAGCGGACCTTCCAGCTGTTGACACAGGCGGTGGGCAGGGCGGGCCGCGGAACGCTCCCGGGAGAGGCGGTGATCCAGACCTATCAGCCGGAGCACTATGCGGTGGTCCATGCGGCGGCCCAGGACTACGCCGGATTTTATGAGGAGGAAATCCTGTACCGGGAAATGATGGGCTACCCCCCTGCGGCCCACATGCTGGCCGTGCAGATTTTTTCCAGGGAAGAAGAGCGGGGAGGAAGACTTGCCGGGATGCTGGCGGAGGCGGTGAAGGAGTACGGGATCGGGCCGGTAAAACTGCAGATTATCGGTCCGGCGCCGGCCTCCATCACCAGAATTAACGATATTTTTAGATTTGTATTCTATATTAAATCAGCAGAATATGGTAAACTGATAAAAGCAAAGGATTTTCTGGAGGAAAAAATCCAGTCAATGCAGCCTCTTTATGAGACGGTGCAATTTGATTTTGACCCTATGAATACGCTGTAGAGGCAGGTTTGGAAGCCGGGAAAAGCAAAGCCTCGGGAAACCCGGGACAGCATAATAAATTGTATAGAAGGAGAGATCAGAAATGGCGATCAGAAACATACGGGAGATCGGAGAGGAAGTGCTCACAAAAAAAGCGAGGGAAGTGACGGAGATGACTCCGCGGATCAGGGAATTGATTGGGGACATGCTGGAGACAATGTATGAGGCCAATGGTGTGGGCCTGGCGGCGCCTCAGGTGGGGGTTCTGAAGCGGATTGTGGTCATCGATGTAACGGGGGAGGATCCCCATATTTTGATCAATCCCAGGATTGTGGAGACCAGCGGAGAGCAGACCGGGCAGGAGGGCTGTTTAAGCGTGCCGGGAAAATCGGGCCAGGTCACCAGGCCCAATTATGTAAAGGCCGTAGCTCTGGATGTGAATATGAAGGAGACAGAGCTGGAGGGAACGGAGCTTCTGGCCAGGGCCATCTGCCATGAGGTGGATCATCTGGACGGCCATCTGTATGTGGAGAAGGTGGAAGGTCCTCTGCAGGATGTGAGCGCCGATGATGACGAGGAAGAATGAGAGGATGCGGATATGAAGATTGTTTTTATGGGGACGCCTGACTATGCGGCCACGGCCCTGAAGGCGCTGATTCGTGCAGGTCATGAGATTACTGCCGTGGTCACACAGCCGGACAAGGCCAGAGGAAGAAGCAGGGAGCTGATCCCGCCGCCGGTAAAGGTATGTGCCCTGGAGCAGGGCATTGCGGTACTGCAGCCCCGGCGGATCAGGGAACCCGGCGCAGTGGAGGAGCTGAAGAGATATCCGGCCCAGGTGTATGTGGTTGCTGCCTTCGGACAGATTCTGTCACAGGAGATTCTGGACATTCCCGAATATGGCTGCCTGAACATTCATGCATCGTTGCTGCCCCGGTACCGGGGAGCGTCCCCTATCCAGCATGTGATTCTGGACGGGCAGGATAAGACCGGGATCACTATTATGCAGATGGACGCAGGGATCGATACGGGAGATATTTTGTATCAAAAGGAGCTTTCCATTGCCCCAAAGGACGATTATGCATCCCTTCAGGATAAGCTTGCCCTGCTTGGAGGAGAGGCCGTGACGGAGGCTTTGGAGCTTCTGAAACAGGGGAAGCTGGAGCAGAGGAAGCAGGATGATACGGAAAGCTGCTATGCCTCTCTGATCCGAAAGGAGATGGGGGAGGTGGACTTTTCCAGGGATGCGAAGACATTAGACCGCCTGATCCGGGCAATGACGCCCTGGCCCAGCGCTTACACCGCTTATCATGAGAAGCAGCTGAAAATATGGAAGGCGGAGCCGGTGGAGACCGACGGGGATGCGCTGCGCAGACCGGGCGAGATCCTGCAGGTGGAAAAGGATGCGGTAACGGTGGCTGCCGGGACGGGGGCGCTTCGCATTCTGGAGCTTCAGCTGGAAGGAAAAAAGAGAATGACGGCCCATGAATTTCTGCTGGGGGTGAGAATGCACCCCGGAGAGATTCTGGGAAAAGGAAAGGAGTAACAATATTATGCCGATGTTTTATTATTATTGGGATCCCACGTATATTCTGGTGCTGATCGGGGTGCTGATCTGCGGGGCTGCCAGCATGATCGTGAATTCTACCATGAATAAGTACCGCCGGGTGGGCAATTCCAGAGGGATCACCGGAGGAGAAGCAGCCAGGCGGATCCTGGACAGTGAGGGACTGTATCAGGTGAAGGTGGAATGTCTGCGCTCCGGACAGGGAGATCATTATGATCCCAGGACCAATACCGTGCGGCTTTCCTATGAAAATTTTAATGAAGCTACCGTCACGGCGGTGGGGGTGGCGGCGCATGAGTGCGGGCATGCCATTCAGCACGCAAAGCAGTATGTGCCGCTGACGGTTCGCAGTGCCATTGTTCCTGCCGCGAATATCTGCAGCAATCTGGGCTTTCCCATTATTATCCTGGGGGTAATCCTGAGCTGGAACCAGCTGCTGATTCAGATCGGACTTATCGCCTTCAGCGTGGGTGTCGTCTTTCAGCTGGTGACGCTGCCGGTGGAATTCAATGCCTCCACCCGGGCGGTGGCAAAGGTGGATCAGTACGGGCTGCTTACCTCGGAGGAAAAAAACGGCTGTAAAAAGGTGCTGACCGCCGCGGCCTTTACCTACGTAGCGGCGGCTTTATCCATGATTCTACAATTTTTGAGGCTGCTGATCCTGTTCGGAGGAAATCGCAGGAGGAGTGACTGACCGTGGCGGAAAATATTAGAGAGATTGCCCTGGATGCGTTGCTTGTGCTGGAAAAGAGTGACGAATACTCCCATCATCTGGTGAGGGCTGTTCTGGACAAATATGCTTTTTTGCCGGCCCGGGACAGAGCCTTTTTCAAGCGGGTGGTAGAGGGAACCGTGGAGAGAAGGCTGGAGCTGGATTACTATTTGGAAAGCTATTCCTCCCTTCCCCCGAAAAAAATGAAGCCTCTGATCCGGTGCCTTCTGCGGATGAGCGTCTATCAGCTGTGCTGCATGGATTCCGTTCCCGACAGGGCGGTCTGTGACGAGGCCTGTAAGCTGGCGGCAAAAAGAGGCTTTCGGAATCTGCGGGGCTTTGTGAACGGCGTTCTGCGGACCATATCCAGGGAGAAGAATGCTCTGCCGCTTCCCCGCCGGGATCAGGAGCCTATCCGCTTTTTGTCGGTAAAGTATTCCATGCCGGAATGGCTGGTAAGGCTTTGGCTGGATGAATATGGAATAGAAATAACGGAAACACTTTTAGGAGGACTGATGGAGATCCATCCGGTCTGCCTGCGTTTTCGCACGGACCTGTCCGGGAACCGGAGGGAAGAGCTCCTCGACAGCCTGCGCAGGACGGGAGCGGTGCTGAGGCAGAGCGCATATCTGCCCTATATGTACTTTCTGGAGTCCGGACCGAAGGACGGCATGGCGGGGGGAATGAATTCCCTGCCGGGGTTTGCCAGTGGAGAGCTTACGGTTCAGGATGTGAGCTCCGCCCTGGCAGTGGAGGCCGCCGGCATCGGAAAAGATGATTTTGTGATTGACGTATGTGCCGCGCCGGGAGGAAAAAGCATTCTTGCCGCAGAAAAGGCCGCCCGGGTGCTGGCCCGGGATATATCGGAAGAAAAGGCGGATCTGATCCGGGAAAACATAGCCCGCATGGGCACCGGGAACATAGAGGTGCAGGTTTTTGACGGGAGAGAATTCGACGAAAGCCTTCAGGGAACGGCAGACGTGGTACTGCTGGATGTGCCCTGTTCGGGGCTGGGAGTCATCGGAAAGAAGCGTGATATTAAGTATCGCGTGACGCCTGAAGGCCTGGAGGCGCTGAGAGAGCTTCAGCGGGATATCGTCCGCTGTGCAGGCCGGCTGGTAAAGCCGGGAGGAACCCTGGCCTACAGTACCTGTACCATAAACAGGGTTGAAAACGAAGAAATGGTACGATTTATTGCTTCCCTGCCGGAATTTGCGCCAGTGTCCCTGGAGGACAGGCTTCCCTCCGGGCTTTTGGAGCAGAAACGCCGTCTGGAAGAGCTCCTTGAACAAAACAAAGGGGCGGCTGGGGAAACGGGTACAAAGCTGAGTGATAAGGAAAAAGCGGCCTGTATACAGCTGCTTCCGGGATATATGGAATCAGACGGTTTTTTTATTGCGCTGTTTTGCAGGAAATAAGCACGCAGATTGCAGACGCCCGGAAAGGGTCCGGGGGCAGCGCGGTTGAATTTGCGGGAAAAAGGCCCGGACAGGCCCAGGAGAGTGGTTATGGAGGAAAAGAAGGATATCAAATCGATGCCTCTGGAACGGTTGCGGGAGGAGATGGCCGCAAGGGGGGAGAAGGCCTTTCGGACGGGACAGCTGTATCAGTGGATGCATGTTAAGCTGGCGCAGAGCTTTGATGAAATGACAAATCTGCCCAAGTCTTTCCGGGAGGAATGCGCAGGACAATACGCCTATACCCGGCTGGAAACCGTAAAACTTCAGGAGTCAGGGATCGATGGGACAAAAAAGTTTTTATTTCGCCTTGGGGACGGACAAATGGTGGAAAGCGTCTGGATGCGGTACCGCCACGGCAACAGTGTCTGTATCTCGTCCCAGGTGGGCTGCCGGATGGGCTGCCGTTTCTGTGCATCCACTCTGGACGGGCTGGAGAGAAATCTTTTACCCTCGGAGATGTTGGATCAGGTCTATTCTATACAGCGGATCACCGGGGAGAGGGTGTCCAATGTGGTGGTCATGGGAATGGGAGAGCCTCTGGACAATTACGAAAATCTGCTGGTATTCTTAAGGATGCTTACGGATGAAAACGGCCTGCATATCAGTCAGCGGAATGTGACTGTTTCCACCTGCGGCATTGTTCCCCGGATGCGCCGGCTGGCGGAGGAGGGGCTTCAGATCACTCTGGCCTTATCCCTTCACGCGGTGACGGACGAAAAGCGGCGCAGATTGATGCCTGTGGCCAACCGCTATTCCATTGGGGAGCTGATGGAAGCCTGCGCTTATTATTTTGAACGCACAGGCAGAAGGATCACTTTTGAATACAGCCTGGCGGCAGGGGTCAATGATACGGAGGAGGATTTAGAGGGACTGACTGCTCTGGCAGGGCCGCTTCACTGTCATGTGAATCTGATTCCGGTAAACCCCGTGAAGGAGCTGAATTTTGTGCAGTCCCAGAAGGACAGGGTCTATGCATTTCAAAATAAACTTGAAAAAAACAAAATAAATGTTACTATTAGAAGGGAAATGGGCAGGGATATAGACGGCGCCTGCGGCCAGCTGCGGCGCAGGGAGCGGGCCGGAACCCTGCAGGATTGTGGAGGAAACTGAACGTGCTCAAAACATTTTCCATTACCAATATTGGAAGAAAGAGAAAATTAAATCAGGACTTTGTCTATACCTCTGAGCAGCCTGTGGGGACTTTGCCCAATTTATTTGTAGTGGCAGACGGAATGGGAGGCCACAATGCGGGGGATTACGCCTCAAAGATTACGGTGGAAACCATGGTGGAGCGGGCCGCCGAATCCGGGGGAGAGAACCCGGAGGAAATCCTGGGGGAGGCCATCAGTGCGGCCAACGCCCTGGTGTGGGAAACCGCAGGCCGGCTTCCGGAGATGGAGGGCATGGGCACAACGGTGGTGGCAGCTGTCTGCGCAGAAGGCCGGCTCCATGTGGCCAATGTGGGTGACAGCCGGCTGTATGTGGCGAACGGAAAAGAAATCCGCCAGATTACCCGGGATCATTCCTGGGTGGAGGAGATGGTCCGCAGAGGCGGCATCGAGAGAGCGGAAGCCAGAAATCATCCCGACAAAAACATCATTACCAGAGCAGTGGGGGCAGAGGACACGGTAAAGGTGGATTTCTTTACGGTGGATCTCAGGGAGGGAGATCTGATCCTCATGTGTACAGACGGACTGACGAATATGCTGGAAGACGAGGAGATCAGAATGATCCTGGACGGGGCCAGAGATGTTGTGGAGGGTGCCCAGGAGCTTGTCCGCGCAGCCAACGAACACGGCGGCAGGGATAATATCAGCGTTATTTTGATCGAGCCTCAGGACGACGAAACTGCCGGCGGATCCGGGAATATCCATTATATTAATCGGAATGGAGAGCGTGTATGATTAAAATTGGAATGATGATAGGAGATCGGTACGAGATATTGGAAAAGATCGGCACCGGCGGCATGTCTGATGTATATAAAGCGAAATGTCACAAGCTGAACCGTTTTGTGGCAGTAAAAATATTGAAGCAGGAATTCAGCGAGAATGCCAATTTTGTGTCAAAATTCCGTATAGAGGCCCAGGCGGCAGCAGGGCTTATGCATCCGAATATTGTGAATGTGTACGATGTGGGAGAGGAAAACGGCATCTACTATATCGTCATGGAACTGGTAGAGGGGATTACCCTCAAAAAATACATCGAAAAAAAAGCGCGGTTGTCCTTTAAGGAGGCCGTAAGCATTGCGATACAGGTGAGCATGGGCATTGAGGCGGCCCATAATAACCATATTATCCACAGAGATATCAAGCCTCAGAACATTATTATATCCAGAGAAGGAAAGGTGAAGGTGACGGATTTCGGTATTGCCAAGGCCGCCACCAGCAATACCATCACCTCCAATGTGATGGGATCTGTGCATTACACGTCCCCGGAACAGGCCAGAGGCGGTTACAGTGACGAAAAGAGCGATGTTTACTCGCTGGGAGTCACGCTGTTTGAGATGCTTACAGGCAGGGTTCCGTTCAACGGAGAGACCACCGTGGCCATCGCTATCAAGCATATTCAGGAGGAAATGCCTTCTCCTAAGGATTTTGTGCCGGAAATTCCTTCCAGCGTGGAGAGCATTGTTTTGAAGTGCTGCCAGAAGTCCGCTGACCGAAGGTATCAGAGTATGCAGGAGCTGATCGCGGATCTGAAGCAGTCGCTGATGAACCCGGATGAAGATTTTGTGGTTCAGAATGATCCGGATGTAGAAGGGGGAACCCGGATGATCACGGACAGCGACCGGGCACAGATCAAGCGGCGGGCGGCTCATCAGGAGGCAAGGGAATACGCCGTAAGCGCGGAGAATGTTGAAAGGGAAGAAGGTCTGCGTCTGCGGTCCGAAGCAGAACACTATTATGAAGAGGAAGATTCGGATCCGGACGAGGAGGACGACGAGGAATATGATTATAACCCCCGGATGGAGCGTTTTACCACGCTGCTGGCGATTCTGGTAGGGGTGGTGATTGTAGGGATCGTGGTGTTTGTGGCGGCCAGGGTGCTCCGGGGAATGAACAATGATGAGGATCCCGGCAGTCCATTTGTTTCCGAGGGAACAGATAGTGGATCCGGAGAGCAGACAGCTGCTGTTCCCATGCCGGATGTAAAGGGAAAAATGGTGGAAGACGCCAGAAATACACTGGCGGGGCTGGGGATCAAGAGCCAGGTGGAATATCAGGAATCGGATTCCATTGATGCCGGTGTGGTTATCAGCGCCAATGTTGCAGTGGGAGACGAAATCCCGGCAGGCAGCACGGTGACCCTCATTGCCAGCGCCGGAACCAGAGGTTTGGAAGTGCCCGGGGTGACAGGAATTTCCTATGAGGATGCGGAAAGCCGTCTGGAGACCATGGGATTTTCCGTAACCAGAGCGGAGACCTGGTCCGATACCGTGGAGGAAGGTGTTGTGGTGTCCCAGATGCCTGATGCCGGCAATAGAGTGCCTTCGGGAACGAATATTACGGTTACCGTAAGCAAGGGGCCGGAGGAGCAGAAAAAGAGGGTTCCGAATCTGATGGGACATACCGAAATGGACGGGAGAGTGGAGATTGTAGAAGCCGGACTGGAGGTGGGAAGCGTCTCCTATGTGTTTAATACGGAATATGAAGAGGGGCTGATCTGCTATCAAAGCTATTCTCAGGGCTCCTATGTGGAGGAAGGAACCCTGATCGACATTAAGGTCAGCAAGGGAGCCCAGGCCCACACCTATATGTACAACGCCTATATCGAGGGTCCCACGGTGGAGGAGGCCCCGGATTATGTAGGCGGAACCGACGTGAGGATCAAGCTGACCACGGATGACGGTACAGTATTGCTGGAGACCACTACCTCCAGCTTTCCCCAGGCGGCCAATTACCACGGCATGACATCCTCCGGCGGAACCATAACTATGACTTATATAGTGACCTCGGAGCCTGTCATTGACGAGGCGGGCAATACGATTCCGGGAGAGACGCAGGAAAAGACCTTCAGCAGAAGAGTGGAGTTTACGGTGGAAGGATGAGGGGAAAGATTATTAAGGGAATCGGAGGGTTCTATTATGTGCATGGCGCGGCAGATATAGCCGGCGGAATATCCGGAGACGGAACATTTCGGACAGAGCATTCCCGGGCCGGAGAAGAGGCGGCTTTGGGAGAGCCTTCGGCCAGTTCACGGATTTATGAGTGCAGGGCGAAAGGAATTTTTCGGAAGGATCACCAAAAACCCCTGGTTGGTGACGATGTGGAGATGGATGTCCTGGATCAGGAAAAGGCTCTGGGAAATATCCGTGAGCTGCTGCCCAGACACAGCCAGCTGATCAGGCCTGCGGTGGCAAACGTAGACCAGGCGCTGGTAATCTTTTCCGTTGTAAAACCAAAGCCAAGCTTTAATTTGCTGGACAGATTCCTGGTCATGATGGCGTGGCAGAAAATCCCCTGTGTGATCTGTTTTAACAAAGTAGATCTGGACCCAAAGGAGGGTGTATTCTATGAACAGCTGTACGCGGGCTGCGGCTGCCGCACGCTGTGTGTCAGCGCGGCGCGGCAGGAAGGGATCGATAGACTGCAGAAGCTGCTGGCCGGAAAGACCACTACGGTGGCGGGCCCCAGCGGCGTGGGAAAGTCTTCTATTGTCAACTGCCTGCAGTCCGGGCGAGTGATGGAAACCGGACAGATCAGCGAAAAGATTGATAGAGGAAAGCATACTACAAGGCATTCGGAGCTGATTGCTCTGGGCGGGAATACGTTTATTCTGGATACACCGGGCTTCAGCTCTCTGGAACTGCCCTGTATGGACAAGGAACAGCTTGCAGGATATTATCCGGAATTTGCGGAGCCTGAGCAATGCTGTCGGTTTGGCGGTTGCTCCCACATCAACGAGCCGGTCTGCGGCGTCAAAGACGCGGTGGAGAAGGGAAGTATCAGCCGGATTCGATATGAGAATTATTGCCTCCTTTATGAAGAACTGAAGAACAGAAAACGGGTGTGGTAAAAATAGCATAAAATCAGCCCGTTAAATGATGAGATAGGATATGCATAACTGATAATGGCGGCAGGGTGTAAAAAACCTGCCGTTTTTTTCGGAAGTTTTGCTTATACATACAAACGATTATTTACAGGGTGAATTGCAGCGAGGAGTGCCGAAAACATGATTTTGCGAATGGCGCAGTGTGAACAGTAATGATATAACCGCCTAACCATAATTGTTTCAAAATACTTGTTGAAGAAAGGGAGTTCGACATGGTATAATGCTTTATTGTGTTGGATTTCTTTTTCTGTGCGCCAATTTGAATTGAATCATGTCATATGAGGCACTACACAAAATATTATATCCCGATGTATTATTGGTACTCGGAGAAATAAAGAAATTACGAAAAACGCATATTTTAAGGCATTTTTAAGGAGGTATATATAAATATGAAATTAGGAATCGTAGGACTGCCAAACGTGGGTAAAAGTACATTATTTAACTCGCTGACCAAAGCGGGAGCAGAGTCGGCCAACTATCCCTTCTGCACCATTGACCCCAACGTGGGAGTGGTGGCAGTGCCGGACGAGCGGCTGAAGCTTTTGGGAGATATGTACCACTCAAAAAAGGTGACACCGGCGGTAATCGAGTTCGTGGATATTGCGGGCCTGGTGAAGGGAGCCTCCAAGGGCGAGGGACTGGGAAACCAGTTTTTGAGCAATATCCGTGAGGTGGATGCCATCGTCCATGTGGTGAGATGCTTTGAGGATTCCAATGTGATCCATGTGGACGGCAGTGTGGACCCTCTGCGGGACATTGAAACCATTAATCTGGAGCTGATCTTTTCGGATCTGGAGGTGTTGGAGCGAAGATTGTCCAAGGTGGCAAAGGCCGCCAGGATGGATAAAACCTGCGCCAGGGAGCAGGCGCTTTTGGAGCGGATCAAGGAGCATTTGGAGAGCGGAAAACCTGTAAAGACTCTGGAGGCTGAGGATGAGGAGGAGCAGGCGCTTCTGCGGGAGTACAATTTCCTCACGGGGAAGCCTGTAATTTACGCGGCCAATGTGGCGGAGGAGGATCTGGCGGATGACGGCGCATCCAGCTCCATGGTGGAGAGTGTGAGAGGACTTGCGGCCCGGGAGGGCAGCGAGGTATTTGTGATCTGTGCCCAGATCGAGCAGGAGATCTCCGAGCTGGAGGAGGATGAAAAGGCCATGTTCCTGGAGGAGCTTGGGCTTTCGGAATCGGGTCTGGAGAAGCTGATAAAGGCCAGCTATCATGTGCTGGGACTGATGAGCTTTCTTACTGCCGGGGAGGACGAGACCAGGGCCTGGACCATTCGGATCGGCACCAAGGCTCCTCAGGCAGCGGGAAAGATTCACACGGACTTTGAGAGAGGCTTTATCAAGGCTGAGGTGGTGAATTATAAGGATCTTCTGGAGCAGGGCTCTTTGGCGGCGGCTCGGGAAAAAGGATTGGTGGGCATCGAGGGAAAGGATTACGTGGTTAAGGACGGAGATGTGATTCTGTTCCGGTTTAATGTATAATTTATGCTTTTACGTAAATAAATAGAAGTGAGTGTCCGTCAGGGGCACAGAAAGGTATCATTATGAATGCTGGCGATATAGCATTTCCCCATTTGGGGATCTATTTGAGGGATGTGCCGAAATCCTTCAGCATATTTGGACTGGATATAGCATACTATGGTGTGATTATAGGGCTGGGGGTGCTGGCGGGTATTCTGATGGCGGCCCATCAGGCGAAGGTGACCGGGCAGGATCCGGACACATACTGGGATTTTGCCATTTATGCGGTGATCTTTTCCGTAGTCGGAGCCAGGATCTACTATGTCATATTTGCATGGGACTACTATAAGGATGATCTTCTCAGTATTTTCCAGACCCGCAAAGGCGGAATGGCCATTTACGGAGGTGTGATCGCCGCATTTATCACGCTGTTTGTCTATTGCCGTATCAAAAAAAAGAATCCGCTGCTCATGGGTGACACTGCCATGCCGGGGCTGCTTTTGGGCCAGATTATCGGGCGGTGGGGAAATTTTATGAACCGCGAGGTGTTTGGGGAATTTTATGACGGGCTGTTTTCCATGCAGCTTCCCGTAGCGGCGGTACGCGCCAGAGACATTTCGGAAAATATTGCCGCCCATATACCTGAGGGGGCAAATTATATCAATGTGCATCCCACGTTTCTGTACGAGAGCCTTTGGAATCTGGGAGTGATGGTTCTAATGCTGGTGTACCGGAAGCATAAGCGGTTCGACGGGGAGCTCTGCCTTCTTTATTTGGGAGGCTACGGTCTGGGCCGGTTTATTATCGAGGGCATCCGGACGGACACGCTGTTTCTTCCCGGGACCACGATTCCTGTCTCCCAGGTGCTGGCCATGCTGATGCTGATTTTTGCGGTGGCAGTGGACATTGCGGTGCGCATAAGACTGAAAAAGAAATCCCTGGGGAAATAATTTTTTTCTGGAAAAAACCGGATGAATATAAACATAGATGTGGGGGATGCGAAAAATCTCCCTACCATATCTGGTATGAAAAAGGCGAAAGCGCCCTGCAGATGATCTGCAGGGCGTTCTTTTTGCGCCGGTTAAGAAAAATTTTTTGCTTGTAAAAGGAGGTTGTTTATATTAGAATCTATATAAAAGTGGGATGGAAATGGCATCAAATACCATAAAGTGGGATGAAATGTGATTTTATGGCTGAGGTGAGGATCCTGTGGCAGACCCGCTTTTGTGAAAACACGGTGTGAACGGTAACGGTTTGACCGGTAATTCTGACAGGCACTTCTGACTGGTGGTGATCGCGATGTTTATGGGAAGGTACAATCATACGATCGATCCCAAAGGCAGGTTGAGCATTCCTTCCAAGTACCGCGAGATCCTTGGCGATGAGTTTGTGGTATCAAAAGGAATGGATGGCTGCTTATTTGTGTATGCCAACGACGCCTGGAAGGCTTTTGAAGAAAAGCTGGCATCACTGCCGCTGATCAACCGGGAAGCAAGACAATTTGCCAGATTTTTCCTGTCGGGAGCACAGTATGTGACCGTGGACAAGCAGGGACGTATTCTGATGCCCCAGGATTTGAGAGAGTTTGCCGGCCTGGAGAAGGACGTGGTTCTGGCAGGCGCAGGCGGGCGCATCGAGATCTGGAGTCTTGAGAAATGGAATGAAAATACGGACCAGACGGATATCGACCAGATATCCCAAGGCATGATGGATTTGGGACTTACCATATAGCATGGTGTCTCAAAAAGTGAAAGTACGAAAGCGGCTGTGAATAGTAACGGATGAAAGGAAAGGGTGCCGGAAATGGACTTTACACATTACTCCGTGCTGTTGGCGGAGACCATCGAAGAACTTAATGTAAAGCCGGACGGCATCTATGTGGACGGTACTCTGGGCGGAGGGGGCCATGCCTGTCAGGTATGCAGCCGGCTGGAGAAAGGGCATTTTTACGGCTTTGACCAGGACGCCGATGCTGTCTGCGCCGCAGGAAGCCGGTTGGCTCCTTTTGGAGACCGGGTCACTATCCTGCACGACAATTATCAAAACATACGGACGAACCTGGAAGGGCGGGGAATAAAGGGCGTAGACGGGATCCTTCTTGATCTGGGAGTATCCTCCCACCAGCTGGATGCCGGGGACAGAGGCTTTTCCTATCGTTTTGACGCGCCTCTGGACATGCGTATGGACAGGAGGCAGACCCTTACAGCAAGAAACATTGTCAACGATTATCCGGAGGGTGAGCTGTACCGGGTGATCAGAGATTACGGTGAAGATAAATTCGCAAAAAACATAGCAAAGCATATAGTAAAGGCCAGGGCGGACAAGCCCATTGAGACGACCTTTGAGCTGAATGAGATCATACGGAGGGCTGTGCCCGCTAAAATGCGGCAGGACGGCCATCCCTCCAGACAGACCTTTCAGGCTATCCGGATCGAGTGCAACCGGGAGCTGGAGGTGCTTGGAGATTCTCTGGATGATCTGATCGGATTGTTGAATCCGGGGGGACGGTTTTGCGTCATAACCTTCCACTCCCTGGAGGATCGTCTGGTGAAGACAACATTCCGAAAAAATGAAAATCCCTGTATCTGCCCGGATTCCTTTCCGGTATGTGTATGCGGCAGGGTGTCCAGGGGGAGGGTGGTGACAAGAAAACCGATCCTTCCCGGCGAGAAGGAACTGGCTGAAAACAGTCGGTCCAGAAGTGCCAGGCTGAGAGTATTTGAAAAGCGGCACGAGGGAGAGTAAATCAGAAAGCAGGAAGTTTAATGAGTCAAAATAGAAGGAATTACAGACAGGCTGCGTATGAGAAAGGCGGCGATACCGGCAGAAGAACAGAATATGCTTACAATTATGGAAATACGGCGCGAAGACTCCAGGTGCGGCCCCGAAGACAGGGGGGACCTGCACCTGTAGCTGAGCCTGTGGTGCGGAAAAACAGGGACAAGGCCCGTCACATGAACTTGGGATATGTGCTTTTCCTGGCAGCGGCCATGTGTACCGCGGCGTTGGTTTTGGTGAATTATATCCAGCTGCAGGCAGAGCTTACCAATCAGATCAAGGACGTGGCTGCCAAGGAAAGCCAGCTCAACAGTTTGAAGCTGTCCAATGATGAAGAGTACAACAGGATTATGAGCAGCATCGATCTGGAGGAGATTAAGCGTATTGCCATCGGTGAGCTGGGCATGACCTACGCTCAGGAGGGACAGGTCATTCTCTATCAGAACGAGACGAACGACTATATGCGCCGGGCCGAGGGGAACGGGCAATAGGGACAGGGCAGACGGATGGGAACAAACAGAAGGCAGAAAAAAAGCAGGAAACAGGACAGAAACAGAAAAAAGGATGGAAGCATACGGCAGGAAAGAGCCGGACGACAGGATGGGAGCATAAGGCGGGAAAGAGCCGGACGACAGGATAGAAGCGTAAGGCAGGAAAGAATCAGAAAACAGATAGGCGTCAGAAGCCAGGAAAAAGGCAGGTTTTCTATCAAAATGCAAAAGAAGCTGGTGGTGCTGTTTGCCATGGTATTGCTGGCTTTTGCCGGGCTGAGCGCGCGGTTGGTATGGATCACCAGGGAAAATGAGAATGAGTATCAGAAGCGCGTTCTTTCTCAGCAGCAATATTCTTCCACAACGATTCCTTACCGGCGGGGAGATATACTGGACGTCAAGGGCACCAGGCTGGCAGCCAGCCAGAAGGTGTATAATCTGGTCATCGATGCAAGGGTAATGAATTACGATAAGAATTTTCTGGAGCCTACGCTTAAGGCCCTGGGTGATAATTTTGACCTGGATATGAGCAAAATCCGGGAGTATGTGACCCGAAATACCAACAGCTCCTGGTACGTCCCCCTGAAGCGTCTGACCTATGAGGAAATCAGCGGTTTTCAGGCGGCTCAGCTGGAAGACAGCAACATCAGGGGAGTATGGTTCGAGGAAGAATATATGCGGACCTATCCTTATGGATCCCTGGCGGCGGATGTGATCGGCTTTACCAGTACGGATAATCAGGGAATGTACGGAGGGCTGGAGGAATATTATAACGACGTGCTTAACGGAGTGAACGGAAGAGAATACGGCTACCTGAATGACGATCTGATTCTGGAGAGAACCGTGAAGCCGGCTATGGACGGAGAAAATATCCATTCCACTATTGATGCCAACGTACAGATGATTGTAGAAAAATATCTGAGAAAGTTTATGGAAGAGCATCAGGATGAGGCCAGGCCCGGAAACGGTGCGGAAAACGTGGGCTGTGTCATAATGTGGGTGGATACCGGAGAGGTTTTGGCCATGGCCAGCGCTCCCGGCTATGACTTGAATAATGCGAGGGATCCGCAGAAACTCCTGGGATCCATGATGGTGGAGCAGGTTACCAATGCCAACGGATATTTTGAGATTAAAAAGAACGGTACGGTCATCGACCAGGCAGTGCTGGATTCCATGGACGAGGATCAGTTGTATCTGAATCTGAACAATCTCTGGAAAAACTACTGCATTTCAGGAACCTATGAGCCGGGCTCTACGGCGAAGCCCTTTACGGTGGCTGCTGCCCTGGAGACGGGAACCATTTCCCCGGATGCCACTTATGAATGCGGATATGTTTATGAGGTGGCGGGATATCCCATCCGCTGTCATAATCGGTACGAACAGACGGTTACCCTGGAGCAGGCAGTGGCAAATTCCTGCAATGTGGCCATGATGAAGATCGGGCAGGCCATGGGCAAGGATACCTTCTGCGAGTTCCAGAAAATATACAATTTCGGTCTGAAAACCAATGTGGATCTGGCGGGAGAAGCAAGGACGGCCAGTCTGGTCTATAGCGCAGATTCCATGGGGCCGGTGGACCTTGCCACCAATACCTTCGGGCAGAACTTTAACGTGACTATGATCCAGATGATCACAGGATTTTGCTCATTGATCAATGGAGGATATTATTACGAGCCGCATTTGGTGAACAAAATTACCAATGCCAGCGGCGCCACGGTGAAAAACATTGAGCCCAGGCAGCTGAAGCAGACCATATCGGAATCCACTTCCAAGTATATCCGGCAGTATTGCAAGGCGGTGGTGGATTATGGAACCGGCGTGACGGCAAGGCCTCCCGGGTATGCCATCGGCGGAAAGACGGGGACGGCGGAGACCATCGACCAGAATACTCACAAACGCTCGGAGACAGATCACGTGGTATCCTTTATCGGCTATGCTCCTGCGGAGGATCCCCAGATCGCCATATATGTGGTGGTGGACAGACCCAATGTGGCAAAACAGAGTGATCCCAAGCTTGCCACCGGCCTGGTGCGCAGCATTCTGATGGAGACGCTCCCCTATCTGAATATTTTTATGACAGAGGAGCTGACGGAAGAGGAAATCAGGGAATTAAATGCTCTTCAGCTGGAGATCACCACGGAATATACCAAGCCTGTTCAGGATGATGAGTCCGGAGAGGGAGAGAATTCCTCCGGAAGCAGTGACCCTGCCGGCGAGGGCGGGACATCAGGGGAAAACGGGAATGAACCTTCCGGGGAAGGTGACACTTCCGTGGACCAGAAACCCTGGATGAGCTTTCCTCTGGATGAATCGGGCTATCGTGTGGATCCGGAGACAGGAGACAAATATGACCCGGTTCATGGCTTTGTGGTGGAGGGCGGAGGAAACTCCATGGGAGCGGATGTGCCGGTTAATCCTAATATACAATGACAGCCCGGTCAAATAACGAATAATCTGCAAAAGAATCATAACCTCATAAAAAAGGGAATAAAGTAAAGTAACACCTTTTTTATGAGGTTCTTTATGCTGACGGACAATAATAAATTGTTCCACAGGAAGAAGATACTGACGGCATTTCTCCTGTGCGCCGGCATTTTGGTGCTTCTGTTTGGAAGGCTGGTGTATTTGTGCGTGTGGGAGGCGGAGCATTATTCCCAGCTGGCTTCCAGCCTGCACGAAAGAGAGAGGAGCATAAAAGCGGCAAGAGGGAGGATTATTGACCGCAACGGCGTAGTGCTGGCAGATAATAAGACGGTCTGCACGGTATCTGTCATACATAATCAGATCGAGGACCCGGAGAGGGTGACGGAGGTTCTGTGCAATGAGCTGGGACTGTCCGAGGAATATGTAAAAAAAAGAGTGGAAAAGTATTCCTCCATGGAGCGGATCAAAAGCAATGTGGATAAGGAGACAGGGGACCGGATCCGGGAATATGATCTGGCAGGGGTGAAGGTGGATGAAGACTATAAGCGTTATTATCCCTATGACCAGCTGGCCAGCAAGGTTCTGGGCTTTACCGGAGGCGACAACCAGGGGATCATCGGTCTGGAGGTGAAGTATGAGGAATATCTCCAGGGAGAGCCGGGATATATTCTGACGGTAACAGATGCCAAGGGCATTGAGGTGGAAGCGGCGGGAGAGCGGCGGGTAGAGCCGGTGCCGGGCAGCGACCTGTGCATCAGTCTGGATATGAACATTCAATCCTATGCCACACAGCTGGCGGCCCAGGCCATGGCCACAAAGGAGGCGGACAGTGTTTCCATCCTGGTAATGGATCCCCGCAACGGGGAGATTCTGGCCATGGTGAATGTGCCGGAGTTTGATCTGAACAATCCCTACGAGCTCCCCGAAGGAACGCCGGAAAATATTTCCGGTGAGGAAAAGCAGAATCTCTTAAACGGTATCTGGAGAAACGGCTGCATCAACGACACCTATGAGCCGGGATCCACTTTTAAGATTATCACGGCGGCTGCCGGACTGGAGGCGGGAGCGGTGACGCCCGAGAGTACCTTCAGCTGTCCTGGCTTTATCGTTGTGGATGACAGGAAGATACGATGCCATAAGATCGCGGGACACGGATCACAGGATTTTGTCCATGCCACCATGAATTCCTGTAACCCGGTGTTTATCACGGTGGGCCTCAGGCTCGGGGTGGAGCAGTACTACAAATATTTTGAGGAATTCGGACTGAAGACGAAAACAGGGATTGACCTTCCCGGTGAGGCGGGAACCATCATGCATAAAATGGAAGATATGGGGAATGTGGAGCTGGCCACGGTGTCCTTTGGCCAGTCCTTCCAAATTACGCCTATTCAGCTTTTGACAACGGTGGCATCCATCATAAACGGCGGCGTCAGGGTCACGCCGCATTTCGGAGTAAAGACCCTGGACGCAGAGGGAAACGTGCTGGAGGTTTTGGAATATCCGGCGGTTGAGGGAATTGTATCTCAGGAGACCAGCGCCACTATGCGCCGGATCCTGGAGATGGTGGTGTCGGAGGGCTCCGGAAAAAACGGCAAGGTGGAGGGCTTCCAGGTGGGAGGCAAGACAGCTACCAGCCAGACGCTTCCCAGAGGTAGCGGGAGGTACATAGCTTCCTTTATCGGCTTCGCGCCGGCAGATGACCCGCAGGTCATTGCCCTGGCTATCGTGAACAATCCCCAGGGTGTCTATTACGGAGGTCAGGTGGCGGCGCCCATCGTCCGGCAGCTTTTTGAAAATATTCTTCCGTATTTAGGGATAATGAGGTATAATCAATGAAAGGCGCAGGCTATGTTTAAGATATGCGTGTTGTCGGTTTCCATTTCCTTTGCTGTCAGCGCTCTGCTGGGACCGGTGATGATTCCGTTTCTGCGGAGGCTGAAGGTGGGGCAGACAGTCAGGGAGGAGGGGCCGAAGGCTCATTTGAAAAAGACCGGGACACCCACTATGGGAGGGATCCTGATCATGCTCAGTGTGGCGGCGGCCACCCTGATTTTTGCGAAAGAGAGGCCGGAGACGGCGCCAGTGCTTTTCCTGACGGTAGGCTTTGGACTCATTGGCTTTCTGGATGATTACATAAAGGTTGTCTGTATGCGCTCCATGGGATTGACTCCCTGGCAGAAGCTGTTTTTGCAGATAGCGGTCACCGGAGTTTTTGCATATTATCTTCTGCATTATACGGACATCAGCCTTGCCATGAAGGTTCCTTTTTGGGGGAAGTACCTGGATTTCGGATTCTGGAATGTGCCCATATTGTTTTTTATTGTGCTTGGCACAGTAAACGGAGTGAATTTTACGGACGGACTGGATGGGCTGGCAGGCAGCGTGACCATGATGGTGGCGGTATTTTTTACAGTGGTGTCACAGGCCCGGGGAGGCGGCCTGGAGCCCGTAACCTGTGCCGTGGCCGGGGCGCTGATGGGATTTCTGCTTTTCAATGTGCATCCTGCGTCGGTGTTTATGGGCGATACGGGATCCCTGGCCCTGGGCGGCTTTGTGGCAGCCTGTGCGTATGTGCTGCAGATGCCTCTTTATATTGCCATTGTGGGAATTATATATTTGCTGGAGGTGGCATCGGTGATCCTTCAGGTGGTCTACTTTAAGCTCAGCGGAGGGAAAAGAATTTTTCGGATGGCGCCGCTGCACCATCATTTTGAATTGTGCGGATGGTCGGAGACGAAGATTACGGCGCTGTTTACCATTATTACTGCATTGATGTGCCTGGCCGCGCTGCTGGGAATATAATAAAGAAGGAACTGCCTGTGCCGCCGGACCGGCGGCATGGCGGGAAGCGGGTGGGAGCCCCAGGAAAGGCGTGAGTTATGTTGATGAAGGATAAAAAATGTCTCGTGATAGGCTCCGGTATCAGCGGAGTGGGCTCTGTGGGGCTGCTGGAGCATATGGGGGCCAGGGTGGTTTTATATGACAGCAATGAAAAGCTCACTCCTGGGAATCTGCGGTCCCGTCTGTCGGGGGACAGTAAGGCCCTTTGCGTCACCGGGGAACCGGATGAGCAGGTGCTGGAGGGCGTGGAGGCGGTGGTGCTCAGCCCGGGGGTGCCGGTGGATATTCCATTGGTAAAGACACTGCGGGAGAACGGAGCCCGGATCATGGGTGAGATTGAGCTGGGATATCAAGAGGAAAAGGGCCGGGTGGCGGCCATCACCGGTACCAACGGTAAAACTACCACCACCACGCTGGTGGGTGAGATCATGAAGGCCTGGCTGGGCCGGGAAAAGGTGTTTGTGGTTGGAAATATCGGCAATCCTTATACCTCGGAATGCCTGAAAACTTCGAAGGAGACGGTTACGGTAGGTGAGATCAGCTCCTTTCAGCTGGAAACCATCCGGGATTTTCACCCCAGGGTTTCGGCCATCCTGAATATTACGCCGGATCATCTGGACCGGCATCATACCATGGAGGCCTATGTGGCGGCCAAGGAAAATGTGGCTCTGAATCAGACCAGGGAGGACATCTGTGTTCTGAATTATGAAAATCAGTACACCAGAGCGTTTGGAGCCAGGTGTCCGGCCAGGGTTGTATTTTTTTCCTCCGTCAGGGAGCTGGATGAGGGATACTATCTGAAGGAGGGCAGGATATTCAAAAGCGGCGGAGGGCAGGCAAAGGAGCTGCTGGACACCCGGGAGCTTAAGCTTGTGGGTGTGTGCAATATGGAGAATGTGATGGCGGCCCTGGCCATAGCCGAAGGTATGGGTGTGCCGTTGGAGACAGTTCTTTCCGTGGTCCGGGAGTTCAGGGCTGTGGAGCATCGTATTGAGTATGTGGACACAAAGGGGGGCGTGGAATATTACAATGATTCCAAGGGAACCAATCCTGATGCGGCTATACAGGGAATACGGGCCATGAGCAGGCCCACGATCCTTATCGGCGGCGGCTATGATAAACAGAGCGAGTATGACGAGTGGATCGAAAGCTTTGAGGGCAAGGTAAAATGGCTGGTCCTCATCGGCCAGACCCGGGAAAAAATTGCGGAGTGCGCCAGGAGACATGGCTTTGACCGGATCCGCTTTGCAGATACCTATGAGGAATGTCTGAAGCTCTGCACAAGCCTGGCCAGCCCGGGAGATGCGGTTTTATTGTCGCCTGCCTGTGCCAGCTGGGGAATGTTTCCCAATTATGAGGTGCGGGGACAGTTGTTTAAGGAATATGTCAGAGGACTGGGGTAAAACATGTGCCGCCGGATGCGGCATGGAGGTTTTGGTTTATGGCGGCACAGAGAACATCTCACAAAAGAAGAAAAAAGGAACAGACAGAATATTTTTTTGATTACAGTCTGCTGTTTATTGTTTTGTTTCTGCTGGGCTTCGGGTTGGTGATGATCTATTCTGCCAGCTCCTACGAAGCCTTCCAGGAATACAAGGATGCGGCCTACTATCTGAAAAAGCAGCTAACGGCCATTGTGATCGGGCTTGTGATGATGATTGTTACGGCAAACATTCCTTATCATTTCTGGGAGCGGTTTGCCCTGCTTGGCTATATTGCCTCGGCGATTTTGATCCCGGTGGTGCTGACGCCGCTGGGAGTGAAATCCCACGGAGCCAGGCGGTGGATCAGGGTTCCGGGCGTAGGCTTGAACGTGCAGCCCGCGGAGGTGGCAAAGCTGTGCATGATTCTGTTTCTGGCCACCCTGGTCTGCAAAATGGGAAAAAGCGTCCGCACCATGAAGGGCTTTATCCTGATGGTGATCATACCCTTTCCCATTGCAGGCGAGATTTATCTGATCACAAAAAACCTGAGCTCCGCCATCATTATTCTGGGGATTGCCGTGCTTATGGTATTTGTGGCCAGCCCGGATTACAAGAAATTTGTTATTATGGGTGTGGGCGTTCTGGTTCTGGCTGCACTGGCAGTTTTTCTGGTAGTGTCCGGGGACGGAGAAGGAGGCTTCCGAAGCGGGCGGATACTGGCCTGGCTGAATCCGGAGAGCGATCCGCAGAATAAAGGCTTCCAGACGCTGCAGGCCCTGTACGCCATCGGAAGCGGGGGCATCTTTGGCAAGGGCCTGGGGCAGAGCATGCAGAAGCTGAGCTTTCTGCCGGAATCCCAGAATGACATGATCTTCTCCATTATCTGCGAGGAACTGGGGATGTTTGGGGCCATTGCGGTGATACTGATGTTCATTATGCTTCTGTGGAGAATGATGGTCATCGCCAATAATGCCGGCGACCTGTTCGGTGCCATGCTGGTGGTGGGAGTCATGGGACATATTGCAATCCAGGCGATTTTAAATATCGCGGTGGTGACAAACACCATTCCCAACACAGGCATATCCCTTCCCTTTATCAGCTATGGAGGATCATCAGTCATGTTCCTGCTCATTGAGATCGGGTTGGTCTTAAGCGTGGCCAGAAGGATACAGCTCAAAGAGCTGGCGTAAAACAGCCGAAGGATTTTTGATCCTGCCGCAGCAGTCTGTGCCGCTCAGGGAATCTGCCGGGGCTGTCCGTGGTAAAACAGTGGACTTGACACCTGGATAAGCCCTGCTGCATAGGATAGAATAGATTCTTTTGATACCGGATGGTGTTCTATGGATTCTATTTGTATTCAGGGCGGGGTGACTCTGGAGGGCAAGGTTTGCATTCAGGGCTCCAAGAACGCTTCACTGCCGATTTTGGCGGCGACGCTGCTTACAGGAGAGACTTCTTTTATCAGAAATTGTCCAAGGATTGCGGATGTATATGCTATGGTGAGCCTGCTGAAAAGCTTAGGCTGCGGGGTAAGGTGGCAGGAGAGAGGGATCATGGTGGATCCTTCCCGGGTGCGGAGAGGGGATATGCCTCGGGAGGCGGTGACAGGGATGCGCTCGTCCCTGTGTCTCTTGGGAGCGCTGGTTGGCAGATGCGGAGAGGCGGTGCTGGAGCATCCCGGCGGCTGTGTGATCGGGAAACGCCCTATCGATCTGCACATTTCGGCTCTGAGGCAGATGGGAGTGGAGTTCTCGGAAGAGAAGGGATGTCTTCGGGCCGTGGCAGACAGGCTTCACGGCGCCCGGATCTGCCTGCCCTTTCCCAGCGTGGGCGCCACGGAAAACATTATATTGGCAGGAGTCATGGCGGAGGGCGACACTATTCTGGAGGGAGCGGCAAAAGAGCCGGAGATCACTGCGCTTTGCCGGTACCTTCAGTGTTGCGGAGCTCATATTGAGGGAGTGGGAACGGGCCGTCTGATGATCCGGGGCGGCAGAAGGCTTTACGGGACGGACTTTACCGTGCCCGCAGACCGGATCGTGGCTGGGACTTACCTTTTGGCCTGCATCGGGACGGGAGGCAGTGTTTTTCTGGAAAATGCACCGGAGAAAGACATGGAATCAGTCCTGGAGACGGCGGAGAGAATGGGCGCAAAGCTGTGCGTTTCCGGGGAGGGCATTTATGTACAGGCATCTGTGCCGCCTAAGAGTCTGGGGTGTCTCAGAACGGCGCCCCATCCGGGATTTCCCACGGATCTGCAATCTGTGGCGCTTGCCGTGGAGACAGTGGGGGACGGATTCAGTGTCATTGAAGAGACGATTTTTGAAAACCGCTTCCGGGTGGTGGAGGATCTGCGCAGGATGGGAGCATGCATTGAGATGAGGGATAAAAAGAGTGTGCTTGTGAAGGGGATGCCTGCCCTGAAGGGCGCCGCGGTACAGGCCAGGGAGCTTCGGGGAGGCGCGGCTCTGGTGGCAGCGGGACTCATAGCCAGGGGGGAGACTTTGGTTACAGGATGTTCATTTATATACCGCGGATATGAAAATATCTGCAGAGATTTCAGAGAGTTAGGGGCGCGTGTGGTAAGTGTTTAAGAGCAGAAGGACAATGATCACGCTGCTGTGTCTGGCCGTTTTGGCCGCGGCGGTGCTGGGAGCCGGATATTATATCCGGGCTGCCTATACTGTCCGTACAGTATACGTGGAAGGAAATGTACACTATACGGAGGACGAGATCAAGGCTATCGTCATGGATGGCTTTCTGGGGGATAATTCTCTCTATCTTTCCCTGAAATATAAAAACAAGGGAATAGAGGGAATCCCCTTTGTGGATGTGATGAACGTGGAGGTGCTGACACCGGATACCATAAAGATCATCGTATATGAAAAGGCGCTGACAGGATATGTGAGCTATCTGGATGCCTATATCTATTTTGATAAGGATGGCAGTGTGGTAGAGTGCTCCAGCGTAAGGACGGGAGGAGTCCCCCAGGTTACCGGGTTGTCTTTTGACCATTTTGTGCTGGGGGAGCCGCTTCCCGTGGAAGAACCGGAAATTTTTGGAAGTATTCTGAATATCACAAGGCTTTTAAAAAAGTACAGCCTGGATGCGGACAAGATTTATTATAACCGGTCCGGGGCAGTGACGCTTTACTTTGATCAGGTGAAGGTGGCGCTGGGAACGGATGCCGTCACTCTGGAGGACAAGCTGATGCTGCTTCCCAATCTTCTGCCCAGTTTGAGCGGCAGAAAGGGTACTCTGCAGATGCTGGCCTTCGATGAGAGCGGCGGAAAGTATACATTTAAACCGGAATAGTAGTATCAAGATTTCATAAAAAACAGTTGATTAATTTGCAAAATAATTATATGATAGTCTATAGGACTTAAGAGACATGAAGGAGGGCGTATTCTTGCTTGAAATTAAGACGAACGATGCTGAATCTGCCGCTAAGATTATAGTAGTGGGTGTGGGTGGAGCAGGTAATAATGCTGTCAATAGAATGATAGATGAACGCATAGACGGAGTAGACTTTGTAGGTGTCAATACAGATAAACAGGCCTTACAGCTCTGCAAGGCTCCCCGGCTTCTTCAGATCGGCGAAAAGCTGACCAAGGGGCTTGGCGCGGGAGCCAGGCCTGAGGTGGGGGAGAAGGCGGCGGAGGAAAGCGCCGAGGATATTGCCGGAGCTCTGAAGGGTGCGGACATGGTGTTCGTCACCTGCGGTATGGGCGGCGGCACAGGAACGGGAGCGGCGCCTGTGGTGGCCAGGCTTGCCAAGGAAATGGGTATTCTTACGGTGGGCGTTGTGACGAAGCCCTTTCGCTTTGAGGCCAAGGTCCGTATGGTTAATGCCATCAGCGGAATCGAGCGGATCAAGGAGCATGTGGACACCCTGATCGTCATACCCAACGACAAGCTGCTGGAGATTGTGGACAGGCGTACCACCATGCCCGAGGCCCTCAAAAAAGCGGACGAGGTGCTGCAACAGGCCGTGCAGGGCATTACTGATCTGATCAATGTGCCCGCCGTGATCAATCTGGACTTTGCCGATGTGCAGACTGTTATGAAGGACAAGGGTATCGCTCATATTGGTATCGGAGAGGGAAAGGGCGACGACAAGGCCCTGGAGGCCGTAAAGATGGCGGTGGAGAGCCCGCTTTTGGAGACAACGATCACCGGGGCAAGTCATGTGATCATCAATGTGTCGGGAGACATTACCCTTGCGGATGCCAGCGATGCCGCCAGCTATGTGCAGAATCTGGCAGGCGAGGAGGTCAATATTATCTTTGGAGCCATGTACGATGCCTCCAAGTCAGACAGCTGTACCATCACCGTGATCGCCACGGGGCTGGAGGACATGGCAGGAGTCAATATGCAGGCAAGACTGAACGGGTCCAATACATACAGACAGCCTGTATCCCATGCTGTGCCAAATTCCATGAAGCCGCCTAACAGCCAGCCCGGTTCTGCCGGACAGCCCGGTCAGTTTCAGCCGAATGTAAGATCCGTACAGGGAATTCAGAAGCCGGTGGATATCAGAAGCTCCGTGGAGGAGAAGACACTGAAGATTCCGGATTTCCTTCAGAGAAAGTAAAATAAAAAGGTATTTTATAGTCCGCAGGATAACAGAATGGTTGTCCTGCGGATTCTTTTGTGTAAAAAAATGGTTCTGGTTTCAGTCTTAAGATTTTCTCACAGGCCCAAGGGCTTATGTCGAAAAAAACGCTTCTTCCGCGCCTCACATTTGACAAATTCCATGCCGTCTTCCCTTTATAATCATTATGAAAAGGATGATGCCTATGCGCTATGAGCTTTATGCCGACAGTTTGTTTGTGATCAATTTTGTAATGAATCTCTACCTGCTGTTTCTTGTAGACCGCAGTACCTTCCGCACTGCCACGCCGGGAAGACTGCTGATGGGAGCGGCGTTCGGAGGCTTCAGCAGTCTGCTGCCGTTTGTATTTTCCGCGCCGGGGACACTGAAGCTGATGCTGGGGATGGCTGTGGGAGCAGCCGGTATGATTATGATCACATTTTCTGTGAAGCAGTTCAAAACCTTTCTGAAGCTCCTGGAGAAGCTTCTGGTGTATTCCTTCTGCATGGGAGGCGCTCTGCTTTTTTTGATCCGGACCTTTCCCGGTTTCCGGGCGGCGCTTACCGGTGTCTGCGGAATCCTGGGAGCAGGCGGTATCCTGTGCCTGTTTCTGAGTCGGATCTGTCGGAGAAGGAGACAGGAGGACAGCGTTTGCCGGGCCACTTTGATCCGCGGTGACAAAAGGGCAGCGGTGAACGCTCTGATTGATTCGGGCAACAGCCTGACGGAGCCTTTCAGCGGCAGTCCGGTGTCCGTGGTGGAGGAGGATGTATTTCGTAAGCTCTGGGGCGACAGCGTTCAGGGATGCAGAGTCATTCCCTATCACAGTATCGGAAAACGGAGAGGAATCCTGATGGGCTATCTGCTTCCGGAGCTTCGGCTGGAGGTGGACGGGTTGGAGAAGACCTTCCGGAAGGTTTATATTGCCGTCAGCAAAGAGGCCATAGCTTCAGACAGCGCAGAGGCGGAAGCCGTCAAAATGATCATAAATCCCAGGCTTCTGGAGGAAGCCGGAAAAGGGAAGCAGCCAAAGCGGCAGAATGAGAGGACATATGATTCTGAAAGTAGCGATACCGGGAAAAATGCAGTTTAAAATTATACGAAGAGAGAAACTGCTTCTGCACGGCAGGAGAGGAGAGATCCATTACATAGGAGGGGCAGAGGTTCTTCCGCCGCCCCTGGAGGTGGACCGGGAGACAGAGGTTATAAACGATCTGGGAACTGAGATTGACGCGGAGGCAAAGGCTACTTTGATTGAGCACAATCTGCGCCTGGTAGTCTACATTGCTAAAAAATTTGACAATACGGGAGTGGGTGTGGAGGATCTGATCTCCATCGGCACCATTGGGCTGATCAAATCCATCAACACCTTTAACCCTGAAAAAAATATCAAATTGGCCACCTACGCTTCCCGATGCATTGAAAACGAAATTTTAATGTATCTGAGGCGAAATAATAAAACCAAGCTGGAGGTCTCCATCGACGAACCTCTCAATGTGGACTGGGACGGAAACGAACTGCTTCTATCTGATATTCTGGGAACCGATGAGGATGTCATCTACAGAGATATTGAGAATGAGGTGGAACGCAAAATCCTTCTGGGGGCCATCAGCAAGCTATCGGACCGGGAGAGAATGATCATCAACCTCCGGTTTGGATTGGGAAGCCAGGATGGACAGGAGATGACGCAGAAGGAAGTGGCGTCCATGCTGGGAATTTCCCAATCTTACATATCCCGGCTGGAGAAAAAAATTATGCGCCAGCTGAAAAAAGAAATGAATGAGCATATTTAGTGTTTGTAAAAGGAGGTGAAATGGGGTATACTGAATATGGAGGCTCTGGCATAGCTTTTGCTGAATCCTTTGACCGGCAAAAGGGGCGCCGGAGCCTTTTTAAATATCAGCCCCATGGGAATGGGTGGAAAGTGTTCGACATGATACGGCGTGAAGATATATTATCAATGGAATTTTTAAAAAAGACGGAGTTTACCGGTTGCTGTCAGGGGATGCGGTACCGTCTGGAGGGCGTTTCGGGGGAGGAAGGAAAGCGGCTCAGGTGCACTGTCTGGCCGGAGCCCTTTAATTTTTTCAAGACACCGGAGGAAGAGAAGGAAACAGCGGAGTTTCCCTTTGAAGAGGACGGTGTGACGGATGCGGTAGCCTGGATGAACGACAGGCTGTTTGAGGAAAAGGATAAGTGGGATCATGCGGGAGAAAACTGGGATCGTTTCCGATAGAACGTGCAGAACCATGTCTCATAAAATCAGGCGGATCTGCCGATGAAAAGCGAGGTGCCGGGAAGCCGCAGAATTGATCAGGAAATGAGCAGAAATGATTGAATATATATATAAAGATATGTTGTCTATGGTCAGGTATCTTCCATACAGTCTGGCGGTAGGGCTGCCCGCAGCGGTAGTCTGCCTTCTGGCTGCCAGGCTCTGGCGCGGAAAAGAGGGAGGAGTAAAAGGCAAGTATGTGCCCGTGGCCGTATTTGCGGTTTACCTGACAGTAATGCTGACCATTACTTTTTTGTCCCGGGAGAGCGGAACCAGAAGAGGTATTATGGATCTGGAGCTGTTTTCCACCTGGGGAATCAATGACAGGAATAATGCTTTTGTGGTGGAGAATATTCTTTTGTTTATTCCCTATGGCTTTGCCTGTCCATGGGTTTTTCGCCGTGCCCGGAATTTGTTCTGCTGTACTTTGATCGGGGCGGTTACCAGCTTGGGGATCGAATCCCTTCAGCTGCTTACCAGAAGGGGCTACTTTCAGATTGACGATATTTTGACTAACACTCTGGGCACGATTTTGGGATTTCTCATATACTGGCTTTGGAGGGGCGTGTGCCGGATATTCCGGGGCACGCCGGCGGAGGACAAGCGTGAAGACCTTTAAGATCCGGCGCATAGCAAGCGTGAGAACTTAAAGCGGAAGATACAGGAAACGAATCCGAAAACGGAGATTTGGGTTTAAATGTACGAAAACGAAGGATGCCTGAGAGTTTGACGGACAATAGGAGGGGCTGCCGTGGAATACAGGGATATTCCGGTGGAAACGCTGGAGCAGGATGAATTTGGAATCGAGAGATACGTGAGGGCGCTGTGCGATTTTATCAAAAGCTGTGATACGCCGGTGACCATAGCCTTGCAGGGAGAGTGGGGCAGCGGAAAATCTTCCTTTATGAAAATTCTGGAGAACTGTCTCTGCAGCGAGACACTGCCGCCCCAGGAGCGGTATGAGCCTATCTGGCTGAATACCTGGGAGCTGTTTTTGGAAAACGATTGCGAGCAGGCGGTCAGAAAGCTGGTTATGAGCCTGATTGCCCAGATGGAGGAGCATTTTGAGAAGCTGGTGCAGAGGCAGAATGTGGAGCACAGGAAGGAAAGTCTGAAGAACTGCCTGAAGATTTTTTCCAGCGTGGCGCTGGATTTGGTAAATGTGACCAGTGAGCATAGCGACGAGCTGCTGGGGCAGGTGTTTTCGGCGGGAAGCTCCCAGGGAAGTATCCGGAAGGCAAAGGACAGCCTGGAGACCTTTCTGACCGGCGAGGTGGAGGAAAAGCGCAACGGGGTCACGGACAACGCTTTTTTGATATTTGTAGATGACTTGGACAGGCTTGAGCCCAAAATGGCGGTGACGCTGCTGGAGGCTCTGAAGAATTTATTTGATATCCGGAAATGCATCTTCATCCTTGCTATTGATTATGACATTGTAGCCTGCGGCGTGGAGGAGAAATACGGTAAGAGAAGTATAAATAAGCGTAATATTCAACAGGATTTCTTTGACAAGCTGATACAGGTTCCTTATGTGATTCCCATGTCCAAATACCAGATTTTACCCATGGTTATGCGGCGGCTGCGTAAGATGATTTTTTTTGAAAGGGAATACAATTACACAAAGTACGAGGAGGTAGTGGAATCCATTGTAAAGCTGTCTACCAATAAGAATCCCCGAGCCATCAAGAGGCTTATGAACATGATGCAGCTGGTGCTGTCGGTGAAGCCTCTGCCGGAGAGCAGGGAGTCTGAGGCCTCCTGCAGCCCGGATTTCCGTGTACTGGAGCTTCTGCTGATGGGACTGCAGCTTTCTTTTCCCCAGGTGTACGATATGATCTGCCACAACAGCAACCTGGAGCTGTGGCATAAGGATCATCTGGCGGAAAACACAGAGATTTCCGCATATGTCAGAGAACAGTTTCAGCTGGACGAGCCCTGGAAGGAAATGATCTATCTGTCGGTGGCCCGGGATGATGTGATCCGACAGAATTATTACCGTGTCAAGGAGCTTTTGGAAATATATGAGAGGCTGCAGAACCGCTGTCAGAGAAACGGAGAGCAGGTGGAACAGGCGCTGGGAATTGTCAATGTCATCAGCAGACGTCCCGTCAAGGAAATGGAGGTACGTTATGACGGTGCGGCCTATGATAAATCCTCCCAGACCCAGCAAAAACAGGGAACCTATCTGATCGATACCACCGATTTCAGCGGATGCCGCCGGGTGCTGGATGTGGGCTGCGGCTCAGGAAAGACTACTATTGCCATGTGGATGAAAAACCGGGATATGGAGGTTACGGCTTTTGACATTTCGGAGAGCCAGGTGGAAACGGCCAGAGCCAATTATCAGGAGCTTTTGCGGCAGGAGAGGGAGGACATGGAGGAGGTCTCTTTACAGGAGGCGCCTGATTTAGCGGGGAATTCTGCTTTGCAGCATGATTACAGAGGCAGCATTGAATTCCTGGCCCGGGATATTATGAACATGCATGAGAAATGCCAATATGATTTGATTTTTTCCAACGCTGTAATGCACTGGATGCGGGAGCCGAAGGAGGCTTACCGAAGGCTGTTTGAGGCTCTGACGCCGGGAGGAGAGCTGGCCGTGCATCAGGGAGGCTTCGGAACCTATGCCGGTCTGCATAAGGCGGCCAGGGAGGCCATTAAGAGGACGGGGCTGACAGAGCGGTTCAAGCATTGGATATTTCCGGCATACTATCCGGAAAAGGAAGAGCTGGAGGAGCTTCTGGAAGAAATCGGCTATGAGGATATCCGAGTGGAGAGTGTTTATTCCGATGAGAAAAATAATGCCAGTCTGGCAGATAATTTCGCCAATGCCAGTCTGATTTATTATAAAAATGTGGGACTGAGCGACGAGGAATATGCAGGCCTGAAGAAGGAATTTTTACATATATGCGACACGGAACCGGTGGAGAAGCGGGCACACAGGCTGTATATCCATGGGTTTCGGCCCTAGACGGTTATGCCGGGATAGTTGTTCTATGAAGCCGGAGAGGATATAATAATAGCGGTGGCAGATGTGTTTACCCGGTATCAGCTTCCGTTTACGGTAATGAAGTGGTTTAACGCGGGCTTCCGGATGGGGTGGAAGCATTTGCTGCTTATCCGGGATATGAATAGGTGTCATAGACTGAGTCAGGAGGATGAAATGAGGGTACAGTACAAGGGAAATATTCTGACATCGAAGGAGAAGGAACAGATCTGGGAGATCTTATGTGAATGCGACCAGGAGTTCTATCCCAGTTTGTCAGCAAGAGAGAGCTCATCCCAGAAACAGCTGAAGGTGGACGGAACGAAGGAGCAGGCGCTTCCTCACTCTTATTTTAAAGAAATGATTGCCCAGGAATTCCTGGCGGCCCTGGAGGGGGACCGCATGGTAGGATTTATGACCTTTAAAAAGGATTATCTGTGCGAGGCGCTGGAGGATTTTGGTACATCTCTTTACATAACCACGGTTTGTGTCAGAAAAGACTGCCGGGGAAAGGGTGTCATGAAGGAACTTTACAGTTTCATGGAGCGGGAGATGCCAAAGAAGTATCAGTGTCCCAGAATATCCACGCGCACATGGTCCCTGAACGAGGCCCAGCTTCACGAGCTGGACAAGAGGGGATATCAGAGGCTGGCCGTTTTGAAGAACCATAGAGGAAACGGTGTGGATACGATATATTTTGGTTTGGTGTGCGATGATCAGAGGGTTTTGGAGTGAGTTTTTCTATCCTGCAGACCCTATGCGGTCAGATAGTTTCGCATGGTCCTCAGGGCATTTTTTTCAAGTCTTGAGACCTGGGCCTGGGAGATACCGATGGATTCCGCCACCTCCATCTGGGTTTTTCCCTCGAAGAAGCGCAGGGAAATGATTTCATGTTCTCTGGAATTTAGCTTTTTCATTGCCTCGCTGAGGGAAAGATGCTCCACCCAGTTTTCTTCCTTGTTCTTTTTGTCGCTGATTTGGTCCATCACATACAGGGTATCGCCGCCGTCCGTGAAAATGGGCTCATAAAGACTCATGGGATTCTGAATGGCATCCAGGGCGTAGGTAACATCCTCCTTGGAAATGCCGATTTCACTGGCGATTTCTTCTATGGAGGGCTCCTTCAGATTTTTCCGGGTCAGAGATTCCCGGGCATAGATGGCCTTGTAGGCGGTATCCTTTAATGAGCGGGATACCCGAAGGCTGCTGTTGTCTCTTAAAAATCGGCGTATCTCACCAATGATCATGGGCACCGCGTAGGTGGAAAATTTCACGTTCAGGGAGGAGTCGAAGTTGTCGATGGCCTTAATCAGACCAATGCATCCTATCTGAAACAGATCGTCCACGTTTTCGTTGCTGGAGGAAAAACGTTTGATAACGCTTAAAACAAGCCGCAGATTTCCTTCGATATAGGTTTCCCGGGCTTTTGCGTCTCCGGCTTCGATCTGCTGGAAAAGCGCTTCCTTTTCCTCTGATTTCAAAAGGGGCAGTTTGGCTGTGTTTACCCCGCAAATTTCAACCTTTCCCTGTGCCATTTTGTTCCTCATTTCTGCGCCGGCCGGCGCCGGATTTTCAATTCGTTTTTAGTATGGACCCTGAAATGAAAATTATTCCGGACAGGGGACAGTTGTGGAATAAAATGAAGGACCAGTTATTACATTTGCGCAGGAGCGAATCCTTCCAGGATAAAAAGCATATACTATTATGAACGGGAAAGCTGGAATTGAGGCAAAAGACTATGCTGTTTTCAGAGTTGAAATGTAAGGATGTGATCAACATCAGGGACTGTAAGAAGCTGGGGAAGGTATGTGACCTGGAGTTTGACCAGTGCAGCGGCTGTATCTGTAAGATCATGGTTCCGGGGTGCAACAAGGTATTGAATTTTCTCAATTGCGAGCCCAATATTGTGATTCCTTATAAGGACATCAAGCAGATCGGACCGGACATCATTTTAGTTGACATTCATTGCTGAATATGCTAATTTTAAGTAAGGATAGTCGTATATTGGCAGCGCTACGGAGCCCATAAGCTTTGGGGATCCGAAAACAGAAGAGGAGAAAGAATATGAAGTGTCCTTTTTGCAGTCATGAAAATACCAGAGTGATCGATTCCAGGCCGGTGGAGGATCACAATTCCATCCGCCGCCGCCGGGTTTGTGATGAGTGCGGCAAGCGGTTTACCACCTATGAAAAGGTGGAAACCATTCCGCTGATTATCATAAAAAAGGATAACAACCGGGAGACCTATGACCGTTCCAAGATCGAGGCAGGGGTTCTGCGCGCCTGCCACAAGCGTCCGGTCAGCGTCCAGCAGATCACTGAGCTGGTGGATCAGGTGGAAAATGAGATATCTAATATGGAAGAAAAGGAAATTTCCAGCCAGGTGGTCGGCGAGCTTTTGATGAACAAGCTGAAATCCCTGGACGCGGTGGCCTATGTGCGCTTTGCATCTGTTTACAGAGAATTTAAGGACATCAATACCTTTATGGATGAACTGAAAAAAGTGTTGGAGTGATACGTCGGAGAGACAGCGTAGAAGGCAGAAATGTTTTTTGCGCTGTTTTCCTTTATGATTAGAAATTAAATCGCACATAAAAGGGGTGGGGCGCTCGGGTGAATATATCATTGGGTGCCTAAAGCCGAACACAACATTCAAATTTGGAATCTTGCCGCCTGCCCAAAAAGCGGGCGGCATATTAATATTTTTTATAAAACCACCTAACCAATCTGGTAAACTTCTTTGCGTGGCGCTGCCAAATGGGCGCTTCCTTAAATTTTCACAAAGACAGGGCGCCGCTTTTCATAGACGGCATAGTAATTGAAGCCGCATTCCTTCAGGGCCCGGGCTGCCAGATCAAAGCCCTGGGCGATCAGGCCGGGATCATGAGAATCGGAGCCGATGGTTATGATTTCTCCTCCCAGACTGCGGTAACGTAAAAGAGCTTCCCGACAGGGGTGGAAATCGCGCATGCCTGCGTTCAGGCCTCCGGTGTTCAGCTCCAGACCTTTTCCCTTCCGGATCAGACATTTTAGGATTTCGTCCAGGATATCCCTGTATTTATCGTAACTGTAATATTTGTCCCGGCTGGGGCCATATCGGGTAACGTAGTCCAGATGGCCGCAGGAGTCGAAGTCCGGGAAAGAAGCGACGTTTTCCAGAACGGCTTCGAAATATTCACGGTAGGCCGCTTCCTCGCTTCTTTCCTGATAAAAATCCGGATAATACGGGTCTTTTCCGCGGCATATATGGGTGGAGCCGATAATAAAATCAAAAGGATAGGATTTTGCAAAGAGAGCATTTTCCCGGGAGACGGGCGGCTGAAGCCCCAGCTCCACGCCGAAAAGAAGGCGGATTTTCTCCCGGTATTTTTCCCGCAGGCGGAATAGCTCCTGGCGGAAAGCCTCTGCGTCCAGCAAGAACGAACTTCCCGGTCCATCTGATGAATCCGGGAAATTCAGGTCATGGTGTTCCGTAAAGCACATGACGGACAGGCCCTTGGAAATTCCCTGAAGCACCATATCCTCCATGGGCGTTTCCGAGTCGCCGGAAAAGGACGAGTGAAGATGGCAGTCTGCATTGATGGGCATGATAATTCTCCTTTATGTTTTGTGGAACGGACTGTGGAAGTAATTTGAAAGGGAAGACTTTCATAGTATATAGCAACGGATGAAAAAAGGGAAGGGGGCTAATTCTAAACAAACCGTAAATTTTCCGGAGAATACCAATTATTTTTCATTTACATCTTGAATTATCAGGGGAAATTAGGTAAAATATCCTTGCTGATAAAGTTTTGACAATCGGACATGCATATCAGAGGCAGACGGTTGCCAAAAGATATAAAATAATATTTTAGGAGGAAACTAAAATGGCAGTAAGAGTAGCAATTAATGGTTTTGGCCGTATCGGCCGTCTGGCATTCCGGCAGATGTTTGATGCAGAAGGGTATGAGGTAGTGGCCATCAACGATCTGACCAGCCCCAAGATGCTGGCACATCTGTTGAAGTACGACTCTTCCCAGGGCAAGTACAAATATGCTGATTCTGTTGTGGCAGGCGAGGACAACATCACCGTGAACGGCAAGACCATCACCATTTACAAGGAAGCGGATGCATCCAAGCTTCCCTGGGGTGAGCTGAAGGTGGACGTGGTTCTGGAGTGTACCGGTTTCTATACCTCCAAGGAGAAGGCTTCCGCGCACATCACTGCCGGCGCCCGCAAGGTTGTCATTTCCGCACCTGCAGGAAACGATCTTCCTACCATCGTATATAATGTAAACCACGACACACTGAAGCCCGAGGATACCGTTATCTCCGCAGCTTCCTGCACCACCAACTGCCTGGCTCCCATGGCTAAGGCTCTGAACGACTGCAGATCCATCATGAGCGGTATCATGACAACCGTACATGCTTACACCGGCGATCAGATGATCCTTGACGGTCCTCAGAGAAAGGGCGATCTGAGAAGAAGCCGTGCAGGCGCCTGCAATATCGTTCCCAATTCCACCGGCGCTGCCAAGGCAATCGGCCTGGTTATCCCTGAGCTGAACGGCAAGCTGATCGGCTCCGCACAGCGTGTTCCCACTCCTACCGGTTCCACCACGATTCTGGTGGCTGTAGTGAAGGGCGCTGTAACCAAGGAAGAGATCAATGCCGCTATGAAGAGCGCTTCCACCGAGTCCTTTGCTTACAACGAGGATGAGATCGTATCCTCCGATGTAATCGGAAGCACCTACGGCTCCATCTTTGATGCAACTCAGACCATGGTAGCTCCCATGGAGGACGGCAATACGCAGGTACAGGTTGTTTCCTGGTATGATAATGAGAACAGCTATACCTCTCAGATGGTCCGCACCATTAAGTACTTCAGCGAGCTTGGCTGATCAAGAGAGCAATAAGCAGGTGAAATGGGACTGATATTCCGTTGTGAAGCATTCCTGGCGCCTGGCGAAGAAGTAAAGACATTACGACCTGCAGGGTCCGGTCTGTTGGACCGGACCCCTGTTTTTAGAGATTCAGTGTGGAGGTTAAAATGGGTTTGAATAAGAAATCGGTTGATGACATCAACGCAAAAGGGAAGAGAGTATTGGTGAGATGTGATTTCAATGTGCCGCTGAAAAACGGCGAAATCACAGATGAGACAAGGATTGTGGCTGCTCTGCCTACCATTCAGAAGCTGATCAATGACGGCGGCAAGGTGATCCTCTGCTCTCATTTGGGCAAAGTGAAGGAAGGCCCCAACGAGAAGGAGTCCCTGGCTCCTGTAGCAAAGAGATTGTCCGAGAAGCTGGGCAAGGAAGTGGTGTTCGTAAGCGATTATAATGTGACCGGCGAGGCTGCCACAAAGGCTGTGGAGGCCATGAAAGAAGGAGATGTGGTTCTGCTTCAGAATACCCGTTTCCGGGGCAAGGAAGAGACTAAAAACGGAGAAGAATTCTCCAAAGAGCTGGCCGATCTGGCAGATCTCTATGTGTGTGATGCCTTTGGATCCTCTCACAGAGCTCATGCTTCCGTAGAGGGAGTGACCAAATTCATCACTGCTAAGGGCGGCGAGAATGTGGTGGGTTACCTGATGCAGAAGGAAATCAATTTCCTGGGCAACGCTGTGGAAAATCCGGTAAGGCCCTTTGTTGCGATCCTGGGAGGCGCAAAGGTGGCTGACAAGCTCAACGTTATTTCCAATCTGCTGGAGAAGTGCGATACGCTGATCATCGGCGGCGGCATGGCCTATACTTTCCTGAAGGCTCAGGGCTATGAGATCGGAAATTCTCTGGTGGACAACGAGAAGCTGGATTACTGCAAGGAGATGATGGAGAAGGCAGAGAAGCTGGGCAAAAAGCTGCTTCTTCCTGTGGACTCCGCTACCATCACCCAGTTCCCCAATCCCATCGATGCTCCTGTGGAGGTAGAGGTGTATGGAGTCGCAGATATGCCTGCCGACAGAGAGGGCTGTGATATCGGACCCAAGACTGCCGAGCTCTACGCCGATGCGGTGAAGAGCGCTAAGACCGTTGTGTGGAACGGACCTATGGGTGTATTTGAGAATCCGACTCTTGCAAAGGGCACCATCGCTGTGGCAAAGGCTCTGGCAGAGACAGATGCCACCACGATCATCGGCGGCGGCGACTCCGCAGCGGCTGTAAATCAGCTGGGCTTTGGCGAGAAAATGAGCCACATTTCCACCGGCGGCGGCGCTTCTCTGGAATTCCTTGAGGGCAAGGTACTTCCCGGTGTGGCGGCAGCGGATGATAAATAGGAAGAGCCTAGAGGCCGCGATACCGTGCGCGGGGGAAGCAGTAGTTTCTTTAAATATTTATATAGAAAACGAGGAATAAATCATGGCAAGAAGAAAGATTATTGCCGGCAACTGGAAGATGAATATGACTCCCAGTCAGGCAGTGGAACTGATCAACACCTTAAAGCCTTTGGTAAAGAATGACAACGTGGACGTGGTGTTCTGCGTACCCGCCATTGACATTATCCCTGCCATGGAGGCGGCAAAGGATTCCAATATTCTGATCGGGGCTGAGAATATGTATTTTGAGGAGAAGGGCGCATATACCGGCGAGATTTCTCCCGAAATGCTTGTGGATGCAGGCGTGAAATACGTTATTATCGGCCATTCCGAGAGAAGAGAGTATTTTGCGGAGACGGATGAGACCGTCAACAAGAAGGTTCTCAAGGCCTTTGAGCATGGGATCACTCCCATCGTCTGCTGCGGCGAAACTCTGACCCAGAGAGAGCAGGGCGTCACCATTGACTTTATCCGCCAGCAGATCAAGATCGCTTTCCTGAATGTGACTGCCCAGCAGGCGGCCAGCGCGGTGATCGCATACGAGCCTATCTGGGCCATCGGCACCGGCAAGGTGGCTACCACCGAGCAGGCTCAGGAGGTATGCAAGGCTATCCGCGAGTGTATCGCCGAGATCTATGACGACGCTGCTGCGGCGGCTATCCGCATCCAGTACGGCGGATCTGTTTCCGCGTCCAGCGCTCCCGAGCTGTTTGCCCAGGAGGATATCGACGGCGGCCTGGTAGGCGGCGCTTCTCTGAAGCCTGACTTTGGGCAGATTGTCAATTATAACAAATAGGATTTTCTCAAAAATCGGATAGTTTGAAAATGCAGTAATAAAGGGATATCAAAGGAAATGTAAGCCTTTGGTATCCCTTTTTGTCCCTGATATTGACTGAATTATCAGAAAAATGCGGACCAAGGCAGTTGGGATTGGATGTAGCTGGAATGATGGAAAAATCAGCATTTTTATCACTTGCAGACTGATACTGATCTGTTTCTGTATTCTCGGAGGAGGCGGATACGGCCAGGTCTGAGGCATTGAATATCGGAATGGAGATTCTGATAAATTCGCCAATAATTTTATCAAAAAACAGTAGGAAAATGTCATCTTATATGGTACAATTATGTGGATTTAACCGCATTAATATGAATGGAGGACACTGATATGAAGTTAGCATACGGCAGCAGTAAGAAGGGGGATGTGTCGGAGGCGTTAAAAAATATCACAGAGCCTGCAGCGTTGCTTTTTTCTGTTGCGAGTGAGGATATGCTTGAACGCACGGCCAAGGAAATTGAAAGATTTTTCCCCGGGGTGGCATCCATAGGAGGAGTGGGTCCGGCATATATTGACAAGCAGTTTTTTGATGCAGGTATTACAGTTATCGCAATGAAGGAAAACATTAAGGTAGTGGCGGATGTTCTCGAGCAGGCATCTGTTATGCCCATCAAATATATCAGACGACTTGAAAATGCTGTAAAGGCAGTAGGCGGAGAACGGGGAAAGACTGCGTGCTTTGATGTCTGTTCGGCGGGGGCAGACCTTCGAGCTGTCACAACACTGTCCAATTACCTCTGCCGTATGGGATATGATCTTGCAGGCGGTACAAGCAATTCGGCGGCGATTGCCTGTAATGGTAAGATTTATAAGGATGCGTGCGCATTTTTCATCTTTAAAAATCTTAAGGGTAAAATAAAATCATATAAGGAAAATATTTATTTACGTCCGCAGGGAAGCGAAAAACAGTTTATGGTGACGGATGCAGATCCCAGGGAATACAGAATACGGACCTTGGAGAATATGTCTGCCGAGAAGGTATATACTTCCGAGCTGGGAATCTCCAGAGATAAGATCACCACGCAGACATTCAAGAATCCATTTGGGCATGTCTGCGATTCCGATACATATATTGTGTCTATAAAAGGGGTTGAGGCAGACGGAAGTATCACTACATTTCGTCCTGCAAACAAGATGGACTTTCTCACGATACTGAGTATTGGAGACTATCGGGAAGTGGTTCAGGATACGATTTCACGGATTAAGAGCGAACTTGGCGGTACACCGACGGTACTTTCCGTAAACTGTCTGTTTCGGTACATTATGTTCAACGATGAACATTACTGGGAGGGCTATCTTGCAGATATGTCCCGCAGCTTTTCGCATGCAGGCGTGGTTGGTGTGGGTGAACATTATAATACACAGTTTGTCAATCAGACAATGTGCTGTCTGGCATTTGAGTAGGGGGAAAAAGACGTGTTTAAATTATTTGGAAACGCTGGAAATAAAGACAAGGAAAAAGGTTCTGTTTCCGTCATGGCAGTGGAGAAACAGGCGGCTTTTGACAAGCATCCTTTGGATTATGCACTGACAAGCGCATACAGGGTTGTAAATGAACTGGCAGAGGATGTTTTTTTTACCACACAGCAGATGCGATATGCAACAGAACAGCTCTCGGGACTGAAGGATGATATGATTGGTCCTCAGGGCGAGGTGAATGCGCTGGATGAGGGATTTCGGGATATCACCATGGCGGCAGATCATTTTAATGTTGTGGAGTCAGAGATTAATGAAGCTGTATCGGAAGCGCAGCAGCAGATGGATCGGCTGAAACAGGATTCCAATTCTTTACAGGAAAATTTCAGGAATATGTCCAAAACCTTTGATATGCTGCAGGGGGCGCTGGACAAGATCAGATATAGCCTGTCGGGTATCGGAGAGGTTGCTGACCAGACAAACCTTCTGGCATTGAATGCAAGCATTGAGGCGGCGAGAGCCGGTGAGCAGGGGAGAGGCTTTGCGGTTGTAGCGGAGGAGGTAGGCAAGCTCGCAAAGATGAGCCGGGATATGGTTGAGGGCATTAATGCGAGCATTATGGAGGTAGAGCGCCAAAGCAATGAACTGAATAAGTTCATTCATGCCTCCGATGATGCAATGCTTTGCAATATCAGGAGTATAGAACAGACAGGCAGATATTTTGACGATGTGAAGAGAAGTGTTTCAGGCACATCGGAGGTACGGGAGGCAATCGAAGGTGCAGTGAAGAGAAACCGTACATATGTGAAAATCGTTCAGGATTCTCTTGCCGGGACAGCAGGCATTTACAGTGATATTATTGACAGGATGGATATTGACGACAGCAAAAAAGGTGTACTTATGGAGACCTTCCAAAATATCATTGAGCAGGCAATTGCCATGGTGGAGGAGCTGCCCTGAGGAAAATGCTGTGGGAGGCTGTATTGACTGATGCGGCAGGAAGGGATGTCAGATGGGACATGTGTATGCGGCGGCCGGCGCTGACGGATCGACAGTGGTATTTTCGGCGGGAGTGCTGGAGAGCGCCTGGAGCGGCTGGATCAGCATGTGGGGCCTGGTGATTGTAATATTGCTTTTGATTCCCAATATTGTTTATGCTCTGAGAAATCCAGGGGAGAAAAATCTTTGCAGCAACAGGCTTATGAATGTAATTGAGCAGGCTGGGCGGTACGGCTCCATGCTGTTTATGGTACTGTTTTTTGGAAAAGGAAGCGGCTTTCCCTCTGTTGCTGCATTTGCAGCCTATTTAGCAGGAAATCTGGTGCTTCTGGCGGTTTATTGGGTTTTGTGGGGAATATATTTTTTCCGGACAAGGCCTCAAGTAAGTGTTTCCAGGCAGGAGGGGCCTACGGCGGTTTTTATTGCGGGAAAGCCTGCGGTAAAAAAGACTGCGGTGATCAAAATGCTGCTGGCGGTGGTTCCTTCTCTGCTGTTTTTGCTCAGCGGAATTGTATTGATGCATATTCCTCTGATTTTATGCGCCGTATTTTTTGCGGTTGGTCATATTTACGTGACCTTTGTGAATATAGAAAAAAGTATCCACAGGCCATAGAAGCATTGCCAGGAGCCGTGAATGGCGCAGGGACTTTTAGAGTAAATATTATAAGGGGCGTCCGCCAAGAGCGGACACGGGGTAAAGGCTATGTATTTCAGATGTAAAAATTGCGGGGGAAACGTAGTATACAGTCCGGAAAAGCAGACAATGTTCTGTCCTTACTGCGAGAGTGAAAGAAGCGGGGAAAGGGCGGAGGGGGTGTCTGAGGCTATGACGATCTGTCCCAATTGCGGTGGTGAGGTGCCGGTGGAGGAGCATACCTCGGCCACACAATGCCCCAGCTGTGACAGTTATTTGATTTTTAACCAGAGAGTGGAAGGAAAATATGCTCCGGAGCTCATGATTCCTTTTAAGCTGGGAAAGGAGACCTGCAAGAAATCTATCCGTGAGAAATTTCGGAAATGCATTTTTGCACCTGTGGATTTTTTGTCGGAGGTACGGCTTGACAGCATGCAGGGCGTGTATGTGCCGTTCTGGTTTTATGACTATGATACAGACTGCTGCTATGAAGGGGAGGGCACCCGGGTCAAAACCTGGCGGAGCGGCAATATGCAGTATACGGAGACCTCTTATTATGCCATCCGGCGGGATATGGACATCGATTTTCAGAAAATTCCGGTGGATGCGTCCGAACAGATGCCCGATGATGTAATGAATTTGATGGAGCCCTTCCAGTACAGTCAGCTGGAGAATTTTGCACCCGAATACATATCGGGCTTTTATGCCGAAAAGTACAATATGGATTCCGAAGCAGTGGAAAACCGCGCCAGGGCCAAGATGGATGAGGACGCAGGCAAGATGCTGCGGGACAGCGTTTCCGGCTATTCTTCAGTCAAGACTCTGCGCCAGGATGTTCGTGTAAAGAACAGCAGAACCAGGTACGGCCTGCTGCCTATATGGAGATATGTGTATACCTACAATAATAAGGAATATCCCTTTTATGTGAACGGGCAGACCGGAAAGATCGTGGGTACGGCTCCGGTGTCTCCCGGGAGGGTATGGCTGTATGCGGGGACCTTGTGGGCATGTCTGACAGCCATCCTGATTATGGTTCCCCTGCTTGTGTCCTGGCTGTAAGGACTATGGGCATAGATATAATGACGGGGCTGGGCTCCCGGTGTGATTGGGGAAGGAGAGCCGAAGGGGCGGATGAGATCCGGCAAAGATCAGGAGGGGAAGGGGAGTTTCGGAAAAGATGAGCGATGAGTTGAAGCGGGAAGCTAGAAAGCAGTATTTGAAATATTTCAGAATATGGTTTATCACGGTGGGGCTCTTGGCGATTGCGCTTTTGGGGGCGGGTGTCCTGCGCGCCATGAAGGGCAGCATTCCCAGAACCAACAGCGCGGCTCCTTCAGAGCGTGTGTATGATTATGGGGATATGCTTACAGACGAGGAGGAAGAGAAGCTTCGCAGCTATATTTCACAAAAGGAAGGGGAACTGGGAATTGATCTGGTGCTGGTTACCATGAAACAGCCGGTGGAAGGGACGGAGGCCAAGGAACAATATGGGTACCGCTCCACCGGGTGGACCCAGAATATGCAGGATATCGCCGATGACTTCTGGGACAAAAATCAGTACGGCTACAACAAGGGCTTTGAAGGGGACGGGGCCCTGCTTCTGGACAATCGATATCCGGGTCAGCGGGGTGAGCATTTGAGCACCAGCGGAAGGGTGGAATACAGTCTCAGTGCCCGGGATGTGGAAAAGGTTTTGAATGCGGTAGACCGGTATTATGATTCCGATCCATACAGGGCTTATAAGGTGTATATAGATACGGTGTGTAATCTTATGGGAGGCTTCCGGATTCCCTCCTGGTACTGGCTGGCGGCGCTGGCAGCATCTGCCGCAGCGGCATTTATCTATGGAGCCAGTCATCTTCATCAGGAAAAGGCCCGGGATACCACAGCGGTGAATGACTATGTGTCCGGAGGAAAGCCTGTGCTTCGCAGCAAGGAAGATCAGTTTATTCGAAAATCCACTGTTTCCCGCCGGATCGAGACCAGCAGTGGAGGCAGCGGCGGAGGCAGGAGCGGCGGAGGCGGACACCATCACAGCAGCAGCGGAGCCAGCCACGGCGGCGGAAGCCACAGACATTGAGCAAAAAAATAAATATAAAAAAGAGCGCCCACATGACGGTATGGGCGCTCTTTACGTATCAGAAATCGTTTCCTGATCATATATCTTACCATGTATGGCTTTGCCGCGGTACGACGGCCTGCTTCAGGCCATTTTGTTTACAGCTTTGCTGATACGGGAAACCTTCCGGGCCGCATTGTTCTTGTGATAAATACCCTTGCTGGCGGCCATCTCGATGGTCTTGGTAGCGGCGGTCAGCTCCTTCTGGGCAACGGTCTTGTCACCGGATTCGATGGCGGCAAATACCTTCTTCATAGCGGTCTTGACACCGGAGCGCAGAGCCTTATTTCTGTCTGCCTTTGTGCGGTTTACCAGAATTCTCTTTTTTGCGGATTTAATGTTAGCCAAGTCGTACACCTCCAATTTGTATACAAAATAGTTATCGATTGTTTCACCTTAGCCAGACACGGAGGACTAATGTAAACATACCATGTAATTTTAGTAAACTCCGGCGGGTTTGTCAATACATATTCTGAGAAAAAGTGTGAAAAATGTTACTATTGTTACTGTTCACACCGCGCCATTCGCAAAATTGTGCTTTCAGCACTCTTCGCTGGGCTGCAGCTCCTTTTGCTCATGAAATGGCGTGTGAAATGTAACTGAAAAATAATTGCTGTGGATTATAACCAAAGGAGAGCTATCATGGCAGGATTTCAAGTGAGGACGGATCTGGCGCTGGAGGCGAGGGAGAGTATCGGCGAGGCGGACAGTGAACTGCGGGGAGTCAGTGTGGAGGAGTATTATCGGGAGGAAGAGGACGTGCGGGTGACCAGGGTGACTATTGACACCAAAAATGCCGCAAAGGCTATGGGAAAGCCCATGGGGATTTACGTAACCATGGAAGCGCCCGCGATGGTGGAGCCGGATGACGAGTATCATCGGGAAATATCCAAGTGTCTTGCGGAAGAGCTTCTGGAGCTTCTGCCTGATTCCGGGCAGGAACAGGAAATTCTGGTGGTAGGCCTGGGTAACCGGGAGGTCACGGCAGATGCGCTGGGGCCGCAGACAGTGGATAACCTTTTTATCACAAGACACATTGTCAGAGAATACGGAAAAGCGGCATACAACTGCAGCAGAATGAATCTGCTCAGTGCCCTGGAGCCCGGTGTCATGGCCAGAACCGGTATGGAGACAGCGGAGATTGTAACGGGGGTGGTAAAGGAGACTTCGCCCGATGTAGTGATTGTAATAGATGCCCTGGCGGCTCGGAGCACCAGGCGTCTGAACCGTACCATTCAGATTACCAACACCGGAATCCAGCCTGGGTCAGGCGTGGGGAATCACAGAAATGCTCTGACAAAGGAAAGCCTGGGGGTGCCGGTGATCGCCATAGGAATACCTACGGTGGTGGACGCGGCGACGATTGTGGCGGATGCCATGGAAAAGCTGTTGGAGGATGAGAAGGATCTGGATACCATGAAGTATGTGACCAGACAGCAGATGAATTTTCCGGAGCTGAATAATATGTATATGACGGGAAAGGACATTGACGCAGTTATCAAAAGAATCAGCTTTACCGTGTCCGAAGGCATCAATATTGCCATGGAAATGCGAATGGAGTGAGACAGACGGGCATATATTAGGTTGAAAAGAGCTGTACCGCCAAGGGCGGCAAAAGTTTTTTTGACTGCGGCTGGGGAAAGGAAGTGCGTCTCCGTTAAAAAAAATACCATTGTAGACCGTCTGGCTGCAAAGCTGGCTGCCGCCGCTGTCCTGTTGCTGGGGCTGTCCTGCATTTCTGCAGGCTGCAGCGCCCGCACGCCTGTTTCAGTGGAAAGCGGAAGGCCTGTGGGAGCTGCCTTGCTGCAGGAGCTGGGGCAGGCTGCGGCAGAAATATTATATAGAAGTTATATGCCTTGTATTTCTTTTGCAGAGGAAGGAGACCACGAGACCTTTTGGCTTCTGCAGGAACAGATCGACGGTTTGTTTCCTCTTTATGGTTTCTCACTGGAGTCCATGGAGGGCGGGGAGAGGGAGGCCATGGATATTCGGGAGATTCTGCTTGCGGAGGCAGAGGAAGGCACATATTGGGTTCAGGAGGAGTATCCGGAGGGAATATCCCCTGAAACTGACAACAGCCTGAAGGAGCTTCTGCAGGAGGAAAACCAGGCGGCGCTGGATTCTCAGGCCCCCGATACATATTTCGTGCCCCATAGTATTCAGACCCCTGTGGATCTGGCAGCTCTTGAGGCTTATGAAGACCTGGTGAGCCGATTTTATACGGTAGATCCCACTACCATGGTGGGAAGCGATCAATTGAATGCGGTGTCTTTTTTGGAGAAGGACATGACTATATCCAAGGAAGGAGAGGGGCCGCAGATATTGATTTATCACACTCATTCACAGGAGGCCTTTGCTGATTCTGTGCCCGGTGACACGTCCACCTCCATTGTAGGGGTGGGAGAGAGGCTGACGCAGATCCTGACGGAGACTTACGGTTATCAGGTGCTTCACCACACGGCAGGCTATGATGTGGAGTCCAGAAATGACGCCTATTCCAAGGCCTTGCCGGAGATTGAAAAATTGCTGCGTGATAACCCGTCCATTCAAGTGGTCATTGATCTGCACAGAGATGCCATGCCCGAATCCACCAGGCTGGTAACGGAGCTGGACGGCAGACCCACGGCCAGATTTATGTTTTTTAACGGTTTATCCCGAACAAAAAAGACGGGAAATATCGAGTACCTGTATAATAAAAATCTGGATGATAACCTGGCATTCTCCTTCCAAATGCAGTTAAAGGCCATGGAGTATTACCCCGGACTTACCAGAAAAATTTATCTGAAGGGCTACCGTTATAATATGCATCTGTGCCCCAAATATCTGCTGATCGAGCTGGGGGCTCAGAACAATACAGTGGAGGAGGCCATGAATGCCTGCGACCCGCTGGCACATATTTTAGACATGGTTCTCAGTTCAGCCGGTGAATCGGAATAATGGATATCTGGACAACGGAGTTAAATTCTGCTACAATCTTTGAATAGAGTCGCTGGCTTTGCCCGCCCGGGCCAGGACATGGGAAATTCGGAGAATGAGGAGCGTAAGCATCGATGGATCAGAGCAGAATCCGTAACTTTTGTATCATTGCACATATCGACCATGGAAAATCTACGTTGGCGGACCGGATTATTGAGAAAACCGGTCTGCTGACCAGCAGGGAAATGCAGAATCAGGTACTGGACAACATGGACCTGGAGAGAGAAAGAGGAATTACCATCAAGGCCCAGACGGTTCGCACGGTATACAGGGCCTGCGACGGAGAAGAATATATTTTCAATCTGATTGACACACCGGGACACGTGGATTTTAACTATGAGGTGAGCCGGTCTCTGGCGGCCTGCGACGGCGCAGTGCTGGTGGTGGATGCCGCCCAGGGGATCGAAGCACAGACGCTGGCCAACGTATATCTTGCCCTGGATCATGATCTGGATGTATTTCCTGTGATCAACAAGATCGACCTGCCAAGTGCGGAGCCTCAGCGGGTGATTGAAGAGATCGAGGACGTGATCGGCCTGGAAGCACAGGACGCGCCCCTGATTTCTGCCAAGAATGGTATCGGCATCGAGGAGGTGCTGGAGCAGATCGTGACGAAGATCCCGGCGCCGGCGGGAGATCCCAGTGCGCCGCTTCAGGCCTTGATTTTCGATTCCGTGTATGATTCCTACAAAGGAGTCATTATTTTCTGCCGCATCATGGAGGGAACCGTTAAAAAAGGAACCGTGATCCGCCTGATGGCTACGGGAGCCAGACAGGAAGTGGTGGAGGTAGGCTATTTTGGAGCGGGGCAATTTATTCCCTGTCAGGAGCTGAGCGCGGGTATGGTGGGATATATCACCGCATCCATTAAAAATGTAAAGGATACAGCCGTGGGGGATACGGTGACAGATGATAAAAATCCCTGTGCAGAACCCCTTCCCGGATATAAAAAGGTGCAGTCCATGGTCTACTGTGGTCTGTATCCTGCGGACGGAGCCAAATACCCCGATTTGCGGGATGCGCTGGAGAAGCTGCAGCTCAACGATGCTTCCCTGCAGTATGAACCGGAGACCTCCGTGGCCCTGGGATTTGGATTCCGCTGCGGTTTTCTGGGACTGCTCCATCTGGAGGTGATCCAGGAGAGGCTGGAGAGGGAATATAATCTGGACCTGGTGACCACGGCTCCCGGCGTAGTGTATAAGGTATATAAATCAAACGGCGAGGTCATCGAGCTGACTAATCCCACCAATCTGCCCGACCCTTCGGAGATCGAGCACATGGAGGAGCCTATCGTCACTGCAGAGATCATGGTGACCAGCGAATACATTGGCTCTATCATGGAGCTGTGCCAGGAAAGGCGGGGGCGCTATCTGGGAATGGAATATATCGAGGGCGCCAGAGCGCTGCTAAAATATGAGCTGCCCCTGAACGAGATTATTTATGACTTTTTTGATGCCCTGAAATCCCGTTCCAGAGGCTATGCCTCCTTTGACTATGACATTAAGGGTTATGAGACGTCCCGGCTGGTGAAGCTGGATATTTTGATCAACCGGGAGGAGGTGGACGCGCTTTCCTTTATTGTGCATGCGGATTCCGCTTATGAGCGGGGCCGGAGAATGTGCGAGAAGCTGAAGGAGGAGATTCCCAGACACCTGTTTGAAATTCCCATCCAGGCGGCGGTGGGAGGCAAGATCATTGCCCGGGAGACCGTGAAAGCCATGCGCAAGGATGTGCTTGCAAAATGCTACGGCGGCGATATTACCCGGAAGAAGAAGCTCTTGGAAAAGCAGAAGGAAGGAAAGAAGCGCATGCGTCAGATCGGCAGCGTGGAGATTCCTCAAAAGGCTTTTATGAGCGTACTGAAGCTGGATGACGATTGATGATAGAACATTAATCGAAAATTGCAGATGCGAGAGCATATGAAGGAGTCCACAACATATGAAGGAATTGACAAAGGGAGTGTTGGAGCTATATCTCCACATTCCCTTTTGCGTAAAAAAGTGTCTATATTGTGATTTCCTGTCCTGGCCGGCGGACAGGTCCATCAGAGAGGCCTACATAAAGGCCTTGAAGGCTGAACTGGAAGGGCGGGCGCAGGAGTGTGCAGGTTTACAGGTGACTTCTGTTTTTTTCGGGGGAGGCACCCCTTCCCTGCTGGCTGGAGAACGGATCCTGGAGCTTATGGAGACCATCCGGAAAAATTATTGCCTGGATCCCTGTGCGGAGATTACCATAGAGGCCAATCCGGGCACGGTAGACCGACAAAAGCTTGCCTGCTGGCGCAGGGCAGGAATCAACCGGCTCAGCATCGGCCTGCAGTCCGCCTTCGATGAAGAGTTGGCGACCCTGGGAAGGATTCACACCTGGCAGCAGTTTCTGAATACCTATGAGGAGGCCCTGGCGGAGGGCTTTGACAATATCAATGTGGATCTTATGAGTGCACTGCCCGGCCAGACCCTGGAGACCTGGAGGACTTCCCTGGAAAAGGTATTGTCCCTGAAACCACCGCCATGCCATATTTCTGCCTACAGCCTGATTCTGGAGGAGGGAACGCAGTTTTACCGCCTGTGGGAGGAGGGGAAGCTGGAGCTTTTGGAGGAAGAGGCAGACAGAATGATGTATGTGGAAACCAGGCGTATTCTGGAACAGGCGGGATATGTGCGGTATGAGATTTCCAATTACGCCCTGAAGGGACGGGAATGCCGGCATAACTGCGGCTACTGGAGCCGCCGGAATTATTTGGGCTTCGGCATCGGCGCCGCCTCGTTGCTTCAAAACGTGCGGTTTCAAAATGGCAGCAGTCTTCAGGCTTACCTGGAGAACCCCCTTAACTGCCGGCAGGAGGAGCATGCTCTAAGCCGGAGGGAGCAGATGGAGGAATTTATGTTTTTGGGACTGCGGAGAACGGAGGGCATCAGTCCGCAGAGGTTTCAGGAGTGCTTTGGACAGTCCCTGGAGGAGATTTATGGCCGGGTGATAAAGAAAAATTTGGCGGATGGCTTGTTGGAATATCGGGGGATTGGGGAAGGGGCGATGCTTGCTCTGACGGACAGAGGGCTTGACCTAAGCAACTATGTGTTTGCGCAGTTTTTGCTGGACTAGGGGGAAGCATGATCCTTTTTGCGAAAAGATTGGGTAGTCAGGCACCGTGGGGCAAAAAAAACATAAACTATAACTAAGAGTGACCCATGGGGGTTCGTTTTGAAGACCTTTCAAAAGCCACTGACCCAAGGAGAAGAAGCAGAATGTATCCGCCTGCTGCGGGAAGGCTCCCCGGCGGAAGCAAGGCAGGCAAAGGAGATTTTAATAGAGAGGAATCTGCGCCTGGTGGCGCATATTGCAAAAAAATATCAGAATGCGGAAGAGGACATGGAGGATCTGATTTCCATCGGCTGTATCGGATTGATCAAGGCCATCGACACCTTCGATGACCGTAAGGGAAGACTGGCTACGTATGCCTGCCGGTGCATTGATAATGAACTGCTGATGCTGTTGAGAGGGAAAAAGAAGACATCCCGGGAGGTGTCGTTGTTTGAACCCATTGGGCAGGACAAAGAGGGTAACGAGATTCATCTTGTGGACGTAATCGAACAGCAACAGCCGGACATTATTGAAAATATGGAGCTGTCCGGAAATATCAAGAAGTTGTTCCTTTTAATGGAGGACAGTCTTACTGACAGGGAACGAGAGATTTTGGTCATGCGCTACGGACTCAGCGGGAGCCGGGAGGCTACGCAGAACGAGGTGGGGGCTGTATTGGGGATTTCCAGAAGCTATGTGAGCCGGATTGAGAAGAAAGCGCTTGGTAAGCTGCGGGAGAAGTTTGAGCAGGAGTAGGCATTAATGAGCCAAAATAATGTCAGAAAAACAGGACAAAATCAGTTGGACCACAGTTGGCCGCACTGGTTCTGTCCTGTTTTGTGCGCTGTGGCTTGATGATTTTCTTGTATGTTATCTGGAAAATATATATAATAGGGACAAGCGCAAAAAGCGGCGCGGCGTTTGGGGGACGCTTACATGAACCGGGCAGCATTGGCGGCATTCAGCTATTTCGACAGCGTAAGAAATCCCTCTATGGAGACACAGCCGGAGAGGTTCTATCACGGCTTTGTGTTGGGATTGACGGTGGAGCTGGCAGAGCGCTATGTTATTACATCCAACCGGGGAAGCGGTATTGGAAGATATAATGTGATGATGGAGCCGAAGAACGGAACAGATAATGCGGTAATAAATCATTGCTATAGGAATGCAATTATTATAGAATTCAAGGTCAGAGATTCGGGGATCGCTGGAGAAAAGCACAGAAAAATTTGTCAAGCGGGCAGAAGAATATATGGCAGAAATAAAGGATGATTTCGGAGGCTTCCGGCTCGTGAGATCATGCCAGAAGCGCACTGATCGGAGTGGTCTCCCAGGACACGTTTTTATTCAATGACACGGTACGGAATAATATCACTCTGTATCAGGAATTTGCGCAGAAAGAGATTGACCGTGCGGTTGAGGAGGCGGGATTGAAGGACTTTATTGATTCACTTCCAGAGGGAATCCTCACCATGGTGGAAGAAAACGGGAAAAATTTTTCGGGGGGAGAGAAACAGAGAATCAGCCTGGCGAGAGCGATTCTGCGGAAAAGCAGTGTGCTTTTGCTGGATGAATTTACGGCCAATCTGGACCAGCTGACTGCAAAAGAGATTGAACAGCGCCTGCTTCTGCAGAAGGATTGTCTGATCATTGCGGTTACCCACCGGCTGAACCCTGAGCTTCTGCGGCAATATGACAAAATATTGGTTATGTCTCTTGGAAGAATTGCGGCATGGGGGACATATGATGAGTTGCAGAAGGAAAAAGTTGTAATATTTTCAAAAAACGGTTGATTTATATACACAGTGCGTATATAATGATGGAATAGAACTAACTCTCAAAGGTATGAGGAGGAGAGACATGCCGGGGATCGATGAAATATTACAGGAAGCGAGAAAAGCCGGAGCCAGCGATGTGCATCTGGCGGCAGGGATTTCTCCCAGAATGAGAGTGGGAGGACGGCTGGCGGCCATGGATTGTGCCAGACTTCAGCCTGCAGACACATTGGACATTGTGGTCAGCATCATGCCAGAGATTCACAGGATCCGGTTTGAAGAGAAGGGCGAATGCGATTTTTCGCTTTCTCTGTCGGGCTGCGGAAGATGCCGCGTCAATGTATATAAGCAGAGAGGAAGTGTGGCGCTGGCATTTCATCTGGTGGATAACAGAGTGCCTTCTCTGGAGGAGCTGGGTATGCCGGCATCGGTGAACGGCTTGTGTGAAAGGGAGCAGGGGCTGGTTCTGGTTACGGGACCTACGGGAAACGGCAAATCCACAACGCTTGCGGCTATGGTAGACAGGATAAACAGCAGCAGACAGGCTCATATTATTACGCTGGAGGATCCTGTGGAATATCTGCACCAGCATAAGCAGTCACTGGTCAATCAAAGGGAGATTGGCCTGGACAGTGAGAACTATGTCAGCGGTCTGCGTGCGGCACTCAGGGAGGACCCGGATGTAATTCTGGTAGAAGAGCTGTGTGACCCTGAAACCATCAGTATGGCTGTTCAGGCGGCTGAGACAGGACATCTGGTGCTGTCTTCCATGCATTCCATCGGTACTGCCGATACGGTGGACAGGTTGATTGGTGCCTTTCCTCTCTATCAACAGCAGCAGATGCGGGCCCGGCTGGCAAACGTGCTGGAGGCCGTAGTGGCTCAGCAGATGGTTCCGGTGCTGGACGAGAATAGGAGAACGGCTGTTTTTGAATTCCTGCTGGTGAATGATCAGGTGCGCAGCCTGATCCGGGAGGGAAAGACTTATCAGCTTACTCAGGTCATAAAAGCCAGCGGTGAACAGGGCATGGTGGCCATGGAGGATGCTGTAAAAAAGCTTTTTCTGGAAGGAAGGATCAGTCAGGAGACCCAGAACAGATTCATACGTTCTTATTCTGATATTTAATTTATTTTTCAGATATTCAGCCGCCGTACTTTAGGCGCAAAATTCATTTATTCCTGCGGGCCGTTTGTCAAACAGCCATGTCTGCATGGCTGTTTGACAAATGCCGCGAGAGCCGGCATCTGCTCTCCGGAGCGTTTCAAATCGCGGGATTCTTAGCATTTCGGCGTTTTCTGCCATTTATAATCGTAGAAGTTATTTGGGGCTCTTGGAAGAAGAGCTATTCAGAGAGGTTATTCTGTAAAAAGGAGGTGTCTATTTGTACAGTGCGGTCTGTTCAGGCGCTCTGCTGGGAGTTTCTGCCTACTTGGTTACTGTGGAGGTGGATATTGCTCCGGGACTGCCGGTATTTTCCATGGTAGGTTATTTGAGCGGAGAAGTGAAGGAATCCCGGGACCGGGTGACGGTTGCTTTAAAGAATGCGGGTCTGCGCATCCCTCCCAATCATATCACGGTAAATTTGTCCCCGGCAGACAGGAGAAAGGACGGCACAGCCTTTGATCTTCCCATTGCCGTGGGAATGCTGGAGTCTTCGGGCTATTTTCCGGCGGGGGCGTCATCAAACATTTTGTTTTTGGGAGAGCTGGGACTGGACGGTGAGATCAAAAAGGTCAGAGGCGTGCTGCCCATTGTGCGGGAAGCAGCGGCCAGGGGAATAAAGCAGTGCATCGTGCCTGCTGCAAATGCAGGAGAAGGGGCTGTGATACCGGGGATCAGGGTGAGAGGAGCGAAAAATATAAGAGAGATACTTTGTTTTCTGGAGGAGCGTTCTGAAAAAAGGAAGGAGAGTATTCTTCCTTCGGCAGATGCAGCAGCTGATGAGCTGATGGAAGGGAGTCAGCGGGAGGGGATTCCTGATTTTTCGGAAGTCAGCGGTCAGGAGACGGCAAAACGGGCAGCGGAGATCGCGGCAGCCGGTTTTCACAATCTGCTTATGACAGGACCTCCAGGAGCAGGAAAGTCTATGATTGCCAGGAGGATTCCCGGGATTCTGCCGCCTTTAACGTTGGAGGAAAGTCTGGAGGTAACGGCTGTGCATAGTGTGGCTGGACTTCTGGAGGAGGGAAGACCGCTGATGACTAAACGTCCCTTTGAGAGTCCACACCATACCATTACCCAGGCTGCCTTGATCGGAGGCAGCAGCCAGCCCAGACCGGGAATGATCTCATTGGCACACAGAGGCGTCCTTTTTTTAGATGAATTGCCGGAGTTTCAACGGATTTCTCTGGACTCTCTCCGCCAGCCGCTGGAGGAGAGGCAGGTCAGTATTGCCAGGGCGGGAGGCAGTGTGACTTACCCCAGCGATTTTATGCTGGTGTGTGCCATGAATCCTTGTCCCTGCGGTTATTACCCGGACCGTAACCGGTGCCGCTGCCAGGAGTCCGCCGTCAGGAGATATATGGGGCGGGTGTCCGGGCCGGTCATGGACAGGATCGACCTTTGTGTGGAGCTTGGAGCTGTGGACATTAGAAGCTTGAAGGATAGAAATAAAGCGGAAAGCAGCGCCCGGATCCGTGAGCGGGTGCTGAGAGCCAGAGAGATACAGAAAAAGCGGTTTGCAGGCTCGGAGTGCAGATTTAACGGGGACATCGGAGCGGCAAAGATAGAAGAATACTGCTTCCTGGGAAAGGAAGAACAGGAATGCATGGAGCAGATGTACCGAAGCCTGAGGCTCAGCGCCAGGGCGTACCACCGGGTGCTGAAGGTAGCGCGGACCATTGCAGATCTGGCGGGAAAAGAGCTGATTGATAAAGAGCATTTGATGGAAGCGTGTTTCTATCGGCCTATGGCAGGCGGCATCTAAGAGAAACTTTAAGCTCTTTTGTCTTGCAGACTGAAAATTTATACGGTGCAAAAAATAATGGTAATCAGAGTGGGGCATACTGGAGAGCAGGGAAAGAGAATAATATCAGTGAACAGGAACGGGGAAAGGGAACATAAAGAAGAGAACAAAGATATTGGGAAACGGAAGGAAGAGACAATGGATTTTGGCGGACAGGCGCAGGATCAGATTTATGATTTATGGCTGTGCAGCTTTCCGGGCTGGAGCAATAATGCCCGATGCAGATTGGCACAGGCCTTCGGGGGAGCCAGAAGTGCTTATTTTGCATCTTCTAAAGAGTGGGAAGGGATACTGTCCCTCGGACAGGCGGAGAGCTTGAGAAATTTTACAAACCAATGGAGACTGGAAGAGGAATATGAAAAAATGAAGGCCCAGGGGATTCGGCTGATAACAGAGACAATGCAGGAGTATCCCGGGAGGCTTCGGGATATTCCGGATGCGCCCTATGCTCTTTTTGTGAAAGGAAGCCTGCCTGATGAAAATATGCCTGCAGTGGCCATAGTGGGAGCTCGGGAGTGTTCGCCATACGGAGCATATGTGGCGGAAAAGCTGGGGGAGGTGCTGGGACGGCGAGGGGTGGAGGTGATCAGCGGAATGGCCCGGGGAATTGACAGCATCAGCCAACAGGCGGCAATCAATGCCGGAGGCAGGTCCTGCGCCGTATTGGGAAGCGGTGTGGATGTGTGTTACCCGGCCCGAAATCGAGAGCTGTATGAGCGGCTTGTGGGGAATGGATCGGTAGTTTCTGAATATCCGCTGAAGACGCCGGCCCGCCCCCAGAATTTTCCTCCCCGGAATCGTATTGTCAGCGGGCTGGCGGATGTGGTGGTTGTGGTGGAAGCACGGGAGAAGAGCGGAACTCTTATTACGGTGGATATGGCTCTGGATCAGGGGAAAGAGGTGTATGTAGTGCCAGGCCGGATTACGGACAGACTGAGCGACGGCTGCAACCGCTTAATCAGGCAGGGAGCCGGAGTACTGCTGGAGCCGGAGGAGTTTTTGGAAGAATTTTGGGAGATTCAGGGGCGAAGGAAAAACTGTGATGCTCCAAAAGAGGCTCGGAAGGAGAAAAATTCCGTATTAACAAGAGGAGAAAGGAGTAAATGCTCTGGAGGACGCTGCGAAACGGAACAAGCCTTCTGGGAAAAGAATGCAGTGAAAAAGCTTACTCCGGAACAGGCGGCTGTCTATGGCACGTTGGAAATCTGCCCTCAGACAGCAGACCGGCTGAGGGAGCGGCTTCCTGACCGGTATCGGGAAGCATCGATTACGACTCAGCTGATGCTTCTCTGCATGGAGGGGCTGGCGGAACAGGTGAGTCCGGGGTGTTTTTGCCTGAGGAAACGTTAACAGTTACTTTGCGGCGAAGCTGTGAATAGTAACAGGTCTTTCGCGGAATTTGATTTTTCGCTGTACAAACAAGCAGAGGTTGGGGTATTATTGATACAGTGAGATTTCGGAAAAGAACGGAAGAAAGAAGCCGAAAACGTTCAAAGGTGGAAAAGATGCCTGGGAGGAGACTTTATGCATAGAGATCATACAAAGAAAATACGAATCGGAAATCAGGTAATCGGAGGCGGCAGCCCTGTTTTGATCCAGTCTATGACAAATACCCGTACTGAGGACGTGCAGGCTACGGTGGCCCAGATTCTGGAGCTGGAGCGGGCGGGATGTGAGATCATTCGATGTACGGTGCCGACGATTGAGGCGGCCCGGGCGCTGGCACAGATTAAAAAGCAAATACATATCCCTCTGGTGGCCGATATTCATTTTGACTATCAAATGGCTGTTGCCGCCATGGAGAACGGCGCTGATAAAATTCGCATTAATCCTGGAAATATCGGAAGCCCTGATAAGGTAAGGGCAGTGGTGGACACGGCCAGAGAGAGGAATGTTCCGATCCGGGTGGGGGTCAACAGCGGTTCCCTGGAAAAGGGGCTGTTGGAAAAATATGGAGGAGTCACTGCCGAGGCCATTGTGGAAAGTGCTCTGGAGCAGGTGAATTTGATTGAAGAATGGGGCTATGACAATATAGTTATCAGCATCAAGTCTTCCGATGTGCTGATGTCTGTAAAGGCGCATGAATTGCTGGCAGAGAAAACGGAATATCCGCTTCATGCAGGGATCACGGAGTCGGGAACTCTCTGGAGCGGAAATATTAAGTCGGCCATGGGGCTGGGGCTTATTCTGAGCCGGGGAATCGGCGACACAGTCAGAGTTTCTTTGACGGGAGATCCGGTGGAGGAGATCCGGTCCGCCCGTCTGATTCTGCGCACACTGGGACTGCGGAAAGGCGGGATTGAGGTGGTATCCTGCCCTACCTGCGGCAGAACCCGGATCGATCTGATCGGCCTGGCGGGCCGGGTGGAGAAGCTTGTGGAAGACTATCCGCTGGATATGAAGGTAGCCGTCATGGGCTGTGCCGTCAACGGACCGGGAGAGGCCAGGGAAGCGGATCTGGGGATTGCTGGGGGATCGGGAGAGGGGCTTTTGTTTAAAAAAGGTCAGATTCTCCGAAAGGTGCCGGAGGATCAATTGCTGGAGGCGCTGAAGGAAGAGCTGGATAATTGGAACAGGTGAAGGATCGATGACGAAATCTTTTTTTGAAGTATTTCCCACACTGGATATTAAGGGAAACCTGCATGATAAGCTGGAGCAGGCAAAGGTGGAAAGGGTGTCTGTGACAAAGCAGAAGGACAGGCTGACAGTGTACCTGTTCAGTACCCGGCTGATTTTAAAGGAGGATATCTGGACGGCGGAAAAGGAGATCCGACGTCAGCTTTTTTCAGGAGCTGCACTGACGGTCAGAATTTTGGAACGGTTTGAGCTTTCCTCTCAGTATACTCCTGAAAATTTGATGGAGGTTTATGGCGAAAGTATTCTGGCAGAACTGCGGGAATACAGTCATATAGAATACAATGCGTTTCGAACTGCGGATATTTCTTATCCCGATCCGGAACAGGTGACCCTTCTTATCGATGACACGGTTCTGAATCATAGTAAGGAAGCGGAGCTGGTGCGGGTGCTGGAAAAAATACTGGTGGAGCGGTGCGGCCTGAAGGTGGGGATCAGAGTGGACTATCGGGAGGCCTCCACAGGCAGGTTTGCGGAAGAGGATGAGAGGAAGATCCAGCTGAAGGTAAACGAAATATATCGTCGGATGCGGGCATCCCAGAATGAGGGACATGAGGATAAAGCATCGGCTGAAAATGGAAGACGTGAAAGTGTTGGAGTTGTTTCGCTCCAGAACGGGGACGGAGCCAGACAGAGAATGCCGGGGCAGGAGGTTCAATCTGGGCCGGAAAAAAAGGGCGAAGGTCAGCAGCAGTCTTTCGGAAGTACGAAAAGCTTTTCGGGAAAGGGAGATTCGGGCCGGGGAGATGCAGGCAGGAGCGGCTTCCGCAAGGGAGAATTCCGCGGCAGAGGAGAATATTCTCGTTCTCTGAAGCAATCCGATAATCCCGATGTGATCTACGGACGTGATTTTGAGGAGGATGCTATCGCCATCGAAGATATTATCGGCGAAATGGGCGAGGTGGTTATCCGGGGAAAGATTTTGAAGCTGGATAAAAGGGAGATCCGGAACGAAAAATCGATTCTCATGTTTGATGTGACGGATTTTACGGATACCATGACCGTAAAAATCTTCGTGCGCAACAATCAGGTGGATGAGCTGACCGGCAGACTGAAGCCGGGAGGATATGTCAAGATCAAAGGGATAGCTACACTGGATAAATTCGACCATGAATTGACTGTTGGTTCTTTGGCGGGGATCAAGTCCATATCCAATTTTACCACTACCCGTGCGGATACGGCGTCTGAAAGGAGAGTGGAACTGCACTGTCATACAAAGATGAGTGATATGGACGGCGTTTCCGAGGCCAGGGACATCGTAAAGAGAGCATATCAGTGGGGGCATCAGGCGATAGCTTTCACAGATCACGGTGTGGTTCAGAGCTTTACGGATGCAAATCATGTGTGGGAGGATTTGTGGAAGGAAGAAAAGAAAAAGCGAAAGGAGGCAGGAGAGGAAAATCCGGATAAGCAGGACTTCTTTAAAATCATTTACGGTGTAGAGGCCTATTTGGTGGATGACCTGAAGGAGATCGTTACGGGAGACAAAGGGCAGGGGCTGAAAGAGGACTTTGTGGTTTTTGATATAGAGACTACAGGGTTTTCACCGGTGAATGACCACATTATTGAGATCGGAGCGGTGAAGGTCAGCGGGGGACAGGTGGTGGATCGCTTTTCAACCTTTGTGAATCCTCGGGTGCCAATTCCCTTCGAGATTGAAAAGCTCACCGGAATACGGGATGATATGGTAATGGAAGCGCCTCTCATCGAGGATGTGCTGCCCCGATTCCTGGAATTTAGCAAGGAATGCGTATTAGTGGCACATAATGCCAATTTCGATATGAGCTTTATTATGGAAAACGCCAGAAGGCAGGGACTGCCCACTGAGTACACCTATGTGGATACGGTGGGGATTGCGCGGGTGCTTTTGCCGGGACAGTCAAAGCATACTCTGGATGCAGTGGCGAAGACTCTGAACATTTCTCTGGAAAACCATCATCGGGCTGTGGATGACGCGGAATGCACCGCATGGATTTTTGTGAAATTTATAAAAATGCTGGAAGAACGGGAAGTAAATTCCCTGTCTCAGGTAAATGCACTGGGAGCTTCCAGCTCGGATCTGGTGAAAAAGCTTCCCTCCTATCACGCCATTATTTTGGCTAAAAACGACTTGGGAAGAGTCAACCTGTACAGGCTGGTGTCAGAGTCCCATCTGACTTATTTCAGCAGACATCCCCGGATTCCCAAGAGTCTGGTGCAAAAATACCGGGAAGGACTGATTTTGGGAAGCGCCTGTGAGGCCGGAGAATTGTATCGGGCACTGCTGGATGGGCAGAGTGATATGCAAATTGCAAGGATTGTCCGGTTTTATGACTATTTAGAGATACAGCCCTGCGGGAACAATCAGTTTATGATTGCTTCCGAAAAGATCCGGTCTGTAAATTCTATGGAAGATATTCAGAATATCAACCGGCGGATCGTGAAGCTGGGGGAACAGTTTCACAAGCCGGTGGCCGCCACCTGCGACGTACATTTTCTGGATCCGGAGGACGAAATATACCGGCGGATAATCATGGCGGGAAAGGGCTTTGAGGATGCGGACAATCAGGCGCCGTTGTTTTTGCACACCACGGAGGAGATGCTGGAGGAATTTTCCTACCTGGGAAGCGATAAGGCATATGAAGTAGTAGTGAAAAACACCAATCTGATAGCGGATATGATAGAGACTATCGCGCCTGTGAGGCCGGATAAATGTCCGCCGGTTATCGAAGACAGCGACAAGACTCTGACGAAGATCTGCTATGACAAGGCTCATGAGATATATGGACCGCAGCTTCCCCGAATCGTGGAGGCCCGGTTGGAAAAGGAGCTGCATTCCATTATCACCAACGGATTTGCGGTGATGTATATTATTGCGCAGAAGCTGGTATGGAAGTCCGTGGAGGACGGCTATCTGGTGGGATCCCGGGGATCCGTGGGAAGCTCCTTTGTGGCCACAATGGCGGGCATCACCGAGGTCAATCCTCTGAGTCCCCACTATTACTGCAGTAAATGCCATTATGTGGATTTTGACAGCCCCGAAGTGAAGGCATACTCCGGTAAGGCCGGCATCGACATGCCGGACAGGCAGTGCCCTCAATGCGGAGAAATGCTGCATAAGGAAGGCTTTGACATTCCCTTTGAGACCTTTTTGGGATTTAAGGGCGACAAGGAGCCGGACATCGATTTGAATTTTTCCGGAGAATATCAGTCCAAGGCTCATAAGTATACGGAGGTGATTTTCGGCGCCGGCCAGACCTTCCGGGCAGGCACCATCGCCACCCTGGCGGACAAGACGGCCTTTGGCTATGTGAAAAATTACTTTGAAGAAAGAGGACGACATAAGAGAAATAGTGAAATAGATCGTATCGTTGCGGGCTGTACCGGGGTCAGAAGGAGCACAGGCCAGCACCCGGGAGGGATTGTGGTGCTTCCTCTGGGACAGGATATCAATTCCTTTACGCCTGTGCAGCATCCGGCCAACGATATGACTACGGATACGGTGACTACGCATTTTGATTACCATTCAATCGATCACAACCTTCTGAAGCTGGATATTCTGGGACACGATGATCCTACCATGATCCGTATGCTGCAGGATCTGACCGGAAGGGATCCCTTGACGATTCCCCTGGACGGCAAGGATGTGATGAGTCTTTTTCAGAATACAGATGCCCTGGGCATCACTCCGGAGCAGATCGGCGGAACAAAGCTGGGGGCGCTGGGGATTCCCGAATTCGGAACGGATTTTGCCATGCAGATGGTCATTGAGGCGAAGCCCCAGGCTTTTTCGGATCTGGTGCGCATATCAGGGCTGTCTCATGGCACCAACGTGTGGCTGGGAAACGCTCAGGATCTGATTATGAGCGGAACCGCCACTATTTCTACGGCTATTTGTACCCGTGACGATATTATGACCTATCTGATTCAAATGGGGGTGGAGTCGGAAAAATCCTTCAAGATCATGGAGGCCGTAAGAAAAGGCATGGTGGCAAAGAAAAAGTGTGCCCAGTGGGATGAGTGGAAGGCGGATATGCTGGCCCATGATGTGCCCCAGTGGTACGTGGAGTCCTGCCAGAAGATTGAGTATATGTTTCCCAAGGCTCATGCGGCGGCCTATGTTATGATGGCCTGGCGTATTGCCTACTGTAAAATTCATTATCCCCTTGCCTATTACGGCGCCTTTTTCAGCATCCGGGCAAAGGCTTTTTCCTATGAGATTATGTGTCAGGGCCAGGCTCATCTGGAAACGGTCATGAAGGACTATAAAAAGAGAATGGATGCGGCGGCCAACAAGGAGCCGGGGGCAGTGCCCCTTTCTAATAAGGAAGAGCTTGCCTACGGTGATATGAGAATTGTGCAGGAAATGTATGCCAGAGGCTTCCAATTTGAACAGATCGATATTTTCCGTGCAAAATCCCGGGCGTTTCAGATCGTGGGGGATAAGCTGATGCCTTCGTTGAGCAGTATAGATGGTCTGGGGGACAAGGCCGCCGACGCCATTGTGGAAGCGGCAAAGGACGGACCGTTTTTATCAAAGGAGGATTTCCGGGAACGGACAAAGGTTTCCAAAACGGTTGTGGATATGATGGCCACGTTGAATTTATTGGGAGACCTTCCGGAATCCAACCAGTTAAGCCTTTTTGATTTTCAGCTGTAGCGTTTTCGGAGGAGATCTGCGGCTGTGAATATGTTAATGGAAAATTTCCGCCTGTGCGACTGACGCTCCAAAGAGCATCCAACCGCGCAGGTGGAAATTTTTAAAAAGCAAAAAGGCTCTGAATTTCTTGATTCAATCAGAAATTCAGAGCCTTTTCGGGGTTGGGCTGTTAAAAAACAGTCGCAGCTGATAGGGGAATCGAACCCCTGTTTCCGCCGTGAGAGGGCGGCGTCTTGACCGCTTGACCAATCAGCCATAGATTAAATGTTGTCCACATTTTCTTTATTACCGCTATATCCGCGGCACTTGTTTATAATAATACATTTCAGAGAAAAAAGCAAGTGTTTTTTTTAAAATTTATAAAAAACTTGCGCCTTCTGATTTTTTGGTGTATAGTGGTTCACGGTATGACCGGCGTGGTGGGGGAAGGATGGTATATCATAGGGAAGGGTATATTATATATAGAAGAAATGGAAAAGGGGAATGTAATATGGCCAAGTATCTGGTGATTGTGGAGTCACCTGCAAAGGTGAAGACCATTAAGAAGTTTTTGGGGTCGAATTATGAAGTGGCTGCCAGCAACGGGCATGTGCGGGATCTGCCTAAAAGCTCTCTGGGGATCGACGTGGAGCATGACTATGAGCCGAAATATATCACGATCCGCGGGAAAGGGGATATTCTCGCAAATCTTCGCCGGGAGGTCAGGAAGGCGGAGAAGGTTTATCTGGCTACCGACCCTGACCGGGAAGGAGAGGCAATTTCCTGGCATCTTTTTGCCGCGCTGAAGCTGGAGGACAAAAAGGTTTATCGGATCACTTTCAATGAGATTACCAAGAATGCGGTGAAGGAGTCTTTGAAGAATGCCCGTGAGATTAATATGAATCTGGTGGATGCCCAGCAGGCCCGCAGGGCTCTGGACCGGGTGGTAGGCTACCGGATTTCTCCCCTGCTTTGGGCCAAAATCAAGAGGGGACTCAGCGCGGGACGTGTTCAATCGGTGGCACTGCGTATAATCTGCGATCGGGAGGACGAAATTAATGCCTTTATTCCGGAGGAATATTGGTCCCTGGAGGTGTCCCTGAACATTGAGGGGGAGAAAAAGCCTATCAAAGCCAAATATTACGGCACTACAGAGGAAAAAGTATCCATCCAAAGTAAAGAACAGGTGGAAGATATTATGCAGTCGCTGGAGGGGGCACAGTACAGGGTGGCTGAGGTAAAGCGGGGAGAACGCCTGAAAAAGCCGCCGCTTCCGTTTACCACCTCGACTTTGCAGCAGGAGGCCAGCAAGGCGCTGAATTTTTCCACCCAAAAGACCATGCGCCTTGCCCAGCAGCTCTATGAGGGAGTTGATATTAAGGGTGAAGGAACAGTAGGCTTGATTACCTATCTGCGTACGGACTCCACCCGGGTCTCCGAGGAGGCTCAGCGCATGGCGGAGGACTATATCCAGGCACATTATGGAGAGGAATATGTGGCGGAGAAGGGGGCTGAAAAAAAGAACGGTCAAAAGATCCAGGATGCCCATGAAGCGATCAGGCCTACGGGGCTGGACAGGATTCCGGCAGCTTTGAAGGATGAGCTTCCCAGGGATCTGTTCCGGCTGTACCAGCTGATCTGGAAGCGCTTTTTGGCAAGCCGCATGAGCGCCGCGAAATATGAGACCACCTCTGTGAAAATACAGGCCGGGGATCTTCAGAATAAGGAGCAGGTGTTTACTCTGTCGGCTTCAAAATTGAAGTTTGAGGGATATATGAGCGTATATATTTCGGAGGAGGATAAAGAGGAGGAAAACACGCTTACGGGAAGACTTGACCAGGACAGCAGCCTGTCCTTTGGGGCGTTTGATCCCGTCCAGCACTTTACTCAGCCGCCGGCCCACTATACGGAGGCATCCTTGGTCAGGGCCCTGGAGGAGTTGGGGATCGGGAGACCGAGTACCTACGCACCTACGATCACCACGATTCTGGCCAGGAGGTATGTGACCAAGGAGAATAAGAATATTTACGTGACCGAGCTGGGCGAGGTAGTAAACAATATGATGAAGAAAGCGTTCCCGTCTATCGTGGATGTGAATTTTACCGCTAATATGGAAGCGCTGCTGGACGGAGTGGAGGAAGGAAGCGTTAAATGGAAAACGGTTATTTCCAATTTTTACCCCGATCTGGACGAAGCGGTAAAGCAGGCGGAGGAGGATTTGGCTGAGGTCACTATTGCTGACGAGGTCAGCGACGAGGTGTGCGAGCTGTGTGGAAGGCAGATGGTGATAAAGTATGGGCCTCATGGACGGTTTCTGGCATGTCCCGGGTTTCCGGAGTGCCGCAACACCAGTCCCTATTTTGAAAAGATCGGCGTAGCCTGTCCGAAATGCGGAAAGGATGTGGTGGCAAAGAAAACAAAAAAAGGACGCAGGTATTATGGCTGCATTGATAATCCGGACTGTGATTTCATGGTTTGGCAGAAGCCATCCAATGAGAAATGCCCCAAATGCGGATCCATGCTGTTGGTGAAGGGAAATAAGCTGGTGTGCTCGGAGGAACGTTGCGGATATTACGTCATACCGGAATTGCCAGATAAATCTTAGAAAATACTAATAAATTGCCGTTTTGCGCATTGTAATCTGATTTTGTTTGTGCTATGATATGTTTGAATAAATATCACAAGAAATTTATATATTCATAGAATGTTGTGGTGCGGCGAAACGGAGGAAAGTGTATGAGTAGTGTACAGCTTCTGGATAAGACCAGAAAAATTGGCAAGCTTTTGCACAACAATAATTCCAGCAAGGTGGTATTTAACGACATCTGCAAGGTAATGCGCGAGATCCTGAATTCCAATGTGCTGGTCATCAGCCGCAAAGGAAAGGTCCTGGGAGTTGGAAAAGCCGATGGAGTTGAATCGATCACGGAGCTGATCGATGAAAATGTGGGCGGATTCATCGATAGTTTGCTGAATGAAAGGCTGTTGGGGGTTTTGTCCACCAAGGAAAATGTGAATCTGGAAACACTTGGCTTTGAGAGCACGGATGTCACAAAATTTCAGGCTATCATAACACCCATCGAGATAGCCGGCGAGAGACTGGGAACGCTGTTTATTTACAAGTGCAACACGCAGTATGATATTGATGACATCATTCTTTGCGAATATGGCACTACAGTAGTGGGATTGGAAATGCTGCGTGCCGTGAATGAGGAAAGTGCAGAGGAGAGCCGCAAGGTTGCTGTGGTCAAATCGGCGATCAGCACATTGTCTTTCTCGGAGATGGAGGCGATTACCCACATTTTTGATGAATTGAACGGTATGGAAGGGATTCTTGTGGCCAGTAAGATTGCGGACAGAGTCGGTATTACGCGTTCGGTGATTGTCAATGCTCTGAGAAAATTCGAAAGCGCCGGCGTCATTGAATCCAGATCTTCAGGGATGAAGGGAACTTACATTAAGGTACTCAACGATGTGGTGTTTGACGAAATAGAGGAACTGAAGCGGCAGAACAGCCAGCACGGTCAGCATAGGTAGATACGGCCCGGTCAGAATACCGGGAAACGCAAAAAGGAATTTGCGGGGGAATGCAGAGGTAAAGGGATTTGTCGGGCAAGGATAAGTCCCTTTTTATGCGTTTGAAGATATTTTTTGCCTGCCTGACTGCGCAGGCAAACAGGTAGTTTTTAGAAAAAAACATATAATCTATTGTGTTTTTGGCGAAAACATTTATAATGTAATAAGGTGGGCTGTAGTATCTGCCTTGTTTTTGCATGTAAGAAGGGAGAGTAAAATGTTTCAGTCAAATGTTTTTGATTATGTAAATGTATTAGATAAAGCTGCCGATGCCAGCTGGCTTCGGCATGAGGTTATCTCCAACAATCTGTCCAATGTGGACACTCCGGGCTATAAGAGACAGGACGTGTCTTTTGAGGAGACGCTTAAAAGCGCCCTGGGCAGCGGGTTCTCCAAATCCATGGATGCCAGAGTTGCCGATGCGGGAAAAGAGAATCTCTCGGCCAAGGTGTTCACAGATCAGGCGGCTTTTTCCTATCGCCTGGATAAAAACAATGTGGATGTGGACAATGAGAACGTGATGTTTGCTGAAAACCAGTTGAAATATCAGGGGCTGATCGCTGCCATTCGGCAGGAATTTACTAATTTGCAGATGGTGATGAAGTAGGGCTGTAATGCCGTGAGGAGGCGGAGTATTCTGCCGCTCTGAAGGAAAGCCTGTCCGCAAACGGAGCATTGGGATCCGGAGAGTATGTGCACGGGTATGACGCATAAAATGCATATAAAAGCATGGAAGCGGCATATAAAAGCATGAAAGCAGCATAGAAAAGAAGTGGCACCCGCCGCAGGCGGGCAAGGAGGTAAAAGTATGAGTATGTTTTCGGCATTTAACATAAACGCATCAGGTCTGACAGCACAGAGATACCGCATGGACGTGATTTCGGAGAATGTTGCCAATGCCAGCACCACGAGGACGGCAGACGGTACGCCGTACCGTAGAAAGGTAGTGGCCTTTGAAGAAAAGGGCGGAAGAGATACCTTTCAGCGGGTTCTTGGACAGGCGACCCGCGGCCAGGATTATACAGGAGCAGGTGTCAAGGTGCATGGAGTCTATGAGGACCATGTGACGGAAATGAATCTGGTGTATGATCCTTCTCATCCCGATGCGGACGAGAATGGGTATGTGGAATATCCTAATGTAAATATTATCACAGAGATGACAAATATGATTGATGCAAGCCGTGCCTATGAGGCAAATTCCACGGCTTTTAACGCCAGCAAGGCCATGGTGCTCAAGGCTTTGGAGCTGGCTCAATAAATGTAATGGTGCAGGTGGATCGTTGAATTGCTGCCAATTGTTTTTGTAACGAAGTATGAGCAGCAGGATGGAGGAGTACATAGAATGGATCTGACAATTTCAGAGCTGGGAAGCATAAACAGTGCAGACCGGGTGTCGTCTGCCAGAGTGACTTCATTGACCGGAACTCTGGCTGAAAAAAAAGAAAAAACCGACGGAACTTTGTTTGACAGTGTGTTGAATTCTGCCATAGATAATATTAAAACCACAAACAATTATCTTTCCGATATGGAAAATGAGTATATCAGCTTTGCCCTGGGAGAAACGGAGAATGCTCATGATTTGACCATCGCCATGCAGAAGGCTTCTTCCGCGTTGCAATATACCGTTGCCGTCCGGGATAAGCTTCTGGAGGCATACAGGGAGATCATGCAGATTCAGATCTAATGAGTTCGTAACTGCCTGCAGGGGAGCTTCTGCAGGGCTGTGCCCGGTATGGAGCGCAGGGCAGTTATGACAAGACAAAATGACTAGGGGAGAAATACCATGGCTGACAAGCTGAAAGAGATTCCGGGTAAAATTCTGGAATGGTGGAATAAATTTACCTCAAAACAAAAGACAATTCTAATAGCTACCATAGCGGTGGCGGTCTTTACGGTTGTGATCGTTACATATACCTTCACCAGACCTGAATATACAAAGATCGGTACATATAGCAATACATCGGATGCGGCAAAGGTTGTTGAGATCCTGAATGATGCGGGAATCACTCACAAGGAATCCACGGATGGACTGGTTATAGAGGTGGAGAACAGCCAGTTGACGCAGGCTCATTATGCTTTGGCTACAGCCGGTTTTACGCCGGATGACTTAAAGTATGGAGACTGGGTGCAAAGCAGTATGTCCACTACCTCCGCGGACCGGGAAAATCAATATACGATGTTTCTGCAGAAAGAACTGGAAAATATGTTTCTTCTGCAGGCGCAGGTAGAAAGCGCTCAGGTGATGATGAACAGACCTCGGGACACGGGCCGCCTCACTGATCAGCAGGCAGAGGTTTCGGTAACTGTTACCCTGGGACTTCGGGAAAGCATTTCTTCGGCCACCGCGGCGGCACTGGCACAGATGGCGGCCTGCAGCATGGGAAATGCAAGTACGGCTAATATCACCATTATGGACCGGACCGGCAATATGCTTTTTGCCGGCGGAGACGATTACGATTATGGAAGCTTTGCCACATCCATGCAGGAGCTGCAGGAACAGGCACATACTCTTTTGGCCAACCGTGTGAAAAAGGTGCTTTTGGGCACGGGGCAATACAGCATGATCGAGGTTTCCAGCCATCTGGATATGGATTTTTCCGAGTACCGGAAGAATGTGGATGAGTATTATGCCAACTCGGGACAGGAGAACGGGATGGTGATTGACCGGGAAACCTTTGAATCCAGCAGCAGCAACGGACTGGTGGGCATTCCCGGAACGGATACCAATGACGGAAACGAACAGACAGGATATCTGAATCCTGATGCCAGCAGCGGAGAATCGTCCCAGTCGGAGCGGAAGGAGCATTTTCAGCCTAACCACTCTTATGAGGAGTGGGTTACGTCTCCCGGCAGTATAAAATATGACAGCTCATCCATAGCGGTATCCATGTTCAGCCGCAGGGATTATTATGAGGAAACTGTAAAAGCCCAGGGGCTTCTGGATGGCATGACCTGGGAGGAATTCAAGGCCGCCAACAGCCGGGACGTGAAGCTGGAGGTGGATGAGGAATATTATAGCATGGTGGCCAATGCCACCGGCATCAGCCAGGATCGAATTACAATTCTGGCATATGAATCACCTGTTTTCTATGATAAAGAAGGACTGCCGGTCAGCGGTACAGATATTCTCAGTATCGTGATGATCGTGTTGATACTGGGGCTTCTGGGATTTGTGGTTCTGCGCAGTATGCGTGTGAAGAAGGAAGCTGCGGAAGAGCCTGTAGAAGAGGAGTTGTCCGTGGAAGAGATGCTGCAATCTATGCCGGAAAGCGAGCTGGAGGATATTGATCTGGAGGCGAAGTCTGAGAAACGCTTGATGGTAGAGAAATTTGTGGACGAAAATCCGGATGCCGCCGCAAGTCTGCTGCGGAACTGGCTGAGTGACGATTGGGGGTAAAGAATATGGCTGCTAATGCTGCTAATACGGAGATGGAGCAGAGCCTGAAGGGACTTCAAAAAGCCGCGATCCTTCTGATAGCTTTAGGGCCGGAGAGATCGGCAGGAATTTTCAAGCATCTGAAGGAGGACGAGATAGAAGAGCTGACGCTGGAGATTGCCAATACGCGGAGTGTGACGCCTCAGATAAAGGAACAGATCATCGATGAGTTTTACGAGGTGTGTCTGGCTCAGCAATACATTGCAGAGGGCGGCATTAATTATGCCAGGGATCTGCTGGAAAAGGCGCTGGGAGCCGAAAAGGCAATGGATGTTATCGGCAAGCTGACGGCCTCCCTGCAGGTGAAGCCTTTCGAGTTTATACGCAAGACAGACCCTTCACAGCTGATCAACTTTATTCAGGACGAACATCCCCAGACGATTGCGCTGATTTTGTCTTATCTGTCGGCATCTCAGGCCGCAATGATCCTTTCAGGCCTGCCTGCCGAGAGACAGGCGGATGTGGCCAAGCGTATTGCGGTTATGGATCGTACCAGTCCGGATGTGATCAAGGAAGTGGAGAAGGTGCTGGAATCCAAGATGGCCAGCCTGGTAAATCAGGATTACACTATTATCGGCGGCGTAGACGCAGTAGTGGAGGTCCTGAATACCGTAGACAGGAGCACAGAGCGCCATATTATGGAAACTCTGGAGATCGAGGAGCCGGAGCTGGCCGACGAGATCAGAAAGAAAATGTTTGTGTTCGAGGATGTGTTGCTGCTGGACAACAGAGCCATTCAGCGTGTGCTGCGTGATGTGGATAACAATGATCTGGCAATCGCCATGAAGAATGCCAATGAGCAGGTTCAGAACGCTATCTTCGACAACCTGTCCAAGCGTCTGGCTGTTATGATCAAGGAAGATATGGAATTTATGGGCCCTGTCCGCATGAAGGATGTAGAGGAAGCCCAGCAGAAGATTGTAAATATTATCAGGAAGCTGGAGGATTCAGGGGAGATCGTGATTTCCAGAGGCGGAGGTGACGAAATTGTTGTCTAGGAATCTGGTAAAACAGGTATTTACCGTGACAGTGTCGGATGAAAAAAGAGTTATTGACACTAACGGAGTACTTCGGCAGAGAAGAGAAATGGCTGAGCTCCAGGAGAAGCAGCCGATGAAAGAAGGCTTTGTTTCGGGGCTGGCGGCGGAGACCATAGAAGTGTCCTCCGCCGGAGAATCGGAAAGCGGCAACGTGATTAAGGCCAATGAGGAGGCCAAAAGGATCGAGTCCCAGGCCCGGGAGCAGGCGGAGAGCCTGCTGGCCCAGGCGCGGGAGGAGGCGGAGAATATTCGCAGGGAAGCCGTGGCAGCGGCAGAAGCCGAGAAGGAGCAGATCCGGGAAACAGCCAGAAAGCAGGGACATAACGAGGGCTTGACCCAGGCGAAGGCTCAGGCTGAAGCCCAGGTTGAAGCTGTTAAAAAAGAATATCAGGTAAAAGAAAAGCAGCTGGAAGCCTTTTACCAGCAGCAGCTTCAGGAGCTGGAACCCAGGCTGGTGGATGCCATCACGGAGATCTATCAGCATTTTTTCCATGTGGAGCTTTCCTCCTATCGTGATATTTTGACATATCTGATTACTGCTGCCATGCGCAAGGCGGACGGAAGCCGCAGCTTTACCATCCGGGTGTCCAGAGAGGATTACCCTTATGTGAGTATGCAGAAGAAGCAGATCATCACAGAGGGGGGAGCGGGCAGTTGTGCAGTGGAAGTGACAGAGGATATGTCGCTGGAAAAAAATGAATGCCTGATTGAGACGGACGGCGGTATATTTGACTGTGGTTTGGGCACGCAGCTGGCTGAATTGAAGCAGAAGCTGGCTTTATTGTCCTGGTCCAGGGAATAAAGCGGCAGGAGGGATCTTTTGGAAGCTGTTTCTGTAAATTTGGAAAAGTATTATAAATTAATGGAAAGCACCTGTTTCCGCAGATTGGGAAAGGTCGTGAATGTGGTAGGGCTGACCATAGAGTCTTCGGGGCCTGACGCCAGGCTGGGGGATATCTGCAGGATCGTTCCCGAAAGCCGGGGAGAGCGGCAGCCTATTATGGCGGAGGTGGTGGGCTTTCGAGACAGAAAGACACTGCTGATGCCCTATGATTCCGTGGACGGGATCGGGCTGGGATGTATTGTGGAAAATACAGGAAATCCTCTGCAGGTGTCGGTGAGTGACGAGCTGCTGGGAAAGACGCTGGACGGACTGGGGCGCTTTCTGGACGGGACGGTTCCCGACGGGATTCCCTATCTGGTGGAGGCGGCGCCTCCCGCTCCCATGAGCAGGGAGATTATTGACGAGGTTCTTCCCCTGGGGGTAAAAGCCGTAGACGGATTGATCACTGTGGGAAAGGGGCAGCGTATCGGTATTTTTGCCGGCTCCGGAGTGGGAAAATCCACCTTGATGGGAATGTTTGCCAGAAATACCAGGGCGGACATTAATGTGATCGCGCTGATCGGCGAACGAGGCAGGGAAGTAAGAGAGTTTATTGAACGGGATCTGGGAGAAGAAGGCATGAGAAGGTCCGTGGTAGTGGTTTCCACTTCGGACAGACCTGCCCTGGAGAGAAATAAGGCGGCCAAGACGGCTACGGCCATAGCGGAATATTTCAGAGACCAGGGGAAGGATGTATTGCTTATGATGGATTCCCTGACCCGTTTTTCCATGGCACAGAGAGAGATCGGCCTGGCCAGCGGCGAACCGCCGGTGAGCAGAGGCTATCCTCCCAGCGTATATTCGGAAATGCCCAAGCTTTTAGAGCGGGCGGGAAGGGCCTCCAGGGGCTCTATCACCGGATTGTACACGGTTTTGGTAGACGGAGACGATTTCAATGAGCCCATCACGGATACGGCCAGAAGTATTCTTGACGGTCATATCATGTTGGACAGAAAGCTGGGGCATAAGAATCATTATCCGGCAATCGACATTTTGCAGAGTATTTCCCGGTGTATGAGTCAGATTGCCGAAAAGGATCACAAGCAGGTGGCGGGCAGGCTGAAAAATGTGCTTGCCACCTATAATGAGGCGGAGGATCTGATCAATATCGGCGCCTATAAGTCCGGCAGTAATCCTTCCATCGATTATGCCATATCCAAGATTGATGCAGTAAATCAATTTTTGTGTCAGGATGTGGATGAGAAATTTGAATTTGAGACAAGTGTGTCAATGCTTCACGGATTGTTTGACGAGTAGACAATCTGTGGCGCCGTGATGCATGAAAGTGTAAAAAAGGCGGAGAACAGGCGGTATGGCGCGATTTCGATACTCCATGCAGAGTATCCTGAATATAAAAATGAAGATGGAGACCCAGGCAAAGCAGGAGTTTTCCGCGGCACGGGCGGCGCTGGACCGGGAGGAGGAGCGGCTTAAGCAGCTTTTCCAGAGGAAGGACGGATACGAGCGGAGGGCCCAGGAGCTTTTAGCGGGAGCACTGGATGTGGGTAAAATCGAAGAGAACAGAACCGCGATTCAGCGGATGGAGGATTATATTGCGGAGCAGCGCCTTCGTGTGGCGGCGGCAGAAAAAAATCTGGAGCAGGCAAGGATTCGCTTGACGGAAGTGATGATGGAGCGGAAAACTCATGAGACTCTGAAGGAAAAGGCCTTTGACGCATTCCTAATGGAAGAGAAGAGGCAGGAGGGGAAGGAGATCGACGAGCTTACCAGTTATACTTACGGACAGCGGAGAAGCGCCGGGAAATGAGGAGAGTTATGGCAAAAGCAAAAGCAAAGGAAGCAGTGCCGGAGGCAGTCGGGACAGAAGATGAAAAGCAGAAGGTCCTGGATGATAAAAAGCAGCTGAAAAAGGAACAGAAGGAGCAGAAAAAGGAGGCAAAGCGCCGGGCCAGGGAAATTGCCAAGCAGGAGGAAGCCTTGGGGATGGACGAGGGAAACGGCCTGGTGACCTTTGGGGCGACAGTAGTGATTGTGGTGCTGTGGATCGCTGTGATCTGCGTCATAGTAAAGCTGGATGTGGGTGGATTCGGAAGCAGAGTGCTCACACCGATTCTGAAGGATGTTCCTGTACTGAATCTGATTTTGCCGGGCTCTGCCCTTGGCGGGAATTCCACTACCCAGGAGAGCTATGGCGGCTACAATGATCTGAAGGAGGCGGTGGACCGGATCCGGGAGCTGGAGCTGGAGCTGGATCGAGTGCAGACAGCCTCCAATTCTAAGGACAGCGACCTGGAGCAGCTGAAGGCGGAGGTCGCAAGGCTGAAGGAGTTTGAGGCAAAGCAGGTGGAGTTCCAGCGGATCATGAATGAGTTTTACGAAGAAGTCGTTTATTCCGACAAGGGGCCCGGGATCGAGGAGTTTAAGAAGTATTATGAGGCCATGGATCCCGCCACAGCAGAATTCCTCTATAAACAGGTGGTGCTTCAGCAGGAGGAAGATGAAGAGATCAAACAGTTTGTAAAAACTTATACAGAGATGAATGCAAAGAAGGCGGCTAAGATTTTTGAGGGAATGACCAGTGATTTGGCTCAGGTGGCTCGGATTCTGGAGGCTATGACGGCAGAGCAGAGGAGTAAAATCCTGGAGTCTATGGATGCAGAGGTCGCCGCACGTTTGACAAAAATGATGGATCCCAGCTCTTAAGGTTTTTGTCTTTGGGGCCGATAAAAATATGGGAGATTTTTTTCCCGAAAAAAGCAGTCAGGAGATTGCGGAAAGGAGGCCACAAATGACAAACACATCGGTAAAGGATGTCAGTTCCATCCTGACCAATCTGGCGCCGGCGGCTGGCTCGGGAGCCAAAAACGTGACAGGGGGCAGTTTCCAGGCGGTCTGGAACAACCAGTCGGGGAAGGAGCCTTCGGGCAGCCAGGAAACCGAGTCCAGGGCGGCGGTAAAAAAGGTGCCGGGTGATTCTCTGAAGGCCAGAGACGCACATCGGGTACGCACCGAAAAGCAGGAGCCTGCGGAGGAAAACGGTGAGGCATGGGAGCTTTCGGAGGATGAGCTGAGAGCGGCCATGGAGGTGCTGGGGCCGGCGGCTGCAGAGCTGATGGAACAGATCGCGGATACCTTTGGGGTGACGGTGGAGGAACTGAGCGCCGCCATGGAAGAGCTGGGAATGGAGCAGCTGGATGTTTTGGATCCCCGGGCTTTGGGTGAACTGATTCTGAAGGTGGGAGGAGCGCAGGATTCCAGTGCTCTTGTGACCAATGAGGAGCTGTACGGAAGCTATCGGGAGCTGATGGGAGAGCTGAGCACCGTACTTCAGGAATGCGGCAGAGAGCTTCAGCTGAATCCAGAGCAGTTAAACGAGCTGGCACAGCAGCTGAAGGAAATCTCGGTGCAGAATGGAGAAGTGCAGGAAGCTCAGCCGCAGGAGGAGACTTTGACTCTCCCCGAGATTCCGGAAGAGCTTACAGAGGATATCCGGATTATACCGGAGAAAACTTCGGTTGAAGAGCCTGTGGATCAGGGCCAGAAGGCAGTCCGGGAGCCGGAGCAGACCATGGTGCAGGAGGAGACTCCAACACAGCAGGTCTGGAACAGGGAAAATGCCGGTGAACAGACCGGCGCCGGAGAAGAAAAGGGAAGCCGCCACCGGGAAAGCGGAGAAAATCAGAATCTGAATCTGTTTGCTCAAAATCTGCGCGCGGAACAATTTCAGCCACAGCTTCAAAGGAGCGAGGCGCTGTCCGCCAGTCAATGGGATACATCCACCCAGGACATCATGCGCCAGGTTATGGACTATATGCGGATTAACCTGAAACCGGAGCTCACAAATCTGGAAATGCAGCTGCATCCTGCCAGTCTCGGCACTCTGCAGGTACAGGTGGCGTCAAAGGGCGGCGTGATTACGGCGAACTTTATCACCCAGAACGAGGCGGTGAAATCTGCGCTGGAAAGCCAGATGATCCAGCTGAAGGAAAGCTTTGAGGAGCAGGGCGTAAAGGTGGAGGCTATCGAGGTAACGGTTCAGTCCCATGCCTTTGAGAGAAATCTGGAGCAGGGAAGGGGCCGCGGAAACCAGGGCCGGGAACCGGAAAGAAAAGCCCGGACCAGAAGAATTGATCTGAATGATCCTTTTTCCGTCGAGGAAATGGAACAGGAGGATGTACTGGCAGCGGAAATTATGACTGCCAACGGAAGTACGGTGGACTATACGGCATGATAGGCCAACGTTCAATAAAAGGACAGGAAAGGAGAATGCGTAATGGCTTTAATGGCACCGGTAGAAGACGGAAAAATCGTCACTACAGAATCTCAGAATTCCCTGAAAAAGAATAATGCCACAGGGATGCAGAGCGGTATGGATAAGGATGCATTTCTGCAGCTTTTGGTGGCACAGATGCAATATCAGGATCCGCTGGAGCCTACTTCAAATACGGAATATATTTCCCAGTATGCACAATTTTCCCAGGTGGAGCAGATGCAGAATATGGCGGCCAGCAGCGATCTGGCGAGAGCAAGCTCTCTGGTAGGTAAGGAGGTCTATATCAGGACTACCAACGCGGCGGGAGATACCGGGTATAAGCAGGGCCGGGTGGACTATGTGGTATTCGAGAACGGCAAGGCAAAGCTTTCCATCGAGGAGAAGCTTTATGCGCTGGAAGATCTGGACACTGTGCTCGACGAGACTTACTTCGACGCTTACAAGAAGGCGGAGGAATTTACCATCGGTATGAATAAGCTTCCGATTCTGGCAGCTGTGGATCTGACGGATGCAGATGCCATCGACAAGCTGGAGAAGACCTTCAACGAGATGAGCGACTATGAGAAGACCTTTATCACCAAGGAGAACAAGGATAAGCTTGCCAAGTACATTGAGAAGCTGAAGGAAGTGCGCCTGGCGGCAGGAGAAGCCGACGGAGCGGAAAAGCCAGAAGAACCGGACGGAACAGAGAAACCGGGAGACGGGGAAAATACGGACGGAACTGAGAAGCCGGAGGAACCGGGCGGAACGGAAAAACCGGACGAATCAGGCGGCACAGAGAACGGTGGTGCGTAAAAGCGCAGGCCGACAGATCAGAACGGGGGCTTAAGGAAGATGCAGATACAGAATAACGGATATCTTTCCATTGAGCAGTTGACAGAAAAATACTTAAGCAGTCCCCAGAAGGCAGACACGCACGAGACCAGGGACGGTCTTTCCTTTCAGGAAATTCTGGAGAGCAGAAGCCTGCAGGGCGGGGATGGAACCCTGAAATTTTCCAGACATGCGCTGGGAAGGTTGAATGACCGAAACATCGAACTGAGTGCCGGGCAGCTGGAGCGGCTGGAGGACGGGGCGAAGAAAGCGGAGCGGAAGGGAATCAGAGATTCTCTGGTGATCGTGGATCAGCTGGCGTTTATCGTCAACGTACCGAATCAGACGGTAGTCACTGCAATGGACAGCACGGAAACAAACGAAAACATATTCACTAATATCAACGGAGCGGTAATTATATAGCCGGACCTTTGCGGAGGCTTATGCCCCTCGACTGACCGAGAGGGGCACGCTCCGATTTCAGGAGGAACAAGCACTATGATGAGATCACTTTTTTCTGGTGTGGCCGGATTGAAGACCCACCAGACCAAAATGGACGTTATCGGTAATAATATTGCCAACGTCAACACTACGGCTTTCAAATCCAGTTCCATCGTTTTCAGCGAACTGATGAGCCAGACCACCCAGAGGGCCAGCGGCGCCAATGCCACTACGGGCACCGGCGGTACCAACGCCAGACAGATCGGATTGGGCGTAAAATCCGGAGCCATCAACGTCAATATCACCGGCCAGGGCTCCAGCCAGTCCACCGGCAATCCCTTTGACATTATGATAACCGGGGACAATTTCTTTGTAGTAAACAACGGCACAGAGAATTTCTTTACCAGAGATGGTTCTTTCTATGTGGACGGTGCGGGAAACCTGGCCATGACCAGTACGGGCTACAACGTAATGGGCTGGCAGGTTGACGACGAGACCGGAGACATCAAGCAGGATACCGTGGCCGCACTGCGGATCATGAGCGCCGTCAATATGACCTATCCTCCCGAGGCTACCACACAGGCCGTTATGGACGGCATCATTGACAAAAACGATAAGGATGTGACCAGCAAGAACGGTAAGGTGGTGAACCTGAACTTCTTTGATGCTCTGGGCTATGCCTATACGGCTAAATTTGTGTTCCGGAAATCTGATTCACCGGAGGATTCCGGCGGGGTCAACAATTACAGCCTGGAGCTGGACAGAATCCTGGATTCCACAGGAAAGGTGGTATATTCGGCTTCTGAGGAAGGCGCCGCTAACATTTTCGGAACTGCAGGCAACTCTCAGAATATCGCCGGCAAGCTGACCATTGATACAAAGAATTACAGCTGGGATACTACCAACACAAAGCAGCTGAAGGATAAAGACGGCAATATTATAGCAGATTTGGCTACCATAGTGGATGGAAGCGGCAATATGCTGGACAGAGATGCGGAGACGACGCTTACTACTGGAACGCCTCCCGAACCCTTAACTGTTCAGAATCAGCTGGATGCCATCGCAAAGGCTTACGGTTATGAAGGCTCCACGGATGATTTCCTGAATCTGCTCTATACACCTGTCAGCCAGGATGCTGCCGGCGCTGATGTGGTTCATCCTCAGATCACGGTGGAGCAGATGCTTTTGAATCTGGCCAACGGAACAAACACCACCACCAATCCGGATCAGGCCCATTTCCCTACGGATGTGACCAGTTTCGAGACTTCCGGACGCAGATTTGACGGCACTATCGTTGCCTTTGACGGCAAGACCGGTAAATTTGCAGGGATTCAGGGACAGGAGACGGTGACTACCGCCGTTATGAACCTGTCCGCTCTGGGAGGAAATTTCTCCAATATTACGGTGGACCTTTCCGGACTTGGCATGTACGACAACAAGGGAACCTCTACGGCGGCCGCCACCAGCGGTGACGAGGAAGGCCTGGGAATGGGACGTCGTCTGGGAGATATGATTGGCGTGTCCATTCAGCAGGACGGCAGAATTTATGCCAGCTATGACAATGGCATGACCAGACTGCTGGGACAGATTGCCACTGCGGCCTTTGCCAACGCATCCGGTCTGCAGAAATCCGGCGATAACCTTTATTCTGCCACGCTGAATTCCGGTGAGTTTGACGGTATCGGTGTAAACGTCACTGCCAACGGCGGATATATGTCCACCGGACAGCTGGAGATGAGCAACGTGGATCTGTCCGCAGAGTTCACAGAAATGATCACCACCCAGCGTGGATTTCAGGCGAATAGTCGTATTATAACTGTGTCTGACACTCTTTTGGAAGAGTTGACTAATTTGAAGAGATAACAGGTGTGAAAGATGGTACATTTTTCCCTCACAATACTTCGTAAAATGTGATACAATAAGGGACGGAAGTTTTCCGCCCCTTATTCTTGTATCGTGGGGACAGCTTTGTTTGGAGGTAAAGATACTCCGGCAGACAGGAACGCTTCAGAAGAACAAAGGCGAGGGGTGCTGTATGCGGCGCGCAGGGGAGTATGTAATGATAGAAAGGAAGGGGTCGTGAGACGAAAGCGTTGGTGACAGGAAACAATGTCTGCAGGGGCAGACGAAGGTTTGTCGATTTGAAGAAAGGCAGGGTAAGATTATGGTAGAGGTGACCAAAATCAACGGAGTAAAGATCCTTGTAAACCCTCATCTGTTTGAAATCGTGGAGGAGACGCCGGATACGGTGATCACTCTTACTACAGGCAAGAAAATAATTGTAAAAGAAAGTAGACAAGAGATAAAAAATCTTGTAAAATTGTACAGAAAGGATATTTTTGCGGAATAGTCAATAAGAGCAAAATGGTAGGTGGTTTTTGTGGATATAGCATCATTAGCAGGTATCGTTATTTGTCTGGTCATGCTTGTGCTCGGAATTCATTTTAATGCCGGGCTGCAGAACATCGGCCGGTACATAGACCCGCCTTCGGCGCTCATCACCTTTGGCGGTGCGTTTTCTGCCACACTGGCTTCCGTCAGCATGCCGGATTTTGTGGCCGGGCTCAAGAGCTTTACGCTGATCTTCAAGTCGCCGGCTCTGGACACGGCAGAGATGATACGAAAGATTATAGAGTTGTCCAATGTGGCTCGTAAGGATGGTCTGTTGTCTCTGGAGGAAGCGGCGGCAGATATGGATGAGCCCTTCCTGAAGAAGGGCATTTTGCTGATCGTGGACGGCACGGATCCGGATCTGGTCAGAGCCATCATGGAGACAGAGATGAACAGTCTGGAAGAGCGGCATAAGAAGTGCAGCGGATTCTGGGATACACTGGGTGCCATGGGCCCTGCCTGGGGTATGATCGGTACTCTGGTAGGTCTGGTAAATATGTTGTACAATATGGATGACGTGGCGAATCTGGGTCCTGCAATGGCTGTGGCCCTGATCACTACGCTGTACGGTTCCCTGCTTGCCAACTGGATCTGTACACCGGTGTCAAATAAGCTGAAGGCTGACAACGGCGAGGAGGTTGTGCTGAAGGAAGTTATGATCGAGGGGCTTTTGTCCATTCAGGCGGGAGAAAACCCCAGAGTAATTGAGGAAAAGCTGAAATCATTCCTGGCTCCCAAGGACAGGACCATTTCCGAGGAAGGCGCGGGAGGTGACGAGTAATGGCAAAGCGCAAGGAAGATACGCCGCCGCCGGGGGCACCGGCCTGGATGGCAACCTTCAGTGATCTGATGAATCTGCTGCTTTGTTTCTTTGTTATGCTGTTTGCCATGTCTACTCTGGAGGAAAGCAAGCTCCAGGAAATGGTGGCGGCCATGAACAATTCCATCAGCATTTTTGAAAAAGGTGCAACGGCTATTGGAGAGGGCATTCTGATCAGCAACGGTGTCAGTCAGCTGAATGAGCTTGATCAGTTTATCAATAGTACCGGAAAGACTGCTGACAGTAAGACCGACGGAGACAATATGGAGGAATATGATCAGTCTTCAGAGGCTATGGAGCAGTATCTTCAGGAGGAAAAGCTGAAGGAGAACGAGGAGCTGGCGGAGCGGATAGAGGAAGCTCTCAATGAGAACAATATTGGAGATGAGGTGGAGCTCAGTTTTACGTCTCAATTTGTTCAGCTGACCATGAACGGCGCGCTTCTCTTTGATTCGGGAAGGGCAGAGCTGAAAGAGAAGGCTGAACAGATGCTGGATAAGATCGGAGTGATCCTGGAGCGCTATGGTACCGGAATTATCGAGATTGAAGGGCATACCGACAATGTGCCCATGAGCAGTTCACGGTATGCCAGCAACGAAGAGCTGAGCAGCGCCAGAGCCTTGTCCGTGTTTTACTACCTCAGGGATACGACTTTCCTGGATCCGGTGAACCTGAAGCACTCCGGTATGGGCGAGCGGGCTCCTATAGCGGACAATACCACAGAAGAAGGCAGAAGCCGGAACAGGCGCGTGGAGATCAGGATATTTAATCCATCTCAGGGACAGTAGCTCTGCAACGGGCAAAGCGGCCTGGAGGCCGGAAAATCAGATTATAGATAAAAGGGGTTTGGATACGATGAAAAAGAATTTGCTTAGCATATTGATTCTGGTACTGCTGCTGGTGAACATAGCGTTGACTTCCGTAATGATGATCAGCGTCATTGGCACAAACAAAAAGAACGCGGAGCTGGTTACCAGCATTGCTGCGGTGATGAACCTGGAGCTGATCGGCCCCAGCGGGATCGCCAATGTGGAGGTTCCCCTGGCCGATACGTATACTTATGATGTACAGGATGCGCTGCTGATTCCTTTAAACGGGTCAAACGGATATATTACCTTCAAGATATCCCTGCTTTTGAACACAAAGCATGAAGATTATAAAAAGATAAGCAAGGATATCGGTACAGATACCGGTGTGGTAAGAGACAGTCTAATCATGGATATTGTCAATGAGGTGGTAAGCGCCCACACAGAAGAGGAGTGCCGTAATGATTTCGGAAGCGTCAGGGATGAGATCCTGAAAGCTTTGCAGCAAAGATACCAGACCGGCTGTATCTATGATATTGCAATCAGCGGGGTTCAGTACGGTTGATGGGCGGCTTGGATAAGTGTTCAAGAACCAACATGAGGAGGTGAGTTTGTGTGGGTGAGGCTTTATCTCAAAGAGACATAGATAAGCTGTTGACGGATCTGGCATCGGGAGAACTTGATGCGGACCGGATGCGGGAAAGCGAAGAGAAACAAGTCAAGGGTTATGACTTTAATCACCCTACAAAATTTTCCAAGGAACATTTAAGGACCCTGGAGATCATATTTGAGCATTACAGCCGTTTGATTTCCACGAATCTTCCTGTATATCTCAGAAAGAATGTGCAGGTTACGGTAGCCAGTTCGGAGACGGTTTCTTTCAGTGAGTTTACAAATTCCATGTCCAATCCCGTAATTTTGGGCATTATCAATTTTGCACCGCTGAACGGAAATATTATTATTGAGATGGCTACAAATCTTGCTTACGCCATGCTGGACCGCATGCTGGGAGGAAGCGGGCTTCCATTGGAGAAGATTCGTGAGTTTTCGGAGATCGAGCTGATGATCATTCAGAAGGTATTGGTCATGTTTGCTCAGCTCTTGAGAGAACCCTGGAAAAATGTGATAGATATCAGTCCTGTGCTGAACCGTTTGGAGACGAATCCACAGTTTGCGCAGGTGATTGGTCCCAATGAAATGATAGCGATTGTCACTCTGAATGTAAAAGTAGGGGACGTAGAAGGCTTTATGAATGTCTGTCTTCCATTTTTTACATTGGAGGACGTTATGGATAAATTGAATACAAAGTATTGGTTTTCCACTATGCAGGACAATCACGATGAAAATTATGAGGGGTATATTGAGTCGCTGATTCGTAAAGTGGATATCCCGGTCAGGGCCGTACTTGGAAAGAGCACCATATCAGTTAATGATTTTATGAACCTGCAGATAGGGGACTGCATTCGCCTTAATTCCAAGGTGGATGATGATATGAATATATTTGTGGGAAATATTAAAAAATTTACCGCATTGCCCGGCGCCGAAAAAGACTCTTATGCTGTCCGGATTACATCGGTAATCAGAGAGGAGGAGTAATTAATGGATGGAATGCTGTCGCAAGACGAGATTAATGCTTTGCTCAGCGGCATGAATCTGTCTGATGATGGAGAGCCGGGAGGGATCGGAAGTACGGAAGAGGTCACTGAGGTACCCAGCAGTGAGCCGGCCCAGGATTCCCGGGAAGAGATTAAAACAGTATTGACAGAGGAAGAAAGAGACGCGATCGGCGAGGTGGCCAATATCAGCATGGGCTCCTCGGCCACGGCACTGTATTCGCTTGTCAACAGAAAAGTAAGCATCACAACTCCTCATGTGGAGGTGGTACGGTGGAAAAATCTGCTGTCCGAATATGAGAGGCCCTGCGTTTTTATACAGATTAAGTATACCATGGGATTGGACGGCACCAATATTTTGGTGCTGAAGGAGAACGATGCGAAGGTCATCACCGATCTGATGATGGGAGGGGATGGCACAAACACGGAGGGAGAACTTGGAGAACTTCATCTGAGCGCCATTTCCGAGGCCATGAATCAGATGATGGGTTCCGCTTCCACATCTCTCTCCACTATGCTGAAAAGAACCATTGATATCAGCCCGCCGAACGCGTCGCTGCTGGATTTGACAAAAATACAGAACGGAGAGGATATCTCTCCTTTTCTGGGAGGGGAATTTGTCAAGATATCTTTCCGGATGCAGATCGACAATCTGGTGGACAGCTCCATTATGCAGCTGTATCCTATGGAATTGTCGCGCATGCTGGTGAGAACCTTCCTCCATACACAGGAGGACGATGCAAAAAAAGCAGCAAAGAAGGCAGGGGATGCCCAGGATGCTTCGGCAGCGGATTCTGGTCAGGCAGCAGGGCAGATGAATATGAATGGGATGGGGATGAATCAACAAATGGGAGTGAACCCTCAAATGATGGGAATGAATCCTCAGATGATGGGAATGAATTCTCAGATGATGGGGATGAACCCTCAGATGATGGGGATGAACCCTCAGATGATGGGAATGAATCCTCAGATGATGGGGATGAATCAGCAGATGCCCATGCAGAACATCAATATTCATCCGGCACAGTTTCAGAGTTTTGCCGGGGACGGAAGAGGAATCATGGGACAGGAAAATATCGGCCTGATCATGGATGTGCCTCTGGAGGTTACGGTGGAGCTTGGACGGACGTCAAAGTCTATTTCAGAAATTCTGAACTTTGCACCCGGGACGGTTATCGAACTGGACAGGATTGCCGGAGAACCCATAGATGTTCTGGTGAACGGGAAGTTTGTTGCAAGGGGTGAAGTTGTAGTCATTGAGGAAAGTTTTGCAGTTAGAGTAACAGAGATTGTCAAATAGGAGGAAGAGATAATGGCAGGTATTTTGGTTTGTGATGATGCGGCTTTCATGAGGATGATGATCAAGGACATTCTGGGCAAGAATGGCTATACCGTCGCCGGGGAAGCGGAAAATGGACATAAGGCCGTTGAAAAGTACACAGAGCTTAAGCCCGACCTTGTGCTGATGGATATTACCATGCCCGAGATGGATGGAATTCAGGCGCTGAAGGAGATCCGGAAGATTGACGGAAGCGCAAAGGTTATCATGTGTTCCGCCATGGGACAGCAGGCGATGGTGATCGAGTCCATCCAGGCCGGCGCAAAGGATTTTATCGTCAAACCCTTTGCGCCGGAACGCGTGCTTGAGGCTGTGAAGAAGGTTGTGGGTTAATGTGTGTTCTTTTGACGGGAAGCACGGACAGCTACGCACAGTTTATTACGGTGCTGTTGCTGTTTGTGCTGGTGCTGGGTATTACGGCGCTGACTACCAGGTGGATCGCCAATTACCAGAAACAGGCAGGAACAAATGAAAATATTCAGGTGATTGAGACGGCCCGCATTGCGAATAATAAGTTTGTCCAGATTATCCGGACAGGGGAAAAGTATTTCGTGGTGGCTGTCTGTAAGGATACGGTTACCATGCTGGGAGAAATTCCGGGGGAACAATTGAAGACAGGGGATCCGCCTCAGGGATTCCGTTTCCGGGAGCTGTTTGACAAGACTGTAAAAAAACAGGCCGAGGATCGGAGCGGACCAAAAGGAAGTCGGGTAGATGAGTAATTTTAGGTCAGGACTAAAGCAAATAATAATGATGATATGCCTGCTGATTACGGTAGGCATATTGTGTATGCAAAGCTCCATAAGAGTTTCAGCCGCGGAGTCAGGGAGGCCGTCTGCGGCGGAGTCTCAGACCGGAGAAGACAGCGGGGGAAATTCCCTGACTCTGACTCTGGATGACGGAGGAAACGGACAGCTGAACGGGGCTCTTCGCATTTTTATCACGCTGACACTGCTTTCCCTTGCTCCCACCATTCTGATTATGATGACATCCTTTACCAGGATCATCATTGTGCTTCATTTTACCAGGGCGGCCCTGAATACACAGACGGCCCCGCCCAATCAGGTTTTGATTGGAATGGCACTGATTCTGACTTTTTTTATAATGGAGCCTACCATAACCAGGATCAACGAGGAGGCGATTCAGCCCTTTGAGGCGGGAGAATTGACCCAGGAGGAGGCCTTTGAAGCCGGAGTGGCTCCCCTTCGCAACTTTATGTATGACCAGACGCAGGTAAAGGATGTGGAGCTGTTTATGGATATAGCAGGGCAGACCTGGGACGGAAGCGACCTGGATGCCATTCCTTTATCCGTTCTGCTTCCAAGCTTTATGCTGAGTGAAATGCGTCTGGCATTTTGGATTGGCTTTATGATCTACATTCCCTTTATTGTAATTGATATGGTAGTGGCATCCACGCTGATGAGCATGGGTATGATGATGCTGCCGCCCACGACGATTTCCATGCCCTTTAAGATCTTGCTGTTCGTGCTTGCTGACGGCTGGACGCTGGTGATCGGAAATCTGATGGATACTTTTTTGGTAACAATGGGAAGATAGCAGAAAGAAAGGAAGCTTGAAATGACAGTCGATGCTGTGGCGGATATTATGCGGGATGCTCTTTTCCTGATTATCAAAACTGCTATGCCGCTTTTGCTGGTGTCTTTGATTGTGGGTTTGTCTGTCAGCATTTTTCAGACGGTAACCTCCATACAGGAGCAGACGCTGACATTTGTGCCCAAAATTATTGCTATTTTTTTGTCGCTGATCCTGTTTGGACAGTGGATGATCACCGGCATGGTGGAATTTGTGACTCAGTTATGGTCTACCTTCAGCCTGTATACGCGCGGATAGCCGGGGACGTTTATGATTAATTATTCATTTTCCATGTATGACCTGGAATTTTTCCTTTTAATATTTACCCGGGTGTCATGCTTTGTGTTTACAGCGCCATTCTTCAGTATGAAAAATACGCCGGCAAATGTCCGGATCGGCATCAGTTTTTTTACTTCTGTGCTTTTGTATCAGGTTTTGACGCCGGCGGAAGCGGTGGTCTATTCTTCGGTTCTTGAATATGTTATTATTGTCATGAAGGAGGCTGTTGTGGGGCTGCTGATAGGACTTGCAGCATCCATATGTACTTCCATCGTGAATTTTGCAGGCTCCATCGCAGATATGGAAGTAGGCTTGTCCATGGTGACGCTGATGGATCCCACCTCCCGGGAGAACACAAGTATTACCGGGGTAATGTATCAGTACAGTCTGATGCTGATGATGATCGTTACAGGGATGTATCGATACCTGTTCGGGGCGCTGGCAGATACCTTTTCGCTGATACCGGTGAACAGGGCTGTGTTCCGTTCGGATGCGCTTCTGAGCTCTATGCTTGAATTCCTGGGGGATTATGTGGTGATCGGTTTCCGCATTGTTCTGCCGGTGTTTTGTACGATTCTGCTGCTGAATGCGGTTCTGGGTGTGCTGGCAAAGGTTTCCCCTCAGATGAACATGTTTGCGGTGGGTATTCAAATGAAGATATTGGTAGGACTTTCCGTGTTGTTCTTTACGGCGGGAATGCTGCCGGGAGCGGCGGATTTTATCTTTCAGGAGATGAAGAGAATGATCGTTTCCTTTGTGGGTGATATGATATGATCTTAAGATATAATCTGCAGTTTTTTGCCAAGGAGGGTATGGGCGGCGAGAGAACGGAGCCGGCCACTCAGAAAAAGCTGACGGATGCCCGCAAGGAAGGGCAGGTGGCGAAAAGCCGTGAGATCGCAAACTGTATGGGGCTGTTGTCCCTGTTTCTGGTACTGAAGTTCTGGGTAGGCCGCATGGGCATTCAGCTGATGGAGGTTTTTCCCGGAATTTACAATCGGATTCCCGATACCACTACCTTCTGGCAGGGCTATATGCCCGAGAAGGATATTAAAATTGTTTTTCAGACCATGCTGCAGGATGTGATGATTATCATAGCGCCCATTCTGCTGGTGGGGGTTGCGGTGGCATTTATCTGTGATATCGCCCAGGTGAAGTGGCATCCAACTTTCAAGCCTCTGCATCCCAAGTTCAGTAAGCTGAATCCTCTGAAGGGAGTTAAAAAACTTTTTTCGGTGAATTCCCTGGTAGAGCTGATCAAGTCAATTGCAAAAATCGGATTGATTTTGTATATCTGCTATGGTTACCTGAAGGATAAGTGGATACTGTTGCTGAATCTATATGATTTGACTCTGATGCAGGCACTGGAGCTGGCAGCCACTGTGGTGACGGATCTGGGAATCAGGATCTCCATTATTTATATGCTTATTGCCGCGGCGGATTTCATCTATCAGAAGGTGAAATTCAAAAATGACATGAAGATGAGTAAGCAGGAGATCAAGGAAGAGTATAAGCAGCAGGAAGGAGACCCTCAGGTCAAGGGTAAGATCAGACAAAAAATGCGCGAGGCGTCCATGCGCCGCATGATGCAGGATCTGCCCAAGGCGGATGTGGTTATCACCAATCCTACCCATTATGCCGTGGCCGTCAAGTACGACCCGGACGTGGCGGATGCGCCCATTGTGCTGGCCAAGGGAGAGGACCATCTGGCCCGGCGTATCAAGGAGATCGCAAAGGAAAATAAGATAGAGATTGTGGAAAATAAACCCCTGGCCCGAATGTTGTATGCCAATGTGGATGTGGGGCAGGCCATTCCGCCGGAGCTGTATCAGGCGGTTGCGGAGGTGCTGGCGTTTGTGTACCATCTGCAGGGAAAAGTGTGATTTTTTTGAAGGGGAGAACAGGAGTTTTAATGTATAAGATAGAAAAGGGGGAGCAGGGCAAGTGAGTGCGAAATTGGCCAGAACAGATATTATTGTAGCAATCTATATGCTTGTGGCGTTTATCATGTTCATTGTTCCTCTTCCGGCGGCAGTGCTGGATGTGTTTATGGCATTTAACATCGCCATTGCTTTTACCATATTGTTTGTCTGCATGTTTTCCAAGGAAGTGCTGGATGTTTCCTACTTCCCGACCATTTTGCTGTTCACCACGATTTTCCGAATCGCCATGAACGTTTCCTCCACCAGATGCATTCTGAGTACCGGTACCTCCGGTAATGTGGTTAAGACCTTCGGACAGTTCGTGGGCGGCGGCGATCTGATTATAGGTGGTATTATTTTTATCATCCTGATCATGGTTCAGTTTCTGGTAATCAACAAAGGTTCGGAGCGTGTGGCCGAGGTGACTGCAAGGTTTACCCTGGACGCTATGCCCGGTAAGCAGATGGCTATCGATGCGGATCTGAATACCGGCGCCATCGATGACAAGGAAGCAAAGCTGCGGCGTGATAAGATCCAGCAGGAATCCAGCTTTTTCGGATCCATGGACGGTGCCGTGAAGTATGTAAAGGGAGATGCGGTGGCAGGTCTGCTTCTGACGGTGCTGAACGTGGTGGGCGGTATGGCCATGGGCATGCTGCGAGACGGTATGGATCTGGCATCCGCCGTGGATAATTATGGAATTCTCACCATCGGTGACGGACTGGTGAGCCAGGTTCCTTCCCTTCTGATTTCTCTTTCCACCGGTATTCTGGTGACAAAGGGAAGCAAGGAAGCGGAGTTCGGCCCTGCTATCATGAAACAGCTCTTTGGCGTGCCGAAGGTTATGTATCTGGTAGGAGGGACACTTGCTTTTCTGGGTGTGGTTACAGATCTGAATACCATTCTTTTCGTGGGAATGGGAATGCTGTTTGTCATCGGGGGAAGACTGATCGCCGGCAATCTGGAAACAGCCCAGATTGAAAGTGAAATAGATGCGGACGAAGCGGCGGCCGAGGAGATCCGACAGCCTGAAAATGTAAACAGTCTGTTGCAGGTGGATCCTATAGAGTTGGAGTTCGGCTATGGTATTATCCCTCTGGCGGATATGAATCAGGGCGGCGACCTGCTGGACCGGGTGGTAATGATCCGAAGACAGATTGCGCTGGAGTTGGGAACAGTGGTGCCTATCATCCGTCTGCGGGACAACATTCAGCTGAATCCCAATCAATATATTATAAAGATCAAAGGAATACAGGTCAGCGAGGGAGAGATCCTTTTCGATCATTATATGGCTATGAATCCCGGGTATGTGGAGGAGGAGATCACCGGAATTCCTACCTTTGAGCCCTCCTTCCATCTGCCGGCCATCTGGATTACGGAGAGCCAGCGTGAGAGGGCGGAGAGCATGGGATATACGGTGGTGGATCCCCCGTCTATCATTGCCACTCACCTGACGGAGATTATCAGGCAGCATATTGCGGAGCTTCTGACCCGTCAGGATGTGCAGAATCTGGTGAACAATATGAAGGAGACAAATCCTTCTCTGGTGGAGGAGCTGGTTCCGAAGCTTTTGGGACTGGGAGAGCTTCAGAAGGTTTTGCAGAATCTTCTTCAGGAGGGTATATCCATCCGGGATCTGCTGACCATTATGGAGACTCTGGCAGATTATTCGCCTACCACCAGGGACACAGACATTCTCACGGAGTATGTCCGCCAAAGCCTGAAACGGGCTATATCCACGAAATATTTTCCTTCCCATGAGACCACAAATGTGGTGACGCTGGATCCCAAGGTGGAGCAGGAGATCATGGGCAGCGTGAAACAGACGGAGAGCGGCGCCTTCCTGAATCTGGATCCCAACCGGTCCAGAGCTATTATCGACGCCGTGGGGAAGGAAATACAGAAGCTGGAAAATCTGGGAAAGAGTCCTATTATCATCACATCTCCTATCGTGCGCATGTATTTCAGGCGGCTGACTGAGGACTATTACAGGGAGCTTGTGGTAGTGTCATACAATGAAGTGGAGCCAAATGTTGAATTACAGTCAGTTGGGATGGTGACAGCGTAATGATAATCAAAAAGTTTACCGGGAAGACCAAGGAGGAAGCGGTAGAGGCTGCCAGAAAGGATATGGGCAGCGGCGTTGTGGTCATGAACGTTAAGGATGTAAAACGGAAGGGGATCGCAGCGCTGTTTCTTCCCAAGCAGGTGGAGATAACGGCCGCACTGGAGGAGCATGAGGAGCCCAGGCCCATCCGCCGGGAGCAGACCCGGGGAGGAGCTGCGGACTCCGGGGAAAAAGACAGCCGTGCCAGGGGAGACAGAGCCGCCGTCCCGACATCGGGAGGCGCCTGGGGGACTCAGCAGGAGAATTCTCAAAGCATCGAAAAAAAACTGGACAGCCTTCAGACTCTTTTACTCAGCCGGTTTCAGCAGGAGGAAGCGGCGAGAAATACCCAGCCGGCCGCCGAACCTCAGGAGGACGCGGATGAGGAAAAGCAGGAAATATCCGAACAGGAAAGATTTGTAAAGCTCCTGTACAACACTATGTTGGAAAACGAGGTGGACGAAAAGTACGCCAACCAGATCATTGATGAGCTGGAAAAGGGGAAGAACGGCAATATTCCGTTTGACTATATATTGTCCAATGTATATCAGAAGCTGATTCTTAAATTCGGTAAGGCAGAGGGGATCAAAGAGGCCGAAAGCGGTCCCAGGCTGGTTCTTTTTATGGGGCCTACCGGAGTGGGAAAAACCACAACCATTGCCAAGATTGCCAGCCATTTTGTTATGGATGAAAAAAAACGTCTGGCGCTTCTGACAGCGGATACCTACCGTATCGCTGCGGCGGAGCAGCTGAGAACCTATGCCAATATTTTGGAAGTGCCCTTCCGGGTGGTGTATACAAAAGAGGAAGCCGCAGCGGCAGTGGCGGATTTTAATGACTATGACTATATTTTTGTAGACACAGCAGGACATTCTCATCAGAATGAAGAGCAGCTGAACAATATGAGGGAGCTGATGGATACCTTGAAGCGGGCGGGAGAATATCAGACATTTCTGGTACTTTCGGCCACAACCAAGTACAGGGATCTGTTGAAGATCGCTTCCAATTATGAGGAGGTTTCGGATTACCAAATGATATTTACCAAGCTGGATGAGACATCTACGCTGGGGAATCTGCTCAACCTGAAGCTTTATACGGATGCGGAGATTGCCTATGTAACCTGCGGACAGAATGTGCCCGAGGATATTGAACAATTTAATCCCCAGAAGACGGTGAAGCAATTATTGAGTATGAGGCACTAAGGGAGGAGGGACAAGGTGGATCAGGCAGAACAGTTACGAATTATAAAAGCGAACAGACAGTCCCGTCCGCTGGCGCGTGTGATTACGGTCACAAGCGGTAAAGGCGGTGTGGGAAAATCAAATACCTCCATCAATCTTGCAATACAGTTTCGAAAAATGGGGAAAAAGGTCATCATTCTGGATGCCGATTTCGGTCTTGCAAATATTGAGATTATGTTCGGAGCCGTTCCGAAGCATAATCTTTGCGATCTGATCTATCAGGGGAAGCAGATTACGGAAATTATCACATGGGGTCCCATGGAGGTGGGATTCATATCGGGCGGCAGCGGTATCGCGGGAATGTCCAACTTAAGCAGAGATTATTTAAGCTATATTATCCAGAATCTGGCGCTTTTGGATACCATGGCAGACATCATTATTGTGGATACGGGAGCGGGAATCTCGGATGCGGTGCTGGAGTTTCTGGTGGCCAGCGGTGAAATTCTGCTGGTGACCACGCCGGAGCCCACATCCATAACGGATTCCTATTCCCTGTTAAAGGCGCTGTACCGGCATCCCAGGTTTGACGAGGAAGCGTCCAAGGTGAAGATGATAGCAAACCGGGTAGCCAAAGAGGAAGAGGGGGAGATCCTGTTTGGCAAGCTGAATGCCGTGGTGGAGCGTTACCTGAAGATTCCCATGACATATCTGGGAAGCATTCCGGAGGATACCCAGCTTTCCAGGGCCGTTATGCAGCAGATGCCGGTTTCCATCCAGAATCCCGGTGCCCGGTCCACGGCGGCATATAAAAAGATAGCGGACCGACTTATGGATAAAGAGGAGGAGGAGCGGCAGCCAAAAAGAGGTATGGCGGCATTTTTCTCCCATATTCTTTCCGGGAGAAAATAGTAATTTTACAGGGGAGCCTGGAGTCAAAGACAGATTTGGGGTGGAGGAAGTGCTTTCGAAATTGATCATTGCCGGCACAAAGGTAGAACTGAGGCCGGCGGAACCGGAGCCGGAGGAGGCTTCCGGAGACAGGGGAAGGATTTATATCAGCAGGGTGTATGCCGTTTTGACGGAGGATACCTTTGAGGCGGCCATGCCCGTGGAAAACGGGCAGCCGGTCCTGCTTTCCGTGGACAGGGAATATGACCTTGTATTTTGCGGGAAAGAGGTCTCTTATCAGTGCTTTGCCAGGATCACGGACCGCTACAGGAGAGACAATGAGTATATGATGACCATGGAGCTTACCAGCAATCTGAGGAGATACCAGCGCCGGGAGTATTATCGGTTTGACTGCGCACTGGAAACCCTGGTGCGCAGTCTGGATCAGGAGGAAGTGCAGGCCGTGGAGGATAAGCTGCCTTTTGCGCTGACCAGAGGGCGTCCCATGGAGCGGTGCATGGTGGTGGATGTCAGTTCGGATGAGCTGTGCTTCAGCTCTTCACAATATTATGAACCGGAGAGTCTTTTGTACCTTTGCTATGATCTGCCGGGAGAACAGGGGATAAGGAAGTACGAAATGATCGGCAGGGTGGCTGAAGCGCCGGCCGTGGGAGATTCAAAGGGAGAGTACCGGCATCGGATTGTTTTTTTTGATGCAGATACGGAAACCAAAGAGGATCTTGTCCGGTATATATTTGAAGAAGAGAGAAAAAGCAGAAAGAAGAGAGGTCAATGATATGGCAAAAAAAATTCTGGTAGTTGATGATTCTGCACTTATGAGAAGGGTTCTCTGTGATATAATAGAGAGCGATGAGAGATTTCAGGTTGCAGCAAGGGCGACAAACGGGATTGAAGCCTTCGATTTGCTCAGCAGGAATCAGTATGACGCAGTGGTGCTGGATGTGAATATGCCCAAAATGAACGGGCTGCAGCTTCTGGAGAGACTGCAGAAATTCAAGATTCCCGCCAGGGTACTGATGGCCAGCACAGACACCCGTGAGGGGGCGAAGACGACTCTGGATGCCCTGGAGCTGGGAGCTCTCGATTTCGTACATAAGCCGGACAGTGCGGTGGACTGCCGGGTGGATAGCTTCAAGCGGACATTTCTGCGTACACTTGATGTGGTGGCCAACAGCAGTCTTCCTGTTTTTGACGCCGCGGAAAAGACGCTTGAGATCAAAAAGACTGCCACGAAAATGGTGGATTTCGCCAAAAAGTTTTCGGAAAATACTCCAGGGACAAAGATCGTGGCCATTGCCAGCTCCACGGGCGGTCCCAAGGCGCTTCACAATGTGATACCGAACCTTCCGGCGGAGCTGGATGCACCGGTGCTTCTGGTGCAGCATATGCCCAAGGGCTTTACGGCATCGCTGGCGGAGCGTCTGAATGATATAAGCCCCATCGGGGTAAAGGAAGCCCAGGAGGGGGATGAGCTGCAGAAGGGCATGGTTTATATTGCCATGGGCGGTCTGCATATGGTAGTGAGGCATGCGGGAGGCAGGTATACCATCCATTATACGGATGAGCCGAACCGGGAGGGTGTAAAGCCCTGTGCCAATTATATGTACGAATCTCTTTCTGACAGCAGCTTTGACAAAATTGTCTGTGTGGTTATGACGGGCATGGGAGCTGACGGTACGGAAGGAATCAAGAATCTGGAGGCCAAAAGGAAGGTTCATGTGATCGCCCAGGATCAGGCTACCTGCACGGTGTATGGGATGCCCAAAAGTATTGTCAATGCGGGAATGGCGGATCAGGTGGTGCCTCTGGACCAGATTGCCCAGGAAATCATTTTAAACGTCGGCGTCAGACGTTAAGTCTGTAACGGTTCGGACGAAGCCTGAACTGTTACCGCAGCCGAACTATAGTAGAGAAAGGGATGGGGTAAGTATGGACGTAAGTCAATATCTCGAGATCTTCCTTGACGAGACCAAGGAACATTTGCAAAATTTGAACACACGGATTCTGGAGCTGGAAGCCGATCCGGAAAACATGGATACCATCAATGAAATTTTCCGTGCGGCGCATTCCTTAAAGGGAATGGCGGGAACCATGGGCTTTAAGAGAATGCAGAATCTGACTCATGACATGGAGAACGTATTTTCCGAGGTGCGCAACGGCACCATTAAGGTGATGCCGGAAATGATCGATGTACTGTTTCAGTGTCTGGACGCTTTGGAGGAATATACGGACAGCATTCAGTTTTCTGCGGACGAAGGCTCCAATGATAATGAGAATCTGATCCGGCAGCTGAATGATATCCTGGACGGCAAGGATGCGGAAGGAGGCGCTCCGGCCCAGAAGACGGAGGCCGCACCGAAGGAGGCAGCCGGCGCCGCGGAGGGAGACAAGTGGGATAATATTGCCCTGAACGATTCTCAGATCGCAGTGATCCAGGAGGCGCAAAGCCAGGGGAAAAAGGTATACGGATTGAATGTGGTAGTTCAGGAAGGCTGTATGCTGAAGGCCGCAAGGGCATTTCTGGTGTTTAAGGCGGTGGAGGAGCTGGGGGAGATTATTCTTTCCGAGCCCGGATCCCAGGAAGTGGAAGAAGAAAAATTTGACAGGGATTTTACGCTGTTTGTTCTCACCGAGACAGAATTGGATGAAATCATTAAAGCCGCTGCCGCCGTGTCCGAGATTGAGGGTGTGACCGGAGCTCCCATTGTGTTGGAAAATAATAAGTATTTTGGGAAAGCGGCGTCGGAGGAAAAGGCAGAAGCCGCGGAGCAAAAGCCGCAGGAACAGACTGCCGCGCCGGCTCCCGTTCCCGCCGCCCCTGCTCCCGCGCCCGCGGGTCAGAAGACGCCTGCCGCTCGGACGGATAGTAAGAAGCAGGCGCCTGCGAAGCCGGTGGTAAACCGCACGGTGCGCGTGGATATTGAAAAGCTTGATTCCCTGATGAATCTGGTGAGCGAGCTGATCATAGCAAAGAATTCCCTGGTGTCTGCCTCGGATAAGGAGCAGACCAAGACAAACAGCGCCTTTAACGAGCAGGTGGAGTACTTGGAGAGCGTTACCACCAATCTCCACGAGTCCGTAATGAAGGTGCGAATGGTGCCTATCGAGAGCGTGGTCAATAAGTTCCCCAGGATGATCCGGGATCTGTCCAAAAAGCTGGGAAAGAAAATGGAACTGTATATGACCGGTGAAGAGACAGAGCTGGATCGTACCGTGGTGGATGAGATCGGCGATCCGCTGATGCACTTGCTGCGTAATTCCGCCGACCACGGGCTGGAATCCGCAGAAGTCCGCGCCCAGAGAGGCAAGCCGGATGTGGGCTCCATATTCCTGGATGCGTATCAGGATGGAAACAATGTAGTTATCGAAGTGAGGGACGACGGCAACGGAATTGATGTGGAGGCCGTCAGAGCGAAAGCCGTTGAGCGGGGCACTGTCACTCCCGAGCAGGCGGCCAATATGGCAGATAAGGAAATTATCAATCTGCTGTTTCTGCCCAGTTTTTCCACTGCAAAGCAGGTCACGGACGTATCGGGCCGGGGCGTGGGGCTGGATGTGGTGAAATCCAAGATCGAATCCTTAAGCGGTGAGGTGGAGGTAAAGTCCAAGCTGGGAGAGGGCAGTACCTGGACCATTCGTCTGCCCCTGACACTGGCGATCATCCAGGCTCTGATGGTGGTAGTGGGCGATGAGAAATATGCTATTTCCCTGGGATCCATCAAGGGCCTTGAGGATATTCCCACCAGTGATATCAAGCTTGTGCAGAATAAGGAGGTCATCAACCTTCGCGGCACTGTGACTCCGTTGATCCGGCTGAACGAGGTACTGGACTGTGAAAGCAAAAGATCCAAGGATGAGAATCTGATCGTGGTCATTGTCAAGAAGGGCGATAAGACTGCAGGTCTTGTGATTGATGAGCTGATCGGTCAGCAGGAGATCGTTATCAAGTCTCTTGGCAAGTATATTAAGCAGTGCAAGTTCATCAGCGGCGCAACCATTCTGGGAGACGGCGAGGTGGCCCTGATCCTGGATGCCAATGCCTTGATTTAGAAAGGGGAAGATATCTATGGAACTGAGTGCAAACAATGCACCCAATGTATTGGGTGAAGAAGGCAGAAAGCCTGTTGAGACCGTTCAGTATATTGTGATCCGGCTGGGCGAAGAGCAGTATGGAATCGATATTCGCAATATAAATAATATTATCAGGATGCAGCATATTACCCGTGTGCCGAAGATGCCCGGCTATCTGAAGGGCGTTATCAACCTTCGGGGCGAGGTGGTACCCGTTATGAGTATGCGTCTGAGAGTGGGATTGTCTGATGATGAGTATACCAAGGCTACTCGGATTATTGTCTTAAAGCTGGAGCAGGAAGGTAATGTAGGATTCATTGTGGATGAGGTCAAGGAGGTTGTGACGCTTTCCGATAATGATATCGAGAAGAATGCATATAATGCAAATGACGAAAAGTCAAGCCTGATCAGCGCGGTGGGCAAGCACAATGGTGAGCTGATAACCCTGCTGGATCTGAATACCATTAGTCTTGAGGGAAATTGACCCGGTTTGGGGAAAAGCTTAAAAGGGTGTAAAGGAGAGTGATCCCATGGGAAACATGAGCTTGGAACAGGTTACGGAAAATTATTATGATGTTCTCAGGGAACTGGGGAATATCGGCGCGGGCAATGCCATAACGGCATTGTCCCAGATGCTGCAGTGCAAGGTGGATATGCAGGTTCCTCAGGTCAGGCTTCTGGAATTTTCCGAGGTGGGAGAGATGATCGGCGGCGAGGAACAGATTATGGCGGGCGTATTCCTGGGAGTTAAGGGCGATATCACCGGAAGCATGATGTTCATGGTGGAAGCGGAGAGCGCCAGGCATCTGATCGCCAAGATGACTATGGGGATGCTGCCTCCCGGCTCCGAGTTCGAAGAAATGGGGCTGTCAGCCATGAAGGAGCTGGGAAATATCATTACCGGAGCCTATCTGAATTCTCTGTCAACTATGACGAATTTAAGTATTTCGCCTACTCCGCCGGCGCTGACTGTGGACATGGCGGGAGCGATCTTAAGTGTTCCCGCGATCCAGTTTGGTGTGTACGGAGACAAGATTCTTCTGATCCAATCTCAGTTTAACGATGATGTGCAACTGGACGGTTATTTTATTATGATTCCCGATCTGGAGTCCTACGCGAAGATATTGACCGCGCTGGGACTGCCTGTGGTGTGATGAAATGATAATTAGGAGACGAGTGGCTGTGAAGGATGTGGGAAGAGACAGATGAGTGAAATAGTGAAAGTTGGAATGGCGGATCTGAAAACCTGTGTGAGCCCTAACGGCGCCACGACGCTGGGACTCGGGTCCTGTGTGGGGATCGCTATAAGGGATCCCATAACAAAGATAGGTGGTCTGGCACACATCATGCTGCCGGACAGTAAGGCCATCAGAAACAGTCAGATGAACGTTGCCAAGTTTGCGGATACGGGGATAGAAGAGCTTGTAAAGCAGATGGAAAGGCTTGGTGCGAAGCGTGCCCGTATGGTGGCAAAGATAGCAGGCGGAGCTACTATGTTTGCTTTTCAGGGAGGCAACAGTAGTATCGGTCAGGTGGGAGACAGAAATGTGGAGGCGACCAAGACAAAACTGAGGGAACTGAAGATTCCCATTCTGGCCCAGGATACCGGTGCAAACTACGGCAGAACCGTTATATTTTATCCGGAGACGGGTGACTTTCATATCCGGGCAGTGGGAAGGCCGGAATCGATCATTTGATGGGGAAATTATATGAACAGGAAGAATTTGCCGCTTTTGCTGATGTTGACAGCCGGCGTTGTGACATGTATCGTCACTTTTGTACAGCGCGCTCCCGTCCTTACCAGATTGGTCACGCTGTTTGTAGTCATGGCAGCATTTTGCCTGCTGGGATATATATTTAAATGGATGCTGGATATTTTTGATCTTCAGAATGAGGAGCGGCTGAAGGAAGAAGGAGAGGTCATCGAAAAGGAGGCTGAGGATTCCGGAGAGCAGGATGCTAAGGAACCCGGAAAGCAGGAAGGCAGCGGCGAAGAATAATAGGAGGCCAAAGCCTTCGGAGAAGGAGATTTCTTCGAAATAAGAAGTAAAAACACAGAAAGGAGCGATGCTTCATGGATGAGGCGGGCAGAAAAAAACTGCTGGAGGAATACGGAAAGACCAAATCATCGGAAGCGAGAGAGAAGATTATTCTTGAATACGCTCCCCTTGTGAAGGTAGTAGCCGGAAGGCTGAGCATGTATCTGGGATATAATGTGGAATACGAGGATCTGGTCAGCTACGGTATATTTGGACTGATTGATGCCATTGATAAGTTTGACTGTCTGAAGGAAGTGAAATTTGAGACATACGCCAGTCTCAGAATCCGGGGAGCCATATTGGACCAGATCCGGAAGATGGACTGGATTCCCAGGACTGTCAGGCAGAAACAGAAAAAAATTGAAGCCGTGGTTCGGGAGATCGAACAGAATACCGGACACAGCGCAACGGACGAGGAAATAGCATTCAGACTGGGAATATCCCAGGATGAATATACGGACTGGCAGACCCAGATGAACATTACGGGTCTTGTGTCTCTGAACGAATACATGGAGCAGGGAAGCGATGTATCCCAGGATTATGGGAGAACCACCACTTCCCGGTTTGAGGCTCCGGAGGAAAGCGTGGAGCGGGAAGAGCTGACAAGGGTTTTGGGGGAAGCGCTTCAGCTCCTGACGGAAAAAGAGCAAAAGGTTATAACACTGTATTATTATGAGGATTTAACCCTGAAAGAAATCAGCAATATCCTGGAAGTATCGGAATCTCGGATTTCCCAGCTTCATACCAGGGCATTGCAGAAAATGAAGACAAAAATGGGGATTTACATGGGATTTTTGACAGGAAATTGACCTAAAATCTGCGGAATTGCAGGCGATACAAGGGGGCGTTTTTTATGCGGAATGGTTATTTTCGACTGGTGGGTATGCCCGACGGATATGGTGTGGCCATATACCGGCCCCATGAGGACGGGGAAGAGGTTCAGATCGGCGAGATTCTGGATTATCTGGACAGTCTGGAGATCGGTTATGAGAGAAAGAAATTTGAACTGGCAATTATGCGGGGAGAAGACACAGTATGCCGGCTTGGATCGGGAACCTGTCCTGCATGCGCCGAACAGTACCGGTTGACAGTGAGCGAGGACGGAATGTCTGCAACGGTGCGGTTTATTGCCCCCTCGGAGTGCGGAGGCCGTGTGAGCTTTGACGCATTTATGCGGGAGCTGAGAGCCCGAAATATCACCCATGGTATCGATATGGAAGTGCTTCAGGATCACTTTCAGACTACAGGCGTTTATTGCACTGATCTTGTGATTGCCAGAGGCAAGCTGCCGGTTCAGGGGGAGGACGCCAGAATCATATATCATTTTAACACTGATCTGCACAGACGTCCGGCTCAGCGGGAGGACGGCAGTGTGGATTATTTCCATATGACCACAATCAATCATTGCCATAAGGGCGAGGAGCTGGCCAGAATCATTCCCGAGGTACAGGGAGAAAACGGATTTGACATTTATGGGAAGCCTCTCCGGCCCAAGGGAGTCAAGAGAAAATCGCTGAAATTCGGCAGAAATATCGATCTGTCCGAGGATAAGCGAAGCATTTCCTCGGCGGTGGACGGTCATGTGATTCTGGTGGACGACAAGGTGTTTGTATCGGCCATTTATGAACTGGACTGTGTGGGAGTGTCCACGGGAAACATAGATTTTGAGGGAAGCGTTGAGATCAGAGGCGATGTGTCAGCCAACTATGAAGTGAAGGCAGGAGGCAATGTCATTGTAAATGGCCTGGTGGAGGGCGCGAAAATCGTTGCAGGAGGCAACATTATTATTGCCAAGGGCATGAATGGAATGGGAAAGGGATCCCTGAAGGCGGGCGGCGATATTGTGGTGAAGTTTCTGGAGAATACCAAAGCAGTGTCCGGGGGCTATATAGAGACAGAATCGATTATCAACAGCCGTGTGTCTGCGGGCACGGAGGTGCGCGTGGAAAGCAAAAAGGGAACGATCATGGGCGGTTATGTCCAGGCACGAAGCAGAATAATTGCCAAAACCATAGGCTCCGATATGGGTACGACCACGAGCCTGGAGGTTGGGGTCAACCCTATGGTGAAAACCCAGTACAGCCGTATACGGAAGGCTATGTCCGACCATAATGAAAGCATCAGTAATGCAGGCGTTATCCTGTCTAATTTTAAGGACAAGGTGGAGAAAGGGGTCAAGTACAATAAGGCCCAGATCAATTATATCAAAGATCTCGCAAAAACGGTAAAGGATAAGGCGGCCGAGCTGGAAGAGATGGGGCGGCAGCTGGAGAAGCTTCAGGCAATGCTGGAAATACAGAAATTATCCGAAATACTGGTGTATGATGAGATATTTCCCGGTACCACCATTGTGATCGGGGATGCAACCAAAATTTTACAGACCAGCTATCAATATTGTAAATTTAAGAGGGAACAGGGCGAAGTGCGGATGCTGCCCCTGTAGGAAAAAGCAGCGTGCGGATTTCAGGATATTGAGGTAATGTCCGCTGAGGCGGACAGGGAGGTATCGTTATGGCGTTTGGTTCCATAGAGCTGACAACAATTTCCAGAGCACAGGATTATTCGTCCATTAAACAGAATGAAGACAACAAAGGAATGGTAGACCAGTCCAATTTCAGTGCACAGGTTCAGAAAACCACAGAGCAAAAAACCCGTGAGGTTCACAGCAGTGACGACACTCAGTGGCAGGAGAAGAAGCCGGATGCAAAGGAAAAAGGGAACGGAACCTACTTTGGAGACGGCGGAAGGAGAAGACAGAAAAAAGCTTCTCAGGAACGTGTGGTAGTAAAGGGACAGGGCGGTTTTGACATGAAGGTGTGAACGCCTTTTCCGGAAGCCGGTGTGGCTGAATGTCAAATTTATGAGAGATACTTACAGTAAACTGCGGGGCATTCTATCCCTGCGGCAATTGCCAAGTGGACATTGGAGTGTCCGCTTGGCTTATTGTCTGCGGAAATAAAACGTAGGGCGGAAAAAGGTATGGATATAGTAGAAATCGTGCTGCTGGCCACAGGAGGGATCATTTTTATTCTGAGCTTTTTGATCCCCGGGAAAAAGGGGATTGCGTCAGCCGCTTCGGAAAAGCTGGTTCGGGAGCAAGTCCGGGACATGGTAAATCAGGAATTGGATCAGGTCAGAGGCCGGATAGATATTGCGGTGGACGACGCAGCGGCACATGCTGCAGATAAAACGGAAAGATCGCTGGAGAGGCTTTCCAATGAAAAAATCATGGCGGTAAATGAGTATTCCGACACAGTGCTGGCCCAGATTCACAAAGATCATGAAGAGGCTATGTTCTTATATGATATGCTGAACAATAAACACGACAGTATGAAAAGGACTCTGTCGGAGATCAATCAGGCTCTGTCAGAGGTCAACCGCGCGGTAAAATCGGCGGAGGAAGCTGCTTCAAATCTTCAGCGGGAGCTGACACAGCCCGAAGCGCAGGAGGAAGCTCCGGCATGGCAGGAAGAGATGCTTCCTGTGAGAGAACCGGAGACGGCAGAGGATGAAGAGGAAATGGAAAAGCTCAATTCCAATGACAGAATTCTGGCTCTTTACAGACAGGGAAAATCTTCTGTGGATATTGCGAAGACTCTGGGACTGGGGGTAGGCGAGGTGAAGCTTGTGATCGACCTGTTTACCGGCACGCCGGCGCGCTGAATGGAGGGATCCTGTGAAAATACAATACTATTTGAGGGGGCTGGGTATAGGGATCATTGTGACAGCCCTGGTGATGGGGATCACAAAAGACAGGAAGGAACCGCTCACGGAAGCAGAAATCAGAGCCATGGCGCTGGAGATCGGTATGGTGGACAGTAATTCTCTGAAGCTGACAGACACGCAGGCTTCCGGAGAGCCGGACTCGTTTTCCGGAACACCGGAGCCCGGGGAGCCTTCGGGAGATGAGGGGCCGGGAGAAGGAGAAGACGGTGAGGAGCCTGAGGAGCCTGAGGAGCCTTCCGGAGATGAGA
>CAJTVB010000011.1:0-2392 GCA_910579755.1 uncultured Acetatifactor sp. | reverse complement strand
AAGAAGGAGAAGACGGTGAGGAGCCTGAGGAGCCTGAGGAGCCTTCCGGAGATGAGGGGCAGCCGGATGAAGGAATTACGGTGGAGATCGAACCAGGAGCAGGATCCAGAGCGATCTGCAGAATGTTGGAGGAGGCCGGTTTGATAGAGGATGCAGACAGCTTTGACCGGTACTTGATTGACAATGGATATTCCAAGCGGATCAGAATGGGAACTTATGTGATTATTCCCGGCACAGACCCGGAAGAAATCGCCAGAATTATTACCAGAGATCGGTAAAACACTTGCAATGGCGTATTTTTTGTGTTATAATTTGAACGTTGTGAAAAAACACGCCTTTCCATTCGGCGGTGGTGTCCCATGCAAGGATAGCCGCCGGAGCAGCGGGTTCGACGCAGACCTGCCACAGGAAAGAGCGGAAGAATTAACCAAACGGAGGGATAAAAATGAGCGTTATTTCAATGAAGCAGCTGCTTGAAGCAGGTGTCCATTTTGGACATCAGACCAGAAGATGGAACCCTAAGATGGCTCCTTACATCTTTACCGAGAGAAACGGTATCCACATCATCGACCTGCAGAAGTCTGTAGGCAAGGTGGACGAGGCTTACAGGGCCGTATCCGAGATCGCTGCCCAGGGCGGCATCATTCTTTTTGTGGGAACCAAAAAGCAGGCGCAGGACGCTGTGAAGACCGAAGCAGAGCGTTGCGGAATGTATTATGTAAATGAGAGATGGCTGGGCGGAATGCTCACCAACTTCAAGACAATTCAGTCCCGTGTGGGAAGACTCCATGCGATTGAGAAAATGTCTGAAGACGGAACCTTTGACGTTCTTCCCAAGAAGGAAGTTATCAAGCTTAAGAAAGAGTGGGAGAAGCTGGAGAAGAATCTGGGCGGCATCAAAAATATGCCCAGAGTTCCTGATGCCATATTTGTTGTAGATCCCAAGAAGGAAAGGATCTGCGTGCAGGAGGCTCATTCTTTGGGAATCACATTGATCGGCATCGGCGATACCAACTGCGATCCGGAGGAGCTGGACTACATTATTCCCGGAAACGACGATGCGATCAGAGCCGTTAAGCTGATTGTCGCAAAGATGGCGGATGCAGTAGTTGAGGCTAATCAGGGTGAGGCCGTATATACAGAGGCTGATGTTGTTGCGGAAGAGGCTTCCGATATTGAGGAAGTTGCAGCGGCGGAATAATTTGAGTGATAAAGATGGAGGAATAGAAAATGGCAGAAGTAACTGCGGCTATGGTAAAGGAGCTGCGTGAGCAGACCGGCGCCGGCATGATGGATTGTAAAAAGGCTCTGAATGAGACCAATGGAAATATGGATGAGGCAGTGGAGGTTCTGAGGAAAAACGGACAGGCCAAAGCTGTCAAGAAGGAAGGAAGAATCGCGGCGGAGGGTATCTGTCGGATCGCTTCAAAGGGTGACACCGTGGCGGCTGTTGTGGAGGTAAATTCCGAGACAGATTTTGTGGCAAAGAACGAGACCTTCCAGCAGTTTGTGGAAGCGGTGGCTAAACAGGCAGTGGATTCCGAAGCAGCCAACCTGGATGCGTTTCTGGAGGAGAAATGGGTGGAGGACGGCAGCAAGACCGTGAAGGAAGCCCTGATCGACAAGATTGCCGTGATCGGCGAGAAGCTGAGCATCAGAAGATTTGAGAGAGTGGAAGCTGCCCAGGGCTGTGTTGTGAACTATCTCCACGGCGGCGGCAGGATCGGCGTAATCGTTGAGGCGAAGACCAATGTGGTAAATGACGGAGTGAAGGAAGCTCTGACAAACATTGCCATGCAGGTTGCAGCGCTCAGCCCCAAGTATGTGGCTACGTCTGATGTATCTGAGGAGTATAAGGCTCATGAGCGTGAGATCATTTCCGCTCAGATTGCGCAGGATCCCAAGATGGCCGGCAAGCCTGAAAAGGTAATTGAGGGCGCTGTGACAGGCCGCTTGAATAAGGAGCTGAAGGAGGTCTGCCTGCTGGAGCAGGTATATGTGAAGGCAGAGGACGGAAAGCAGACGGTTTCTCAGTACCTGGCGCAGGTGGCAAAGGAGAATTCCGCAGAGCTGTCTGTAGCAAGATTCGTCCGTTTCGAGACCGGTGAAGGCCTGGAAAAGAAGCAGGAGGATTTTGCTGCTGAGGTTGCCGCGCAGATGAATGCATAAGTGAATTTTGCGGCGAACTTTTAAGAATGTGAACCCTTGCAAGTGGTATGAATATGCCACTTGCAAGGGTTTTTTGAGTGAGATGAGATGGCTCACTGTCCGATAAATTCTTTAGGTTAGAATCGCTGATGGGGCAAACGAAAAAGCAGCCTTGATTTTGCGATAAACGGTAGTGTAAAAAAGTTTGTGTCTTTGGTAAAAAGCAACTCCTTTTTGGTAAGAA
>CAJTVB010000010.1 GCA_910579755.1 uncultured Acetatifactor sp. | reverse complement strand
AGTCAGGTCAAAGGCAACCCTGCCAACACGGTATTCCTCATTCAACTTCCGGATCTCTTCTTTTACATATGCGAGAGGGTCATCTGTAATTTTCAGGAGTTCAGAATGCTTGCCGAATTTCTTCACGTTTTTGGAGGTTACTTTCTTACCGTTCCGAACCCCCTGCTGTCCATAGTATGTAGGGTCTTTGAGCCGCTTGTCATAGTATAGTTTCATAACATGCCCTCCTCTACCCTTAAGTATACCATAAACATGCAACACATGCAACAATATATTTACAAAATTTGACAAAAAAATACAGGCTTTATGCGGCCTGTGGCGATTTTCCCTTTATTCAACTGTTGAACTCCCGAACTATTGACACCCGCATATAATAGTGATATATTATACAAAATTTAATACTTCAAACCGTTGAAGCGGAGATAACGGCAATGATGCCTTTACAGAGAGCCTGTGATGCTGAGAAGCAGGTGAGAAACAAGTTGTCAAATGGACCGCGGAGGGCGCAGTCAAATGTGATTTTTCACAGAGTATTCTGCGACGCTGAAGGCAAGCGTATAAATGCCGGGGATATGCTTGTATCCCGCCAAGCGCACGGGTATACCGTGAATCAAGGTGGCACCGCGGATTGTCGTACTGAATCAGTACCTGTTCGTCCTTGACAGAAAATAATCTTCTGTCAGGGACTTTTTTTGTTTCATGACAGAACAAATTTAAGGAGGTAATTACAATGCAGGCAGCAATGAAAACCGAAAAAATTCCTTACAAAATTTATCTGAATGAAAACGAGATGCCCGAGGTATGGTACAATCTGCGCGCCGATATGAAGCAAAAGCCGGCCCCGCTATTAAACCCCGGCACCCATCAGCCCATGAAAGCCCAGGAGCTTTCAGGCGTTTTCTGTGAGGAGCTGGTGGCACAGGAGCTGGATAACGACACGCGGTTCTTTGAGATCCCGGAGGAAATCCGCAATTTTTATAAAATGTACCGTCCCTCCCCGCTGGTCCGCGCATATTGCCTGGAAGAAAAGCTGGACACACCCGCGAAAATCTATTATAAATTTGAGGGCAACAATACCAGCGGCAGTCACAAACTAAACTCCGCCATAGCCCAGGCATATTATGCAAAGAAGCAGGGACTGAAAGGCGTCACCACCGAAACCGGAGCCGGTCAGTGGGGTACCGCTCTTTCTATGGCATGCTCCTACTTCGGCCTGGACTGCAAGGTATATATGGTAAAATGCTCCTACGAGCAAAAGCCCTTCCGCCGTGAGGTGATGCGTACCTACGGCGCATCGGTCACACCGTCACCGTCTATGGAAACAGAAGTGGGCAGAAAGATCCTTGCCGAGCATCCGGGCACTACAGGAAGCCTTGGCTGTGCCATTTCCGAAGCGGTAGAAAAGGCCGTATCCAGCGAGGGGTATCGCTATGTACTGGGCAGTGTGCTGAATCAGGTGCTTCTCCATCAGTCTGTCATCGGTCTGGAAACCAAAGCTGCCCTGGACAAATATAATATAAAGCCTGACATCATTATCGGCTGTGCCGGAGGCGGTTCCAACCTGGGCGGCCTGATCGCACCGTTTATGGGCGAAAAGCTTCGGGGCGAGGCCGATTACCGTATTATCGCAGTGGAGCCGGCATCCTGTCCCAGCTTTACCCGCGGAGTATATGCATACGACTTCTGTGACACGGGAATGGTCTGCCCGCTGGCCAAGATGTATACGCTGGGCAGCGACTTTATCCCTTCTGCCAATCACGCAGGCGGGCTTCGATATCACGGCATGAGCTCTACACTGTCCGAGCTGTACCATCAGGGCTTGATGGAAGCAATCAGCGTGAAACAGACGGAGGTATTTGAAGCGGCGGAGTATTTTGCAAGAGTAGAAGGCATCCTGCCCGCACCTGAAAGCTCTCACGCGATTCGTGCCGCCATTGACGAAGCAGTGAAATGCAGAGAAACCGGAGAAGAGAAAACCATTGTATTCGGCCTCACCGGCACAGGCTATTTTGATATGATTGCTTATGAAAAATTTCACGAGGGTAAAATGAGCGACTATATTCCCACCGATGAGGAACTGGCTGTTTATCGCGGTAAACTTCCAGAAATCGAGTAAAAATTTTCCCCACATTCCGGATTTCACCACCGTTTTATGGGTATTGCCGTCACAATCTGTCACATTTTGTAAATATATCAGATAATGCGCGGGCGATTCACGTTTCCATTTCCGGGTACCCGTGGTAGAATAATCACAGGTTAACGACCTGACAAAGGATCATACATCACGCTTACGGCAGAAAGGAAACGAACAAATGCTTAAAAAAGACCAAATCACACAAGAGCTCTTATCCATCATCACGAAAGACAGCACCATGGAGGATATCAAAGATACCTTAAAATTATCCATGGACAGCATGAAGTCCAAGACCCTGCAAAGCCTGCTCGCTGCGGACAGTGAATACCAGACCTGTCAGCAGGAATATTTACAGGCATACAAAGAATTCCGGAATACAGACTTCACAGAATCCCAGCGCGATGTGGTAGATGCGCTGCTGGCCCGAATGGACGAGCGCGGCTTCGAGTATACCACCAATGCCTATATGGCCGGCCTTCTTGACGGCTACCGCATTTTAAAGTATTTCGGCTTGACGCAGGAATAAATACGCGTTACTATGCCGCCGCTATGGATAACCATAACGGCGGCATTTCTGTACTAGCAGCTGCGATTCTCCCCGTTGTCAAGCAATTTTACCGGACCGGAGATCACTTCTCTTGCCACATACAGGGTACTGTCAACCCGGGCGTTCATCGTCCATTTCACGAGAGTCAGCTCTCCCCGCTGGATCTCAATACAGGTAATACAGCGCGGATGGACGCAGCTTCCCGTATTATAATAGAAGGAAGGCTCCTCGGGAAGCACAGGACGGTGTGTATGCCCTGTGATCAAAATATGGTGATGCGCTTCGGCCCAGCTGCGCAGGCTTTCCTCGCATTTTTCCTTTACCTCATAATTCTTGGCCGCGCTGGTGGGATCCAGAAATCCCAGATTCTCCAGCGGACTCCAGAAATAGCGCACCAGGAACCGGGCTATGGGCCAGAACGTGGAGTTCAAAAGGCTGGCCTGGTGGCCGTGGGTCAGATACAGTGTTTTCTCCGGCATGGATGCGGATTGCAGGATCAAAGCTTCCAGAAAAGCCGGGTTCTTCTTCCGCACAATATTGTGGTTGCCATAGAGAAGATACAGCCTGCCTCTTTGTTCAAACCGGGCGAACATGCAATAAGTGTCCTCATGAATCTCGGCAATATTGCGGAGCTTTCGGTTTTCCCATAATTCCTCTCCGTCTCCCAGCTCAATATAGGTGAAGCCATTCCGATAATAATGCTCCAGTGCCGCATAATACAGGTGCTGGTTTTTCAGAAAATTGTCGGAGGAGGTTCCCACTCCCCTGTGGCAGTCGCTGAACAGCACATATCGGGAGCATCTGTTAAGAGGCAGCACAGGAGCCCGGGCAAAAGCACGGTCCAGACGACTTGTAATACTCATGGCTTTTCATGCCGGGGCAGGCCGCGGCGGCAGCACTTGGGACGCCGGCAGCCTCTCTTCTTATGACACCGCCTGTGATAACGGCGCAGACGCATCAGCCTCCTGAAACAGAATGGCAAATAGTAGTAAAGAAACAGAACCCGGTCCTCCGTACATTCAAAGGGTCTGGTAACCCATACGAAAAGACGGCAGTTTATCCGGTTCAGACACTGAGAAAACCATCTGTGGAACCGGGTCAGCAGACCGTAGTGCTCCGGCAGGGGCCGGTGGAAGGTAAAGGACAGACAAAGATTTTGAACCGTGATCATTTCCGCAGGATAGCCTGCCTCGCACAGGCCGCGGTAAAAGGCCTGCAGCATTTGTCTGTCGGCAAAACTCACCGCAACCTTCAGACACAGCCGGGAAGGATGGGAAAATACGCCCGGCACAAAGGCGGTCAGCCACCAGTGCCTCTCTGAGAGCTGGACATAGTCGCCATTCTCCTCGTGCAGCTCCAGAGAACAGGGCAGCATTTCGTTCTCATCCGCGGCCTGGAAATGCGCAGTCTGATATTCCGCCCTGGTAAGCAGCCTGTCGGCATGATAAATCCCAATCTCCGCACCAGTATTAATGCCGTATTGGCCCTTCCAAAATTCGATCAGCCACGTTCTTCCCCGGTAATCAAAGTAAACCGGAAGAGCGTCAAATACCATCTGAAAGCGGGGAGCCATATAGTCGTAGAACCATGTGTAGCCGGCAGCCTTCTGCCAGGCGTCCACGGTGGATGAGAAAAACCCGCAGCAGCAGTGGTAGACGTACCCGAAGGGCTCGGCCAGCTCTTCCAGCAGGGAACACTTCCTGTCTTTATCCATACACCGGATTTTACAGATCAGCTTTTTCCTGCGGAAATGGCCGAAAAGCATACCCAAAAGGGCAAGCATCAGTAAGATAAGCAGCGCAGCATACATAATATATAACCTATCATCCTATGTGGTTTTGCTTTATTATATGCCGCCTGCAGGATAGAGTTACCGCAAAAATATAAAAACACATATCCCGCAGCACCCATTTCCAGGTTCTGCGGGATCATTCAAAATTAAACGTTAAAGCAGCTTCCTCCCACAAACTCCCTGCAGATGGAATTGTTGGGCAGGCTCTCGCTGGGAACACTTAAAAAATAATTTAAAAATTTCAGCAGCCTCTTGGCCTCATGATACTCCGGCGATCCCTTGGGAATCTGAAACAGCAACGGCTCCGCAAAGGGCTTCAGCACCGCCAGCTCGTAGATCATAGCCGAATTGAACATGGCATCCGCATCCTCCTGGAAGGGGAATATATTTTCCTCCTCGCCCCTTCTCACGGAGGGCCACATCTGAATGGTTCTCTGGGCGACAGTCCCTCTGGTACGAGCGTCCCTCACCATCCTGCGCAGAAGCCTGCCGTCGGTGGTGGGAATCCTGTTGTGAGCATCTATGTTCAGAGCCGTAAGCGCGCTGATATAAATCTTATACTTGCTTCCCCCCGGCAGAGCATAGGACATTTTCTCATTCAGTCCATGAATGCCCTCAATTACCAGGATATCCTCCTCCTTCAGCTGCTGATAATTTCCGTGGTACTCTCTCTTGCCGGTTTTAAAATTAAAGGAAGGAATCTCCACCCTCTCCCCGGCCAGCAGCCTTACCATATCCCGGTTAAAGCCCTCCACATCGATGGCCTCCAGACATTCAAAGTTATAATCTCCGTTCTCGTCCCTGGGGGTTTTTTCTCTATCTACAAAATAGTCATCAAGTGCGATGGGATGGGGCACCTTTCCCAGCGTTCTCAGCTGAATGGAAAGCCGGTGGGAAAAACTGGTCTTGCCGGAAGAGGTAGGTCCGGCAATCATAATAAACTTCACATTTTCCCGTCCTGCAATATCCTTTGCGATCTCGCTGATCCGGCGTTCCTGCTGAGCCTCCTGCACTAAAATCAGCTCGCTCAGGGAGCCGCGGCATATCTGGTCGTTTAAGTCTCCCACGGTCTCGATCCCGGCCCGTCTACCCCAGTCTCCGGAGCTTTCCAGGGCTCCGAACAGCTTCCTGCTCTCATGGAAGGGCTCTACTGTGGTAGGATCCTTCTTCTGAGGCAGCAGCAGCATAAAACCGTCTTCATAGGGGATCACCTCAAACCACTTCACGTATCCGGTGTGAGGAAGCATATATCCGTAGTAATAATCGTAATAGCCCTCAATCTCATAGACATTCACAGTGGAGCTCATGCGGTAACGGAACAGCTTTTCCTTATCTGTCATACCATGCTTTGCAAACAGCTCCATGGCATCCTCCAGGGAATAAGAGCGTTTCCGAAAAGGCACCTTCGCACAGACAAGCTCCTTCATCCGCGCCCGGATCCTTTCCGCATTTTCCTCCGTAGAAGGAATCCTTCCAATAGGGTTGATGTAATAACCATGCCCTATGGCAAATTCCACACGGCATTCCTGGGCGGCGTCGGCTCCGAACACATCGTAAACCGCCTTCAGAAGCAGCATGGTGGCCGTCCTGACATAGGTCTTGTGGCCCACATCGTCCCTCAAGGTGAAAAATTCCACCTGGCAGTCCTTTGTCACCTTCTTAAACAGCTCCCTGATCTTGCCGTTGGCCGCCGCCACAGCGATCAAGCCGTCATATTTCTCCTGATAATCCTCTGCGATCTGCTCAAAGGTAGTTCCCTGAGGCACTTCCTTTTTTTCTCCGTATATGGATATTGTCACCATTGCCGCTCTCTCCTTTCCTGCCTGCTTATCCTTTGCTGTTTGCTATTCCCTTGCTATATGCTTTTTCCTTACAATTTGCTTTTTCTTACTGTTCACTTTTCTCTTGCTGTTTACTTTTCCCTTACTATTCTCTTTTCCCTTGCTGCCCTGCTTCTCTATAATACTCCTGTGCCGACTCAATAATCCGCAATTCTTCCTGAATCTCCCCAAGCCGCTCCCTTGTCCGCTCCGAAGGCTCCGCTGACAACTTTTCCGCCAGTTCCTCCAACACTCCCTTCCGAAAGCAGAGAAACTGCCTCAGTACCGGATCCCGTCTGGCCAACAGCAGGGGACCGAACTCCTCTTTGCAGAATTCTCCCAACGCCCTGCCATTTTCTGCCTTCTGCAGAGCTTCCCCGCCCGGGTCACACTCCTTTGTCACACATTCCCGAAATACTGCCTTCATGGCAAAATAATATTTTTCTTCCTCGTATACCGCTCCTTCGTCTAAAATGACAAACCTGCTTCTTTTCAGAAAACGCCGAAACCTTCCCAACTCCGACTGGGGCTGAAGGATCAGCTCCTTCAGCTGCACCGCCCCCTCCATGCTTTCTGTCAGTATTTTTTCCATCAGCGGACCGCCCATGCCGGCAATCACCGCGGTATCCGCCTCCCCCGGGCGGCATTCCCTCAGTCCGTCCGACAGCCTGGTGTCTATGTATGCTCCCAGCCCACATTCATCTATATGTGCCCGGGCTGCCGCAAGAGGCCCCCTTCTCACGTCCATGGCCAGCGCCCGGGGACTGATTCCGTTCTGCACCAGGTAGATGGACAGAAATCCATGATCACAGCCCACATCAGCCACCCTGTTTCCGGGCGTCACCATGCGGGCAAGCATCTGAAGCCGCCTTGAAAGGATCAATCCAGGTAATCCTTCAGCTTCCTGCTGCGGCTGGGATGGCGCAGCTTACGGAGAGCCTTTGCTTCGATCTGCCGGATCCGCTCTCTTGTCACATTAAACTCCTTGCCCACTTCCTCCAGGGTCCGGGCCCGCCCGTCATCCAGGCCAAACCGCAGACGCAGCACCTTTTGTTCCCGTTCCGTCAGAGTGCCCAGCACCTCCACCAGCTGCTCCTTCAAAAGCGTAAAGGCTGCCGCATCCGCAGGAACAGGTACGTTGTCGTCCTGGATAAAATCTCCCAGATGGCTGTCCTCCTCCTCGCCGATAGGCGTCTCCAGCGACACCGGCTCCTGGCTGATCTTTAGAATTTCCCGCACCCGGTCCACCGGCATCCGCATCTCCTCAGCGATCTCCTCGGGAGAAGGCTCTCTGCCCAGCTCCTGAAGCAGCTGTCTGCTGACGCGGATCAGCTTATTGATGGTCTCCACCATATGCACAGGAATCCGAATGGTTCTTGCCTGATCCGCAATGGCTCTGGTAATAGCCTGGCGGATCCACCAGGTGGCATAGGTGGAAAACTTGTAGCCCTTGCGATAGTCAAACTTCTCCACCGCCTTGATCAGTCCCAGATTTCCTTCCTGAATCAGATCCAGGAACAGCATTCCTCTTCCCACATAGCGCTTGGCGATGCTGACCACCAGACGCAGGTTTGCCTCCGCAAGGCGCTTTTTCGCCTCCTCGTCCCCAAGCTCCATCCGCTTTGCCAGCTCAATCTCTTCCTCTGCGGAAAGCAGCGGCACCTTTCCGATTTCCTTGAGATACATGCGCACAGGATCCTCGATGCTGATGCCGTCGGGAATGGACAGATCCAGATTTTCCACGTCCACCTCATCCTCTTCTGTAAGGATGATTTCCTCGGTGTCCACGTCGTCGTCCTCCGTGATACGCAGCACGTCCACATTATTCTGGTCCAAAACCTCCAGAATCTTCTCGAACTGTTCCTCCTCCAAAGGCATGTCCGCGAAAAATTCACTGATCTCCTGGTATTCCAGAACATTCTTCTTTTTCTTTGCAACCGCTAACAGCTCTTTTACCTTTTCGTCAAACCTTGCCTGTGTATTTTCATCCATCGTAATAATTCCATCCTTCCCCGGGGGAATCCCCTGTGATATACCTCTGTCCAAGTAAATCATATCCTTATTCCAGTGAAATATGCGCTTTTGCAAGCTCTTCCAGCGCTTTCTTGCCCTGTATCACCTGATTCAGGGCATTTATGTCTGTTCCCAGCCTGGCGGAAAAATATTCATAGCTGTTTTTTTTCACCGCCAGGAGGATATCGTGAAAAGCCTTTTCCCGCTCCTGCTTCGTGTTCAACTCGGGAAGCTTGGAATGAAACAGCGCCGCTGCCTGCTGCTGCTCCTCCCCGTCCTCAAACATGCTGATCACTGCGGCCGGGTTATAATTTCCCTCCTCCAGATCCTGAAACAGGCGCTCTGCCACCTTGCGGTAAAGCTCCTCCGTAAAATCCGCTCCGGAAATATATTTTTTTATTTTTTCATAAAGCCCGGGCTCGTCCGTCAGCCATGTAAGCAACAGCCTCTGAGGCTTCTTTCCCTTTTCCTCCGGGTCCTTTTTTCTGGTTCCCGATCTGGGCCGCTGCGCCAGGGGTTTTGCCAGCCCGGTCTGGGCGGCATAGCCGGTCACCAGCCTGCGGAGCTGTTCTATCCCGATAAGATATTTCTCCGCCACCGCCTGCAGATAATTTTCCCTCTCCAGCTCCTCGGAAAACTCGCAAAGCTTCCGGGCGATCTCCCGGTGGAACCTGGTCTTGGATTCCGGATCTGCCATGTCGAACTGGCCCTCCAGTATCCGGATTTCAAAGAAAAAGCTGTTTTCCGCCTGATCGATGCGCTCCTGAAAGGCTTCCTTACCAAGAGCCTTCATAAATTCGTCGGGATCCTTATAGGGCTGCATGTTGATAACCCGGCCCGTAAGCCCTGCCTCCCGCAGGATTCCGATTCCCCGCAGAGCCGCCTTCACGCCGGCGCCGTCGCTGTCGTAAGCCAGCAGAACGTTATCCGTATAGCGCTTAAGGAGCACCGCCTGCTCTGAGGTAAAGGCCGTTCCCAGAGAAGCCACCGCCTGTCGGAAGCCTGCCTGATGCATGGAAATTACATCCATATAGCCCTCGCACAGAATAATATTTCCGCATCTGGCTGTCCTGGCAAAATTCAGCCCGTACAGATTTCTTCTTTTGTCAAACACCGGCGTCTCCGGAGAATTCAGATACTTGGGCTCACCGTCTCCCATAACACGGCCCCCGAAGCCGATCACCCGGTGGTTCAGATCCTGAATGGGGTACATGACCCTGTTCCAGAACTGGCTGACAAGCCCGTACTTCTCGGAGACAGAGGCCAGCCCTGCCTCCCGGATCAGCTCGTCCGAAAATCCCTTGCTTCGCAGGTACTGTACCAGCTCGGCCCCGTTTTTCCCCGCATAGCCCAGGCCAAATTGATGAATGGTCTCATGGGACAGCTCCCGCTTTTCCAGATATTCCCGCCCTTTTTCGCCTCTGGGGCTGCGGAGCTGGAAATAGAAAAACTTTGCCGCCTCCTTATTGACCTCCAGAAGCCTGGCTCGTTTTCCTTCCCGCCTTCTGACCTCCTCGTTGTACTCTATCTCCGGCAGCGCTACGCCGGCCCGGTCCGCCAGCAGCTTCACCGCCTCGGGAAAGGAGTAATTCTCATAATTCATCACAAAAGTATATACATTTCCTCCTGCCCCGCAGCCGAAACAGTGATACATCTGTTTTGCACCGTTCACCGCAAAGGAAGGTGTCTTCTCGTTATGAAAGGGACAGCAGCCCCAATGGTTGCCCCCTTTTTTCTGAAGCTTTACATATCCCGAGACCACATCCACTATATCATTTTTCAGTCTGATCTCTTCTACGAGCTCTTCCGGATAGTACATCCATACCTCACTTTCGGCTCATCCCCAAACCTCCGCCGTTCCCCGGCGGCCTAAAAAGCCGTGCCGGCGCGCTATATGGCCCATGATCTGGGTATGTATATCCTCTCATAAATCGCCACGGCGAACCGGTCCGTCATGGCGCCCACATAATCGCATACCACCTGTTCTCTGGGCTCGCCCTCCGACAGCAGGTTCAAAAACTCCTCCGGCATATCGTTGATATTTTTCATAAAATGCCGGTACAGCGTTTCCATCAGTTCCTCGGCCTTTTTCTCCTCGCTTTTGGCCACGGGATTTACATACACATTCTCAAACATGAACTGCCGCATTTGCTTCATAGCTCCGGCAATGGCCTCCGACATGCAGATATCGTTTTTCCCCATGCTGTTTGTCACTATATCATGAACAAAATGATCCAGGCGCTGGCTGGGCGTACAGCCGATCACATCACGGATTTCCTTCGGCACATCACACTCTCTCAGAATCCCCGCCCTCACCGCATCATCCATATCGTGATGGATATAGGATATCTTATCCGAAAGCCTCACCACCTTGCCCTCCAGGGTGTGGGGCTTCCCGATGGTCTGATGATTCAGGATGCCGTCCCTGACCTCAAAGGTCAGATTCAGCCCATGGCCGTGCCTCTCCAGCCTGTCCACCGTCCTGACGCTCTGCTGACTGTGTTCGAAGCCTATGGGACAGACCCTGTTCAGCGCCCGCTCCCCCGCATGACCAAAAGGCGTATGCCCCAGATCATGGCCCAGGGCAATGGCCTCCACCAGATCCTCGTTCAGCTTCAGAGCCTTGGCAATGGTCCGGGCATTCTGAGACACCTCCAGCGTATGAGTCAGCCGGGTGCGGTAATGGTCTCCCTCCGGAGACAAAAACACCTGGGTCTTGTCCTTCAGCCTGCGGAAAGCCTTGCAGTGAAGGATCTTATCTCTGTCCCGTTGAAAAGCCGGGCGGATATCACATTCCACCTCCGGCTTCAGCCTGCCCTTAGACTCCATGCTGAGGGAAGCGTACGGACTCAAATACTCCTTTTCTCTTTGTTCCAAGCTTTCTCTGATCGTCATAGTTATACTCCCTGCCTCCTCCCGGGATACATCTGAAGTAAACTCATTCTCCTAATATTAATATTCTGCGCTCAGCACAAAATTCCTTTCTTTCCGAAAGGTGAATTTCTTTTTTCCATCCTCTTTTTCATGTGATCAGCGGCAAATATCAAAGATAAACTCCGCATTTTTCTCCATAGCGTTCCTGGCAGCCTTCATGGGAGACATCTGAAAAACATGCCACATTCCCGGATACACATCCATTTTTACCGACACATTGGCTTCTACCAGCGCCTGATGGAGCCGCAGAGAATCGCTGAGAAGGATCTCGTTCTCTCCCGCCTGAATATATACGGGAGGAAATCCGTAAAAGTCCCCAAACAGCGGCGACACAAAGGGATCCTTTCTGTCCTTGCAGGGGCAGTATGCGTTTACCATCCTGTCAATATACTCCCGATTCAGCACCGGGTCCAGCTCCGCCTTGGAGACAAAGGATTCCCCCGAGGAGGTCAGATCCGTCCAGGGGGACATCAATACCAGCCCTCTGGGCAGCAGTCTCTCCTGGCTCTTGAGCTTCAGCACCAGGGACAACGCCAGATTCCCTCCCGCAGAATCTCCCGACAAAATCACATCCCTTGCCCCATATCCCAGCAGCATCAGATAATTCCAGACCCGCATGGCATCCTCCGCAGCCGCCGGATAAGGATGCTCCGGCGCCAGAGAATAATCGAAGCAAAGCACGTCCATGGATGTGGCTGCCGCCAGCTTGGAGGTCAGCGTCCTGGCGTACAGACTGCTTCCGGTGGAATAGCCGCCTCCGTGGCAGTGCAGAATCACATACTTTTTCATATGGGCACGGTTCACGCTGACCCACTCGCCATACATGCCGTCTATATCGATCTGTCGATAATTGAGCTCTCTGACATTGCCCAATATGGCCCCTAAATGATCCTGGGACTGCCTGTGCTTCTCCAGATCCGTGCTTTCCACCAATCCATGGGCCCTGCGAACCAAATGCATCAGGCTCTGATTTCGCTTATCCGTGGTTTTATTCGCTGCTTTATCCATTCCCTTATCCATCTTTTCACTCTCTTTTGTCATTCTTCATGTAAGAAATCGCTGATTCCTTCAGCGTTTCCCTAAAAATGCAGTCTTCTGCGCACCGCATCCCGAAGTCTTCTCCTGGACAGCATGGTGATAACGGCTATATCCAGAATAGCGCACACTGTCAGAACCACTGCGGACCAGCTCAAGTGAAGCGGCCTCTCCCCGTATCTGCGGATCAAAAGCTCCAAACCGCCGCAGAATACCCCGGCAGCGGTAAACAGATACAGGGAAACCGTGAGAAAGGATCTGGGCAGTTTTCGGACACAGAAGGTAAAGATCTCCACCATAGCAGTAGAAAACGCCGCAATGGGAAGCCCAAGCCCCCAGAACCATTCCCGGCTTCCGGTCAGGAAGGTCAGCATAAAGAGATATATTGCCACAGCTGCTCCGTCATACAGCAGGGAAACATATATGGGCTGCTTTGTATAAATCACCACCGGAACCATAATGACCCAGAGAATGGCACATACGCCGATCACCGCCAGCGACCAGGGATAGCCCTGAAACACAAGAATATTCAGTATACCGCAGGTAGCCGCCGTGGCCAGCGCCACCATGGACAGCAAAAGCCCCAGATCCTTTCGCTTCACTGCCTCCACCGACCCTTTTTCCGCCGGGAATGGCGACTGGGCTTTCTTAAGCTGCTCCAGCTGTCTGGGGTTCAACACAGGCGTATTACAAAGAGGACAGGTCTTCAGAGAAGCCTCAAGCTCCACGCCGCAGTTTACACAATATGACATTTAGACACCCTGCCTTTCAAAGTTAAGTTGACTTTCAAAACAGCAACAACGCTTCAGACTGACCGGTTGCTTTCTATTTTGACATGGATACCGTCCTTCACCAGCCTGCGGAAAAAATATCTCTCTATATCCGCTTCTATAATACTGCTGGCAAAGTTAACGGTCAGCACATCCCCAAAGCTGATAATGGCGCAGTTGGTCCGCCGGGAAAAGGGCTGTCCCATATAGATGTCAAACCGCTCGATATGCGCTTTCATCCCCTCCGGCACCTTTAGTGCTCCCATATTGGTAAGGCCGGCGGAGGAATTTTTATCCTGGACCCTGGTATAGAAATTCTTTACCACAAAATCCTTGATGAACAGAGGGACCACCCTGATCAGCGGATTCCTCTGAGTGGCCGCATTGGTGGTGATATCCCCCCGAAGCAGCTTTTCGTTCAGATGGTAATGCATATAGTTGTGCACTTGCTCCACAATTTCCTGAAAGGTGTACTCTCCCAGTCTGGGATCGATCCCCGGGTAAATCATGGTAATAAAGTTCCGCAGAGTCTTCGACGGGAAAAAGCGCCGCAGATTTACCGGCATGGCAATTTTTACAGGTCTCAGGCGGACATGGGGATCCTCCTCCTGCTTCTGCAGCAACGCATACAATAAAACCGCGTTCAGGTATTCCGTAATGGTGGCGCTGTACCTCTTTGCCACCGACATCACCTCTGCCACCGACATAATGCCGTCGATAATGTTTAAGGTATAGAAGGGTTCCGCAGTCCCTCTGACTCGAAAGGCCTTCTCCTGAAGCCTGGGCGGACAGACCCGGGCATTGGCATACCGCATGTATGCGTCCTCCAGCTCCCCCGGAGAGGGCTTCTCGTGAATATCCAGCACAAAACCGCCGTTGTCTATATTTTCATATCCCAAAAGCCTCAGATAGACAGCTGTCAGAGTCTGAAGCACGCACATGCCTCCGGTACCGTCCCCCAGGCTGTGATGGGCCTCCAGGGCAATCCTGCACCGATAATAATATACTCTCACCAGATAACGGTTGTTTGCTTTAAAATGCATGGGCTGACAGGGATTTTTCACATCCTCCTGCACGAAAGGCCCCGGTCTGTCATTGGGCTCCAGATAGCGCCAGAACAGCCCCTTCCGGATAGCCGCCTTGTAGGTGGGAAACCGGGGCATCGTCAGGTCAAGAGCCTTCTGCAGGATCTCCGGCCTGATCTCCTCCTTCAGTACCACCGAAAGCCGGTACACGGAGGAAAAATCCCTTCTCTGCAGCGTAGGATAGACGATAGCCGACAGATCCAGCTGATACCATTCCCTGTTTCCCGTCCTTTCACTGGGTTCCTTTTTTTTCATAAATATACCCCTAAGCCTGCCTCGCGGCGCAAATATTTTTCCATGATTCCTGATAAGGAAAAAAGAGTGCTAAGTTTATACTTAACACTCTTCTGCCGTGCAGGAAAAGAGACTTGAACTCTCATGGTATTGCTACCACACGGACCTGAACCGTGCGCGTCTGCCAATTCCGCCATTCCTGCGAACAAATCATATTATATATGATCCACCGGAAAACGTCAATAGTTTTTTTGACATTTTTTTAAATTTTTTTTTGCTCATAAGACGACGCTTCCTCCCTCCCTTTGAAGGGCAAAAACACACAGGCACTTTTTTGCCCTTTTCCAGGGACCGGCCAAACTGCTGCTACAAATAATTATTGAATAAATTCCCGCTGGTAAAGCTGGTATTATAAGAGCCGGTGGTACTGTAAAAGCTTCCCTTGCTGACCTCCCGGTCTGCGGCGTAATTGATCAGAGATGCCTGGGCGGACACTCGATAGCCGTAGGAACCGCTTCCGTTGAAAAGGGATTTTACCTTGGACATATCCGCCTTCATAAAGGCATCCTTATCCAAAGACAGGGTGCTGTCCGCATTGATGCTGATCCCTACCGCAAGAAGCGCCTTCAGGTTGCTGGCCGAATCGTTAATCATGCGTTCGGCTCTGGTGGTGACGGAGCTGCTGTCCGTTTTGTCTACAGCATTCACCACGGAATTATAGTTGGTCACAAAGCTGTTCACCGCCTTGTAGATGGCATCGGTATCATATCCCTTTACCACCGACTCTGTGCCGTCCTCATTTTTGACAGTGATGTCCTTCTGCTGAAACAGAGATTTGGACAGCAGGGCATCGGCGGAATCCTTCAGTGCATCCGTGCTGGTCTGCACCTTTGCATAGGCCTTGCTCTCCTCCGTGGTCAGCTTCTGGCTCTTGCTGTTGGTCTTTTTGTTTATACTGCTGTTTTTCGCAAGAGACTTCACGGAATCCGAACCGCTCTCACTATAATAAGCCTTCATCAATTTCCCGTAGCTGCCGTTTTTTATACTGGCGTAATCGCTCAGGAAATTGCTGCCCGCCACATTTGCGGCGCCGCTTCCCAGACCGGAAAACAGAAAAGAATAGTCCGATTTTGGCTGAATACTCATAATCCTTACCTCCATGTGCACATCTGCGCAACTCCTCATCGAAGCAGACAGACTCTTTTTGCGCTTGGCCTCCATGCCATTTTCCTGATTTTTATATCGGCATTTACAATCTGGAAATTTAGCCCTCTGAGCATAAGCAAAATAAAATTTTTCCGCCTGTGTTCATATAACAAAAACCTGCCGACCCGGATAATCTCCGATCTGCAGGTTTTTCTTCCTGGAAGCAAGGGGGCTCGAACCCCTGGCCTTTCGCGTGTGAGGCGAACGCTCATCCCGGCTGAGCTATGCTTCCATTTTCAGGCAGCCACAAGTGGCTACTTGTTTAGTATACCACTATCCCCAAAAAAAGCAAGCCCTAAGTTTCAATTTTTTTCAGCTCCTTCGTCAACTATAACGACTCAATCATATAAATATTTTTGCACAGTCCCTGTATATCCTCCTGGTGATGGGAAGTCATAAGAATCGTGACGCCTTCCTCCGCATTCAGACGTCCCAGCAATGCCCGGAAATCCTTTACCGTTTTTTCATCGATTGCGTTAAAGGGTTCATCCAGAATCAACAGTGAAGGCTTTTCCATAATCGCCTGTGCAATGGCAAGCCGCTGTTTCATTCCCAGAGAATACTTTCCCACCTTGACCTTGGAGGCCGGATCCAGCCCCACCAACCGCATGGTCTTCTCCAGTTCTTCTTTTGTCACCTTTCTTAAAATCCCCGCTATAATGGAAAGATTTTTCAGTCCTGTCTCACCCGGTAAAAAGCCTGCATTATCCAGAATGACGCCTATGTCCTTAGGAAACTTCCCCTTTTCAAGCTTCTCTCCTCCTACCGTAATATCCCCTTCATCCGGTCTCACAAGCCCACAGATCATTTTAAGCAAAACACTTTTTCCCGCCCCATTTGCCCCCACAATGGCACAGCTTTCTCCCCGCTCCACGGTGAAATTAAGATCTGTAAACAGTACGTTACCCTTATATGCCTTTTTCACATGATTCATCTGCACCATAATTTCCGATTTTTCCATATTTTCATACCACCTTTTTTTGTTTCCGACACTTGCAGAAAATCTATCCTGCCCGCTATCGGCTGCTTCCTTTATTTACATATCCACATATTTTTCCGCAAAATCCCGAAACGCAAGAAAGAAAACCACGCATATCATGATCAGATTGACTGCCAGCTGAACTGGCAATGCCGGACGCCCTCCGCCCGTCACAAAATTCAATAGCAGCCTCCCTGCAAGAACCACCAAAAACCCCGCCTCTGCCTTCCTGAAAATGCAATGAACCACATACGCCGCAAGGCAGAAGCTCAAGGCTTCCAAACCTTCCTCCACCAGAACCAGCAGTAGGCCGCCCTGCTGCAGCAGATTCCCCGGATTCACACCGGATACCGTCAGACCGCAGAAAAATGCCATAACCAGTGTCCCGACACCATAATAGCACACAGCCCGCCCGACACAGCCCATATATGTGTGAAGAAATACTTTCCCATAACTTTTCTGCCTTAAAAAAAGATAGATGGAAAATCCGCTCTCCAGGCGCAGTAAGTGCATATAAACAGGGATCCAGGCCGCTAAACGCATGGTGATCCAATAAATACAGTCAGGGCCAAACCTGTAAAAGGTATGGTTCCAGGTACGGACCAACAATTCTTCTCCGGTCTCCCTTAAAAATGCTTGGGAATACCACGCAAGCAGGCAAAAAAGCAGGGCCATACTAACCAGTTTTACGAGTTTCCTCAAAACAAAAATCCTTTCTCCTATTCAATTCATCCGCCAGATAAAACAAAAGCAGCAGCAGGAATATCCAGTACATCCCATAAAACCGATAACCTGGTCTCTCCTGTCCAAACAGCCTGTAGGCAGCATTCCCCCACGGTGTCCACGCCACGATGTGTTTCAGTACCAACTTTACCACTAAAAGATTGATCAGCGAGACCGATGCAGTCAGCATCACACCCAGCATTGCATTTTCTGCCACATTGAGCAGTAATTCATATAGCAGAATCATCACACAGACATAACAAAAAAGATTTAAGAATTGCATGAAGATGATTCTCACCAGATGTCCGGAGGACACAAAGAGCATCCGGGATGCAGAGGGCAGAGAGTGTCCCATTATGAGAAGAATACCGATATGTTCCAGTAACACGGTCATAGCAAAAAAAGTTTTCGACAAGAACCGGATGAAAAAGAACTCATTTCTGGTTCGGTATCGGAGCAAAAGAGGGTATCTGCATATTTCATGATTTTTTCCACTGGTCCATGCCAGGCACAAAAAAGGAAACAATACCAAAAAATAATTTTCTTGTGTCAATGAATATACAATATATTCGCCAACAGATGCACCCGGCCAATACGCCAAAAAGGAATCCAAATGAACATATGCCACCATAACCGAAAGAAGGCTTTGGAAGATCAGCTTTTTCCGAAAACAAAATTCTTCCCATTCTGTCTTAAGCTTTGCCTGCATGATGATCCCCTCCCCAGTACAACGCCAATCCAACCGCTATCAATACTGCCTCATAAATCGGAACCGTCCAATATCCTAGTGGGTACACTTCTCTGTAATAATATATCTGTAAGGGCATCATATCCAGGGCAGCAAACCATTTACCAACAAAAGAGCTGAGAATGGATGATGAGAAGATCGCATAGCAAAAAGGCAATAACAATGCCAGATACCTGTTTTTAACCACCGCACTCAATCCCAGTCCAAGCAAGGCAAATGCAGTACCCAATAAAGCGGCATGAAAAGCATACATTACACAATACAGAACCACATGCTCCTCATAAAAGGAAGGCAAAAACAAGATATTGTGCCCGTAATATTGTTTAGCATAGTTCCAATCCGTATCCCCTAACAACCTGCAAACAGGAATCCATGCGAGACAAGGCAACAAGACAGCCCCAAAGGCCGAAATCCCAGCTGCCAACGCTTTCGCTCCCAGATAGGCTTTCCGGGAGGTCTTAAGCAAAATAAGCTTCATATAGCCGCTGTCCCGGTCCCTCCTATACGAAAGAACATAAGGAATCATGACCACAATGGGGTAAAACACTGGCAGCATAGTTTTCATTCCTAAGAAAAAACAATGAAAGTAATAGATCCACCATGGTTTAGGAACTTCAACAGTAGCATAAGAAAGCGGCAGATAATCACTGCTGCCGAAGGCAAGCATTACCAGTGTAATCCCACAGGTCACCCAAAAAGGTTTCGAACAAAAGGCTCTTTTCAGCTCTGTTTTTACCATATTCTTCGCTTCCCTTTCAATTAGAATAGCTATCTCTCCCTGCACACAGCTCCAGACAGGCCTCCGTGACCAGCACGGAAGCACACAGTACCACCATTCCCATGGCAAATCCCGCCAGGGGAAACTTCCAGGAAATGCCGTATTCCGTGCGGTAGATCGCAAAGATCCCCCAATAACAGGCAACTCCGGCGATGCTCCCTGTCACACAGGCACAGATCATACGAAACAGCAGCTCCAAACCTCTCATTTTTCTCAGTTCTCCAGGCGTCATTCCAATCTGTGCCAGCGTTGCAAATTCCTGCCGTCTGTCTCTGCTCACAGCCCAGCTCACAGTGAAATTGCCGCTGAAGCAAACCAGGGACAATAGCAGAATAAACGCTCCGCACAGGAACCGGAATCCCTCCATACTGGCTTTTTCCCGCTGGAGACTCCTGTCATAATTGGACACGAAGCCCGTAACATTTTGCCTGCTGTCTATGGTAAGACGGCAGATTTCTTCCAGCTCATATACGTTTTTTACCATTCCGCCCAACGATATGTGATGAAGCCCCGGTTCGGCATACGCATTGGGCCGCTCAGTCTCCAGCTGCAGAAATGCTTCCTCCGACACAAGGACAATCATCCTGGCCTCCGGCTCCGCGTTAAACAAAAAGGGCAGTTCTTCCAGCGTCCCCGTAATCAGGATAGAACCTGACTCTTTACGGTCCGAAATCGACGTCTCCGGAAAATCCTCCTCAGACATACCGCCGTATATGGTCACCCTGTCACCGGCATTCAGTTCAAAAAGACATGCCTTAAAAAACATATTGTTTTTTGAAAAAAGGCGGGAAGTGTTGATAAAAATTCCTTCAATTTCTCCGGCAGAACCGGAATCAATTCCGTTTTCGTCACGCAACTCCCGGGCAAGCTCATCCAGCTCATCCGGATCATCACAGTACAGTTCCACCTGCAGATTCGTACTCAGCCCGCTCTGTGTCATTTCCATAACCTGAGCGGCAAATTCGGGAAAACCTGTCATTCCAAGTGAAAATGATACGTCCCCACGGTCTTTTCCCCATGCTCACGCGAAGCCGCCTGAAATCCGGCCACAAAGAAAAATATAGCCGATAAAAGCCCAGTGATCAGGACGGTGACAGCCAGCGTCAGAAGCGTCTGCAGAAAGTGCTGCCTTAAATATCGCCCTGTGGAGCGAAACAACAGTCTCATGCTCATACCTCCCCGGGCGCTTTGGCATGCAGATCAGCCTCCCTGTCCGCCCTGTATATATCCGAAAGGATCCGTCCGTCGCTCATGATGATCTGCCTTCCGGCCACACGGCCCGCTGAAATATCGTGAGTCACCAGGAGGATCGTCTGCCCCAGATCCCTGTTGGCCTTCCTCAAAAGCCCCAGAACCTCTTCCGTGTTCTGACTGTCCAGATTTCCCGTGGGTTCGTCCGCCAGAAGCACCGACGGCTTCTCCAGAAGAACTCTTCCGATGGCTGTTCTCTGCTGCTGCCCTCCCGACAGCTGTCCCGGCAGATGTCTCCTTCTGTCTTTCAGCTGCAGAAGCTCCAGCAGCCGTTCCACCTCGCCTTTATCCGGTTTCCTTCTGTCAAGCAGAATGGGCAGTATGATATTTTCTTCCACTGTCAATGTGGGAATCAGATTATAGTCCTGATATATGATTCCAACGCTGCGTCGTCTCAGCCTTGCCTTCCCGGAAGGCTTCAGCCTGTGGATATCCTGTCCGTCAATCCGCACCGTTCCTGAGGTAGGTGTATCCACTCCCGCGATCAGGTGCAGCAGTGTGGATTTCCCGGATCCGGAAGTTCCCATAATGGCAATAAACTCCCCCCGCTCCACACGGAAGCTTACTCCGTTCAAAGCGTTTACCCGGACATTTCCGCTCATTTTATAAACTTTTTTAATTCCGCTGACCTGAATCAGCGCCGCGGCTTCACTCATCCGAAGCCTCCCTGCTCTTCCGGCCCTGTACTGCTTTAAACGCCAGTCCCGCCAGAATCAGAACGGCAGCCTGAGCCAGAATCCAGAAACTGACATTCAGCAGTCCCGTAAAGGCGCTGTCAAAGGATTCTATTGCATACAGAAACGATCTATATATCAGACTTAAGATACAGCCTGCCAGGCTGATAACCGGCAAAAGGCCGAAGCTGTGCTCTTTTCTGACGGCATCTGCCGCGAATCCCAGAAACAGCACATATTCCAGAATCGCCGCTGCCACCAGCTGCACATTGAGAAACGGTCCCAGCTCAAACATTTCCATACCGAAAGGCGCCCTGGCATTCATCACGGTCCACAGCAGAATTCCTCCCACCCCAAGACTGTATGCCAGTCCCAGGACACTGACTACCCCTGCCGCGATCCTTCCCCTGCCAAGCTTCGGCGGCTCTTTGTAATCCGAAAAAAGCATCCACGAGCCCACCATCAGAAGGGGAAGCATACCGTACAGAAGCCAGCTCTCAATTCCCCCATGAAACTCAGGTCGGCTCAGCATCAGAATAAACAAAAAACCGAAAAACAGTCCTGCTCCCACGACGCTCTTTCTCACGCGGTATCTCTTTACCTTCTTCAGGAAATCTATCTCTTCCCTGACAGCCTCTCCGGCCTCTGTCTCCGCATTTTTAAGCCTTTCCAGGCTGGCCTGGCACTCCCTGCACTCCGACGTATGCTGTTCCACTGCTTTTCTGGAGCTCTCCGAACAGATCCCGTCCAGATAAGAGGGAAGCAGATCTCTGACTATATCACAATTCACCCTGCTCATGTTTCCTCCCATTCCGCTGCCCTGGCAGCTTTGATCAACATTTCCTTACCGCGGTAAAAGTTTACCCTGGCCCAGTTTTCGCTCTTTCCCAGAACCTCCCCGATCTCCCGAAACGACAGCTCCGCCGCTGTTCTCAGATAAATCACTTCCCTCATCTGTGGCGGAAGCTTCTGCATCTCCTTTAACGTATCCATCAGCTCCATCTTGCTGATCACCGTTTCCTCCGGCCGGGAATGCACCGGCGCCGGTCCGTCTTCCGGCTCCATGGGAATTTCCCGTTTGTTCTTTTCCAGATGCTGATACCAGATGTGTCTGCCGATCTGGCACAGCCAGGTGGAAAGCCGGCAGCTTCCGTCATACCTTTCCAGAGACTGATAAGCCCGAAGGAACGTCTCCTGGGTCAGATCCTCCGCCAGCGTTCGGTTACGGCACAGAGACAACAGATAGCGATATACAATTTTTGCGTTTTCCTTATACAGCTGCTCCATTCTCTCTCCTGTCCGTGTAATCCGAAACCCGTTTGCAGAATCTCCTGCTTTTGAAGACGTCTTCATACGTATATCCGTTTCGGAAGCGATTCGTTACATGATTTTGAAAATTTTTTACAGAAAATTTTCCGTATGCCAAAAAGGAGGAAGAAGCAATTCTGCTCTCCCTCCTTATCAGTGGTCAAATACATTCAGCGTGCTCTATTTTTGATAACTCTCACTGTCCTTTATGAGCTTCCCATCGATCAGCACATACTTTACCACGGCAGACACCTCAAAGGGACAGCCCTCCGCAATCACAATGTCCGCATCCTTCCCCTCCTCCAGGGATCCCACTCTGTCCGCAATTCCCGCATGGCGGGCTGCATTGATGGTGATGGCCTGCAGCGCCTTAAATGGATCCATTCCCGCCATCACTGCCAGTCCTGCGCACAGGGGAAGATATTCCTGGGGAATCACCGGAGAATCCGTGATAATGGAAACCTGACAGCCTGCCGCAGCCAGTATCCCCGGGGTTTTCCAGCTTTTGTTGCGCAGCTCAAATTTGGAAGCGTTGGTGAGAGTGGGCCCCACTGCCAGAGGCACATTTTCCTTTGCCAGCTCCTCTGCGATCAGATGGCCCTCCGTCACATGCTCCAGCGTAATGCCCACCTTAAATTCCCTGGCAATGCGCAGAGCCGTAAAAATATCCTCCGCCGCATGGGCATGCGCCTTCAGGGGAATCTCTCCCTTCAGCACGGGGATCAGAGCCTCCAGCTTCATATCAAAGGCCGGCCTTTTGAAAATGTCTTCTCCCGCCGCCTCCTTCTTTTCCATATACTCTCTGGCCTTAAAAAGCGTCTCCCGCAGAATGGCGGCAGTGGTCATGCGGCTGGAATCCTTTTTATCCCTGTATACTCTCTTGGGATTCTCGCCAAAGGCACATTTCATGGCCACTCCGTCCCGGATCACCATATCCTCCACTCTCTTCCCCACGGTCTTGATGGTCGTAAAGGTACCGCCCAGCACATTGGCGCTGCCGGGACCCACACAGACGCTGGTGACACCCGCCGCAGCAGCCATGGCAAAGGCGGGATCCAGGGGCTTTACTCCGTCGATCCCCCTCATCTGGGGACTGACGATATCGTTCATTTCATTGTAATCCATGCCCTCATAGCCGATGCCGTAGCCATCCAGCCCAATATGTCCATGAGCCTCCACAAATCCCGGATAGATCTGCAGCCCCCTGGCGTCGATCACCTCTACGCCTTCGCCGGCCTCGCTGGTTGCAAGGCTATACCCGTGTGCACCGTCCGTGGGCACAATCCATTTAATTTTTCCGTCCTCCACACAGATGTCCCCCATATAGGACTCTCTGTTTACAGCGTCATGTATCTCTCCGTTTTTAATTAACAACATATACACCCTCCCTGTCCGCACCGCAGCTATTTCTTTCGCTTTTCAAATTCTTTGGCAAAGACCCCCAGGTCCTGTCCCGCAAAGGCTCTCTCCAAAAGCTGGGGAAGCATCTGAGGATTGCAGGCAAAGCAGGGAATTCCCAGCCCTGCAATACGCTGAGCCATCTGGGCGTCATAATAGGGCTTGCCTCCGTCGGCCAGCGCCAGGAGACAGACCACCGTGACCCCGGAGGCCTTCATCTCCTCCAGCCGACGAAGCATACCGGCCCGGTTTCCTCCCTCCTCCAGGTCGGAAATCAGAAAAAATAAGGTTTTAGCCGGATTTTCCACATATTTTTCACAGTAGGCAATGGACTGCTCAATGTTGGTTCCGCCGCCCAGCTGAAAGCCGAACAGCAGGTCCACCGGGTCCTCGCACTTCTCCGTCAGATCCACAATATTGGTGTCAAACGCCACTACCCGGGTCCGCAGACTGGCCATGCTGGCCAGGATACAGCTCATAACGGAGGAATAAATCACCGATTCTCCCATGGATCCGCTCTGGTCGATATCCAGAATCACCGTCCATTTGTTGGCCGCCGTAGTGCTGGTCCTGTCAAAAAAGTAATAATGCTCCGGCACAATGGTTCCCAGGCCCGGATCATAATTTTTCAGATTCCTGGATATGGTAGTCTTAAAATCCAGGGCTGCCGCCGAGGGAATGGGCGAATGCTTTCTCCGGTTGATGGATGCGGAAACCGCTCTGCGGATATCCTGCTCCAGCAGGCGGTTGATCTCCTCCACGATTTTGCGGATAAATCTGCGCACACTGTCCTTGGACCGCTTTGGAATCTGCTCCTTTAAAAGCATAATGGTGGCGGCCAGATTCACATCCGGCTCCAGATTTTCCAAAAGCTCCGGCTCAAAAAGGAGCTGCTTGAGCCCGCACCTGTTCACCGCATCCGACTGAATCACAGTCACAAGCTCCTGATCGAACAGGCTTCGCACATCCCCCAGCCAGCGGCTGATCTGAGGATTGGACGGCCCCTGCCCAGCGCCTGCCCTCCCGGGGCCCTTTACCCCAAAGCCTCCGCTTTCCGTGCGGTTATAGATGGCCGCCAGGGCCTGATCCATCAGGTCCTGCTGTGCCGTAAGAGAGCAGCCTCCCATCTGCCCAAAGCGGTTCTGGCTGTCCTGACCCAGAATCAGCCTCCAGCGGCTGATTTTCTGCTCTGCTTCCATGGGATCCATGGAATGTTTTTCCTCCATTGCTCTCCCTCCCTTCTCAAACGCAAATAATCATATTCGTCCGCCTTAAAGATCAAAATCAAACTCCTCCAGGCTTTCCACCAGTCCGGCCTCCTCCTGACCCAGGACGGCATTCACCGCCTCGCTGACCTGCTGCCCGTTCAGATTCCAGATCTCTCCCAGATTTTCCGCAATCTCATCCCGCTCGCCGGCGCTGAAATCCGCAAAGGCCCGGCGCAAAAACACAAGCGCACGCTTAAACTCGTCGTCGTCCAGCATTTCCAGATAGGCGTCCAGGCTCTCCCACAAAGACAGTCTTGCAATCAGAGCATACCTGTTCTTCATGGCAAGGCCCTCAAACCATCCCGCCCCCAGGTCCGCAGGAGTGCCGGGAGACAGCCTGCGCCGCACCTCCAAAAGCAGCCGCTCCGTGTTCATCTGTCCTCTTTCCAGCAGAATGGCCGCCGCAAACCCGGACAGTCGGGTGTTCAGGTCATCCCTGTCCGCTATCTGCACCAGCGCCTGAATCCAGGCCTCCTGGTCCAGGGATTCATGGGCAAGCGCCGCCCCATTCAGGCGCTGCATGGCCTGAATTACAGAATTGGCCGCCCCGTCGTCACAACTGCAGGCCGCCGGAAGCAACAGACACGCCCGATAAAAAATCCTGCCCAGAATAGGAACCAGCGGTTTTTCGTCTATTCTGCGGATACTGCCGTAACGAATGGTCATAGACAGCTTCTCCGCCGTCTGCGCCAGCTCCTCCAGGGAAACCGCATCCACCGCCCTGCGGGACAGCTCCTCCACGGCGTCTGCCGCCGCGGCGGAAAGACCGCACAAAAAAGCGTCCTCCACAGTCCGGGCGATATCGCTTAAGTTCCCTGCATCCCGGGTCTGTTCCTTCATCTGGAAGGAAACCGCCTGAATCACGGTATCCCCTCGCAGAGCCGATTCCACCAGCTGAATCTCCGCCTCCGGCGTCCAGCGCAGAATCCACAGCTCTCCCCAGGTGGCATTGTCCTGCTGACGCTTTCCGGGATCGGCAAAGCTCACCCCCAGCACCCGAAGCCTGTGCAGGAAAAAGGAACGGTGCAGATCCAGAAGCGCCGCCTTCTCCGATGCCGCACTGCGCTTTTCCCGCAGATCCAGCGCCAGCTCCTGAGCCGTAATATCTCTGTATTTTTCCAGCTTTAATTCCTTCAGCTGACGATAAAAATCCTCCTGTATGCTGGTGCGGCTCACTCCCTCCGGCAGACTGCCGATTCCGGTTCCGATCTCTGTGTCCGCCACCGCCAGGCTTAAAGCCGCCAGACTGCCGCCTCCCATACAGGTCACTGCCGCATCCCGCAGATCCCGCAGGGCAGGAACTCCATGGAATGCTCCTCTTCCATGGAATGCTCCTCTTCCATCTCCCCTCATCCGGGCCAGCTCCACGGACAGCCGCACCGCCTCTATAACCTCTGCAGAAGACACCGGCGATCCGTTGTTTCTCTGAAAGAGCGCGATCCTAGACAAATAGCTGTATGCAGTATTCATGGGCTCTCCCGCCTGCAGGCTCTGCCACAAAAGCGCATAATAGGCGGGCGCCTTATTCCCCGCCCCATAGCCGGAGCGGGAGGAAAGCCGGTAATCCGAATAAGGCATCAGCGTATGGCAGGCCTCCACCCGGGGCAGATTCTCCAGGGCTTTTTCCTCCTCCGGGGAAGGCGCCTGATTCCAGGCTTTTAATCCCTCCACGTGATAAGAGCCTGTGACCACCACCATTTCCTCAGGTGATATTCCCTCGGCTGCCGCCTGCCGGATCTGCCTGCGCATCCAGGCCTCCCGCAGGGTGATCTCCTCCCAGTCCGCATCCTTTTCCCGGGTCAGCTCCCGTAGATTTTTTCCAAACAGATTCGCCCCCTGATGATACCCCTGCGCAGTACCGGACTGCTCCAGAGTCCGTTCCCAAAAGGTCTCATGGCCGTCCTCCCCGGTTCGCCGGTCCAGGGCCTGATACACATCCATCCGCTCTTCCTCTCCCCCGTCCGCCTCCTCCCGGGAGGGCAGGGCCAGGAATACATCCGAGGGCAGGTCCATGAAACGACAGGGCACCTGATTTTCCCCGCACCAGAGCACGGCCTGGTACTCCGGCGAGTATTCGGCAAAGGGATACAGCAGGGTCCGCACCGGAGCCTCCCTGGTATATGCCAGCACCGCAATGGGCGTCCTGACCGCAGGATCTCGCATATGGACAAGCTCATCCTCCAGGTCGCAGGGACCCTCCACCAGCACCAGGCGCGGATGCTTTTCTTCCAGAAATTGTCTCAGATAAAATGCTCCTGCCGGAGACAAATGTCTGATTCCAAAAAAGAAAGGCTCATTGCTCATCGATTCCGCTCCTTATCCGTTCAGATCCCTGCAGGCCCGGTAAAGCCCCGACCAGTGAGACCCCCTTTTCTTCATGACGTTTTCCAGATATTCCTTCCAGGCCAGGGTATCCTTTTCTTCTTCCTTTACCACGGCCCCCTGAAGTCCTGCCGCCAGATCCCGGTCTGTGATGGTGCCGTTTCCGAAGCTTCCCGCCAGAGCCATGCTGTTGCACAGCAGAGAAATCGCCTCCGCCGTAGACAATACTCCCGAAGAAGCCTTTACCTTCTGGCTCCGGTCCAGAGTCTCCCCGCTTCTGAGCTCCCGGAAGATGGTGCAGACCTTTTCCACCACGTCGGAGGCCGGCAGGGATGCGTTCAGATCCAGCCCTCTGGCCTGCTGCTCCACTCTGGTTCTTACGATCTCCATCTCCGCCGACAGATCCGCAGGCGCCGGTAATACTACAATGTTAAATCTCCTCTTCAGAGCCGCCGACATCTCGTTAACCCCTTTATCCCGGGTGTTTGCGGTGGCAATCACCGAAAAACCTTTTTTGGCAGGCACCTCCAGACCCAGCTCCGGCACGGAAATCCGCTTCTCGGATAAAATGGAGATCAGGGCGTCCTGCACCTCGCTGGCGCACCGGGAAATCTCCTCCACTCTGGCAATGGTCCCCGTCTCCATGGCGGTCATAACAGGACTTTTCAGCATGGCCTCCAGGGAAGGCCCCTGGGCAATAAGCATGGCGTAATTCCAGGAATACCGGATCTGCTCCTCCGTAGTTCCCGCCGTTCCCTGGATCACCTTGGTGGAATCCCCGTTGATGGCGGCAGTCAGATGCTCCGACAGCCAGCTTTTGGCGGTACCCGGTTCCCCGATCAATAACAGCGCCCGGTCCGTCACCAGCGTGGCTATGGCGATCTCCACCAGCCTCTCCTGTCCGATATATTTGGGAGTGATCTCCACCCCTCCCGCCTTTCCTCCGCAGATGTAGGTCCGCACGGACCGGGGTGACATTCTCCAGCCCGTGGGGACGGGATCCTTCTCAGCCGCAATCAAAGCATCGATTTCCTTCTGAAAAAGCTGCTCCGCAGGCAGCCTCTGCATATCGTTCTGTTCCATGATTCTATTCCTCCCCTTTCATTCTCTGAATATATTCCTCCGCCGTCTGAACGCACCCGCCGGGACCCTTCAGCTCTCCCTTTTTCAAAAGCTCTACGATACGGGCCGCCTCCGCCGCCCTGCTCTCGGCGCTTCCCGGGAGCCGGTCAAGATACGATGCCAGCTGCCAGCTGCTGACTCTTGTCTTGTTTTTGGTAAAGAAGCTCACCGCCAGGCGGCTGCAATCCGAAGCATGGCATCGTTTTAACGGCTCCAGATAGCCGATATTGTCCTGTACCTGCAGGGCACGCTCATACAGATACCCGGCCAGACGTCTGCACATGTCCTCATCCTCCGGACGAATCCAGGACGCCAGAATCATGTCTGTTTTATTCTCCTCCAGCTCCATCAGCAGATCATACATCCCCGCCGTGATCGTACTGATGGAACGGGATATCCTTCTGGGCTTTAAGTCCGCTGGATCTATGAATGTGACCAAAATGACATGTCCCTCGCCGGATGGATCTGCTTTCACCCGCTCTAAAACCTTCTGTACCAGCCCGGCCCGGTCCTTCCTGATCTTCTTCCCCAAAAGCTTTTTCTCTTCCAAAAATTCCCGCAGAAGCTCCTGGCATTCTTCTCCGGCTTTCGTGAAAAGAGCCCCCGCCAAAGCCCCGGGAAAATATGCGTCCCCATATTGCCGGTACAGCTCTCCCGCCAGAGCCGCCAGCTCCTTTTCCGGATTGACCAGTACGCTGTAAAATAAGGCTTCCGGTATCACCTGACTGAAATAATACTTTTTCTCCACACTGCCGGGCCGGGTAAAGGTCATGACCCACCGGCCTGCCTTTTCTGTTTCCACGGGCTCATCCAAGGCCTGGCCCAGAGCCGCCGCCTGTCGGAAGCAGTCGCAGACCTTTGTCCCTTCCTTTCCCGCAAAAGCCTGGAGGCAGGCATCCAGCAGGGTCTCCAGCTCCTTATCCCGCTTTTTTTCTCCCCGCCGCCACTGCTCCAGGGCTTCCAGAAATATCCGGGCGTTAAGCAGCGCCGCCTGTTCCAGCTTTGATCCCTCCAGGAAGGAGGCCGTTTGCGCCGGATTCTTTGCTGCCATCTTCTCAAAAAATTCCCAGGTCTTTTCTCCGCCTATCCGGGCCAGAACGTAACAGGCCATTTTTTTGTTATTGCCCTTCTCCGTATTGGCCAGTTCCAGCAGAACCTCTTCATTTTCCGGACTATAACCCAGCGCATGGATCAGCGCGCCCCGCATCTCCTTTTCCGCAGCAGGAAGCTGGGCCAGATAAAAATCGTTGGCCTGCCCTCCGGCTATGGCTTCCATAACCTGAATGCGGCGAATCATATCCTTCTTTCCCTTGGGATCAAAGCCCCTCTGCAACAGGTGCAGAATACTCCCTGCCGCTGCCGGATCCTGACTCCCCTCCTCCGCCAGCCATTCGGCCACCGTTTCCGCCAGCTCCGCATATGCGGCGCCCAGGGCCTTCACCATGGCTGCCCGCACACGATAATCCCTGAAAAGCTGCGGCTGCTCCTTATGCTGCTCAAGCACATAGCCGTACCTTCCGCCGCCGGAATTTTCCAACGCATCCAGCAGCACGGAAAGCACGGAATAGGGTGCATTGACCACAAGGGTATCCGAGTTTTCGTATCCCGCCTCCTCCTGGGGAAGGGGCAGGGGCTCTCCCGCCGCTGCCACGGCAGCCTGCGTACACAGCACGGCATCCGTCAGTGTCAGCGCATCCAGCAGCACTCCCGCCCGGTCCTCACAATCCTCCATCAGAATCTGTCCCGAAAGCTGCACGATCCTGGCAAACACCGGCGAAGCCTTCTCCAGAGGAACCATGGCCTCCACCGCCCTTCTCAGACGGAAATCCTCAGCCGCCAGCCCTGCGCCGGCCACGGCTCCCGCCCGTAATCTTTCACGTAAATCATATAAAGGTGTGATATCCATTTTTATACTCCATTCCGTCCGCTTCCGCGGGCACATACCGTAGATCCTTTTTTACGGGTTTGTGTGCCGCCCATTGTATTGGCGTTAATATAAAAGCCTCACGATCCCGTCCTCTGTCACAATGCTCAAAGGCCAAAAACGAAGTCGTCTGGCTGTCCGGTCATAATAAAAGCCTCCTGCCAAAACCTGGTCCTTCAAAAGTCCGGCCCGCGGCAACAGACGGAGACGCTCGGTTGTCCGCTCCTCTCCCGGCCTGTCTCCCAACAGAATATTTCCGCCTTCATGGTCCACCAGCACCAGGTTCTCTCCGATCTGAGCAATACGCTCATATGACACTAAGCGGTACAGCACGGGGGCCGCCAGCGCATTTTTCAAATAATTTTTCGCCGCCTTGCCCTCTGCGGCCAGCGAGGCCGCCGCCAGGGCCCTTACCGCCCTTAAGTCATCTCCTGTTACCTCCGTAACAGCCCCCTGCTCCCAGCGAATTCTTGCGTTTCCTTCCCCTGGATAGACCTGCACGGTCCCTGCCTGAACCGCACCGAAGAGGCTGTCCTCCTGTTTCACATATTTCAGCGCCTTCACCGGGCGGTAATTACAGGTGAGGCTGATTTCTCCGGTCTTTACGTCCACCCAGCAGCCTGTATCTATGTATTCCTTTCTGGCCTCATCGTAGTCCACCCAGAAGGAGATCTGTACCAGCCGCACATCCCTGCGGCAGCAGCCCAGCGCCTCCAGCTCAGACAGCTTCCAGACGCCTCCCAGCTCCTCATACAGAGGATCCGCATCCAGTCCTCCCTCTCCGGAATCCAGCTTTGCCTGCAGATACACGGAGGATTTTTTCACCAGCGCCCACATTTTCTCCAGCACCTCCAGGGCATTATCATAATGGATCTGCTCCTGGTCCTTCTGGAAAGCGTCTATCTCCAGAATCAGCCGGTTTAACAGCCTCTGAGGTCCCGGCAGATAATAATCTCCCAGCTGCTTTGCCAGATCCCGGTATGACGCAAGGGCGGTGCCGCCCATGGTGCCCAGCCCTGCCTCCAGAAGCTCTCTCACCAGCTTTTCCGCAAGCTCCAGTCCCTCCAGCTGCTTCTTCATCTTTTTAATCCGGGCCGCTTTTCCCGCTGTGGAGGTCTTCTTTTTCCCCGAAGCGCCGGCAGTCTTTTGACCTTCGCCTTCTGCTCCTGCGGAATCCTCTCCATTTTCTCCCATGGCTTCCTGCTTCTGGGCACGGGCCATTTTTTTCTCCCGCTTTTTCAGAATATCCTCGGGAATCTCACATTCGCCGAAGGTTTTCCCAGCCATAATTTCATAGAGCAGCGCCAGACTGTGCTTGCAGGGAAACTGTCTGCTGGGGCAGGAACAGCGAAACACCGGCGCCGACGGCTCTATAAAGTCCGCCGTAGTGATATAGTTGCTTTTTCCGCTCCCCTGACACTCCCCCAGATAAAAGGTGTCGTCCGCCGATCTTTCCCGTCGGACAAAACTGCCTTTCTGAGATATTTTTTTCCCGTTGGCCCCGGCCGCAGGGTTTGGCGCCAGCGCCAGGATCTGCTGTTCCGTGATCTGTTGCATTTTGGTTCCTTTCCGCCGGCCGCAGCGGGTCGGCATTTTATAGTATTGAGGACAATTTATATATGTTTATGTTCATGCTATGGATATATCCTTCTATATCTGTTATCATAACATTAACAAAGCCCACTGTAAAGGAGGCATACGGCAATGAAGGATATCACAATCGGATGGATCGTTACTTTTCACGGGTAGGGGCCGCGAGGTGTTTTTGTGCGTATTTTGCACGCAAAACCCGAGAATGCCTGCGCCAAAATGAGCGAATTTGGCTCATTTTGTGTGCATCATGTTGCTTTGAACGGTGAAGCCGTGAAAAGCAACGATGGATCGTTACTGGGTGCAAGAGGATACGGATTGTTATGTCAGATCGTACTGCCCCAGGGAGAGGCAGTCACAGCGGTATGTGATATTTATGAAGACAGAATAAGATGTGCTGCAGACGCCGTGGAAGCCGCCGCAGGGAAAAAGCCAGCGGAATATACGGATTTTCCTGTCAGGTTGTGCTTTACAGCATTTCCAACAGTTCCTTCGCTTTTTCGCGAAAAGGAGTGTTTTCCAGCTTTTCCAGTACAGGTTTCCCAAACAGAAGTGTCTGATAGGAGTAATGCCAGCAGCTGTTAAACAGCTCTTCATTTTCTTCGAAGATGCTTAAATCATATTCCTCATCCTCATTTTCCGATCCCAGATATTCCTCTTTCAGCATGTCGGAAAAGAAAGGAAGTGCAGCCTCCGTGTCACCCTCCTCCATTTCTCCGTAAAAGTCATAACAGCATTCGACTATTAATTCAAAGAAATCAAGCAAGGTTGTTATAATATAATCAGCGATTTCCTTTTTTTGCGTTTCGGCAATGGCATGATCCAAAATACGAACCAGAAATATCATGGCGAAAGGGGTGGAATGCCATAAAGTGCCTTGATGCTCGATATCGTTCATGATTTCAGATAATGCATCTTCTACTGATGCAAGGCTGTCCATTGCCCAAATCTCATTAAAGAATTCCGGAAAATCCGAGGCCATGTCATAAGCGGTGGTAATTCTGTGCCAAGGCACCTCTTCGATTGTGACGTTTTGTACATATGCTTGATTTTTGTCCATAATTCAGCCCTCTGCTGTTTCTTTTTCCATATTTTATCATAATTTCCGGTTTATGAAAAGAGGCAGCTATTGACTTGCGCTGCCCCTTACCTATGAAGAGTAGCTTTTTTGAACTCCGCCTCCCGGCGCTTCGCCTCCGAAATATCTCCCTCCATCCTGCCGGCACAGACACAGCCCACTGTGAGACTGCGGTACCCGGGATGAATCATATGGTGAGCATACCGGATGATCTGATAGCCGCACATCTGGCAGATCCCCACCGGCGCTCCCAGATCGCTTACACCGGTACAGCTCCAGCCGGAATGAGGAACGTCCTCCTGCTTCCACAGATTGGGACTGTCTGCCTTAAGCTGCTTTAGTCTCTGGGCCTGAAGCTCTCTGTCAGCCGCATCCTTCCGGTCTTCTTCCGGCTGATCCCAAATCTGTTCCGGCTGTGGAAGACTTCCCATTACCACCGATTCCTGGGCTTCACCTCTTTCCTCCGGCCTGGGGCCCGGGGCTTCCGCCTCTGCCTCCCGCTCCGGGGCAAGTCCGTTGTCCTCCGTCCTTTTTCGCTGCGCCGCTTCCTGCATTTTCAGGAAATACTGCTGGGAAATATTCCTCACCTGCTGCAGCTTTTCAAACTGGATGACATAGCTCCCCCGCTTCCTGTCAATGGACTGGATCCTGCCCCGGCCAAAAACATGGTGCTCTACTATATCGCCTATTTTTCCGGTTTCCTCTTCGCCGCAGCCAGCTTCCTGCAAAATATCCCGATTCAGCTTTGCCGCATAGCTTTGGCTTTCCTGCCTCAGCTTCTCCGAAATCCGACCAATCCTTACATAATTATTTTCTCCGATTTCCTCCAGGAACCGGGACACAAGCTTCTTCATTCCGTTCTGGTTCGTTCCCTCGGATTCCATCAGAAAAAGATACTTCTCCGCCCTGGTAATCGCCACATAGCAGAGTCTGCGCTCTTCCTCCAGCCCCAGCTTCTTCCTGTCCCCCAGGGTTTTCGCCGAGGGAAATACGCCCTCCGAAAAGCCCAGAATAAATACCACCGGGAACTCCAGTCCCTTGGAGGAATGGATCGTCATAAGCTTTACGGCATCCTTTGATTCGTCACCCTCCTCCCCGGACTGAAGGGTGATCTGCTGCAAAAATCCCTCCAGGCTCAGATTTTCACCAAATTCCCGCTCGAATTCGTTAGCGATCCGCTTGAACTCCGCCAGATTGTCCAGCCTTTCCTCATCCCCCAGCTCCCGGATATAGCTTTCATAACCGGTCTTTTCCGTCACCTGATTGACAATATCAGAAATCCGCATTTCTCCATAGCTCCTGCGCATCTCCTCCACAAAGCGGATAAAAGGACCCGCCTCGCTGCCTGAAAACTCTTTTTCCTCCAGGTGCTCCGAAAGGGTGTCAAATAAGCCTGCCTCCTGCTGTCCCCCATTCCTCAGCTCCTCCAGAAAAGCCATTTTAGCTCGTCCAAATTTTCTGCGGGGCGTGTTGATGACCCTTCGAAAGGATACATCATCCCCGTAGGCAATCAGCCTCAAATAGGCCAGAATGTCCTGGATCTCCATTCTCTCATAAAAACGCACCCCGCCGAAAATCTCATAAGGAATATTATTTTGCACCAGCTTTTTCTCCGCGATCCGGGATAAAAAACCGGACCGATAGATAATGGCAAAATCCGAGTATTGAAAACCCTCTCTGGCGGACAGGCGCTTTATATTATCTATAACCTGATCCATCTCCTCAAAATCATCCTTGGAATGATAATGAGTTACCGGCGCTCCGGCTCCGTTTTTTGTAAAGAGATCCTTTTTCAGCCGCAGTTGGTTTTTTTCTATCAGGGTATTGGCGCACTGAAGAATCTGCGGCGTGGACCGGTAATTCTGATTTAAAATAATTGTTTTGGTGGGCTCGTGCTCCTTGTCAAAGTCCACCAAAAGCCGCACATCCGACCCCCTCCACTCGTATATATTCTGATCCGGATCCCCCACGATCATCAGATTTCGAAAATTTCCGGACAGGATTTCCACCAGACGCATTTCCACCCGGGAGCTGTCCTGAAACTCATCCACCATAATGTAGTTCAGCCTTTCCTGCCACTTTTGCCGGACAAAGGAATCTGTCTCCAGCAAATGGAGGGCAAAAGCGATCAGATCATGAAAATCCAGGGAATAAGAAGCCTTCTGCCTTTGGAGAAACTCTTCAATAATATGGTCATCTCTGTCCTTTATCTCGGGAAGAATCTGACAGGGCTTTGGATTGCATAGTCTTGTGACATAGCTTCCGTCTTTTTTGGCTCGTCCGATCTTTCGAAGCATGACTTCAAAACTGGCATAATCCAGCTTTAATTCAAATTTCTGATATATTTCGCTTAAAATGGCTTTCTGCTGATAGGCATCGATAATTTGGAACTGTCGATTTAAGAACAGCTTTTCGGGATTTTCTCTCAGCAACCGGTTACAGAAGCCGTGGTAGGTACATATCAGGCTGATCTCGTTTTCCTCCCCGATCAAAGCCCGTATTCTTTTCTTCATTTCACCGGCCGCTTTATTGGTAAAGGTCACACATAAAATGTTGGCGGGGTCGATCCCATAGTCCTGCACCAGATAGGCATAGCGGCTCACCAGCAGTCTGGTCTTGCCGCTGCCTGCCCCTGCGATCACCCGGACATACCCTTCAGTCTCCAACACCGCTTCTCTCTGTCTTTCATTGAGCTTTTCCAGCAAATCCGCCATAAAGACCTCCGTCCTGCGCAAGACTCCCTGTCAGTCCTGCCGCCCTTCTCCAATCAGTACCTCCCGGCCCGCAAAGCCGTATTAAGATCTCTTTTTTTAAGTATACCGGATTATAGTCACTCTTACAATATCAATTCATCTTTTCAGCAGTCTGTAAATTCCTGCCCCCAGACATCCTCCTGTAAAATTCAGAATCAGATCATCCACATCCACATTCCGGCCAATAAACAGCTGGCAGGACTCAATAAACACCGGCAGGGCCAGAGAATACATCGCCACAATCCAGATTCTGCGGTTCTTTGGCCAGAGATATACCAGGCCAAAGCCGCATGCTCCCCTTCCAGAGTCAAAATCAGCAGGGCGCACATAAACAGCACAAAGGCGCCCAGTCCCCACTCCCTTCCCGATCTTCGTTTCCAGGGTCTGCGGGCCAGCAGATACAGGGGCAGTCCTCCCAAAATAGTGATACACAGCTTTACAAGATACCGAATCATATGCTACAAGCCTCCCATATCAAGCCGCTTTACCGGCAGCTCCATGGACGCTCTGGTTCCCTTGCCCTCTTGGCTTTCCACATTCACCCGGATGCTCAGATGATCAAATATCCTGCGGCAAAGATACAGACCGATGCCTGTGGACTTTTTATTCATGCGCCCGTTATATCCGGTAAATCCCTTTTCAAAAATCCGGGGCAGATCCTCAGGGCGGATTCCTATGCCTGTGTCCTCCAGCTCCAGCCGGACGCTTTCCGCACATTCTTCCACGTAAACGGCTATCTTTCCCTGTCTGGTATATTTGATGCTGTTGGAAAACAGCTGTTCCAGACAGAAACCGAACCACTTTTCATCAGTCAGCACTCTTGCTTTGGTTTCAGGCAGTTCCAGGGCCAGACCCTTGTTGATAAACAATATGGAAAACTTTTTTGCTGTCCGCCGCAGTATAGACCCCAGCTCATATTCCTGAAGCACCAGATCGGAGGAAAGGCTCTCCAGACGCTGGAAAGTCAGCACCATCTCCACATATTGCTCTATTTTAAACAACTCTTCCCGCATCAAAAAACCGTCTCTGACATTTTCATTTCCTTCCAGCAAAAGCTTCAGGGCGGCGATGGGCGTTTTGATTTGATGGGTCCACATCATATAATAGTCATTGCGGTCCGTGGCCTTTTCTTCCCATCTACTCTGTTCTCTGGCCTGGTTATCGCAAAGAGTTCGAACCAGCCCTGCCAGGTCGCCCTCCAATGTATTTTCCGTACCGTTTTCCCCTGTCTCCCACCGGGACAGCACATGACAGATTTCTCCCGGGACATAATCCCCGGAGCCCTCCAAAAGCCTGGCCGCGCTCTCCAGATCCTTACACTTTCTCACATAGCTTCTCCCCTGCAATATCCCGGCCACAGTCCATACTGCCAAAGTCATCACCACTCCGTACAAAAGCCTGTACAGATTTTCGATGTGGTACAGGCACCCCACCGCCACCAGCAGAAACACAGTTACGCCGTACAGACAAAGTACGAGTCTTTTTTCTTTTATATACCGGATCCAAAATTTCATTACACCATATACCCCATTCCCTTTCTGGTATGAATCAGCTCCCCAGCCCCTGCCGTCTCCAGCTTTTTCCTCAGACGGGTCATATTTACTGTCAGAGTGTTATCATCCACAAAACAGTCATTATCCCACAGTCTCTTCATAATGCTCTCCCGGGAAACGGGCTGACCTGGGTGCTCAAACAGCAGCTGCAGTATACGGAATTCATTCTTGGTCAGCTCCAGCTTTTGTCCCTTCACCATCATGGAGGCGTCCGTAAGGTCCAATATGATTCCCTTATATTCCATCACATTTGTCTGGACCCGAAATGCATACGCCCTCCGAAGCAGTGCCTGCACCTTGGCCGACAGCACCTCCGGCTCAAAGGGCTTGGCCACAAAATCGTCCCCACCCATATTCACGGCCATGACGATATTCATGTTATCTCCCGCCGAGGAAACGAAAATAATGGGCACCTGAGAAACCTGACGAATCTGGGTGCACCAATAATATCCATTATAAAAGGGAAGACCGATATCCAGCAATACCAGCTGGGGCTGCACAAGCGCAAACTCTGCCATCACATTGCGGAAATCCTGCGCACAGGCCACCTCATATCCCCATCTTTCCAGATGATTTTTCATCTGCTGCGCAATCACATTGTCATCTTCCACCACAAATAGTTTATACTTTTCCATTTTTCCTCAAAAATTCTTCATACTCGGAGGACATACTCCTGAGCTTTTCCAGGATTTCTTTCAGGGTATCCACCGTTGTGTTAATCTCTTCCAGCGTGTTATCCTCCGACAGCGTAAACCGCACGGAGCCCCTGGCCTCCTGGGGGCTTCGGCCAATGGCCAGCAGCACATGGGAGGGATCCAGCGCCCCCGAGGTACAGGCAGAACCGCTGGATGCACAGATTCCCTTCATGTCCAGCATAATCAGCACGGACTCTCCCTCCACAAACCGAAATGAAAAATTCACATTTCCGGGAAGCCGCTTCGTCCTGTGGCCGCCCAGCCGGCAATAAGGGATCTCCGATTCAATACGGCTGATCAGATGCTCCCTCAGGCGCTCCTCTTTGGCCGTTTTTTCTTCCATCCTGTCCATGGCCCGCTGTGCCGCCGCAGCCATTCCCACTATCCCCGGGACATTCTCCGTACCCGCCCTGCGGTTTCGTTCCTGGGCCCCGCCGTGCAGCAGCGGATCCAGACCGCAGCCGGAGCGGATATACAAAAAGCCAACGCCCTTGGGTCCATTCAGCTTATGCCCGCTGGCACTGAGCAGATCCACCTTCAAATCCTTCACATCAAGGGGAACCTGTCCAAAGGCCTGAACCGCATCCGTGTGGAACAGAATCCCCTTTTCCCTGGCCATGGCTCCAATTTCGGCTATGGGCTCCACCGTACCGATTTCATTGTTTGCGTACATAACGCTGATCAGTATGGTGTCCGGTCTGATCGCCCGGCGCAGCTCCTCCAAATCCACCAGTCCATCCTCATCCACCTTCAGATAAGTAATCTCAAATCCCTCTTTTTCCAGATGTCGGCAGGTATGAAGCACCGCGTGATGCTCAATTGCCGAGGTGATAATGTGCCTGCCCTTATGACGGCAGGCGCATGCCGCCCCCTTCAGGGCCCAGTTATCCGACTCGGTGCCTCCCGCCGTGAAAAAAATCTCCTCCTGTCCTGCTCCGATAGCCGAAGCCAATGCCCTTCGGGCCTGATTCAACGCCTTTTTCGCTGCGGCCCCCATGGAATGGACCGCGCTGGGATTTCCGTAATTTTCTTTTAGAAAGGGCAGCATGGCCTCCACCGCCTCATCTGCCATCCTGGTAGTAGCCGCATTATCCAGATATATCATTGTAAACCTCCTTGGTCCGCTTCCCGGGTTGTCCCTTCTGCGGCCAATTTCCGCCGTGTTATCCCTGCACAGAAATTTATCCATAATGTAGCATTGGCTTGTATGTTCTGTCAATTGCTTTCCCCGAATATACATGAAAAAAAGGTTATCCAAAACAAATCAGCCTATGAAATCTCATAAAAGCCATCCCCTGATCGTGGGCACCCTGATTCTTACAATAACAGGGCTTTTGAGCCGGATCATCGGTTTTTTTTACCGCATTTACCTGTCCCGTCTGTTTGGAGAGGAAGGAATGGGAATTTATCAATTGCTCAGTCCCGTTCTGTCCATCTCCTTCTCCCTGACCGCCGCAGGCTATCAGACCGCCATTTCCAAGCTGGTGGCCGAACAGACCGCCACCCAAAAACGCCCTTCCCTGCGGCCTTTGGCAGTGGGCTTAAGCATTTCCCTGCCCCTGTCTCTGCTGTGCAACCTGGCAGTCTGGCAGCTGGCAGACCCTATCGCGACGCACCTGCTTCAGGAGCCTCGCACGGCCTCCATGCTTCGCATCCTCTCCTTCTCCATACCCCTTGCCGCTGTCCATTCCTGTGTCAACGGATACTTTTACGGAATAAAAAAAGCAGGGATTCCTGCTGTCTCCCAGCTGTTGGAGCAGCTGGCCCGGGTAGGCTGTGTGTACATAGTTTCCGCCTTTTCCATCTCTGCCGGAAAGGCTCCGTCCATCAGCATCGCTGTTTTGGGCCTCACCATAGGCGAGCTGCTCTCCATGTTCTTTTCCATAGCCGCCATACTGCCCCGCATGCCGGGGAAGGCATGCGGGGCCGCAGGAAGGCTTTCCTCCACTCTGGCCAGGCCTTTTAAGGGAAGTCAGAATCTGTACGGCAGACTGCTGCAGATGGCGCTGCCTCTGACCGCAAACCGTATTGTTCTGAACCTTCTCCAGAGCGTGGAATCCGTCTCCATTCCTGCCTGCCTGCGCCTCCACGGCTATGACAATGTGACGGCTCTGAGCGTTTATGGGGTTCTCACCGGTATGGCCATGCCCCTGATTTTTTTCCCCAATGCCCTGACCAGCTCTGTATCCGTCCTGCTTCTGCCTGTGATCTCCGAAAGCTACGTGCTTGGAGATATGGCCGCCGTCCGAAAGGCTGCCGTCCGAACTGTCAAATACTGCGGCGCAATGGGCCTGTGCTGTATGGCCGGCTTTGTACTTCTGGGAAAATGGGCCGGCACCGCCCTGTTCCACAGTCCCCTGGCCGGATATTTTATTACTACCCTGGGCTTTATCTGCCCTTTTCTCTACCTGGATACCACCCTGTCCAGCATTCTGCAGGGTCTTGGCATGGCAGGACGCATTTTTACCATGAACGCCCTGTGTCTGCTGATCCGGCTGGGTTTTATCTTTTTGGCTGTCCCCCGTTTCGGAATCGCAGGATATCTCTGGGGACTGCTGGCCGGCCAGCTGACTCTGGCTGTGCTCTATTTGGCCTGCCTGTACCGGTTTCTGCGAAAGCATTGAGGCTTTCTTTTCGGCAAAAATTTCAGAGGAGGGGCAGCGGCTTGCATGCGTCACTGCCTCTCCTCCGATTTTGCCGGACCATCTATTTCCCGACAGCCACTTTTTAGTCCATGAACAATCTCTCCATGAACAGTCTCACGCTATTTTGCCAGCAGCATCATGATATCGTTGCTCCTTGCAATAAACCGGGTCATGGCCTCCGGCGCAAGAGGCGCCTGCTGAAGCTTTGCCAGATCATAGAGCTGCTCACAGATCATCTCTACATTTTCACCTTCCTGGTGCTCGTTCACATACTGCACCAGCGGATGGCTGGCATTCAGAATCAGTGTCTCACCCTCTCCGCCAAAGCCGCCCATATCCATACCGGGCATGGAGTACATCTTCATCATATCCTGCATCCGCCTGCTCTCCTCAGAAAGGGTGATCATGGAGGATACCTTCTTGTTCTTCAGCTTCTCCACCTTCACGGTGAGCTTATCATTTTTCAGCGCCTTCTTCAGCACCTTGCCCAGACTTTCCGCCAGCTGATCCAGCTCCTCCTGAGCCTTCTTGGAGGTCTTTGATTTCATTGCGTCTGTCACATCCGCATCGATACGAAGAAACTTAATACCCTCGTTCTTGGATTCCAGCTGAGAAATGAAGGGCTGATCAATGTTATGGGTCAGTATCACCGCGTCCATCTTTGCCGCCTTGAACATATTGATATACTGGCTTTGCTGCTGTTCGTCGGTGACATAGTAGATCGTCTTTTCCTTCTTCTCTTCGGTGTCGCCCTCTTCCTGCTCTGAGGCCTCCTCCCCGTTTTCGGAAACTACCTCGGCCTCCACCTGATTGCCGTTCTCATCCACGGCGCTTCCGCCTTCTGTCCCTTCCTGAGAGTCATCCTCGTCCCCGGCATTCTGTGCCTTATCGTCTGTGTCCTCGTCCTGGGGCTTGATCTCCAGACACTCCGGCAGGGTCAGATATTTGCCCTCCAGATTCTTGAACAGAATATAGTCATTCATTTTCTCACAGAACTTGTCATCCTTCAGGCAGCCGAACTTGATAAAGGGACTGATATCATCCCAGTACTTATCATACTCTTCCTTCTCCGTCTTGCACATGCCCGAAAGCTTGTCCGCAACCTTTTTGGAAATGTATTCCGATATCTTTTTCACAAAGCCGTCGTTCTGCAGAGCGCTTCTGGACACGTTCAGGGGCAGATCAGGACAGTCGATAACACCCTTGAGCAAAAGCAGGAACTCCGGGATCACTTCCTTAATATTGTCAGCGATAAATACCTGATTGTTATACAGCTTGATCACACCCTCTATGGATTCGTACTCCATATTGATCTTAGGGAAATACAGAATGCCCTTCAGATTAAAGGGATAATCCATATTCAGGTGAATCCAGAACAAAGGCTCCTTATAGTCGTGGAATACCTTGCGGTAAAATTCCAGATACTCCTCCCTGTTACAGTCATTGGGGTGTTTGGTCCACAACGGCGCAGTCTCATTCAAAAGCTCCGGGCGCTTGCGGATCTTAAGCTTTACGGGCTCGCTTTCTTCCTCTTCGCCGGCCTCTGATTCATCTTCAGCCTCCGCCCCTGCTTCGGCGCCCTCCTTCATTTCCTCTCCGGCATCGTCCCCGGAAGTCTTCTCAGTCTTGTCCTCTGCATCCTTTTTGGCTGCTTCCTTCTTCTCAGGCTGGATCACCTCCAGCACCACATCGTCTTCCTGCTTCTCGTCCTCCCTGATGATCTGCGTCTCCTGGATATCCGCCTTGGACAGATAAATCTCGGTGGGCATAAACGAACAATATTTTTTGATCACTTCCCGGGCCTTGTACTCATTGCAGAACTCCAGGCAGTCCTCATTCAGAAACAGAGTGATGGTAGTGCCTACCTCTGCCTTGTCTCCTTCATCCATGGAAAATTCCGTGCCGCCGTCGCACTCCCAGTGAACGGCCTTCGCCCCCGCCTTATAGGACAAGGTATCGATATGCACCTCATCCGCCACCATAAAGGCAGAGTAAAAGCCCAGCCCGAAATGCCCGATAATCTGATCCGCATTACTCTTATCCTTGTATTTCTCAATAAAATCCGTGGCGCCGGAAAAGGCAATCTGGTTAATGTACTCCTCCACCTCGTCTGCCGTCATTCCCAGGCCGTTGTCCGTAAAGCTGAGCGTCTTCTTCTCCGGATTTACCACGACGCTCACCCGGGCCTTATAGCCCTCAGGAAGGGTATACTCCCCCATCATGTCAAGCTTTTTCAGCTTTGTAACTGCGTCACAGCCATTGGAGATCATCTCTCTGTAAAAAATATCATGGTCGGAATACAGCCATTTCTTGATGATCGGAAAAATGTTTTCGCTGTTGATGGATAAACTGCCGCTCTTTACTGCCATTTTACAACATCCCTTTCTTATTATCATATAGTCTGTCATTTCCGGACGGAAATTTGTACGAAAAATCCGTCTGTGTTTTACTAAATAGTAGTTTAAAACCGGCCTGAAAAAAAGTCAAGACAAAATTAGCACTCATTTCGCACGAGTGCTAATAATCTTCTGAAAACCCTGTAAAATCGGGCATTTCTTCAATTCTAAAATTTTTCTAAAACGAGTCCGTCTCCATATATTTCCGATACACATCCATAAAATCCGCCGTGTGGGTCTCCACATCGTGAATCAGCCCAATCTTCTTCCAAAGCTCCGTATTCAAAAGCTGGGCCTGCTTTTCTATAAAGGCATCATATTCCTGTCCGAACACCTCCCGCCGGCGCTCCTCCACGATCTCCAGCTTATTTAAGTCTGTCTGTTCCCTGTCAAAGGTAGTAATACATTTAATAATGTGATATCCTTCTTCGTTCTCAATGACCTGGCTGACTTCATTGGTCTCCAGCCCAAAGGCAGTCTCTTCAAAAACAGCCTCCATCTCTCCCTTGCCAAAGGAATAGGTGATCACATTGTCGTCGCTGTATCTGGAGGCCAGATCCACAAAATCCACCTCATCCTCCACGGCCTGCCTGCGGATCTCGCAGGCTCTCTCATAAACCTCCCGCTTCAGTTCCTCATTGTAAGTCACTCTGCTCCCTTTTCCGTCCACGGTCCAGGTCTGAAGCAAGATATGCTGTATGGTAATGGTTCTCGCCTCGTCGTCACTGATCTCCGGATTAACGTCCCGGATAATATAGCGGTAAACCTTATCCGCCAGAGCATACTCCGAATACATGCTCTCGATCACAGCCTCGTCCACACCAAGAAGCTGCTTCTCCACATCGCTTAGAGAATGAAAATACTCCGCCGCCGCCTGACTGACTCTTGCCTTTTCCTCTTCCTCCAGAGACAGTCCCTTACTTTCCGCCAGAAGACACATTGCCTTGATCTGGGACACTCTGGCCAAAACCATATCCTTTACGTTCTCCTCCAGAGTCACACCGTCCCGGGCGATTTTCCACACCTGAGAACCGTATACGCTCTCATAGCGGTTCTGGGCATTCACCAGATATACCAGAATCTCCGCCCGGGAACATCCCGCCGTGCCGATGCGAAAGACCTCATCCTGGCCAAAGCCGGTGGTAAAGATCACCCTGGTCCGGCTTACATCCACACTGCAGCCCGTTGCCAGAGCCGTCCACAGCACAAGACAGGCAAGCAGCACAGCCCTTTTCCCGAACAACCTCATTCCTATACTCCTTGTCCGCCAGGGGCGGGCATTCCAACCCTTCACCCTTTGATCACATGAATCCACCCTTCGGGCGCCTGAATCCTGCCCATCTGGATGCCGGTGAGCGTGTCATACAGTTTTTTGGTGACGGGCCCCATCTCAGTCATTCCGCTGGGAAGGCAGATTTCTCTTCCATGGTCTACAATCCTGCCCACAGGAGAAATCACTGCCGCCGTTCCGCATAATCCGCACTCCGCAAACTCAGGCAGCTCGTCAACGAATACTTCTCTCTCCTCCGCTTCAAGCCCCAGATATTCTCTGGCCACATATATCAGGGATCTGCGGGTGATGGAGGGAAGGATGCTCTCGGACTTGGGCGTCACCACTTTGTTGTCTTTGGTCACAAACAGGAAATTGGCTCCCCCTGTTTCCTCCACCCTGGTCCTGGTCCCGGGATCCAAATACATGTTTTCATCATAGCCGTTTTTATGAGCCGTCACAATGGCATGAAGACTCATGGCATAGTTCAGCCCCGCTTTGATATTTCCTGTTCCGTGAGGAGCCGCACGATCAAAATCGCTGACACAGATGGTCAGAGGCTTGGCTCCGCCCTTGAAGTACGGTCCCACCGGAGTGCAGAACAGACGAAACTGGTATTCGTCCGCCGGCTTCACGCCGATAACCGGGTTGCTGCCGAACATATAAGGCCGCAGATATAATGTGGCTCCGCTGCCATAGGGAGGCACGAAGGCTTCGTTGGCCGCCACTGTCCTGGTGACCGCATCCAGAAAACGCTCCTTGGGAAAAACAGGCATCTCCAGCCTCCTGGCGGAGGCTTCCATACGCTCGGCATTCAGATCCGGACGAAATGTGACAATCCTCCCGTCATCTGTAGTATATGCCTTAAGTCCCTCAAATATAGTCTGGGCGTACTGCAGAACACCTGCGCACTCGTTCAGCACAATATTGGCATCCTCCGTGAGCACGCCCCCGTCCCACGCACCGTCTTTATAGCAGGACACATACCTTTTATCTGTCTGAATGTATCCAAAGCCCAGATTACTCCAATCGATATTTTTCTTCTCCATAGTCTCCCTCATTTCCGCACCGTTTTGGACATTTCCGCCGCAACGCCGCCTGTTCTTCGATTGGTAAACATTATTATACTTTTGCGGCCAAAAGTCAATATGCCTTCCTTTCATATTTTAAAAATGTATAGGCGATGTCAAAATAAGTCATCTCATCGCTGTCCGCTGTGATCTCCCATTCCGGATCGCTGTCCAGATCGGGAAAGAATGCATCAGCCTCGTAGGAATGGTCGATCTTAGTTATATGGGCCGTCCGGCAATAGGGAAGCAGCTGGCGGTAAACGCTCTCCCCGCCGATCACATACACATCCTCCTCGTTGTACTTCTTCAGCTCCTCCAAAAGCTCCTCCACCGAATGAACCACCAGCGCATCCTTTACCTCATAATTCCTGTCCCGGGACAGAATAATATTGGTTCTGTTCTTCAGAGGAAGCCCCTGGGGAAAGGTCTGCAGAGTCTTCCTGCCCAGCACCACCACCTTGCCCGTAGTCTCCTCCCGGAAGTGCTTGTGGTCGTTGGGAATGCTCACCAAAAGCCTTTCTTTATTTCCGATAGCCCAGTTGCTGTCCACTGCTGCGATTAAATTCATATATAAGCTTCCTCATCTTTCCTGCTTTTTCACGTCACGTCTCACATCCCGGCTCATGTCCCGGCATATTTTTTCCGCCTGCGAAGCAAAGCTTTACGCAGGAGCGGCCTTTCCCCCTCAGACAGCGATGGGTATATCCCGGATCTGTTCTCCGGCTTCATATCCCTCCACCCTTACGTCATTACGAGTAAACTGATAAAAATCCCGAACCTCCGGATTCAGCCAAAACGTGGGCGCATGCCTGGGCTCCCGGCTGATCAGCTCACGGATAATGGGAATATGGCGGTCATAAATATGGGCATCGGCAATCACATGCACCAGCTCTCCCGCTTTCATATTGCAGACCTGGGCCAGCATATGCATCAGCACCGCGTACTGGACCACATTCCAGTTATTGGCCGCCAGCACATCCTGGGAACGCTGATTCAAAACGGCATTCAGCGTCAGTCTGTCGTCTCCCTTCCTCTGGGTCACATTGAAGGTCATACTATGGGCACAGGGGTACAGGTTCATCTGGTGCAGATCCTGATGGACATAAATATTGGTCATGATCCTGCGGCTGAAGGGATTATTTTTCAGGTCGTAAATCACCCTGTCCACCTGATCCATCATTCCTTCCTTATATTGATGCTTCACTCCCAGCTGGTAGCCGTATGCTTTACCGATAGACCCATCCTCATCCGCCCACTCGTCCCAGATATGGCTGTGGAGATCATGAATATTGTTGGATTTTTTCTGCCAGATCCACAGTATTTCATCCGTGGCCGATTTCAGCGCCGTCTTCCGCAGCGTCAGAATCGGAAATTCCTTTGACAGATCATACCTGTTCACCACACCAAATTTTTTGATGGTATACGCAGGCTCCCCGTCCGGCCAATGAGGCCGCACCTTCTCTCCCTCGGTACTGGTTCCGTTCTCCAGAATATCCCTGCACATATCGATAAAAACCTTGTCCGCATAACTCATACCTGTACTCCTATACCCGCCTTCCGTTTCTCCCGGCCCGCTTTCGGTCTCCCGAAACGTCCGCCATGGAATTATTGCCATTTATCGCAAAGCGAATTTACCTGATCCGCAAATTTCGCCATATCCTTATGCGGCATACCCTCGCTCTTCTGCACCAGAGCCAAAAGCCTTTGGGCCGCCGCCAGCAGTCTTGCATAAACGCCGCTGATAACCGATTTTGCCTTCTTTTTCACCGGCACAGGCGCCGCCTCGTATTCCAGCTTGCCTGAAACCAGATCAAACACCGTGCCGCTGTAGGGCGCATACGCTCTGTGCCCGTACTCCATCTTCAGACATTCCGCAAAGGAAATACACGTGCTGTCCTCCCCATGGACCACAAACACCTTTTTCGGCTTCTCCTCAAAGCCGGATATCCACTCCAGCAGTCCGTCCTTATCTGCGTGGCCGCTCATGCCTGCCAGCTGACCGATTCTGGCCCTGACCTGAATGGGCTCTCCAAACAGACGCACCTCCCGGGCGCCTTCCACCAAGCTGCGTCCCAAGGTTCCCATGGCCTGATATCCCACGAACAGTATGGTACACTCCGGCCTCCAGAGATTGTGCTTCAAATGATGCCTGATACGCCCCGCCTCGCACATGCCCGAAGCGGATATGATCACCACCGGCCTCTCAATAAAGTTGATCTCCCTGGACTCATCGCTGGTGATGGCCAGCTTCAGCCCGGCAAAGGCAATGGGATTGATCCCCTCCCGAACCAGCTCCATGGCCGCATCGTTAAAGCACTCCCAGCGGTTATCCTGGAAAATACCCGTGGCTTCCACCGCCAGAGGACTGTCCACATACACCGGGAAATCCTCGTGGCCCTCCACCATCCGGTCCACCTTGATCTTCCGCAGGAAATACAGCAGCTCCTGAGTACGCCCCACCGCAAAGGAAGGAATCACTACATTGCCGCCCTTGTCAAAGGTATCCTTCAGTATCGCCGCCAGCTCCTTTACAAAGTCGGGACGGTCCGTGCTGTGCAGTCTGGTGCCGTAGGTAGACTCCATGACCACATAATCAGCCTGCTTTGTAAAAGCAGGATTCTTCATCAGCGGCAGATTTTTATTCCCAATGTCTCCGGAAAACACAATCTTTTTGGTATTACCGTCCTCCGTCAGCCAAACCTCGATGCTGGCGGAGCCCAGAAGATGCCCTACATCGGTAAATCGGATTTTCACCTCCGGGCTGACCTGAACCTCTCTTCCATAATGGCAGGGAACGATCCTCTTGATCACACCCTCCGCATCCTCCATGGTATAGAGCGGTTCCATGGCCGACACGGTTTCGCTTCTCTTTGCCTTCCTGTTCTTCCACTCCGCCTCCATCATCTGAATGTGGGCACAGTCCCGAAGCATAATGCTGCACAGATCCGCCGTGGCCTCCGTGGCGAACACCTGCCCCCGAAACCCTCTCGCATACAAAAGAGGAAGCAGTCCCGAGTGATCGATATGGGCATGGGTCAAAAACACGTAATCGATCAGAGATTCACTGACCGGAAGCGGCACATTCTCAAATACATTGACCCCCTGCTCCATGCCGTAATCCACCAGCATGTGCTTTCCCCCTGCCTCCAGATAATGACAGCTGCCTGTCACCTCATGGTCGGCGCCTACAAAGATCAGTTTCATTCTGTAATACCCTCACCTTCCCTGCCCGGGTTCCCTCCCGGACGCGCACAGTTCCACCTCGGTTCCTCCTTCTATGATCCAGTGCAGCCTTTCCTTTTGTGCACTTTTCACGCCGTAATTGGTTTCTTCAGCTTCTGCGTCTGTCATTTCAGCGCGTTGGCCGTCTCATAAAAATGATAATATATCCCCTTTCGCTCGATCAGAGAATCATGGTTCCCCTCCTCCACGATCCCATCCTCCGTCAATACCAGGATCCTGTCGGAATTCCGGATGCTTGACAGTCTGTGCGCAATAGTCAGCGTAGTCCTTCCTTCAGACAGCTTTGCCAGAGACTGGGCTACCGCAAACTCGCTTTCGTTATCCAACGCCGACGTTGCCTCGTCCAAAATAATTATGGGCGGATTTTTCAAAAAGACCCTGGCGATGCTGATCCGCTGCTTCTGGCCGCCCGAAAGCTTCACCCCACGCTCCCCCACATAAGTCTCATAGCCGTTTTTTAACTCCATTATAAACTCGTGGGCTCCGGCACGCCTTGCCGCCTCCATCACCTCTTCCCTGTCCGCTCCCGGTCTGCCATAGGCAATATTTTCATAGATCGTCCCCGAAAACAGATACACATCCTGCTGTACAATACCGATATTGCCCCGCAGACTCTTCAAGGTAAAATGCTTAATGTCCTCTCCGTCCAGGGTGATATGTCCCGAAGAAACATCATAGAATCTGGGAATCAGATTGCATAGTGTAGTCTTTCCTCCTCCTGAAGGCCCCACAATGGCCACCTTCTCCCCGGAATGGATCTCCAGATTCAGGTTGGAAAACACCCGGTTATGGTCGTCCGGATACTCAAAGCTTACATTCTGGAACGCAATGTTTCCCCGGGTCCCGGTCAGCTCCACGGCGCCTGGCTCGTCAAAGATCTCAATGTCCGCATCCACAATCTGCAGAAACCTTTCAATGCCCGTCATCCCCCTCTGAAACTGCTCCGCAAACTCAATGATCCTGCGTATGGTGGCGATCAGAGTAGTCACATACAGCATATAAGCCACCAGATCTCCCGGCGCAATCAGTCCCTTTATCATAAAAATACCGCCTGCCACCAGCACCAGCAGATACATCAGCCCGTCAAACACCTTCACCGCCGTCTGGAAGGCCGCCATATACCGGTAGGACAGCTTCTTGATGTCCAGAAAAACGCCGTTATCCCGCTCAAACTTTCCCGTTTCGATCTCTTCGTTGGTAAAGGCCTTCACCACCCTGTGGCCCAGAAGGCTGTCCTCAATCCGCGCATTCAGCTCACCAATCTGGTTTCTCTGCCTGCGAAAAATTGCCCTCACCCTGAAATTCAGCGTCATGCACACAATAAGCATCAGCGGAATACACAAAAAGATAATCAGCGTCAGCGGCAGATTAATACCGGCCAGCACCAAAAATGCGATAACCGCCTTAATACCGGCGATAAAAAATTCCTCCGGACAATGATGGGCAAATTCCGTCACGTCAAACAGATCATTGGTAATCCGTCCCATGATCTGCCCCACCTTTGTGTTGTTGTAATAGGTGTCGGAAAGCTTCTGCAGATGGGCATAGGCATCCCGCCGCATATCCGTCTCAATTTTCGCCCCCATCACATGCCCCATATCAGCCATATAGTAACTGGCAAAACAGTCCAATATGCGCAGCCCCAGATACAAAAGCCCCAGAATCCCCACTGTCCGCACCGACAAAGAAGCCAGATCCCGGATACCTTCGTTGGTAATATATCTCATGATCAGCGGCAGCACCAGCTCGCATACGGTGGTCAGAGCCGCACAGAACAAGTCCATGACCAGCGTCCACCTGTATTTCTTAAAATAGGGAACAAACCTTTTTAACAGCTCCCCTGTGGTATATTGCCTCTGTTCCATCTTCGCACCTCTTCAGCCCACTAAGCAGGCCACACGATTCTCGCTTGCATAGCGGCAAATGTCAGTCTCTTTACATATCAGATACAAAATATTATAAAGCAAAAACGTATTTTACTCAATCTGATTTTTGAATCTATCTGCAAGTTATAGAGATTATATGCGGAACAGGAACATTTTTGCGGGGCGACAGGACAAACAGGGCAGGAGACAATCAAGAAGTACATAGAGCAACAGAAAAAAGGGCTTCAGACCTCCCCCCAATTTTAGTCATAGAGGCAGGCTTTAGCCCTCTCACCCTATCCGCTTAAGCCGGTAGGCATTGCATAACTGTCTGTAAATGGCATTTGCTGGTAAATATTTTCTTTGTAAGACATGGGAAGTATCAAAATACTATAGAGGCGAGCAAGCGTAGTCTTCAAGCTTTGAGAGATTAATGAGATGCAAAGGATACTCCGGAATGAGCCGCGATAAAGAGCCACACTGGTACAACTAATCATCAATGATAACAATGTACTTGGCAGAAAATCCCAGTGCCTGGCAGATTGCTGGAACTACCTTCACCCGGCCTGCCCGATTGCCGTTCAGGGGTGTCCAGTTTAATTTTCATTTTGTTCTCCTTTCACAATTTTTATTTGACACAATCTTTCGCTTGTGCTATAGTCATATTATCACATACCAAAGCATGTTTCATTATAAAAAATTAAACTTTTGGTTGTGTGCATTTGGTTTTATGCTATTCTCTATAATGAGGTGATTAAAATGAGCATTGGCGAAAATATAAGACGAATACGAAAAGATAAAAAATTAACTCAAAAAGAACTTGGTGAAAAGCTTGAAGGAATATCACAACAACAAATAGGGCAATGGGAAAACGGAATTAAAATCCCTAAATTAGAAACTATTCAAAAAATAGCTACAGCATTAGAAATCCCTATGTTTGATTTAATAAATATGGACGAATACAATAATTTAATTGACACAAAAGTGGAAGAACAAATTCAAAATGATATTAAAAGCGGAAAAGTTCATCTTGTAACAGAAGATGAAAAAGAATTGACCGCAAATTATTTGAAATTAAATACTACTGGAAAAACAGAAGCACGAAAACGTGTTCACGAACTAACCGAAATCCCTCGATACACCAAGCCAGACGAACCTCCACAAGAATAATCCTGTAGCGACAGGACACGCCCAAATGGGCGCATCCAATCAGAGGGAGGGGTATCGTTCGCCATCCGGGGAGAACGCCGTCCAGGTCAATCTTGGCTCCGGCTCATACCGAAACACGAACCATCTACACAAGCGGCAAGGCCATGCGCACTTGTGTGTATGACTCCCCAGCACAGGGACTCCTGGGTGCAGCTATTGATGAAAACAAGCCTAAAATCTTAACGCGAAAGGAATTGATAATGGAAATAGTTGGTCATATTTCCCAATCTGTCATTGAGACATTGGGATTGAAGCTTGAGCCTGGCACCCCGGTATTCATAGGGGAATCCAATATAGAGCATATCAAAAGCCGACATCCATATGAGTATGATGTATATTATAAGGACATCGGTGCGATAATAAATTCTCCCGATTATGTAGGACTAAACCCAAAAGACGGCTCGATACTCTTTGTGAAGCTGTACAGAATAGACGAAGATTATATCCGTGTGGCTGTTAAGATTACAGCTGGAGGAAAATGCTTTGCAAAGACATTACATTCATTAAGCACCTGCAATGCTGAAAGATATATTGAAAAAGGCACATTAAAAAAACTTGACACAAACTAAATTTGTTGTATAATTGAGTTACCAAATACATAAGCTTTATTGAATGAAATCTGAGGACGGAACAGGCGGCCGTCGCCCATAGTTAGGAGATGTGGATTGTCACCCACCTATTTCATTCAAGTTTGCAAAGCAGGTAACTCCGGTTATCTGCTTTTTAAATTACCTTTGTTCCACCGCCAACGCATACGAATAAGCGTTTCCAATCAGCTGAAAGAGTATCCTCAATTTAGGATGAGAGCACAGGCAAGAGGTGAACGCCAAACAGGTCTCAGTAAAGGGCAGATGTCCGTGAAGCACTCCCTGGAGGGGTCCCCTTATTCCAGGGACACCCTCTGCCAGGACACCCAGAGCTTCTACCAGGAGCCGGGGAACTTACCTTTTCCTCCCAGGAGCTGAAAGGAAGATTGCTTTCGGCTCACATGGACGTGAAGCCAATTTGGGCCTGACCACTATTTAGTGCTCAGCGCAATCTTACGCCCGCCCAGGCCAATTCTGGATCCGGCTGAACTGCCAATGACTACAATCAAAAATACATTCACGAAAGGACACATTATCATGCCCAAACTTAAACCATCACCACAGGAAGAACGTAACCGCATAGTTCGGGCTTGTATTGCATCCGGACAAGAAAGGCAAGCTATAACCGATGAATTTCTTGCAGAGCATCTTGGCATCGGTATATCTACATTCGGGAAACGCAAATCGCATCCTGAGCTCTTTACTTTGGATGAACTCCAAATTCTTTCAAAGTATTTAAAGTTCACCCCCATTCAAGCTGCAAGCATCGTTCTGGGACGCGCTATCACCTCAAAAGAGGTAAAGGAATTTATTATGGCCTGATAAACTTTTTCCCGTCGGCAGGACAAGGGTGAGGCAAATCAGCTCCCTCTTTAACCCAACCACTTTTAGCTTCGTTGCACCATGACAATATAATATGCTTACCAGATGAACCGATAGGGTATAAATACCTCCGTTTCCGAGCCTTGAACAGAAGGAGGCGTTTTCTATGAGTACATATGAAGAATTCATGGTATTACTTACTTTTGGAATACTTGTAGTTGCGATTTTGGAATATGTCAACCATAAAAAACAGCACACTGACCGGGTCCCTGCCGGAATCGCCCTGGCGGAGTACAACAGATCCTCCTATGACCCAAATGACCGGAAGAAGCTTTTCAACGAAGTCTTCACTTCCTGGTATCAATGGAAATACAAAGTTCCTCTCACTGCTCATACTTTCAATGTGCTGTTGGACAGCGCAGGAGTTGACCGAGTAACCCGCTGAACTTCCGGGATTCTTTCAGGCATTCGAATTAAGAATCTCTTAATTTCAAAATCAGAAATTTTATGATAAGATTAATCCCATAAAAGCATAACATATTTTCCGCGAAGGGAATTAACCGAAATGAATACAGCAATAACCACAAAATTGATTATAGAAAAAAAAGACTTTCATCAAATACGTTTTGACAGCATACAGGCTCTCCGGGGAATTGCCGCGCTCTTCGTAGTGTTAGAGCATATCCGCTTTCTGAACTGCGGCGCCTTCGGCGTGGATATATTTTTCTGCGTCAGCGGCTTTATGATGATGCTTTCCACCCACAAAGACACGACTCATTTTTTGACCAGGCGGCTGATCCGCGTCGTGCCCCTTTACTATATTATGACCCTGGGCACCTTTGCGCTGCTTCTGCTCTTTCCGGGCATGTTCGCCCAGACCAAAGCAGATCCTGTATTCCTGATAAAAAGTCTGCTGTTTATTCCCTTCGACATTGGCAGCGGCGTACTTCAGCCGCTGATGCGGATCGGATGGACCCTGAATTGTGAAGTTTTCTTTTATCTGCTGTTTTTTATTGCATTACGCATCAGCCATAAATACAGAGGACTGATCTGTTCCGGGCTGATCCTGGTACCTGTGGCCGCCGCCCGGCTCACCGGCACAGGCTTCGCTCCCCTTTCCTTCTACGGCGATCCGGTGATGCTGGAATTTATCCTGGGCATTCTGGTATATTACGCCGCCCGAAGTATCTATGAACGGTTTTCCGCCGGAAGGCTTCCCAGGCTCTGGCTGCCAGTATGTCTTCTGACGGCCCTTGCCTGTTTCATCTGCCTCATAGCAACAAAACCTTTTCTCAATATCCTGGGCTTTCGCAGGCCGCTTCTCTGGGGAATACCTGCCGCAGGTATCGTCCTGTGCGTTTTCACGGCAGGACTCCTTCTGAAAGCTCCGGAAGCTCTGGTGCGGCTGGGCAATGCAAGCTTCTCACTGTACTTTATGCATTACTATCCCATTATGCTTCTGGACCGCAAGATCTTTGATTTCGGCAGTCTGACCGCCCGTTCCCTTGCGGGCGCAGTTCTGGGAATCGCTGTCAGTGCGGTTCTTGCGCTGATTTGCCACAGCCTCATAGAAAAACGACTCACGGGATGGCTTCGCAAGTTTTTCAAATTTTTATCTTGACAACTGTTTTGTTGTATAGTAAAATAATCTTTGTTCGTAGCCGGACACGTATGCGATAGTGGCTCAGTTGGTAGAGCGCCACCTTGCCAAGGTGGAAACCGCGGGTTCGAGTCCCGTCTATCGCTCTTTAACAATGTGGAATCCCTGAGCAATCATGGATTCCATTTTCATATGCAAAAAAATAATCCCTCCCCGGAATTGTGTACTCATGAAAAAAGAGTCTATAAATAATGCAGGATTGAAGCTAAAGTGGTCTTGACTCATTGTACGCGGGAATAAAAGCAATATATACTACATTATTATATATAAGGAGAAAATATGTATGCCGCAGGATTTCAACACATCATCCAAGCTCAATGCATCGTCTGATCTCGATATATCACCAGACCTCGATGTATCACCAGACCTCAATATATCATCCGCCCCCAATGCTTCGCCAGACCTCGATGCTTCATCCGTCTTGGAACAGACTTCTGATAAGCTCCTGATCCACGGGAATCATATCACTGTTTTTGATAATAGTCTCCATATATCAGGCACATACTATCTTCATAAACATGGAAGAAAGAATTTCAAGAAAAAAAGAGACAAAATCATTGTCCCCTTTTCCTCGGTCCTTGATGTATCCGAGGCGCAGAACGATCATCCGGGAAAAAAGGCGCTCTCACTTCTGCTCTTCCTCATTTATGCCTGCGGCGCGCTGGTCAGCGGGAAATTCGGCCTGAACAGTCTGCTCAGGCCGACAGGCCCGGCAGGGGACAGTCTTTGGCTCTTTGTCTTTATTACCGCCTTCCTGGCAGCTATGGCAGTCATTTGTCTGCTGGGCTTCCTGCGCCTGCCAGGACTCCCCCGCCGGCTGTTCGTACTGCATCAGGCGGAAACCGATCTGGCCTTCGACCTGCGCCGCTGTGATCCGGAAAATGTCTCCCGACTGGAACAGCTTTTGAAAAAAGGGCCTGGGACAGACTGATTCTCTCCCGGCTGCCCGCCGGATGAGTTATAATATCTCGATTCCTTTACACTTGATACAATGCAAATTGGGCAAATATGCCTTTACTTCATCGCTGATTCTGATTTGTGTTTTTTTCACATCTCCATTCAGCCTGAAATGGAATGGTTTTGTAATTTTAATAATATTTTTCCTAAATAATTCATAATCGGGGTAGGCATTTAATTTCTTTTCGCTTGCAAGCCCATAATAATCCGCATCGCTCTGACTGAATTTAGGGAAATTTACCTCATAACCAAATATGGAATCGCTGTACGCCAGATAGGAGTACCTGGTACTGACATATAATCTATTGTTTTCCGTATATGTGTTAAAGGTAAACGGTGCGAGATAAGGCAATACCGACTGTTTATCATGTTTCATCGCTTTAACCCATTTCCCATCAAGTTCATGTTCCATACAAAATTTAATATCCGATATGTTGGAAGTGAAGGCAATCTGCTTCAACAGTGCATGATAGCTTCCGTCAAAAACTCCGCCGTTAATCAAACGTTCATACAGCGCGGAATAGTTTTCGAGAAAATCCTCAACAGGGGTATTTGTATAATCAATCGATACACAGGCATTATGGATAACGAGGTTAAACGGTTCAAATGCTGTTTGAAGTTCTTTGGGTGTGACTAAAAAAGGACAGCTTTGCCAGCCCATAGCTTTTCCTCCTCAAATCGCGATTGGTGAAATCATAGTATCACATCCACATTTTGGCATCAAACTGCGGTTGGTGAGCTTCATTGTACTTTGTCCGCGTACTTGATCCGGTAGATCCTTCTGAGGGAATCGTTAATGCGCTCCTCCGAAATAATACCGTCCCGGACTGCCTGAAGAACGCCGTTATACGCCGTCTCATAATCCTCCGGCATCAGCAGCATATCACAGCCAGCCTTCAGCGCCAGGATAGCCGCCTCGTCCGCTGTATGGTACTCGGAAACAGCCGCCATGTTCAGGGCGTCTGTGATAACAACGCCGTCAAAACCCAGTTCTTCCCGAAGGATATCCGTGACCACCCTCTCGGAGAAGATACAGGGCTCGTTATCTCCTGTAAGCCCGGGCGCCGAAATATGTCCGATCATCACCATTTGAACTCCGGCATCGATCCCGGCTTTGAAGGCAATAAACTCTTCACTTCGAAACTGTTCCTCTGTTCTATCAGTGACGGACAGCCCTGTATGAGGATCCTGGGACGTACTGCCGATACCGGGAAAATGCTTCAGGCAGGACACGATCCCCTGACTTTTAAGTCCTTCGGCCATAGCAGCCGCCATAGCACCTGCCAGCTGGGCGTCAGCCCCATATGACCGGTCTGCCATAATGCCGTCAGGCACGCTTGCCACGTCTGCCACCGGTGCAAAATCAAGGTTAAAACCCAGTTCATACAGCTTTGTACCTATGACTGTGCCGGCCTGGTACGCACCATTCGTGTCCTGGGCCGCACCGATCGCCGAGGCAGAATCCACCTTGGGGCCGATGCCCGCATCCGCCACCCTGGAGACGCTTCCGCCTTCCTCATCCACTGCCAGGAAAAGAGGATATTTGGCATACAGACTGGTATTCCCCAGCATCTCGCGAAGCTGCTCTTCCGACTGCATGTTCTTGCCAAAATATATGATGCCTCCCACCGGATAATGGAACAGAGCATCTCTGGTTCCTTCACCTGCTTTCACCGCCGTGTCCACCCCTGTGATGGCCTCCGGCGTCACAATAAACAATCCTGCCACCTTATCCTCCAGGGGCATGACCTCAATTCCCGCATTGACAATCTCATCCAGCTTCTGCTCCGGTGTCTGCTCCACCACCTCCGGCGTAGGCTCCGGTGTCTGCAAGGATTCCTCCATTCCAAGCAGATCATCGATTCGTTCCAGACTGTCCTCCTGCTCCTCCTCCTGATTTTCCTGCCGTCCGGCAGTCAGCTGTCTTACTCCCAATACAATTCCCAGCGCCATAAGCAAAATAAACAGAATCAAAACCAAATATGAAATCACCTGGTTTCTGACCCTCCTTCTTCTGCGTACCTCCCTCTTATCCTGCGAATTCTTTTCATTCATCTGCATCTGCCGCTTATCTTCCATTTTCAGCTTTCGCGCCCTTCCTGCGTTATGTTTCGTTGCTTTTCTTTACTTATAATAACCTATATTGCAATGTTTTTCCACAGGAAATCATTTCTTTTGTAAAAAAATTGTAATAGTTTCTGCAAAAAAGCGGAGACAGCATGCGTGTGCCTCAAAGAAACGGATACAATGTGAGAGAGCGTATCGATTATTTCAATCAATACGCTCTCTCAAAATGACTCATCCAATGGACCATACCTCTCTTTCTTATTCAGTTTTGCGTTGTCGCTGCTCTTTTTCTTCCATTTCATCTTTTGTGCTTTTCCACATTTTCTCTTGTACCTGGTACCATAACGCCCTGACTCTGACCTTCGGCAAACACCTTTCATCTCTGCCTGGTGTAGGCCTCTGATAATACAGCTCTCAGCATTTACCTCCGACTCTTTTCCTCAGTGATCCGTTATTTTTTCTTCTGTGTACTCATCACATTCTTTTAGGCTTTTGTTCCTTATTCATTTGTACCTTATGGAAGATGTTTTTTCTCTCCTTTTCTTTTATGAGTTCATTATACGTCAGGCCCCGTCATTTGTCAACACTTTTTTATAATTTCTTTTGTTTTTTTGCAATATTTTCCAATTGTCAGTATTTCGCCGTAAAATTCGACGCTTTTTGATAAATATTTTGTTTATTCCCGGCAAATTCTGCAGCAGGCATCAAAAAACAGCCCCGGAAAAATACCGGAACTGCTTTTTTAATCGTTCTGTATGGCTGCGTATAAAAGCATACGCCGCATTACAGCTTCGTAATTACAAAGATATCATATATTGCCCTGATTGCGGTTTCAAAGTCTCCGTCAGCCACTCCGATAATGATGTTTTGCTCCGATGAGCCCTGATCAATCATTCTAACGTTTACGTTGGCATGGGACAGTGCAGAAAAGATCCTTCCCGCGGTACCTCGTGTGGATTTCATGCCGCGCCCCACCACGGCGATCAGCGCCAGATCTGATTCGATCTCAATGGAATCCGGTCTGGCCAGTCTGTGAATGCCGGCTACCACCTTCTGCTCCTTGTGCATGAATTCATCCTGATGAACAAACACCGTCAGTGTATCAATGCCCGAAGGAATATGTTCAAAGGAAATACCGTTTTCCTCAAAGGCCTGCAGTACCTTCCGCCCAAAGCCGATCTCGGCATTCATCATGTCCTTTTCTATATTAATAGAACAAAAGCCCTTTTTCCCTGCAATTCCCGTAATGACAAACCTGGATTTCTGACAGGTGCTTCCCACGATCCAGGTACCATCGTCTTCCGGCGCATTGGTATTGCGGATATTAATGGGAATCCCCTCCTGACGCACGGGAAAAATAGCATCCTCGTGCAAAACGGTAGCTCCCATATAAGACAGCTCTCTCAATTCCTTGTAGGTAATCACATCGATCCCCTCGGGCTTATGGATAATCCTGGGATCCGCCACCAGGAAGCCCGACACGTCCGTCCAGTTCTCGTATACATCCACCCTGGCCGCCTTTGCCACGATAGATCCCGTCACATCGGAGCCGCCCCTGGAAAAGGTCTTCACCGTCCCGTCCGGCATGGCTCCGTAAAAACCGGGAATCACCGCATTTTCACATAATGCCAGCCTATCCGAAAGAACTTTGTTTGTCCGATCCGGATCAAAGTCTCCGTTTTCGTCAAAGGAAATCACCGAGGCCGCATCTATAAACTCATATCCCAGATATTCTGCCATGATGATACCGTTCAAATACTCTCCCCGGGAAGCGGCATAATCCTTTCCGGCTCCTTCCTTCAAATATTTTCTTATGGTATCAAATTCCTCTGCCAGGTCCAGATCCAGCCCAAGCCCTTCCACGATCTCCTGGTATCTGCCTGCAATATCGGAAAGAACCTTTTCGAAATCCTTTCCCGCTTCCGCCAGCTCATGACACTGGTACAGCATATCCGTCACCTTGGTGTCATTGCCAAAACGCTTTCCGGGAGCTGAAGGAACTACGAACCGTCTGCTCTCATCCGCCCTGATGATATCTCCTGCCTTCTCAAACTGCTCGGCGCTTGCCAATGAGCTTCCGCCAAATTTTACTACCTTGGACATTTTAACCTCCATGCCATATCTGCAAATTAATCCTGCCGCACTGATCTTATCCCAACAAACGTATTCTTCCCAGAACACTATCTCCCAAGAAATCGTATTTCTCTCTGAACTGGCTCTCCTTCATCACGGGCGTAAGAATTCCGAATTCCGAGCCGCACCCTGCGGCCGAAAAGCTCCTTCCTCCCTGAAACACTGCCTCCGCCTCCCGGCGGGCGCATTCCTTCACCCTAACAAAGAAGGCCCTTTCGGTCTCAGATATATCCGCAAGACCCGCTTCCTCTCTGCTCCAGACACAGGACACCGTTTTTCCCTTATGTCTGGCGCAGTCCACCACATCCGCGGCCACTGCGCTGGCAGTGGGAAGCTTTCCCGCACCGCGCCCGTAAAACATGGCATCTCCCAGCATGTTGCCGGTGATCAAAATGCCGTTGAATACATCCTTCACCATGGCCAGCGGATGCTCCTCCGGAACCAGAAAAGGCGCCACTATGGCCGTCACGCTTCCATCCTCCCGGCTCTGCCCCAGGGCCAGCAGCTTAATGGACATTCCTGCCGCTCTGGCAAAGGAAAAATCGGCGGAGGTGATCCCGGAAATCCCTTCCGTGTATATTTTTTCGGAATCCACATTTTTTCCTGTCATTAAAGAAGAAAGAATCGCAAGCTTACGACAGGCATCGTATCCCTCCACGTCAGCCTCCGGGTTCCGCTCCGCATATCCCAGCTCCTGAGCATGCTTCAGGGCATCGTCATATTCGGCTCCCTCCCGGTCCATCTTCGTAAGAATGTAATTGGTGGTTCCGTTGAGAATTCCCGTAACTGCCAATATCTTTTCGGCGGTCAATGCGTTATTCATGGGCCGGATGACGGGAATGCCGCCCCCTACGCTGGCCTCGAACATGTAATTACAGGAATGCCTTGCTGCAAGCTCCAAAAGCTCAGCTCCATGCTTTGCCACAAGCTCCTTGTTGGAGGTGCATACGCTCCTTCCGGACTCAAGGGACTGCTTTGTAAATTGATATGCGGCCCCTGTCCCCCCCATGACTTCACAGATAATGTCAATCTCCTCATCCTGAAGAATCACATTAAAATCATGCACGATTTTTGCTTCATAAGGATCCCCCGGAAAATCTCTCAGATCCAGAATATATTTTACACAGATCCTCTCTCCTGCCCTGGAGCTGACCTGCGCATTATTTTCCTCCAATACTTCCACAACACCGCTTCCCACAGTTCCATATCCCAGCACTGCCACATTGATCATAATTCTCTCTCCTCATACAATATATCTTTATTTTTCGCAGGCAAATCCGTCGCATACAGCAGCTTTTCAGTCTACTCCTTAGCCAGTATCTTCACATGATGCACTCCCTGCTGCTGTTCCATCTGCTCGATCATCAGCGATATGTCGCCTGTGGTCTGCAATATCTGGACGCTGAGACTCAGCGACGCAATGCCATTGATGGGAATACTCTGATGTATGGTCAAAATATTGGCCCCATAGTCTGCAATGATCTTGAGCACATCCGACAATATCCCCGGCTCGTCATCCATCTGAAAGGTCAGGGTAAATGTAGTGCCCTGAGTGTTGTCATGAAACTGAAAAATATCATCCTTATATTTATAAAAGGAACTGCGGCTGATGCCCACGGCATCCACCGCCTCCTGAATCGTCATAACCTTTTCCGACTCCAAAAGCTTTTTGGCTTCTACCACCTTCAGCAATACCTCGGGCACCGCTTTCTGCCGTACAACAAAATATCTGGCCGCCTCTTTCATCATTATACTCCCTGCCCGCCGAAGCCAGGCATTAATATTGATGCTGCTATTCACGGCTTCGCCGTAATTAACATGATACACACAAAATGAGCAAAAAAACCTCATCCTACCCCAAACGTGTCCACTCGGCGGACACATGTCTTTCGACGAAGGATATTCTAACACAGTTCTTCGAGAAGCACAAGGCTTTTTTTATTTTATTTCTTGTGCGGGCGCTGTACTGTTACATGCCCCACACAACATGGACTGCGCGGTCCCGCGCAGTCCGGTCAGAAATACCTCTTTTGTTTCCGCTCAATCCAAAGCACTCAGGGGATATTTGTCCGTGAGCTCCTGTACTATGGCCCTGGCCTGAGGAACCTTTTCCTCTCCGCCTTTGATCACAAGGGCCACGGCCTCCGCGATCCTGTCCATGTCCTCCGTGTTCATTCCCCTGGAAGTGACGGCGGGCGTACCCAGGCGGATGCCGCTGGTCACGAAGGGCGACTGAGGATCGTTGGGTATGGTATTTTTGTTGCAGGTGATATGCGCCGCATCCAGAAGCTTTTCCACAGCTTTTCCGGTAAGGCCGAAATTGGTCAGATCCACCAGCATCAGGTGATTGTCTGTTCCGCCTGACACGATGCGGATTCCTCTGTCCATCAGCCCCCTGCACAGTGCCTGCGCATTATCGATGATCCCCTGCTGGTACACTTTAAACTCGTCGCTGAGCGCCTCCTTAAAGCAAACGGCCTTTGCGGCGATTACATGCATCAGCGGACCGCCCTGGGTTCCGGGGAACACAGCCTTGTTAAAGTTATATTTCTCGTTCATCTCCGCGCTGGACAAAATCAATCCGCCTCTGGGGCCTCGAAGAGTTTTATGAGTGGTAGTGGTGGTCACATGAGCGTAAGGGATCGGGCTGGGATGCAGTCCTGCCGCCACAAGACCGGCGATATGGGCCATATCCACCATAAGCACAGCTCCCGCCTCATCGGCCACCTGGCGGAAAATCTTAAAATCGATGGTACGGGCATAGGCGGAGGCCCCCGCAATGATCATCCTGGGCCTGGTCTTCAGCGCCGCCTCCCGAAATTTATCATAATCGATAAAGCCCTCGTCGTTAACACCGTAAGGTACAATGTTAAAATATTTTCCGGACATATTCACGGGGCTTCCGTGGGTCAGATGTCCGCCGTGATCCAGATTCATTCCCATGACCGTGTCGCCGGGCTTGCATATGGCAAACTGAACCGCCATATTGGCCTGAGCGCCGGAATGAGGCTGCACATTGGCATACTCGCACCCAAACAGCTTTTTGGCCCTTTCAATCGCCAGCTCCTCTACCACATCCACGCATTGGCATCCGCCATAATACCGTTTTCCCGGATACCCTTCCGCATATTTGTTGGTGAGAGGACTTCCCATTGCCGCCATCACCGCCCTGCTCACCCAGTTTTCCGAGGCAATCAGCTCGATATGGCTGTTCTGTCTGGCCTCTTCATCCACTATGGCCTGGGCCACCTCAGGATCCACACTTCTCACATCATCCAGCGAATACATTCTTTTTCCTCCTGACTCTACATTTTCAGGCATCCCTGTGCGCTTTATCCGGGAAGCCTGCCTTGCACACCATCATATCAAATATCTTCATTTTAGTCCAGAGTGATCCGAAATACCACCGGTTTGTCCGAATGGACTCCCGGCGCAGAAATCGAAAGCCCCTCTTCCGTCCTGGACCACTCAGGCCGCTGTTCAAAGCCCAGCACCTCCACATTTCTGATAATGCCGTGGAATTTCGGCAGCCTGGAAGCATCCTGCTTTCCCAGCGATTTGATCAGCACACGGCCATCCTCCGGATATGCCATACATATGGCATACAGGTATGTACCCTTTCTGGTAAAGCGGAAGTCCTCCCAGGTAAATTCACGGGCCTTTCCGTCCGTAAACTGCCCTTCCTCCACCACAGTGGGGCCTTCTGCGGCAACACGCCAGATATCCGTGTCGTAAACCGCCTCTCCGTTCACCCTGAGCCATTCTCCGATCTCCAGCAGGATCCTCTCGTCCTGCTCCGATATGGTTCCGTCAGCCTTGGGCCCCACGTTCAACAGCATACATCCGTTTTTGCTGACCACATCCACCAGATCACGAAGAATATCCCTCGCCTCCTTGAACTGATTGTTTTCCGTATAACACCAGGAATTTCTGGCAATGGCCGTGTCCGTCTGCCAGGCAAAGGGCTGTATCCGGGAAAACTGCCCCCGCTCAATATCCACGGTGGCAGTGCCGAACATAAAAGCGTCATGCTTATAGGTGATATGTACCTCTTCGCCCCACTCCAGCGCCCGGTTATAATAATATGCGGCAATCTTCTTCAGATAGGGCTTGGCGCTGCTGTGCTGGATCCACCAGTCAAAATACAGCTCCTTCACCCGATATTTGTCAATCAGCTCACAGGTGCGGATCATCCAATCCTCCAGAAACTCCTTGGTGGGAGCCGGCTCACTGTACAGATCGTAGTGATCCCGCTCCGGCATGGCAGGCCAATAAAAATCTCCCTCCTGTCCGCTTTCGGTGATGTCGCTGTCAAACTCCCTTCCGTGTCCCATAAAAAACCAGTGCTCAATTCTGTGAGTGGATGCCCCGTTCACCAGCCCCCTCTTTTCCATCTCCGCCGTCAGCTCCCCCAGCACATCCCGTCCGGGCCCCATCTCGTATGCATTCCAGCGGGATATTTCACTTTTGTACATCTGAAAGCCGTCATGATGCTCCGCCACAGGCACCACATATCTGGCACCGGCCCTGCAGAAAAGATCCACCCATTTTGCCGCGTCAAATTTTTCGGCTTTAAACATAGGAATAAAGTCCTTATAGCCAAATTCCTTTTGAGGGCCGTAAACCGCCCTGTGATGCTCATATTCAGGGCTTCCCTGAATATACATATTGCGGGAATACCACTCACTTCCAAACGCAGGGACACTATAGATGCCCCAGTGAATAAAAATACCGAATTTCGCTTTCCGGAACCATTCTGGTGTACGGTGATTGGAAAGAGAATCCCAATCGTCCCCAAATGGTCCTCCCGCGATCACCTCTTCGATCTTCCTAAGCCACGCCTGCTTGTCATACATAAACATCCCTCCTTCTCTGCCCTTGCGCAGAACACATATGTTCACACCCGGTGATTTATGTCTGGAATACAGATATTGTACTATACCTTTCCGCATTTTACCAGACACAGAATATGCTTTACCCAAAGACACTTTCCTGATAAAATATAGAAAACACACGAAATAAGGAGGCGTCCCATGTATCATATCATTATTAACCCGGCATCCCGCTCCGGCAAAGGACTCCAGATATGGAAACGGCAGGTAGAACCGGCGCTCCAGCGGGGAAACGTCCCCTATCGCCCATATTTTTCCGAAAAGGCAGGCGATGTGGCCAGGATCGCGTCCGAGATCATTTCTCTGCCCGCACAGTCCCCTGTCTCCATAGTTATTCTGGGCGGCGATGGTACCATGAACGAAGCTCTCCAGGGGATCCCGGAGCAGGCACAGGTCATCCTGGGATATATACCCACCGGCTCCAGCAATGATCTGGCAAGAGATTTGAATATTCCCACAGATCCCACTGCGGCGCTGGATCTGATCCTGCACACGGGAAAGCCTCATGCAATGGATCTGGGCGTTCTGACCTATTCCGACGGCGAGGTACGGCGTTTTGCCGTCAGCTGCGGAATCGGCTTCGATGCCGCCGTCTGCGAGGAAGCACTCCACTCCAAGGTAAAGCCTGTGCTGAACCGCATAGGCCTGGGCAAGCTGACCTATCTGGGCATCGCGTTAAAGCAGCTTCTGGCGGCCAGGGCAGTATCCGGCAGATTAACTCTGGACAATAATATTCCTGTAAATATCGGCAATATGCTCTTTACCGCATGCATGCTCCACCGCTTTGAGGGAGGCGGCTTTATGTTCAGCCCCAATGCCGATCCCACGGATGGCATCATGAATCTTTGCGCTGTGGGAGATCTTCCCAAGTGGCTGATCCTGTTTGCCCTTCCTACCGCCTTCAAGGGAAAGCACTACCGCTTTCAGGGTGTGGAAGCCTACCAGACCACTACCCTTACTTTGGAAACCTCCGTTCCCATGTGGGTCCACACCGACGGAGAGGTCACCAGAAAAAGCAGCCGAATCACCGTAGCCTGTAAGAAGCACGCCCTGCAGATCATCCACCCCTGATGAAAAGCAATTTTTCACAGCAATACGCTCCCATTCATCTTTCGGTCAAACCTAAAGGATTTCTTAAAAATACTTAAGATGCGTCAAAAGTCATTGCAAAATATTTTTGATGCGCTATACTAAAGATGTTATCGAAATTGAATAAATTGTTTGAAAGAAATCAGAAAGGTTTGATTGAAAAATGAAAAAAGCAAAAAGCCTGTATGAAGCATATAAGCACGGGATTCCGCTTTTGCTGTACATGGTCCTGTACCTGACATGGTTCGCATGGCTTGAAAAAAACGTCACCAAAGGCTATCATGTAATACATATGGCCGCTGACGACTATATCCCCTTTTGTGAAGTGTTTGTGGTTCCTTACTTTTTATGGTTTTTTTATGTATCCGCCGTGGTGGTATATTTATTCTTCAAGGACAAACAGGATTACCGCAGAGTATGCACCTTCCTTTTTACCGGTATGACCATATTCCTGCTGATCTCCACCCTGTGGCCCAACGGACATCACCTGCGGCCTCCCGTAATGCCGAGAGACAATATTTTCACCTCCATGGTGGCCTTTCTCTGGAAGACTGACACACCTACAAACCTTTGGCCAAGCATTCATGTATTCAATTCTCTGGGCGCACATTTTGCGGTGATGCGCTGCCGGAGCCTGGCAGATAAAAAGGGGATACGGATCGGATCCTTTATTCTGGCCCTATCCATTATTCTCTCCACCGTGTTGATCAAGCAGCATTCCGTGTTTGATGTGATCACAGGACTATTGATGGGCGGCGCCATGTATGTACTGGTATACAGAAGAGACCTGATCGCTGTGGGCAGAGCACAGCGTGACCCTGATAAAAGAACTCCTCAGATCGGGTGATCTGAGGAGTTCTTTTATGCACAATGGGCAGGGAACAAATTCCCCGCCCGGCTGTTAATTAAATTTGAAAATTTTCTGACAGATCCTGTAACCCTCCAGAGAGATCTTGCGCCCTCCCCTCCCGGGAAGGTTCATGGCTCCTCCCATAATGCCGCTGCGCATCCAGGTAAAAAGCTTCCTATCCTTTTCCTTCAGGTAATTCCACAGCTCTTTCTTTTTCTGAAGGTTCTCTTCCGTTCCTGAGCGTATGAGAAGCACTGATGAAACGGTTGTGATAATTTCCAGATAATTACGCATATACTGGTACAGACGCTTATTTTTTACAAGCTCCTGCTTTCTTTCCACCAAATAATCAATCATCAGCTTATTGACCCGGATCTGCTGATCGATCCTGGATATCATAACCTCCTCGTTGACGGACTGATCCTCCCTGCCGATATAATAGCGATAGAAATTTACATCCAGATAGTACATATTTTTTACATGGGGCAGAGGCTCAAACACATAAATATTGTCCACATAGAAGGTGTGCTCCGGAAGCCTGATGCCGCACTCCTTTAAAAGCTTCGTCCGGAATATGACGGAATGCATCAAGATGTAATGCCCCTTCGTAAAATGATGACAGTCCTCCCAGGTAAACAGTTTTCCCTGCGGCAGAATATGCCGGTATTGAATCACCTTCTTACGCTTTTCTCCTTCTTTTTCATAGACGTAATTGCTGACCAGCATATCCAGAACACTGTTTCCTCCCGCCATCTCCTGCAGAAGCTCCAGCACCTGTAAATATGCGTCCTGCTTCACCCAGTCGTCACTGTCCACCACCTTAAAGTACAGGCCGCTGGCATTGTCAATACCGGCATTCACAGCGGATCCATGACCGCCATTCTCCTTGTGAACCGCCTTGACAATGGTAGGAAATTCAGCCGCATACTCATCTGCGATCTCGGCTGTCCTGTCCTTTGTGGAACCGTCGTCCACAATGATAATCTCTACATCTTCGCCCCCTGTCAGCAGAGAATCAATACATTTCCGCATATAGCGCTCCGAATTATAGCATGGTATCGCTATCGACAGCAGTTTCATCCTTCCATCCATTCTGCGCGCTGCGGCGCGCCCATAAAATTGAATACACATATTTATTCAACTTTGTACTCTTTTTTTATAAACTTCACATAGGCACCAAAGGCCGAGGGAATCGGATACCGCTCCTTTGTCTCCCAGGGTTCAATGTACAGCCAGTCCCCGCTTTTTTCCAAATCCGGTACCGTCAGCTCGTCCACCCGGACCATATAGCCCTTCATGTGCCACTCTCTGTGGGTAAATATATGCTTTGCCGGTTCCAGCTCCTGTATACGCAAAACCCTGATGCCATTTTTTTCCAGATATTCCACTGCCTCCTGAGGCGAACAGAATCCTTCCAGAGACGGAAACTCATACATCCCTGCCAGCAAGCCTTTGGCGCTTCTCTTGCGGATGGCCACATGATCTCCTTTTCGAATCACAAGTATGGTCTTTTGATCGATCTTTCTGGGCGGCTTATGGGCCTTCCTGGGATATTCTGTTTCCTGTCCCTCTCTGTGAGCCATGCAGATATTCTGCAGGGGACAGCTTCCGCAGGCAGGAGCACCGCCGGGAACACAAACACAGGCTCCCAGCTCCATTAGCGCCTGGTTAAAATCTCCGGGCCGATCCTTTGGCAGAATCCGTGCAAGATCCTTCTCCACGGAGGTCTTTACTTTCTGATCCGACATCAGTCGCCGGTCACTCCGGAAACGGGAAATAACCCGGAGCACATTGCCATCCACCGCCGGCACAGGCTTTCCGTAAGCGATAGAGGCCACTGCCCCTGCCGTATAGCTTCCGATTCCTGCCAGCTTCAGCAGCTTATCATATTCCCGGGGCATCTGTCCCTGATATTCCTCCTGAATCTGGCGGGCCGCCTTTTGCAGATTTCGGGCCCTGCTGTAATATCCAAGTCCCTCCCACAGCTTCAGCACCTGCTCCTCTTTGGCTTCCGCCAGAGAGGCAATATCCGGAAATGCCTGCATGAATCGCTGAAAATAGGGCTTTACGGCCTCCACCCGGGTCTGTTGCAGCATGATCTCCGAAACCCACACCCTGTAAGGCTTCGGATCCTCCCTCCAGGGCAGGATCCTCTTGTTCTTATCATACCACTTTAGAAGCGGTTTGGGAATGGCCGACAGCTCCCCCGGACTTAAGGTTTCCTTAACGTTTGCGGAAATTTCTATAAATTTCTCCTCCAATCGTACCTCCACCGGACGATTTATTCTCATAGAATTCTCTGTGACAATGCAGTCATAAGCCAGGATCTCCACCCCTTCCCGGGAAGCCCTGCTAAGCGCCTCCGCAAATTCCGGATGGGTTACTCTGTTGGGTGTGAAATATTCCACATTCTCCATCTGAATCACAAACAACACAAAAACACGGTATCCCTCACGCTTTGCCGCCATCAGCTCTTCCACGTGCTTTACCGCTCTCTCTGAAGGCGCATCCGGAAAGAGTACCACACCCTCACTTTCCAATGTTACGCCTTTTACCTCTATAAATATCTTTTCCTCCGGCGTTTCCACATAAAAGTCAAACCGGGAATTACCGTATTTCGTTTCTGGCCGTATCATGACCAGCTCCGGAAAAAGCTCCTTTTGGGATAGCCATCGTCCCACTGCCCTGTTGGGAGCCTGAGAATCCATGTTGATCAGCCGGCTGCCCTTTTCCACGGCCACCAGATCAAAGGCCGTGGATCTTCCGGGTCTGCCGCACTCTTCCAGATAAACTGCAGCCCCCTTCTGCAAAAGCTCTCTGCAGCGACCGGTGTTTTTCACATGGACAGTTTCCACATGTCCGTCTATCTCCACTCTGGCCACAAAGCGGTTGGGGCGCTCTATAAAACGCCCCTTTACTATATTATCATAATGCATGTCCTACAAATCCTGTTTCCTGTCTTCTCCGCGCCTTTTTACTGCAATAGGGCACCCTGGCTGCGGGAACCGCCTGGGCGGCGCTCAATGTATGTATCGACTGATCATCAAAAAATATCTGTGCACCAAAGGCTCTCAGAACCTCCTTTTTCTCCAGTCCCCCCAAAAAGAAGGCTTCGTCCACCCGCACATTCCATGCACGAAGCGTGCGTATAACCCTCTCGTGAGCCGGAGCGCTGCGGGATGTGACCAAGGCTGTCCTCACAGGACACTCTTTGGCACCAAGTCTCCTCTGCAGATCCGACAGCTTCCTGAGGAAATGCGCGAAGGGCCCCTCCTCCAGGGGTTCTCTGGCATGAACCCTTTCATTCTCCTCAAAGGCATTTAATCCCTTCTCTTTAAAAATCCTTTCCGAATCATCGGCAAACAAAACCGCATCTCCGTCAAAGGCAATCCTGATCTGATCCCCATTGACTGGATCCCCACTGCCTGCGCAATATCCCCGGCCTTCTCCCCACCGGTCTCCCTCTTCCGCCAGCCCCGGCATCGGTATCACCCGGGCGCTTTTTTCCGCAGGCCTCTCCGTACATATGATACCTGCGGCAATCCCGCTGTCAACGGCACACTGTACGTCATCCTCATAGGCGGAAAGAAAAAGATCCGTATGGAAGGCCTCCAGATAAGGAGCCAGCGAGGCTCCGCTGGCCAGGACAGCCCGTGTGATGGACAATCCGTAATATGCGATTGCATTAAACACCCTCAGCGAAGTATCCGGACTGTTTCTGGACATAATGATTACTTCCACCAGATCAGACTCCGGACTGTATTCATTCAGCCGAAGCAGGGATCTGACCAGGCCAAAGCCGGGGCCGGGCTTTAGGATATCCTGTTCATGCTCCACCTGGTATTTGCAATAAGCCTCCAGCCCCTGATTTTCAAATATTTCATTTTCAACCGTCAAGTCAAACAACGCTCTGGAAGATACGCCAATCACCATTTTTTTGTCAAGTATATGTGCCATAAGCCCCTCCCCTCCGGTTACTGTTCACAGCCCCACTCCCATTGGCAAAACAAGTCGGCGCTGCAGTCTGCCGCCGCATTGCGGCTCTATGTTTTGCTGATGTATGTGGAGTGTACTGCTTCCATGGAATGATTCCATCGACAGTTTGGATGCGCGCCTTCATAGGTTCACTTGCATCAAAAGGGATTGGCCGTCATGACCTGCGGTTTATCGGATCCGGTTGCACTCATACCGCTCCAGCATAAGCAGACACGCCTTCAGAGACTCATAGCGCTCTTCCACATCTCCGCTTTCCACCTCCACATCACAGGCGATTCCCATTGTGGTTATCATTTCGTCCGTGATCCGGTGGTGCAGCCCCGCCAGGATATTCAGCCTCTGCTCATAGGTGTCTGCATCCAGAAACTCCAGGAGAAGCGGATCCAGAACTGCTTCCGCATCAGATAGCTCCATGTCTGGTGATTTCGTGTCCGATGACTCCGTGTCAGATAATTTCGTGTCGGATGCCTCCTTCTCTTCCACCTCCGAAGCCGCCTGTGTTTCACGCTTCTGTCTGTCTCCGTCGGGCCCCTGCAGCTCAAAGCGGAACTCCTGACCCGCATCAGGATATTTTTCCCTGCTTAATCTTTCTGTAAACATGGAAAGCGGTCTTGCATAAGTCTTGAAGTCACCGTAAAGAGCCTGATAGACCACCAGCTTTTCCCCGGTCTCCGTATGCTCGGCAACCGCCGTGATCTGATATAAATTCCCTTTAAAATGCTTATAAATTTCATGTGGTTTCGGAATAAATGACATTTATGGAGCTCCTTTCTTTTCATAAAAAAAGTATACCCCTATTTCAACGAAATGTCATGTAAATCCTGTCATTGCTTCACAAGAAATTTATAGGGCACGCTTTTCGAACAAACATTCTTTTTCTCAGTATAAAACATTTGTTCTGCCCTGTCAATGGATTTTTCAGGAACAGGTACATTATACCGCAATACGAGTCCAATAAAACTCCCTCAAAACATTCTCAAACCGTATTGTCCGTCCGCCTGAAAAGGCCGCCATAAAACATGGCGGCCTTTTCATATATAAGCTTCCGTTCTTTCTTACAGAACAATTTTTCTTACAGAACAAACTGTCTTACATTTCCATCCAGAGTATTGCTGATCTCCACAAGGGATTCAAGCGCATCATTACATTTCTCCACGATATGGCTCAGCTCTGTCATGGTTGCGGAGGTCTCCTGGGTGGAAGCCGCATTTTCTTCAGAAATAGCCGCAAGGCTTTCCATGTTGCTGTACACCGCATCCTTCACCCGGCCGATGCCTTCCGTGATCTCCTTGATATTTTCCACTGCCCGGGCCACATTGTTGATCTCTGTGTCAAGCTCTTCAAAGACTGTTCTGGTGGACTCCAGCTTTTTATGCTGCATTTCCATCTCGGAAACCACTGCATCCATGGCCTCTACGTTCTCGTTGGATTTGGTAATCAACTCCTGAATGATCTGAGCGATCTGTTCAGAGGATACACGGCACTGATCCGCCAGATTACGAACCTCGTCCGCCACCACAGCAAAGCCTCTTCCATGCTCACCCACTCTGGCAGCCTCAATAGAAGCGTTCAGAGAAAGCAGGTTTGTCTGAGAAGCAATATCAGCAATAATGTTTACCACGCTCTGGATCTCAGCCGCTGACTGGTTTGTGGCATTGGTCTGCTCATACACCATCTTGATGGACTGGGAAGTGCGGTTGCTGATCTGAACCAGGTCGTCCAGTGTACTATTGGCCGTGCGGTTGGAATTCTCCATGCTGCCGGTGCTCTCCGTCAACATCTCAATATTCTTCATGGCCTCGTCCACTGCAATGCTCATATCATTCATCTGCTGGGTAACGCTGGTGGTCTCATTGGCCTGGTTTGTAGCACCCATGGCAATTTCGTCTACCGCCACATTGACGTTGGCAATTGATTCATTGATATTGCCGATGCTCTTTCTGATCTCCGAGCTGAAATCCGTCAGAGTTTCACTGGAGCCCTTAAGGTTATTTACAATATTTACAAACTTGCCGATCAGAGTATGTATGGCCGTGGCTATAGTGCCCACCTCATCCGTCCTGGACATGATCCTGTCACCCACCACTACATTGAGTCTGCCGTCTGCAACCAGATTCAGGTTTGCCACAGACACATTCAGATTTCGGGCAATACTGTTCACCACTACATAACAGATAACTGCAAATACTACAGCTACAAGAACCATAAATATGGCAACACTAACAAGCGTTCTCGAATACAGGCTTCGGGCATTTTCCACGGATACTCCCGTAAAAATGATTACATCCTCTCCGCCGGCGGTGGACCCTGCTCCCACATAAATCCCGTAATAGCTCATTCCTCTTACACTTGCATGATCCGAGAAAAACTGGCCGTCCCGGCTCACTGCCGCATAGGCATCTTCGGCTATGGGCGTATTAATAATACGCTGGCCGCTGGAGTCCACGATACTGGTAGCCCTCCGGGTTCCATCTACAAATATGGTGATCTCCACACCCGTGGCTTTCAGAAAAGCATCCAGCTTACCCAGACTTTCTGTAAGGTTCATCTCACCCTTATACAGCTGATCTCCTTCCATATGAAAATCACCGGGATAATTGGCCTCCAGAATTTCCCTGACTCCATAGTTGGCCGTGGTCAGATGCTCCTCCTCCAGTTTGTTGGCCATTGACAGGCCCGTACTTCTCAGTGACAGCACAGCCAAGACCATGATCACAAATAAAGGCACCAGTGCACATGCCAGAATCTTGACCTTTAACTTCATTTTGATGTTTTTCATGATACCGTATTCCTTTCTTTTTCTTCTGCCGCACGGCAACTCCCCGGATTCCAGACTCTCCTGCCGCGCTCAAAGACACTAAAAGGATTATAGCACACTTTTTGTCTGTAGAGTATACTCTCTTTTAAAAAAATTTAATTTTTTTTACTCTTCCGAAAACAAATTTCGAAAAGCCCTCCAGGTTTTCCCAATTCCCTCCGAAAATGCGGTATATTCCATGCCCAGCACCTCTCTGCTCTTCCGGTTATCCACAAGCTCTGTCTCCTCCGCCGCGGCAGGAAAGGGGATGGGAAATTCCGCCGCCTGCGCCTCTGCCAGGGTCATGACCGCCCGGCCCAGCTCCAGGTCCGCCGCCTGTCGGATTCCCTGAAAAAACAGATCATAATCCAAAATCTCTTCCTGACACAGATTAAAGGCCTGTCCATATGCTTTCTCCTCCAGAAGGCACAAAAGAGCTGCCCTGGCCGCATCCTTTACGTACACAAGCTGAAATCTCCCCTCCGCATCCGTATATCCGGGCAGGACGCGGTTCTGAACGGCCATCCGGATAAATAGATACTCTCTGGGTGCATAATTATAAGGGCCGTATAGAATGGCCGGACGCAGTATGGTGAAAGGAATCTCTCTCCTGCGGCACTCCCGGCAAAGCTCTTCCTCCAATGCCGCCTTTCCCAAGATATATGCCCCGGCTTCACCGGGAAAGCTTCTGGTCTCCAGCGGGAAGTCCTCGTCCTTTACCGCTCCGGTTCCTCTTCTGTATACATCCACCGTACTGATCAGCAGGTACTGCTTTATCTGCCCCGGCAGATGTTCCAGCACAAATGCCGCATCCCCCGGATTATAGGCACAAAAATCAATCACGACGTCATAGTCTCCTGTACACTGTGCAAAGGTCCGGCCCTGCCGGCGGTCTCCCCTGACCTGTCTCACACCAAATTCCTCCATGGAATAGGTTCCGCGATTCACCACGGTAATATCGTGTTTTTCTGCCGCCGCCAGCATTACAAAAACTCGTCCGTAAAAATAACTCCCGCCAATCACCAACAGCTTCATATAAGGTTTACCTCCGTCCCTGCATCCGCTCTGCCCTTTTCCTCCAGACAGACTGTTCTGCCCTCCCTGAGTGAGGACTTCACATCGATAAGCCGCTGATTCTCCGACCCCCGGAAGGCCAGACGGAGATTCTTTTTTTCTTCTACAAACTCTCCGTCCACCAGCACGTCAATCAGGCCCAGCAGCTTTATGACCACAGCCCGGACAGCGTCCCTCCTGCCCGTTTCCGGGCCGGCTCCCTCAGAGCTCTCCTCTTCCCGTGCCGCCCACTCCAGCAGATCTTTTTCATAGTCATAGCCTGTATAACACCAGATATCCTTCCCCGGATACCGCTCCCGCACCTTCTTTACAAGCGCCAGCACAGTTTCCCTGTTCTGAACTTCAAACGGCTCGCCTCCCAGGACACTCAAGCCTCGGATATAGTCCGGGGCAAGGGCCTTCAAAATTTCCGCTTCCGTCTCAGATGTGTATTCCTCTCCATAGGAAAAGTCCCAGGCCTCTTGATTAAAGCATCCTCTGCAGCCGTGAGTGCACCCGCTCACAAACAGAGATACCCGAATGCCGGGGCCGTTTGCCACATCTGTCTTTTTTATAGCCGCATAGTTCATAGATGCAGTACCCTTGCCTTAATCTCTCTGGTTTTTCCGGAATTCCAGAAATTTTCTCCCAGGTAACCGCAGGTGCGCCTGGTAACATTCATCCGGGCATGATCCTTGTTATGGCACTGGGGGCATTCCCACTCATTGTCCTCGTTAATCAGGATCTCCCCGTCATATCCACATTCATGACAATAGTCGGACTTGGTATTAAACTCTCCATATTGTATATTGTCGTAAATAAAGCGGATAACCTCCTCTATGGCTTCTAAATTGTTCATTAAATTTGGTACTTCCACATAGGAGATGGCCCCGCCCAGAGATTTGTTCTGGAATTCGCTCTCAAAGGTAAACTTTGTAAAAGCGTCGATGGGCTCCCTCACATCCACATGATAGGAATTGGTATAATACCCCTTGTCCGTTACATTGGGAATATCCCCGAACCTCTCTCTGTCGATTCTGGCAAAACGATAGCAAAGCGTCTCCGCCGGAGTGCCATAAAGTGCAAAGCCGATATTCGTCTCCTTTTTCCACCGTTGCACCGCCTGGTTCATATAATCCATAACCCGCAGGGCAAATTCCTTCCCTGAAGGATCCGTGTGGCTTACGCCCTTCATCAGCCAGGTTACCTCATAGAGTCCGATGTAGCCCAGGGAAATGCTGGAATAGCCTCCATAGAGAAGCTTTTCTATTGTTTCCCCCTTCTTCAGCCGGGCGATGGCCCCATACTGCCAGTGAATGGGACTCACATCCGACACCACCTTCAGCAGTGCCTTGTGACGACACATCAACGCTTCGTAACAAAGCTCCAGACGCTCGTCCATAAGCTTCCAGAAGGTCTCCTCATTCCCTTCTGCCAGGATGCCGATCTGGGGAAGGTTCAGGCTGACCACGCCCTGATTAAAGCGCCCCTCAAACTGATATTTTCCGTTTTCGTCCTTCCAGGGCGCCAGAAAAGACCGGCAGCCCATGCAGGAAAATACATTACCCTCGTAATTTTCCCGCATCTTTTTGGCGGAAATATAATCCGGGTACATTCTTTTAGCGGAGCATTTTGCCGCCAGGCGAGTCACATGATCATATTTTCCGCCCTTCAGACAGTTATTTTCATCCAGCACATAGATCAGCTTGGGAAAAGCCGGCGTCACATAAACTCCCTTTTCGTTTTTTGTACCCTCCAGACGCTGACGGAGAATCTCTGTAATAATCATCACCGTCTCCTCCACATATTCGTCCTCCTCGTCAATATGCAGAAAAAGAGTCACGAAAGGAGCCTGCCCGTTGGTAGTCATCAGGGTATTGATCTGATACTGGATGGTCTGCACGCCGGATCTAAGCTCATCCTGCAGCCGGATATCCACAAACCTGGCCTTTACGGCCGGCTCCAGTCCTTCTCCGAACTCTGACTCCAGCTGCGCCTCGAACTTTTCCCTGCTCTTACGAAGATATTTGCCAAGATGCCTGATGTTCACGGACTGGCCTCCATACTGGTTGCTGGCCACCGCCGCAATAATCTGAGTAGTCACCGTGCAGGCTACCTGAAAGCTCTTTGGGGACTCGATCATTTTTCCGTTGATGGAGGTCCCATTGTCCAGCATGTCCTTAATATTGATGAGACAGCAGTTAAAAATGGGCTGGATAAAATAATCTGCATCGTGAAAATGAATTGCTCCGTTGTCATGAGCCATGGAAATATGCTCCGGCAGAAGCATCCTTCTGGTAACGTCCCGTGAGACCTCCCCGGCTATATAATCCCGTTGGGTGGATGCCAACCTGGTATTTTTGTTGGAATTCTCCTCCGCAAGCTCCTTGTTTTCATTGCGGATCAGCTTCAGAATCGATTCGTCCGTTGTATTGGACTTGCGCAGAAGGCTCCTCTGATATCGATAAACAATATACTTTTTAGCCAGCGCGTATTTATTGCGTTCCACCAGATGCTGCTCAATGACATCCTGGACATGCTCGACCGTCTGAAGGTCTTTGTCCTCCTCCTTTACCGCCTCCAGTATTTTCGTAATCAGAGCTTCCTCTGCTCTGTCCTTCTCCTCCACCTCGTTATTCGCCTTGCGAATCGCCTCCACAATCTTATCTTCCTCATAGAAAACCACCCGTCCGTCTCTTTTCTGAATTTTCATTATTTTACCTCCTGCCCGCTTTAGGGCACTGACTCAATTTAGCTCCCGGCGATCAGTATTTATCGGGCAGGATAAATGCAAAAAAAGAGCCGTACCGCAAAACCATGCGGATACGCCCCTCAATATCTAGTGCCTTTTCCCCGCCTCGCATCAACATTTTGAGTTTTATTATAAACGAGAACGCAGGAAAAAGCAATAGGAATTTTAGCAGCAGTACATCCCCCGGGCGCCGTAGCCCCCGCCGCAGCAGCAGAGATTGCACATGGCGTTTAAAACGCACAGCTTCAGACAGGTATTACACATAGCTCCGCCTCCCATAACGGGATAACCGTAGGCCGCCTGCCTCTGCTCATACCAGCTGCCTCCGCTTTCAAACCGCTGTACCAGACTCCTGTAATCACTGTTGCCGGGTTCCATGGCCGATGCCTTTCTGGCGTGCTCCAGAGCCGCCACATTATTGCCCAGCCCCGCGTGGGCAATGGCGCTGTAATAGTACCATCTGGCATTCCTCTCCTGAGGCCCCAGACCGTCCAGAGAGGTTCTGGCCTCCCGATAGTACCCGTTCCGGATATAGTTTCCTGCGGCGCGCAGGTTATTGTTTTCTTCGTAGCCGGTATTCTGCCCCTGTCCAAAGCCGCCGAAGCCAAAACCGCCAAAGGGCCCATAGCCTCCAAAGGGCCCATAGCCCTGGCCGCCCCCATAACCCGAAGCACCGCCTCCGTAGCCGCCGCCCGCATTTTGATGCCCCTGGCCGCCATAGCCGCCGCTGTAGCCCGAGGTGCGCTCCTGCATAATCTGCTGATAAGCCGCCTGAATCTGCTTAAACTTCTCCTCCGCCTGATCCTTGTTCGGATTGTTTATGTTGGCATCCGGATGATACTTCCGGCTCAGCGCCTTATATGCCTTTTTTATCTCTTCTTCGGAAGCATTCCTGCCAACTCCCAGCACACTGTATGGATCGTACATATTTACACCTCTATGCGCGCTATAGAGTGGTGATTACACACCCTCATGTGCGCGTATCTGTCAAAATCCCCGCGGCAAGCAGCGGGGCATCAATCTTGCAACGCTGCAGACAGCAAGGTACGTGACTCTGACGGCATTCGCCAAATATACGTGCAGGCACATCTGCTTGGCTCACTGAACCTTCTTCAGACGTGTTTCATGGATGGTCTCATACCTGCACCAGACTCCGGAGTACAGGATATTCCGCAGAATCTCCACATTCTCCAGAATCGGAAGCTTTTCAAACTCCCTGCAGCACTCCGACATCATCATCATGAGGATCGTCCGGCACTCATCCTCAAAATCAGGACTTTCATATTTTCGTTTCAACGGATTAAAGATCCCCTTTTTAATATCCGTTTCCACATCCTCATAAGCATCCATGATATAAATAAACTTTCCCAGGAAAAAACCCAGAGTGCTCAGGTTTTCTGACCATTCGTCCTGATGCACCGCCACAATCCGGCCCATGACCTTCCCAAAAAGTCCTGCCAGCGTGTCGATATCCGCCTTGTCAGACCGCTCCGTTTCATAAAAATCCTGCATCAGCAGACTGATCTGCCGTATTTTTTCCGCATAAGCCTCCCGCAGTCTTCCTGCCCTGCCCTCCAGAAGCTTCCCATAGACAAGCCTCCACAGCTTTTTCTCGTCCTCCCAGTCGTCCTGACACTTATAGCATGCAAAGAGCGCGTTCATATCCGCCGCATATTCCGTGTAAATATTATTCCTGGTTTCATGTCTTTCAAAGGGATGCGCCGCACACTTACAGCTGGAAATCTGTGTTTCCGGCTCATACAGGCTTGTGAGAAGCATGGCCAGAAACGTCATATCATAGCTTAAAGAAAGCTGCCCCACGGCTCCAAACTTTCGCTTCAGGTCCCGGCAGATCCCACAGTAAAAGGAATGATAAACATCAAATTCCTTGAATTTCATCTCGGCCTTATTGATGATAATGTACCCAAACATGGTCTGTGCTTTCAACTCCTCCTGATAAACTCGTTCCCGCATTTTCTGCAGCTGATGGCAATTCGCCCCCTGCCTTTGGGCACCCGGAGCTTTTGTTTACAGTTGGGGCATTTATAGATACGATATTCTTTGCGCTGTCCGAATTCCTTTTTCTTTTTCCGGAAAAAGCCCTTGACCTTCATCTCCCTGCTCAGGTACCATTGATTCTCCGCCGCTCTCCTTGCCGTATTGTGGGAAAACATGCGAAAATACGCATAAACCATCAGCGCCACGGCCCCCAGGTAAAAAAAGCCCCTGAATATCATCGAAAGTACCAGAAACACCATCGCACATATCATCAGAAATTGATTCAGTCTGTCATTGCCATAGCGCCCCCACATAAAGCGCTGAAATTTCTCTCTCATACCGTTTCCGCCTTTCCTGTCCGCACACCTCCGTCCCGGAGCATGACACATTTCCTGTTAATTTTCACAGCCGCATGGACGCGGGGCGTTTTGTGTGCATAGTTTCTATGGACTTATGACGATATGTTACTCTTTTTGCGGGGATAATACAATTAAATAAATATAAACAAATATAAAAAGTCAAAAAGCAGCTCTTTCCGAACGTGAAAAAAGCGGCACCATATCAGTCTATAGTACCGCTTTCTGTGCTTCCTGCAGGATTGCGCTGCTTCCCGCTTACAGCTCATAGGGCGTCACCTGATACACATAATAGTTCAGCCAATTGCTATACAGATTATTGCTGTGGGAACGCCATTGGAGCAGGGGACGCTGCTTCGGATCGTCCCCGGGGAAATAGTTATATGGGATCGGAACGGATAGTCCCCTTCCCTGATCTCTGTCATATTCATTTTTTAAGGTAAATCTGTCATATTCTGGATGGCCTGCCACAAAGATCTTTCTGCCTCCCTCCGCAATGGCCAGATACACTCCCGCCACGGAAGACTCTGCCAGCACGGTCAGCTCAGGGCAGGCATGAATAGCCTGGGCCGGCGTTTCCGTGTGGCGGCTGTGAGGGGCCAGGAAAATATCGTCGAAGCCTCTGACCAGGGGAACCTTCCTGTTCGCCACCCTGTGCTCATAAATTCCTGACAGCTTCCGGGACAGAGGCTGCTTATTGATCCCATAATAATAGTAAAAGCCCGCCTGGGCCGCCCAGCAGATGTGCAGGGTGGAGGTCACGTGGGTTTCGGCCCAGTCAAAAATCTCGCAGATCTCCTGCCAGTAATCCACCTCTTCGAAGGATATGTCCTCCACCGGCGCCCCCGTCACAATCATTCCGTCAAATTTTCTGTCACGGATCTCATCAATGGTGGTATAAAATTTATTCAGATGACTGGCCGGCGTATTGACAGACACATGACTCTTCACATTCATAAATGTCACATCGATCTGCAGGGGCGTGTTGGACAGCGCCCGCAGCAGCTGCAGCTCCGTATCCTGTTTCACCGGCATATTATTAAGGATCAGTACATTCAGGGCCCGAATATCCTGGTGTACCGCCCGGGATTCGTCCATCACAAAAATATTTTCATTTTCCAGTATTTCCTTTGCAGGCAGATCGCTCTGTGTTTTAATCGGCATGATTCTCTGTTCCTCGCTCTTCATTTATTTTACGGACAGCCTTCAGCGCCTTCCCTCAAACAGCGCCGTCTTCCCGTCCGCCCCCTTCCCCCAAATCATACCGGGTCAGGAAATCCTCCTCGGACAGGATCGGCACTCCCAGTTCCTTGGCCTTTTTATTCTTGGATGAGCCTGACGTGACATCATTGTTGATCAGACAGGTGGTCTTACCGGTGACGCTGCCCGCAACCTTCCCGCCCTTTAGCTCTATCAGCTCCTTAAGCTCGTTCCTGCTTGCAAAACGGACCAGGCTTCCGGTAATAACAAAACTCATTCCCTCCAGCGTCTGATTTCCCTCCTGCACCACAGGCCTCTCCAGCCGCAGTTCCTCCATCAGACGGCTGATCCGCTGAAGATTTTCCGGGTCATGCATGTATTGCACAAAAGCGGCAGCAATGACCTCCCCCACCCCGTCGATGGCGCTGAGTGTCTCCTCATCGGCCTCCTTCATTTTCTCCAGATCATATTCAAAAAAACGGCACAGCATCTTTGCGTTGGCCACGCCGATATTTGCGATGCCCAGCCCGTAAATCACTCTGGGCAGAGTGGTATTGCGGGCCCTGTCAATGCTGTCCAGGAGATTTTGGCAGGATTTTTCTCCAAAACCTTCCATCTCCACCATCTCTTCCCGATACCGGTCCAGATGAAACAGATCGGCATACTCCTGAATAAATCCCCGGTCTATCAGCTTTTCCAGGGTCGCCTCCGAAAGGCCGTCTATATTCATGGCGTCTCTGCTTACAAACAGAGTAAAGGCCTTGATCCTCTTCGCAGCACATATATCGTTGGTGCAATACAGGGACTGGACCTCGTTGACCTGCCGGATTTCCGTAGGTCCGCCGCAGACGGGACATACCTTGGGAATTTCCAGCGTATCGCTGCAGGTCAGATTTTCGGCAATCTGCGGAATAATCATATTGGCCTTGTATACGGTGATCCGGTCTCCAATTCCCAGCTTTAACCCTTTCAGAATACTGATGTTATGAACAGAGGCCCTGCTGACCGTGGTTCCCTCCAGCTCCACAGGCTCAAAGATAGCCACCGGATTGATCAGCCCTGTGCGGCTGGCGCTCCACTCCATCTCCAGCAGACGAGTCTCCCTGAGCTCATCCGCCCATTTAAAGGCAATGGAATGTCTGGGAAACTTGGCCGTCCTGCCCAGGGACAGACCGTATGCAATATCTTCATAGGTCAGGACAAGACCGTCGGAGGGAATATCATAGGTCTCGATCTTTTTCTCAAACTGCTCCAATATATCCAAAATATTTTCTTCCGTCACCGGATAATGCTCCACCACCTCAAAGCCCTGTTCACGCAGAAAAGCAAACTGCTCCCGGCGGGAATTATGGAAGTCCACCGATACGGCAGTCTCTCCTGCTCCCTCTTCGGCTTTTACCAGAGAAAACGCATAAAACCGCACATTCCTCCGGGCCGTAATCTCATTGTTCAGCTGACGTACGGAGCCGCTGCACAGATTTCTGGGATTTTTATATCTGGATTCCGCATCCTCAATCTCCTGGTTCATCCGGTTAAAATCAGAGTAGGAAATAACCGCCTCTCCCCGCAGCACCAGCTGGCCGCCGTAGGGAATCGTCACCGGAAGATTCCGAAAGGTCCTGGCATTGTTGGTAATAACCTCGCCCATCTCCCCGTTTCCCCGGGTAACCGCTTTGGTCAGCCTTCCGCCCTCATAGGTCAAAACGATGGTCAATCCGTCCAGCTTCCAGCTCAAAACGCCGGCATTTCCCTGCAGCCAGACCCTAAGATCCTCGCGGCTCTTGGTCTTATCCAGAGACAGCATGGGACTTTCATGGCGCTCCTTGGGCAGCTCCTCCACAGCCTCGTACCCTACGCTCACCGTAGGACTGTCCGCCAGCACCATTCCCGTTTCCTGCTCCAGTGTCTGAAGCTCCTCATAAAGCGCATCATATTCCCGGTTGCTCATGATCTCCCGGTCCTGGGCATAATAAGCTCTGGAGGCCCGGTTCAGCGTCTCCACCAGCTGTCTGATCCGCTCTGTTTTTACTCTTATATCTGAAATGTCTGATCCCATATGCTCGCTCCTTGTCTGATCTGCTTTTACTCAAAAGGTATGCCGCCCTATTCATGCCATGCTTCCTTTGCCCTGATCAACGCGTCAGCCCGCAGTCTCTGTAAAGACATTCCACATCCTTGTCCTCCAGCTTCCTGTATTCTCCGGGCTTCAGATCCCCCAGAGTAATGTGCATGACCCTGATCCGTTTCAGGCTCCTGACCCTGTATCCGCAGGCGGCGCACATTCGCTTGATCTGCCTGTTCAGTCCCTGAGTCAAAATAATTCGAAAGGTATATTTTCCCGTCTGCTCCGCCGCGCATTCCCTGGTTCTCTGATCCAGCTCCTCCAGATAGATGCCGCCGGACATTTTTTTCAGGAATTCCTCCGTAATCTCTCTGTCCACCCTGACCACATACTCCTTTTCGTGGCGGTTGGCTCCCCGCATCATACCCTGGATCAGATCGCCGTCGTTGGTCAGCAAAAGCAGGCCCTCCGAATCCTTGTCAAGTCTCCCCGCGTAGGTGACCCGCACCGGGTAGCTGATCACATCCGTTATCTTTTTTTCTCCGTGAAAGCCTCTCTCGGTGCATACCACTCCCACAGGCTTGTAGAAAGCCAGCACCACCGCCGCATCGGGATTTCCCACTCTTTTTCCCGAAACCAGTATTTCCTCTGTTCCGAAAACGGTTCTGCCGGCAGACACCGTCTCCCCGTCCACGGTGACGGCCCCCTGCCGGATCAGTCTATCCGCCTCCCGCCGGGAACAGACTCCGCAGTGAGCCAGATACTTATTTATTCTGATTTGTTCCATTCCCCGCTGTCCTCCAGGCTGTGCACCGCCGGCACGCCATTTCCTTCCACAAGTCCTGTCTTTGCCATACGGTCAGCCATTTCATTATAGTATACGTTGGTGTGGGCAGCCACCTTGGTAAAGGTAATGGATATATCCCTTCCCCACTGCCGCATGGCCTTTGCATATTTTTCCGTCAGCTCCGTCCTGGACCGCCACTCTCCCGTTGCCCATTTTTCAATTCCCTGATAGTCGTAGCAAAGCTCCAGCGCCGAAAAACCGTTCCGCATGGCAAACCTTACGGCGTACATGGCCCCCAGCATTTCTCCTGTCACGTTTCTGTGCTGAAGAGACTGCTCCTTGTCCCCGTTCCCGTATTCGGCCAGCACCCGGCCGTCCGGCAGAATAAACACACAGCCAAAGGCGTACTTTTTCAAAGAATCATTATAGCTTCCGTCCACATAGGCCAAAAGGCATCCCTCCGGAGGAAGCCGGGGTCCCTCTTCCATGGCAGGCTCTTTCAAGCCCCCCGACTTTTTTGGAGAAAATCTTTTGGAAACAGCATTTCCCATAAACGCCTCCGCCTCCGAAAGCGTCTTGAAGCTTTTGTATACCGCGCCGGAAACTCCCTCCACGGAAGTCCTGCACTCCTCCCAGGTTCTGTAAATCCCTGTGGTCTTACCCTTCTTTACCGCATAATACTTACCAGCTGCCATACTCTCTCCCAAATTGTATCATAATACGCAGGAATGTAAATGCTTTTCTGCCGCAAATCCCCCAAAGCCTCACAGAAAATCAACGGCCATTACCTGATCCAGCTTCATAAGAATATCATATATATCCTCACGCCCCATAGGCTTTTTTACATAAAGCACCATATGTACGGAAATTCCCTCTCCTCCGTCTCTGCTTTCACTCATATCCATGGAATCTATTACTACACCTGCTTCCCTCAGCTTTTGGATCACTATATGCAGATCTCTGCTCTTTTCCAAGTCAATAAACACGTTGCAATAGCTGGAATGGCGGGCGGCAAACCGCTCCACAAAGGGCAGTATATGCAGAAAAATCAGCATCATTGCCGTAATCAATATGCCGCCCTCGACAAAGCCGATTCCCACAGCCAGTCCCACGCAGGCGCTTGCCCATAAAGTAGCCGCCGTGGTCAGCCCCCTGACCCGGTGCCTGGATATAATGATCGTTCCCACTCCGATGAAGCCTACTCCGCTGATTACCTGGGCCGCCATCCGATCCATATTTGCAAGTCCCGGAAAATATACCTGTATATACTGCTCCGTCAGCATAACCAGCGTGGCGCCCAGACAGACCACAGTGATGGTCTTTGTGCCCGCGCCGCGGTGCTTCATTCCTCTGTCCAGGCCGATGATGCAGCCCAAAATCGTGGCAGCAATCACACGTATCAAAATATTCTGTATATTCCAGTCCGCAAAATTACCAAGAATCACGGGCCGCCTCCTTTTGTATGGGCTGTGTTTTATCATTCACAGCTTTATTATACTTAGAACCCGGAAGAAGTTCAATGTAATTTTGCTGTCCGTAAGAAAAGTCCCATAAGCACAAGGCTTACGGGACTTCTCCATATCATTTATTCAATTGAATCTCTCTATCAGCAAACGCCCTGGGCGGTCATGGCCTCGGCCACCTTCAGGAAGCCTGCTATATTGGCACCCGCCACATAGTTGCCCTCCATGCCGTATTTCCTGGCGGCATCGTCAAGACTGTGGAAGATATTCACCATAATGCCCTGAAGTTTGGAGTCCACCTCCTCAAAGGTCCAACTCAGTCTCTCACTGTTCTGGCTCATCTCCAGCGCAGAAGTGGCAACTCCACCTGCGTTGGCCGCCTTTCCAGGACAGAAAAGCACTCCGTTTTTCTGGAAATATTCCGTAGCCTCCATGGTAGTAGGCATGTTCGCGCCCTCAGCCACCGCCATGCAGCCGTTAGCCACCAGCGTTTTGGCATCCTCCAGCCCCAGCTCGTTCTGAGTGGCGCAGGGAAGAGCCACATCACATTTCACGGTCCATACACTGGCGCCGGCACTGACCTCATGATACTGGGCGCTGGGTCTTGCCGCCGCATATTCTGTCAGTCTGGCTCTCCGGACCTCCTTCACATCCTTCAGCAGGGCCACGTCGATCCCCTCCGGATCGTAGATCCAGCCTGTGGAATCGGAGCAGGTCACAGGCTTTCCGCCCAGCTGCTGGGCCTTCTGGATGGCGTAAATCGCCACATTTCCGGCTCCGGATACAGCAATAGTCTTTCCTGCAATATCCTTTCCGTTACACTTCAGCATCTCCTCGGTCAGATAGAGAAGGCCATAGCCGGTAGCCTCTGTTCTGGCCAGGGAGCCGCCGTAGGAAAGTCCCTTTCCGGTGAGCACTCCCTCGTAAAGGCCTGTCAGCCTCTTATACTGGCCGTACATATAGCCGATCTCCCTGGCGCCGGTGCCGATGTCTCCGGCAGGCACATCCGTGTCGGCGCCGATATATTTGTGAAGCTCATTGATAAAGCTCTGGCAGAAAGCCATTACTTCCCGGTCTGACTTACCCTTGGGATCAAAATCGGAACCTCCCTTGCCGCCGCCGATGGGAAGTCCGGTGAGGGAATTTTTAAAAATCTGTTCAAAGCCCAGGAATTTGATGATTCCCAAATTTACACTGGGATGAAGCCGCAGGCCTCCCTTATAGGGTCCGATGGCGGAATTGAACTGCACGCGGAAGCCGTTGTTCACCTGTACCTGTCCCTTATCGTCCACCCAGGGCACTCGAAACAGCAGCTGCCTCTCCGGCGTCACCAGTCTCTCCAGCAGAGCGTCCCGGCGGTACTTCTCCTCGTTGGCTTCGATCACCACCCGCAGAGACTCCAGAACCTCCTTCACAGCCTGATGAAACTCCGGCTGGGCAGGGTTCTTTGCCACTACCATATCAAATACCTCATCTACATATGACATATGTCAATTCCTCCTTCTTTATTCAAATGACCACGCCGCCTCGGCGTTTGGTTACGGTTCATTATAAACCCGCAGACGCAAATCCACAACACACTTTACCCCACTAAACCGTAAAAGTTTACCGGGGTTTTTTATCCAAATTGCACAATATAATATCTTCTATTTGTCTATTTTGCCCTTCCTGCTCCTTTATGAAGCTTGGAGGTTATCCATAATAACCCGCCTGTACATCCCTTAACGGCTTCCGCGTCAACCGCTTCTGTTCTGGCATCCTCTGCCGCCAGCCTTCATTCCGCAGGTCTCACAGATAGCTTTTCAGTCTGGCCACATTCTTTTCCTCCAGTTCAATCAACTGCTTCGCCAGCGCCACCGGTCTCTCTCCCGCCCCTTCATTGTGCTTCAGGGCTTTTTCCATCTCCAGGATTCCGTTGGTACTGTTTTTGATCATCAGCTCCGCAATGCGTCCGGTACTGGTATTCAGCATGGTATTATAGCGCAGCCCTGTCTTCAGCACCACGTCCGCCAGCGCGCTCCCCTGATAATTCTGAGCCTTTGCCTCCACCAGCTGCCTGGAGGCTTCATTATGGAGCTCCGAATACCGAATCGACTGTCTGGACATCTGCATGGCCAGGGCATCGTCATATATTTTGTCCGATATGGTATCGATGGCCTTCATGGCCATCTCCGTGTTCCTCTGTATTTCCTGGTACAGCGACACTTCCTGTGATTTCATGATTATACCGCCTCCCGTGAGTATATGCCTTTTCTGCTCTTCTGCTCAATCAAATAAAGGAAAGCCCCTTACTTATTGTAAAAGGCTTCCCCGTTTTTTTAAATTATGCACTTTAAAGTCCTGCTTCCAGTGTCACCGAAGATAACTATTGGACATACTCGGATTTCACATAGCCCACCTGACCGTTGTATTTTACCTTGCACCAGCCGTCTTCATTTGCCAGCAGCTCCAGGGTCGTTCCTCCTGTGAGCAGTCCCAGACGCTCTGCCGTCTCGCTGGCCGCCGCACGTACATTGACGTTCTCTGTGGCCGTCACCGTTCCGATGGATGCAAGCCCGTCTGCATTTTCCACGATCTGCAGATATTCCGACTTAATAAAGCCGTCGCCGCCCTCATAGATAATCTTTGTCCAGCCGTTCTGCTGCACCTGCTGTACCTGCACCTTCTCGCCGCCGCGCACCTTGCCCAGCTTTTCGGCCAGCTCACTGTCCGAGTCTCTCACATTGACGGTGGTGGTAGCGGTGGCATACTGAGGCCCTGTGTTTACGGGCGTCTCCGGGACAGGCTCCTGCCTCTCCCCGGCACTCCCGGGATCCTGGACATTTCCCGGGTCAACAGCATTTCCGGGATCCCCGTTACCCGGGTCTGTAGAATCCGAGTCTCCGGGAACACCCGCCTCTCCGGAGTTTTCTGGAACTGCCGGATCTGTATTATTTTCAGAATCCACAGGCAGATCTCCGTTTTCCCTGGCCAAAGCCACGCCCACTGCGGTATCTACCTCGGCATCCAGCTCCGCCAGATACCTAAGCAGATCCGGATGCGCATCCATCAGCTCGTTATACTCCATATTTACCCGATTGCTCAGGTCTACCACATCGCTTTGTTTGCTGACATTCATAAAATACTCATTAATCTCGTCGCTCACATTTCCGTTGTAGATATAAAACTTCCCCTGATCATCGGTACACACGTAAAAGGATCTCAGCCCGGGAACCTCTTCCTCTCTGTTTTCAAAAATCACCTTGTAATAGACAAGGGCAATTACGGAATTTTCCTCAGGCCCCGGCCTCGTATACACCTCCAAATCAGAATAGCGGTTCAGATATTTTGCCTTTTCCTGAAATTTCAGCAGTTCATTGCTGGAGATCTCGCTGTGTATGGCCTTAAGCGTCTCCGTATCTCCTGCGGCCACCGCGTTATAATAAGAGTCCATCAGAGCCTTCAGCTCTTCATTTTCATTAGGCATCAGAAGATTATCCTCGGGGGCGGGCGGCGTCCAGGTTTCCGGAATTTCCTCCCCGGTGCTCTCCGTGGGAAGGCTCTCCTCCTCAGCTCTGGCCTTATTGGCATTCAGTGCGATGGTCACAGTGGCTGCCACAGCCGCTATTACCAGCACGGGAAACACAATTTTACAATGCTTCACAATATAGTCGAGAACTGCTCTTAATCTGTTGTCCTGCATCCTTTCACCTTTCTAAAAACCATAACCGTTCCGTCCTGCCTCTTTATTGCTGTCCCCCTCCGCACAGCCGCCTCCCCGGCGGAACCGTTATCTCATAATTGCAAAAAGCCGCAAGCGGCTCTCTCTTGACATGACCCTATGAACTCCGGTCTGCAGTGTGCGGCGTCCCGCTCCGGCAGTCCGGTGATATTAAAACAGGGTGATGTAAAGTGCATCCGACAGGAATCGAACCTGCATTAAAGGCGTCGGAGGCCTTCGTTCTATCCGTTAGACTACGGATGCAAATGTTACAAAATTATTACATCACCCTGAAATATAATATCACAAAATTTTTCGTCTGTCTACATAAAATTGATGGATTTTTTTAGAAAATGTTTTTTACCTGTTTTTCCGCCAGATCAAAGTAATATAGATTGTCAGATAAAACCTCCTCCGGAGCCACATGCTCCCGATTCACCTCCCGGATCATCCTTCTCAGCTCTTCGGGGGATTCCTCGCCGTTGTCAGGCAGCAGAATAACCTCGTGAACGGAGCTGGGCAGAATATACAGACTCTTTTTCTCCTTCCGGGCCAGCCGTTCCAGCAGTCCCGGATACAGCATGCAGACCGCGCCGTAAATCTTCCGGGGATTGGTCAGCACCATCATGGGAATCTCCTCTGCCCACTGAAGCTCCTTTCCGGAGGCGCGTTTTCCCTTTTGATACTCTATCATATCCCGCAGGACATCCGCCATGGAACAGCATGCTCCGGGAAACAGTCTCGGCGTGTTTTTGATCGAAAGTCTCATGAGCTGTGCCGTGTCCACGCCCCAATTCTCCAAATGGGTGTTATAAATCAGAATAGTCCCCTCTCCCAGCTCCCGTCCCCGGTAGGCATAGTAGAAACAGACTGCCAGGTCCAGAAACTCCACATGGGGAATTTCCTCCAGAAGCCCCTCGTTGCCCTCCCGGCGGATCAGCCGGTAACAGATTCGCTCCCTGACCTTCTCAAAGCATCTGAAAAACTCCATGTTCACACTTCCCCGGGGTATTTCCTCCCGGCAGATCCTGGTCAGACGTCCCATGACCTCACTGAAGGTTGTGCCGCTCTCATAAGCCTCCCAGAGCGAATCCAGGTAGATGGTTGGCGCTATATTACCGTTCTCGGGCAATATCATCAGTCCGTGCAGCACGATTCCGTTATTCTTCCGGACCTCTCTGATTTCCACACGGTACCCCTCTCCCAGCTCTCTCATCAATACCTTTTGTACTTTCTCTGTGAATTCGTTGATTTGCATATTTTTCTCCATACCTTTCTTCGCCGCTTTTGATGTGACTGTGCGGTCCGGCAAAGATCCCTCGGGGATTCGGGACCCACAGTATAATTGACAGAACCGATATGCCGAAGCCCCGGCGCAGGTTCGTACATACAGATAAACAGAAGTGAAAAAAAGAAAAGGCAACAGCGCTTTCCCACAGGAAAACGTCGTCGCCTTACAAGTCTGATAGAATAAAGAATATGGACCATCCTATACCCGGGACAGATATTCTCCTGTCCTGGTATCGATCTTGATCTTGTCCCCCTGCTCCACAAAAAGCGGAACGGAAACCTGCGCCCCGGTCTCCACTATAGCCGGCTTGCTGGCTCCTGTAGCGGTGTCACCCTTAAAGCCCGGCTCTGTCTCCGTGATCTCCAGCTCTACAAAAAGAGGCGGCTCCACGGAAAACACGCTGCCGTTGTGAGAACAAACCTTGCACATCTCGTTCTCCTTGACGAATTTCAGCGCATCACCCACCGTGTCCTTATTCAGGGCAATCTGCTCATAGTTCTCCGTATCCATAAAATTGTACAGATCTCCGTCCGAATACAGATACTGCATATCTTTTCTATCAATACGAGCCTGGGGGCATTTCTCAGTAGGACGGAAGGTCTTCTCAACCACGCCGCCGTTCTTGATATTTTTCAGCTTTGTCCTCACAAACGCAGCGCCCTTTCCAGGCTTCACATGCTGGAATTCAATGATCTGGTACACATTATTATCGTACTCAATAGTAATACCATTTCTGAAATCACCTGCAGAAATCATATTATATTCCTCCTATATTCTGTTCACACTATAATTCCTGATTAGTTTAATATAAAAGCGTGATGATTGCAACAGATTTCGAAAAAAATTTCATTCTTCTTCCATTATACTTCGCCGGAGGCCCTTTTACCCAGGATGAAATCGATGGCCTGCAGGTATCCCTCAAGCCCCTGACCGTAAATCTGGTGATCGCAGACCGGAGCCGTCACCGATACCTTGCGGAACTCCTCCCTTTTGGTAATGTCTGAGATATGCACCTCCACCTTGGGGATGAAAAGAGAGGCCAGGGCGTCTCTGATGGCATAGCTGTAGTGGGTATAGGCGCCGGGATTGATGACGATTCCTTCCGTCCCGTCAAAATAGGCATCCTGCAGCCTGTCAATAATCGCTCCCTCGTGGTTGCTCTGGAACACTGTGATATCCTGCCCGGTTTCCTGACCCTTTCTGTGTATCAAGTCCAGAAGATACTGATAATCTAAAGTTCCGTATACGCTTTTTTCCCTGATCCCCAGAAAATTAATGTTGGGACCGTTGATTACTAAAATTTTCAAAGCCGCATCCTCCTTCGCTCTTGTTCATTTTCACGGCCTCCCGTCACAGGCCTCCGCCTCTCTTTCAATGATATCCATAATCTCCTCCACGGTCTTTCCATCCACATCCACAATAATGTGGGCACAGGCCTCATAAGCTCCGCTCCTGCCTTCCATCAGCTCCCGGATCCTGCCAAGGGGATCGGCGCACTGCAGAAGAGGCCTGGTGACATCCCCCTTCAGCCGCTCATAGATAGTTTCGGGCCGGGCCCGCAGATAAACCACCAGTCCCAGCTTTCCCAGCAGCTGTCTGTTCTCTTCCCGGACAGGAGTGCCGCCGCCCACGGAATAGATTCTTTGATATCTGCCCTCTGTCAGCTCCTTCAGCAGGGCCGTCTCCTGCTGCCTGAAATATTCCTCCCCCTCCCGGGCAAAAATATCGCTGATGCTCCTTCCCTCCCGGCGCTCGATCAGCTTATCCGTATCCTCCACCATTATCTGCAGCCTGTAGGAAAGCCGTAAGCCTATGGACGTCTTGCCGCTGCCCATAAAGCCGGTCAAAACCAGATTCCTGCTCTTCATCTAAAACCTCCGGTATTTTTTCCACGGTTTATATTCCCATGGCCCTCTTCATTCTTACATATGCCACTTCCGACAGCTCAGGCCCCACCCGGGCTCCTGTCCAAAGCTCATAGGCAATAATCCCCTGGTACAACAGCATTTTCAGACCGTTAAAGGCCCTTCCGCCGTTTTCCTCCACCAGGGACATGAAACGAGTCCTGGCGGGATTAAAGATCAGGTCGTAGCCTGTGTGTATTTTCCTGTAAAATTCTGCATCCTCGATAACCGCATCCTGTACGCCCGGAAACATGCCTACGTTGGTGGCCTGTATGGCCAGGTATGCTTCTCCCCGGGGAAGCTTCTCATGCTCCTCCAAAGCCAGCCCCCTTGCCAATTCCCTTCCGGCCCCGCGGTTAACCTCCTCCGCCAGCCCTTCGGCCTTATCTGCCGTACGGTTCAGAATCACCACCCGGCGGGCACCCTTTTCCGCCAGCAGCATGGCCACCGCTCTGGCCGCACCGCCGGCCCCCAGAATCAGTACCTGTCCGTCTTCTATCCGGATCCCGTCCCGGCACATAGCCCGGTAAAGTCCCGGCATGTCCGTATTATAGCCTCGAAATCCACCCTCCGTCCGCACCAGGGTATTTACCGCGCCGATCCGCTCCGCCAGGGGATCAATCTCCTTCAAAAAGGGGATCACCTGACTCTTATAAGGAACCGTTACATTCACTCCCAGCAGATTCAACGCATAGGCTCCTTCCACCGCCTCCCGCACCCGGCCCTCCGGCACCCGGAAAGGCACATAGACCAGATTCTCTCCCAAGGCTGCCGTCAGGGTATTGTGGATGGCCGGAGACATGGTATGCTCCACCGGATTTCCTATCAGCCCGCACACACGGGTGTATCCGTCGATGTTTCTTTGACCGCCTGTTTCCTTCATGCTTCCGGCGCCTCCTTTCCTGCTGCCCCAAAGGCTCTGGTTCTTTCTTTTTCGCTTTTCCTGTGATAAAAAAACAACACGATCCGCTCCAGATATCGCTTTAAAACTATCTGGATCTCTTCCTTCGGATGGATAGGCTTTACCAGACAGGCGTAGATTCCCGCCCTTTTTGCCCCCCAGACGTCCGTAAACAGCTGGTCGCCCACAAAAAGGGTAGTCTCCGGCCCGGTTCCCATACGCTCCATGGCCCTTTCATAACCTTCTCTTCCGGGCTTTCCCGCCCTGAAAATATAATCCGATCCCACCTGCCGGGCAAAACTCTTTACTCTCGGCTCCTTATTGTTGGATAAAAGCACCGTTCCAAGCCCCAGCCCGTGAAGCTTTTCAAACAACGCTATGGCCCGCTCGTCCGCCGGCGCGCCATGGGGAACCAGCGTATTATCCACATCAAAAATCACTCCCCGGCAGCCCATTTTGCAAAATCCGGCATAATCGATTTCATATGCATTCTCCGTCTCTGCATCGGGATAAAATCGTTTCAACATATCACAGATCCTCCAGCCTGTCCGCGGCCTCACGAATGTAATCTCCCAGCTTTCTGTTCTCCAGTCCCATCACCTGTGCACTGCAGCGGTTCATGGGAATCAGCAGAATACGGGCATCGCTGGATGCCACCGCCTCCGCCATTCGGGGTGTCACCTCTCCCAGCATGGAATTGGCCATAATGATGCCCATGGGACCCAGGATGGCGTCCGCCCTGGAGGCATTGCACACCACCGCATTCTCACCGGTGGCACCCACCGCACAGCCCCCCTTCATCATGTTGGCAGTAGCCATGGCGTTGGTACCCACAGCGATCAGCTCCGCCTCCGGATATCTGGCGGACAGCGCCTCCACTAGACTTCGGCCCACGCCGCCGCCCTGTCCGTCCATGATCATAATTCTCTTCATTCTCTGCCTCCCTTAATGCTGTACCTTTCCCATCACCTCCGCCATGCGCCTCATAAAAATGGGGCCCATGTATTTTGCAAACACGGGAACCAGCTCCCTGTCGTGGTTCACTCCAAGATACGTATTTTCATTAAATATCATCGCATTTTCCGTCTCCGGGGCGCTGGCCGGCCAATGGGGTATTGCGGGATTCTCCGGGCTTCCTGTTCTGGCAAAGGCCATCACCGTGTCAAAAATCTGCTTCTCCAGCTTTTCCGTGACTCCCGGGATCTGAGTGGAGGGCACCAGCTGTGTGTTGTGAAACACAAAGGGAATATCCGCGCAGTGTGCCGGTACGGTCCTGCCGTTTATAGGCATATCCAGGTCAAAAAGATAAGAATAGGTACACTTATTCAGAGCGCTTCTGTTTCGGATATAGCGCTGGCCCGGCAGCCGGAAAATAAAGTCCAGCGTCAGCAGATCCACCGGATTCCTGTGGGGATATGCGGATTTGTACAGCGGCAGCAGCTCCTGCGCCGCCGAAAGCCCCAGCGCTTCCGTCACCATGGCCGCCCCCTGATTTTCCGTCAGCTGTTCCTTGCGGACTTCCGGAGCAGCAAAGGCCGTAAACTCTCCGTAGGTGGAGCCGATCAACATGGGTATATGGGCCGTCTCCTTCCTAAAGCCGATCCGGTCCGGAGAGCCTGCATAAAACCCGTTGGCCCGGGGAATACAGCCCACATATTTTCCTGCCGCCGCCAGTCCGGGCTTCACCGTCTTGTAGGCCTCCGCCAAAGCAGAATAGGGCACCTCCTCCAGCTCCCGGATGTCTCCGTCGATGCCAAGCTCCGCCATAATCTCCATGGCCAGCTCCTGACCTGTTTCGTCGCTTTCCGTAAAAAGCTGATCTATAGTGCCGCTCATGTTGATCCCTTTGGCGTACAGGCCGTCCGCCGCCGGGGTCTGCAAAAGCACCGTGACCTTGGCTCCCCCGCCGGACTGGCCGAAAATCGTCACATTTTCCGGGTCTCCCCCAAAAGCCGCTATGTTTTCATGAATCCACCTAAGAGCCGCCACAATGTCATCCCCGCCTGCATTTCCGGAATTGGCATACTCCTCTCCGAAATCCGAAAGGTCAAAGTATCCCAGAATATTTAACCGATGGTTGATAGACACCACCACCGCCTGTCCCTCCCGGCACATGCTCTCTCCCTCATACGCGATCTGCTCGATGGCCGACCCGGCCTCAAAGCCGCCGCCGTGAAGCCATACCAGCACCGGGTGCTTTCCGCCGTCACATTCCGGCGTCCAGATATTCAGATTCTGGCAATCTTCATCCATCACCCAATATCTGTGGGGCACCATCAGCTCTCCGCCGGGCTTTCCCATTTCAAGCAAAGGACACACATACCCGTAGCTTGTGGCATCCATAACCCCTTCCCAGGGCTTCACCGCTTCCGGCGCATGAAACCTGCGGGCATGGGCATAAGGAATCCCCTTGAAAATAGATATACCGTCATAGCGGTATCCCCGGACCTTTCCCTTGTCTGTGTCAACAATTACGTGATCCCGGTCATATAAAAATTCTCGTTCCATATTAACCTCCATTTTTCCGTTTCTGCGCTGCATTTTGCGCACAAGCGGCTCCACTTCATGCCGCGCCACCCGCGGCTGCGCTATGCTTTTGTCACCTTCCCCGGCCTTCCTTCATATTTTATTCATTATAGGAAATAAGGAGAAAACTATTTTATGGCTATCGGATATCTGATCGTACAGGTGCAGACGGCCCAGGAGGCTGTTCCTCTGGCAGGAGTGCAGGTCAGCATCCTGGATTCCCATGGCAGCGTCGTCTATGATCTGACAACGGATGAAAGCGGGGAAACCCTCAAGGTCCCCCTGGAGACACTGGATAAAAGCTTTTCCCAAAATCAGTATTTTATGGAGTTGCCCTATAAGAGCTACAATGTCCTGGTCCGGGAGACGGGCTTTAACACCGTCTATGTCTCCGACATCCCCATCTATGAGGGAGAGACCGCTCTTCTGCCTCTGGAGCTGGTTCCCATGCAACAGATGCAGCGCCGTCCCCAGCAAACCAGGATCTTTGTGGGCCAGCCCGCTGTGGCCTCCCGTACCCCCCGGAATCAGGAAGGCACCACGGACAGCGCCAGAATCCTGCGGCAGGTGGTGATTCCCAATCCCATCACCGTCCATCTGGGGGCTCCCGGCTCCTCCGCCTCCAATGTACAGGTATCCTTCCCCGATTACGTGAAGAATGCGGCCAGCAGCGAGATCTATCCCACCTGGCCGGAGGCTGCGCTGACTGCCAACATTTACGCCATCATTACCTTTGCCCTGAACCGGATCTTTACGGAATGGTACAGAAACCGGGGCTATAACTACGACATTACCAACAGCACCGCATATGACCAGGCATTTATTCCGGGACGCCCCATCTACGAATCCATCAGCAGAATTGTGGACAATATCTTTAATGAATTTGTCCGGCGGCCCAGCCAGGACGCACCCTTCTTCACATCCTTCTGCAATGGGACCACTGTGACCTGCAGGGGCCTTTCCCAGTGGGGCACCGTAACCTTGGCCAATCAGGGCCGTACTCCCCTGCAGATCCTGCGAACCTACTACCCTCAGGATGTGGAGATCTCATCCACTAATACAATCACAGGCGTCCTGTCCTCCTACCCCGGCACACCCCTCAAGCAGGGCAGCACCGGTCTGGACGTGCAGACGATCCAAACCTATCTGGGAAGGATCCGGAGAAACTATCCGGCCATTCCTGTGATCACCGACCCCGCAGGCACCTTCGGGGACAGCACCAAAGCTGCCGTAACTAAATTCCAGAGCGTTTTCGGCCTCTCCCCGGACGGTATCGTAGGAAAATCCACCTGGTATAAGATTTCCGGCATCTACGCCGCCATAACCAGACTGGCAGAGCTGGACAGCGAAGGCACCTCCTTAGGTATAGGAACAGTGCCGCCCTCCTCCATACTTCGCCAGGGTTCTAAAAGCCCTGATGTGATTACCCTGCAGTACCTCCTGAATATGGCGGCCCTGTTTTATCCCGGTATCCCCGCCCCGGCTCAGGACGGCGTCTTCGGCCCCGGAACCAGGCAGGCCGTCACCGCCTTCCAGCAGGCCGTGGGAATCACTCCGGACGGCATCGTGGGACCCCTTACCTGGAAAAATTTGTATGAGGTATACTTTGGCATCGGCCAGAATGTGCCCTTCCCCGGTCCCCAGCCAGGCGTCAGAGAATACGTAGTACAGCCCGGAGACAGTCTGTGGCTCATCGCGAAACGGTATGGCACAACGGTGGAAGCGCTTAAGCAGCTGAACGGCCTTACCAGCGATCTGCTCAATATCGGCCAGGTGCTGAAGATTCCCGCCGACACAGACACCTCCTATTTCGAATATACCGTCAGGGCCGGTGATACTCTCTGGCTTCTGTCCAGAAGATTCGATACTACAGTGGAAGCCATCCAAAAGCTGAACGGGCTGTCCGGCGACAACTTGAGCATCGGTCAGGTGCTGAAGATCCCCAGCCGCTGAATGCCGCCTTCCCCAAGACGAACTCATCACTATAATTTTCAACCCGATTCTGGGCAGTGCAAAAACGGATATTGCATCTGCACAGAATCGGGCAAAATACTGCTCTGATCCCTGTATCTTTGAAATACTGCCTTTTTATGAAAACGCAAATTCGCATTTTTCCAGAAATGCCCTGGCCATCAGCGTTGCTCCCACCTGGTTGGGATGAATCTTATCCCAGGCCACACAGGAGGAATGGCGAACGGAGCAGAAGTCATCATATATCTTCTGGAAATCCACAAACATACACTGATGCTTTTCGGCCAGCTGCCTGCAGATCCTTGTATACTCGTCCATCCTGGCACGCATAGGATCCTGACGGTCAAGCTCCATATAATAAGGGGAAAGAATAAAAATACCCTTCACACTGCCCTTCACTGCCAATATCATCCTTTCCACATTGGCTTCATATTCCTCCGGCATCACCTGGGCATCCACAATGGCCGGTGAGTCAAACTGTCTCCACACATCATTAATCCCGATGCAGATAGAAACCCAGTCAGGCTTTAAATCCACCACATCCCTCTGATATCTGGCCAGCAGATCCCGGCTGGTATTGCCGGATATTCCGGAGTTGGTCACACGGATCTTTCTCTCCGGGTACCAGACTGCAAGCAGGTTATCCACCACCCTCACATAGCCCTGTCCCAAATCATCAAACCGGCCTTCTCCCACCGGCTGGGCGCTTCCCATATCCGTCACCGAATCCCCTGCAAAAACAATCCTGTCCATATCTTCAAAAAGCATTTCTTGATATCCTCCTTCGCAGCGGCCACCGGGCCTTTTCATTCTTTGAACAAGGTCATTGTATCATAACATACATCCATATGAAAAGTATTTTCCTTCTTCTTTGGGAACAGCGGCCCGGGTCCAGTTACAGTTCCAGAATTTTCCATAGCTGCTTCTCATTTTAGCGGCAATAACCATACATATATTTTGTATTTCCAATTTCAAACAAGGGTTAGAATAGAAACAAAAAAGAGGATATTGTCGAATGGATGCACATCAGAGGCTGCGCCAGCTGTTAGACGAAAGAGGCTGGACAGAGTACAGGCTGTCTAAAAACTGTGGGCTCTCCGAGTCCACGCTGGCTAATATATTCCGCCGCAATACGGTACCATCTATCGCTACGCTGGAAACCATCTGCAAGGGCTTCGGTATAACCCTGTCACAATTTTTTGCGGACGATGATATGGTGGAGCTTACCCCGGAGCTGAAGCAATTATTTGACCGTTGGGTGACCCTTACTCCGGAGCAGAAGTCTGCCGTTTACACCATGATTGCCGCCTTCAACAATACTCTTTAGCATAGATCTGTATCGTATAATGATCCGCCGCCTGCTTTTCAGGCGGAAATTAAAAAGAAGCCGTGCTGCCAAAGCGCCGCTTCTCTCAATGGTTTCAGGCTGTCATTTCTTTCTCTTTTTCCTTTTCCAGAAAGAAGCTTCGCCTGGTCCCTTCTCCTCCGTCCGGCCTTGGGCATCAGCCGCCTTTGCGTTGCGTGCTATCTCATCAATCCATTCATAATACTTTACCCTTTTCGTGATTCCTACCCGTCTTTCTACATCCGTAACCTCTGCCATGCTCAGAAGAGCAGCCGAAGCCCTGTCCCAGTCCTCAGCAGCCCTGGCTTCCTCATATTCTGCATCATACTGTGCACTCTGTTCTCTCAGAAAGATACTCAGCCTCCTCTGCAGGTCAGTCATATCCTCTTCCTTTTTTCTGATCGTTACATCGCCCAGCATCCAAGCCCCTCCTTTTCGATTTGATTACGAACGGCTATTACGACTACAGTTTATCATAGCAGCAGTTACAATACAAGTATTTTGTATAATACTTTTCAAAAAAGCCGTAAAATAAGTACAAAAAAAGAGGATATGGTCGAATGGATGCACATCAGAGACTGCGCCAGCTCTTAGATGAAAGAGGCTGGACAGAGTACAGGCTGTCTAAAAAATGCGGGCTTTCCCAGTCCACCCTGGCAAATATATTCCGGCGCAACACGGTTCCTTCTATCTCCACCCTGGAAGCGATCTGCGACGGCTTCGGCATCACCATGTCCCAGTTCTTTACGGACGGCGATTTGACGGTGCTCACCCCTGAGCAAAAGGAGCTGTTTGACAAGTGGGTGGCTCTCACCCCGGAACAGAAAAGTGCTGTATACGGACTAATCGCCGCCTTTACGGATCATAGCTGAGTTTGCGGCGGATATCTGCAAACGGTGACAGGCTACTCTCTCCACAGAACAAATCTTCTATCTATGGAATTAGACCTTTTCACACATCGGCTCCACCAGCGCATGTAATCACGGCATTCCAGGGAAAACCTCTCCCTGTCAGAGCAGTCCAGACCATAATCGGCTGTGAGCCTTTCCAATGCATATTTTGTAAACGGTGAGTCATCCTGAAAAACCGCGGCCTCTTTCAGTGGATTACACGCCAGAAAAATCTGATAATCCTTCAGCTTATAGGGCTTCCTCGACAACCTGGCAAGCTCCCTGTATTCTGCCTGCACGTCCTCGCTGTCATAGGCATAAAATTCCATTCCGTCCTCCAGGCAAAAGGCCGCCAGATTTCCCCCATTGCTCAACCCCATAAAACAGCCGCAGTCGATGTTTATGTTGGTATCCCCAAGCCGCGCAATTCTGTTTCGCACCCCCTTTTGGGACACCTCATAATAGCTGCTGGAGGTGATGGTATGACCGTGAATGACCCTGCAGAAAGCAGGACAGTCCCGTACCGAATGGCACCTGTCCCACAGGGATTCATTGATGCTGAAATCCTCCCTGATGCTCCCATCCTCCCCAATGGCTGTATTTCCCCAAGCGTCACAGACCCAGGAATGTGTGATAATATTTCGATATCCTCCCGACTCCACCTGTCGGTACAGCGGCAGCTTCCGAAGAACTTTAGTCACATTTCTGATACTTTCCAGGGTATCCTCCGTGGTCAGCATGGACATTTCCGGCATTCCTTCATATGCCGCCAGCTCCCGGTATGTGTCCAGCATATCCAAATCATGGTTGCCGAGCACCGCCCGGAACTGCCCTTCCTCCGAAATATGCTCACACACCCACTGATTTGTTTTCAGCATCTCCTCATGCGTGGGCGCCCTGTCCACGAAATCACCCACAAAATAGACTATGTCCTCCGATGTAAGACAAAGCCTTTTTAACAATCTCATTAATGCATTATAGCACCCGTGCACATCCCCTATTACATAATGCATCGCCTGATCCCTCCCCATACCGCAATAAATCGATTATAACTCATCCTGGCTTTTCTTTCCAGCACCAAAGTCGGGACTCAGGCTTTTAATTTCGTCAAAGTATATTCAAAAAGGATTATCTATCCCCCTTTTCAATGGCCTCCCACAAGCCGTTCAGATAGACGGCGCCCAGTGCCCTGTCATATAAACCATAACCGGGTCTGCCGGTCTCTCCCCAGATCATTCTGCCATGGTCAGGGCGGATATATCCGTCAAATCTATTGTCATACAATGCCTTCATTATAGCATACATGTCCAGAGTACCGCAGGAGGACAAATGAGCCCGTTCCTCGAAGCCTTCTCCCCGGGGCAGCACCGCCACATTCCTCATATGAACGAAATGTATGCGCCCCATGGCGGCATATTTGGCGGCTATGGCAGCTACATCATTATGCCCCGAGCAGCCCAGAGAGCCCGTGCACAGGGTAATGCCGTTGTTGGGCACATCCACAAGCCTTAAAAAGCGATCCAGATTTTTTTCGTTGGTGATAATCCGGGGTAATCCGAAAATACTCCAACAGGGATCATCCTCATGAATCGCCATATTAATACCGCACTCTACGCTGACAGGAATCACCCGCTCCAGGAAATATTGCAGATTCTCCCACAGCCCTTCCTCCGTCATGGACTGGTATTCTGCCGCCACCTGCCTCAGCTCTTCGCGGGAATAGCTGGCATCCCAGCCCGGCAGGGTCAGATCATTGTCGCTCTTTAAAGGATCGACTCTCTCCACCTGTTCCTGATAGTAGGCCAAAGTAGTGGAACCGTCCGGCAGTACATGCTCTAATTCCGTTCTGGTCCAATCGAACACGGGCATAAAATTGTAGCAGACACATTTCACGCCCGCCTCCGCCACGCGTCGGATATTCTCACAGTAGTTAGCAATATAGCGGTCTCTGGTCCTCTTTCCCAGCTTGATGTCCTCGTGAACAGGAATACTCTCAACCACTTCAAAGCCCATACCCTCATTCTCGATCTGTCTTTTTAAATCGGCAATGCTCTCCCTGCTCCACACATCACCGACAGGCACATCATAAACGGCGCTGACAATCGTGCTCATTCCCGGTATCTGGCGGATATTTCTCAGAGTCACCGCATCTTCTTTTCCATACCATCGAAAGGAAAGCTTCATTTTCCCCTGCCCTCTGCCGCTGCTGCGGCCTCGAATACGCTTCCGCCGATCCGGCAAAAGCCCATGATCCTAATCACGAAAAACAGTTTTTCCGCTTTGCGGAATAATATTCCCGCCTACTAAAAAAAATGCTGGTCAAATGAGCTTTTGTGTGTTATAATAATTTTCGTCAGATAATTTGCAGATATGGTTCATCGGTAGAACGCTAGCTTCCCAAGCTGGAAAGGCGGGTTCGACTCCCGTTATCTGCTTTTGGACAAAAGGCCGCAAAGCTGTTGATTTTTGAAAATCATGGTTTTGCGGCTCTTTTTTTGCTTCCGCCTTCATAGCAACAGATGTAATATATATCATAATCAGCGTTAACTCCTCCCCCAAACCGCTGGCCTCCGTGCTTTTCCAGATCACCCTGCATAGAATTCCGCTCGGCGCCCTCCTGCAACACTGCCCTGCACTGTCATCCCCTGCTCCGACGGCATATTCCTGTCCCTGCCACAGATATTGCAAAAATGCTATGCAACAGATAAAACCCGCGCATAGCATTTTTCATATCCAAAATTATTTTTCAATATTTATTATGCCACCTTGCTCTTGGCAAGATCTGCCAGCGTCCTGAATCCGTCCGCATCATTCACTGCCATCTCAGCCAGCATCTTTCTGTTGATCTCAACACCGGCCAGCTTCAGGCCATACATAAACTGACTGTAGGAAAGTCCGTTCATCCTTGCCGCAGCGTTGATTCTGGCGATCCACAGTCTCCGGAACTGACGCTTTCTTTCTTTTCTTCCTGCGTAGGAACTGGCCAGAGCGCGCATTACAGACTGCTTCGCTACTCTGTACTGCTTGCTTCTTGCACCTCTGTATCCCTTAGCAAGCTTCAATACTCTATTATGCTTTTTCTTGGCATTCAAACCACCTTTTATTCTTGCCATGTCTTCTCCTCCTTACCTGACTTATAAATAGGGCAGAATCTTCTTCATATTCTTTACATTAGTTGCATCCGTCATAGCAGGCTTTCTGAGATTGCGCTTTGTCTTCGCACTTTTCTTGGTCAAGATATGGCGTTTGTAGGCTTTGTTTCTCTTCAGCTTACCTGTTCCTGTCACTTTAAAACGCTTTGCAGCCGATCTGCTTGTCTTCATTTTTGGCATATCAAGTTCCTCCTAATCTTTAATTAATCTATTTTAACTTCTGCGAATTAACGCTTTTCAGTTAAAAACATTGTCATGCTCCTGCCTTCAACCTTAGGAGCCTTCTCAACCACCGCAATGTCCGAAAGACTCGCCGCAAAATCGTCAAGAATATGCTTGCTGTTATTCATATGAGCCATTTCACGTCCCCGGAACCGAAGTGTAATTTTTACCTTGTCGCCCTTGCCGAGAAATTTTCTGGCAGCGTTGATCTTTGTATTCAGATCATTGGTATCAATATTAGGGGATAAGCGGATCTCCTTGATCTCAATAGTCTTCTGCTTCTTCCGGGCTTCCTTTTCTTTTCTGACCATCTCATACTTATACTTACCGTAATCGACGATCTTGCATACGGGAGGCTTCGCCGTAGGCGCTATCTTTACAAGATCAAGCCCTGCATCCTCCGCCATCTTCAGGGCTGCTTTCGTAGCCACAATACCAAGCTGCGTGCCGTCCTCCCCGATCAGACGTATTTCCTTGTCCCTAATCTGTTCGTTAATCATTAAGTCGCTAATGGTCGTGCACCTCCATAAGAAAAAAGTGGATAGCATAACTATCCACCTGACAATCCTTCTCCGCCGGCCATATAAAAAATATCGCCCTTCTCACCGCAGTAAACATCTTTCGAACCTGTGGGAGACTTTTCAGAAAATTCGAATCGATAACCTTACCAGCCCGCTTGCCGTAAGGTGAGAGTGGATACTCTGCTTTATTTTCTGCATGTGTTCATCACATGCTTAAATAGGATAGCATATCTGCAATCTGTTGTCAACAAAAAAATCAGTTTGTATAGGAGCTTTGTATAGGAGCAGGACATGCCGATATGTCTCCTTTTGCAGAACATTGGGGCGGGGAAAGCCGTACAATTGCCGACAGCATCCCCAGGATCACAAACATAACCGGCGTCACTGCCGCCTGCTGAAAGCCAAAAAAATTGTTGGCGGCATATCCGGCGATCATCATCATTCCTGCAATCAACACAGGCTGTTTTTCCGCCCTTTTCCGGCATTTTATAAAACTGCATATAAAAATCCCTGCATACGCCGCCGCGCCCAGAATCCCGCCGGTAATCAGCATGTTCAGCCATTCGTTGTGGGCGTTGGCAAATATGGCTCCCTGCCACTGTCCCGCCATGAAGACCTCCTGATCCATGTCAAACATTTTATAAATAATACCCGCAAAGCAATCCGGCCCGGCTCCCAAAAGCCTCTGCTTCCAGCCGCCCTGTAAAAAGCACTGTACAGAGACCTTCCATAGGGCCCCTCTTCCGCTTCCCCATTCTCCCTGGATCCGAAGCTCTGGAAGGCCGCCTGCCAGCTTCCAGAAGCCCTCTGACAGCTGACACAGCAAAATAAATAAGGCCCCAGCCAAAAGAATGACCGTCACGGTAATCGTATATACCCTTCTCCATACACCACTTTTAAGGAAATCCCTCCCTCCCTTCTTCTTCCATACATGCAGGAATAATACGGCAAGACCGGCAAGAATTATGAGCACATACCATATTTTCCAAAACAGAAGCTGGCAGGCCAGATCATATTTCGGCATCTTCAATTCATATGGAAGAAACCGCTCTGAGGTCCATGCCAGCAGAGGCGGCATCAGGGACATCATGAAAAAGAGCTGAAAAAAACGCTTCAGCTTTTCCTGATCCTTTAAGGATGCCCACAGCAGTACCGCCATAGACGCTCCCAGTCCCACAAATCCGCTGGAGCTTCCCTGGGTAAAAATTGTGGCAAAGCTGATAAAGCTTCCCACGCCGCCCAGCATCCGGGGCCCCCCGCTCCGGCTCCAGAAAAGATACAGCAACAGTGGGCACATCAGACATACATACCCGCAATACCAATTAATATTCCCAATAGTTGACAGCAAATGTCTCCTGTTCCAATCCCAATAATCGATCTCCCGATAAGTCCCGATCACATCACAGCTGTAGCGGTTCAACACTCCCAGCAGAAAAACCAGAAAAGCAACCGCTCCGGCCACCTTCCAGGCAAATTTTTCCATTTTATAAAATTGGGAAATAAAAAAATAGCTCCATACCAGCAAAAGCTGTGTCATCAGCCCCATATGCCAGTCCGCATACCCCCAAAGAGCTTCCTGCCGGAATTCGCTGAAGCAATAAGAAAGCATTGTACTGATTCCGTACAGCAGAACAAAGCTGTCCGTTCCAGACCACTGGCGGCTCCTTTGGGTCTCAGACCGTTTCATGGCTTCACTCTTCCCTGATATTCCCACAATGCTGTTTTTCTTTTTTTGTGTTACCGCCAACAATACTGCGGCTCCTGCTGCTGACAGACAGAAAAGCAGTAATGCAGACCTGATAAAAAACAGATATTTTGCATCGCCGATCATGTTAAATCCATCCTTCATATACAGCGGAAGTACGCCCAGGATCAGAATAATATATCCGTTCGTCAGAGCTTCCATATACTCTCTTGCTTTCTTTTCCATCAAAAATCCTCCCATTGCCGCAAAAAGCTCAAAGAAAATCGTCCTCACAGATAATCTGCAAGGACGATCTTTTCATGTCTGTCACACATTAGCTCACACTTTACTTGTAACCATACAGACTTTAATCGAGCAATGACCCCTATTTGACATTTATTACCTGGCCTACCTTGATCTTGTCGCGGTTTTTGATCTGAGGATTGGCTGCCAGCAGTTCCTTTATAGTCATCTTGCACTTCTTGGCAATACCGTACAGCGTATCCCCCTTTACCACAGTATAGGTGTTTTTCGTAGTGACTGTCTGAGTTTCCGTAGTCGTTCCATTGTTCACAGTGGCTCCTGCCTTGCAATTGAGAACTTGTCCTATACTGATTTTGTTTCGGTTTGTGATCTGGGGATTAGCTGCCAGCAGCTCCTGAAGCGTCATGCCGCACTTGCGGGCAATTCCGTAAAGCGTATCACCCTTTACTACGGTATAGGTGCTGGCGGTGGTTCCAGGATTTGTAGTAGTTCCAGGATTCGTTGTGGTTCCGGGATTCGTTGTGGTTCCGGGATTCGTTGTGGTTCCAGGCTTTATAGTGGTTCCCGTATTGTTGTTTGAAACAGTATTATTTCCCGTAGCCGTATAGACGGGTCTGTTGGTAGTAGTGTTGGTGGTGGGGGGCGTAGTCGTATTATTTCCCGTAGCCGTAGCTATCATCGCCAGTTCCCCTGACAGGGGCGCAATTATCAGGGCTGCCGCAAGCACCAGTGCAGATATTGCTTTTTTCTTCATTATTTGTACCTCCTCGGATTCACTATATGTATGCTTTACCTATTGTTATTGTACCTGTCCTACGGAAAAAATCAAGAGGCTTTCGTTCACATTAAAAAAATCTTAAGTTTTGTCAAAAAATAGATAAAGAATGAAGCCACACGCCAAAACAGCCCTGGCGGCATCTTGCGCTCAGGGCTGCTGGATCATAAACTGCCGGCTTCATCCTTGGCCTGTACAGTCACCAAATATCCGTCTATTTTTCCCGGAATGTGGCACATGCCGTCTCCTTGCAGTCACAGGCACTACAGCCCTTGATGTCCACGTGATCCGCATGACATTTATAATTGGTATTATAAATGCACTTTATCGCTTCACAGTCAATGCTGATGGTCTTGCTGGGATGGATCACGGAGCTTTTGAAGGCATCCTGTCCCTCCCGCCTGCAAGTAAAGCTGTCACAGCAGGTATCGTCACAGTTACATGCATGCTTTCCTCCCACCATAATATCGCCCTTGCAGCACATGGACTGCTCATTATAGGTACAATTTTCAGCCGCACATTTTAAATCCGCCATTTCTTGCCTCCTTCTGCGCCGCTTTCTCTTCAGATCCACGGCAAGCGGCGCCGGAAGCGGCAGATCCGGACAAAAGTCCGCGCCGCCTTGAGAAAACGGATAAGCGGCTGCACTCCTGTCAGAATCAGTATGCCTCATTCACGGAAGAATATTCTCCTCTTTCCGAATCTCTTTGGTCCGGATCTCCTGGCAGATCTGTTCCAGGAATTCATGCAGAGGCTTCTGGCCCTCATCCCCTGCGAAGCGGCTTCTCACCGACACCAGCCCCTCTTCTTCCTCCTGCTGTCCCACTACCAGCATATAAGGGATTCTGGCCAGCCTGGCCTCACGGATCTTAAAGCCGATTTTTTCGGAACGATTATCCAGCTCCGCATCGATGTCCCTGGCTCGAAGCTCCTTTAATACCTTTTTCGCATAATCTTCGTATTTTTCCGAGATAGGAAGCACACGCACCTGCTCCGGGCAGAGCCAGGTGGGAAACTTACCCGCATATTTTTCAATCAGCCAGGCCAGCGTGCGCTCGTAGCAGCCCATGGAAGTCCGGTGAATGATATAGGGACGTACCTTATCTCCATTCTGGTCCACATAATACATATCAAAATTCTCGGCAATGGCACAATCCAGCTGAATAGTGATCATGGTGTCTTCCTTGCCGTACACGTTTTTGGCCTGAATATCGATCTTAGGTCCGTAGAAAGCGGCTTCCCCGTCTGCCTCCTCATATTTCACGCCTTTTTCCTCCAAAACGGCGCGGAGAGCGTCCTGAGTGCTGTTCCAATAGTTCTCATCCCCCAGATACTTCGCCTTGTTGCTGGGATCCCACTTGGACAACCGGTATGTGACATCATCCTGCAGCCCCAGTACGCTGAGCACGTAGTAAGCCAGATCCAGACAGCTCTTCAGCTCCTCCTCCGCCTGATCAGGCCGAATCACCAAATGAGCCTCTGTAATGGTAAATTGCCTTACTCTTGTCAAACCATGCATTTCTCCGGAGTCTTCGCTGCGGAACAGTGTGGAAGTCTCGCTCATCCGATAGGGAAGATCCCGATAGGATTTCTGTGTATTTTTGTACACATAATACTGGAACGGACAGGTCATGGGGCGCAGGGCGAATACCTCTTTGTCCTTCTCCTCATCACCCAGCACAAACATGCCTTCTTTATAATGATCCCAATGCCCGGAGATTTTATACAGATCGCTTTTTGCCATCAAAGGGGTTCTGGTACGGACATATCCCCACTCCTTATCCTCCAGATCCTCTATCCAGCGCTGAAGCTTCATAATCATCCTGGTTCCCTTGGGAGTAAAAAGAGGCAGTCCCTGGCCCACCACATCCACTGTGGTAAACAGCTCCATTTCCCGGCCCAGTCTGTTATGGTCCCTGCGCTTTGCGTCCTCCATCCGCTCCAGATGCTCCGCCAGATCCTCCTTTTTATTGTAAGCCGTACCGTAGATCCGCTGCAGTCTGGCCTTTTCGGAGTCGCCCCTCCAATAGGCCATGGAGGAGGATATCAGCTTAAAGGCCTTGATACCCTTTGTACTCATAAGGTGAGGACCGGCGCACAGATCAGTAAAATCTCCCTGGCTGTAAAAAGAGATTTCCGCGTCCTCCGGCAGATTCTGAATCAGCTCTACCTTAAAGGGCTCCTGCCGCTCTTCCATAAACTGAATGGCCTGATCTCTGGGAAGAGTAAACCGCTCCAGCTTCGCACCGTTTTTAATAATCTTTTTCATCTCCGCTTCCAGAGCGTCCAGATCCTCCCTGGAAAACGGTGCGTGGTCAAAGTCATAATAAAAACCCGTATCAATGCTGGGGCCGATAGCCAGCTTTGCCTCGGGGAACAGCTTTTTCACTGCCTCCGCCAGCACATGAGAAGCCGTATGCCGGATGGCCGCCAGCCCCTCCGGGTCATCGGCGGTACAGATCGCCAGCTCACAGTCCTGACTGATCACAGTTCTTAAGTCTGTCACCTGGCCGTTCACCTTGGCACAGCAGGCGGCTCGTGCCAGACCCTCGCTGATGTCCTGCGCAATCTCATACACGCTTCTGCTTTCTCCGTATTCCTTCACAAATCCGTCTTTTAAAGTAATCTTCATCTCATTCCTTCCTTTCCCGGGTGGTCATGTCCCTGTGGGAACACATCCGTTTACATTTAAAGTAAAAAAAGTCCCCTGCAATCGAAATTGCAAGGGACGCATCATGCGCGGTTCCACCCTCGTTGCAGACCAAAACTGTCAAAAATCTCTTTAAAAGGGATTCTCTGCCGTTGACCTTATGATCTGCCGCTTCGTTTGCTCGTAACGGGAGCCTCCGGGCTGTATTAAAGCCACTCCGAGATGGTCTTCAAATGTCCTTCTGCCAACCCGCTTTCAGCACCGGCATGTATACCGGGCAGGTCTCTCTGGAGCCTCCGACATTCTACTGTTCTCTTCATCGTTTTACTCCGCCGTTCAGCCGGCGCCTGCAAAATTTTGCCTGCGGAACCGAACGGCATTCATTTTTTATTTTCAATTGCCTGGAAAATCAGAACCGGTCCGAAGCCGTTCCTGATGATTCTCTATCATAATACCTTTTGCTCAAAAAGTAAAGAGCCTTTTTTTACCGGATTTCTGCAGTCTCGCAGACCGGTCTTTCATCCAGGCTCCTGGCAATATAGCCCTCCACCTCATTCCGGCCTATTCCCAGGGCCACAGCCAGTTCGCCATACAAATTCTCCTCCGCCAGATGGCTGTACTTGGCATCCACTGCCGTCACCTTCCGGCCTGACTGCAAACGCTTCTGTTTTCTCAGGTATATGGTTTTAATCACTCTGACCCACTCTTCACACTTATTGGTTTTCATGCTGTCCCGATAGGCCTGCTCTGTCAACTTCTCATTGATAATCGTTAACATCGGAATCTGAGGGATCGAGTCGATCAGCTTTTCGGCTTCATCCCGATTCAGAACAGGCCTCATGGAATCCCCGGAGGAATCCACCGGCACATACACTGTGCTGCCCGCCATATACCTCGGTTTTAAAATGTAATACTTCCGCCCCTTATCCACACCAGAAATGTCCAGTGTGGTAATATTCTCCACCTCGCACACTCCTTTGTTTCCACAAATCACATATTCGCCTATCTTATACACAAAAACCTCCTTTTCCGCCAGAATGTCCATAAACACTGTCCGTACTGCCGCAAATAATTTACCGAACAGTTAAGTTATAACCTTATTTTAACAGATTAAACCGGAAAATGTCAGTAAATTAAATAGCAACACCGCATTTTTGTTAAAATTGTCTATTCTGTCAGGGGGTTTGATTGTGCAATATGTTCTTTTGCGATCCGGGAGCCTTAATCGATGACCTTAATACTCTCGATCACAGGCTTATCTCCATCTACTATCCCCATATCATCCGTCACATAGCCGGCTTCACAGATGGCGTCCACCACATCCATGCCATCTGTCACATAGCCGAAGCAGGCATACTGTCCGTCCAGTCCTGTGCTGTCCTCATGAACAATGAAAAACTGGGAGCTGGCACTGTTAAACTCTGTAGTCCGCGCCATGGAAACAGCTCCCCGGGTGTGGGACAGGTTGTTCTCCACACCATTTTGTGAAAACTCTCCCAGTATAGCCTCGTCGGAGCCTCCCCGCCCTGTTCCTGTGGGATCTCCTCCCTGAATCATAAATCCACTGACAATTCGGTGAAAGGTCAGCCCGTCATAAAACCCGTCTCCGGCCAGCTTCAGAAAATTTGCCACCGTTACAGGCGCCGCGTCCCCGTCCAGTTCCACGGAAATCGTACCATAGTCCTTCACTGTAATCTCCACATGATGCTTTCCTTCCACAGCGGTCTCCTGGCCGGCTCCGCTTTCAGAGCCTTCCCCGCCCGAAACGTCCTCATCCTTTTTCCCACAGCCCGCAAAAGCTGCCACAGCCATAATCATCAGCAGCACACACACAAACTTTTTCATACTATTCATTCTCCTCCATGATGTAAATGCTAAAACCCGATGACACCTCACGCCGCCACCGGGTCAGCTTTATGTTGTAAGATCAAAACGACTTCCCTGCGCTGCAAGGCGCTCTTCCTTTATGGCATTCCAATCCACCCTGCGGATCTTATCCGCCAGCTCCTCCACAGAATCTCCATAAACCAGGGTCCTTTTTCCCCGCTCTTCCGTATAAGCCGGTCTCTTTCCTCCTGCCGGCCTCCGTATCCCGTTCTCCGTCCGTGATGCGTCCTCCCGGCGGCTCTGGCGCTGTTTTTCTATGCGCTCTCTCTGTTTTTCGCTGACCTTTTCCAGCTCCGCAAAGTATGAAACCCCGCCGTTATCCTTTATGGCAATGCCAATCCGGGATACCTCCCATCCCTTGCTGCCCAGCTGCTGCTTCATATCCTCCAGCTGCTTTACCGCTTCATCCAAAGTATTCAGGTTCTCGTCCCTGGCACTTCTGTCTGAAGCCATTTTTTCCAGCTCATCAGGGGTAATCAGCAGGCTGTACTCTCCCGTTCCCCGGGCCAGGCAGGCGGCTGCCTCTTCCTCCGTCTCATAATCGGCCACAAAGATATCCATATTTCCATATTTCTTCTGCAGATCCTTCAGAAGGTTTTTGGCCTTGTCGCTGAGATTCACCTTTTCCTGTTTTGCCGTTTCTGAGGTCTTCCGCGCCCTGCCGGCCAAAGGCGCCTCTTTTTTCTCTGCTGCCGCCGTCCTTCCCTGGCCGAACAAGCTGCTCTGATAGATCTCATAGCTTCCGATCTTATCCATTCTTCTGCCCTCCATAGCACTCTTTGTCTTTCAGAAACTTCTTTACAGTATTTCGGCACAATGTCAGGCAAACTTTACTATTATGCCCTTTCCGCCTGCCAGCCTATGGCTATTTTAATAGCCCCCATTAATTCCGCATAACTGTCAAAGGACGGCAGGTCCGGATTGTCCGTCCTGATCTGATCCGTGCTTCGGAACAGAAAGCCCGCCTTGCTGGCTCTGATCATGCCCAGATCATTGTAGCTGTCACCGCTGGCAATGGTCTCGTAGCCGATGGAATGAAGGGCCTTCACCGTGGTCAGCTTGGAATCCCCCACCCGCATGCGAAATCCCGTGATTTCACCGTTTTCAGCCACCTCCAGGGAATTGCAGAATATAGTAGGCCATCCCAGCTTTTTCATCAGCGGCGTTGCGAATTCCGTAAAGGTGTCGCTGATAATGATTACCTGGGTAAAGCTTCGAAGCTCATCCAAAAATTCCCTGGCTCCGGGAAAGGGATCAATAGAGGCGATGGTTTTCCGGATCTCTCCAAGTCCCAGATTGTGTTCCTTTAAAATATCCAGCCGCCACTTCATAAGCTTCCCGTAATCCGGTTCCTCCCGGGTAGTCCGCTTCAGCTCCGGGATCCCGCTTACCTGCGCAAAGGCCACCCATATTTCCGGCACAAGCACCCCTTCCAAATCCAGACAGACAATTTCCATATATTTTCCCTCCATTCTGACCTATAAAACCTTTACCTGCGTTCCAGAGCTGACGCAATGTCCTCTCTCATTTCCAGCACTGCGGCCCTGGCGGCGTCCGCATATCCCTCTCCGCCGAACCGTGCGTACTTCTCCTGCTGATAAGCGGCGATAATCCCCCGGGACGAGTTTATGACCGCTCCCAGTCCATCTTCATTAAAGAAATGAACCAGGTCGGCTCCCCGGCCTCCCTGGGCACCATAGCCGGGCACCAGGATAAAGGCTCTGGGCATGATTCTTCGCAGGATCCGCCCCTGCTCCGGGTATGTGGCTCCCACTACCGCGCCTACGTAGCTGTATTCTCCTTCTTCCGGCATGCACTCTTCTCCCCAGGCCGCCACCTGCTCTCCCACCAGCTCATAGATAGGCCGAAATACTTCCGCACCTTGGGCACAGGTTTTCACCAATCTGTCCTGAAGCTCTCCGCTGCTGGGATTAGAGGTTTTCACCAACACAAAAATCCCTTTCCCTTCCTGGCGGCAGACCTGCAGAAAAGGCTTTACACCGTCTGATCCAAGATACGGGTTCACTGTGGCAAAGTCCTCTCCGAAGCCGCAGCACATACTGTTCCCTACCTGCACGCTTCCCAAATGACCGGCAGCATATGCCTCGGAGGTAGATCCAATGTCTCCCCTTTTGACGTCCCCGATTACCACCAGCCCCTTTTCCCTGCAGTAATCCACGGTCCTTTTAAAGGCAGCAAGGCCGGGAATACCGAACTGCTCATACATGGCAATCTGGGGCTTCACCGCAGGCACCAGATCGCATATGGCGTCCACAATCCCTTTATTGTACTGCCAAATGGCCTCTCCTGCTCCCTCCAGGGTCTCACCCAAGTCGGCATAGGCTTTCTGCTTAATGTGTTCAGGCACATATTTCAGCATAGGATCCAGTCCCACGACAATGGGTGCATTTGTCTTTCGTATTCCGGCAATCAGTTTGTTGATCATTCTTTTCTCCGTTCCGAAGCCCGGGGCTTCCGTATTATTCTGTGCCTCTGTAAACCGTTATTATTCTACCTCAGACTGTGATATCACGTCAACTGCCAGCGGAAAAACGAACACAGAGGTATCGTTTTATTTTTACCAAATTCTATATATTTTGCCAATATATTTTTAAGAGTTATCTAAAAAGCTATTTTAATAAGCGTGAAATCAGATAAAATCTACTTTATGATTGCTCAAAATTGTCAGTTAGGGGAGGCGAAAAGAGTGAACACGGGAGATATCCTTGCCGCGCTGCGCAGAGAAAAAGGCATCGGCCAAAAAGAACTCGCCGCTCACCTTAACCTGTCCGTAGGTACGATCTCCAACTATGAAAACAACATTCATTCTCCCGATCTGGTCACCCTTTCCCGCCTGGCAGATTACTATGACGTTACCACTGATTATCTGCTGAACCGCACCGATTTCCGTTCCAGTCTAAGGACCCTGAACCGCCGTGTGACAAAGGAATATACCGTTTTGGATATTGTAAACACCATATTGTCCTGCGACACCTCAGCAATAGGATCCATCATGGAATATGCTGCGTTCCTGCAGTCCAAACGCCCCAGGCAGTCCATAAAGCCCTCGGACAGAAATCGCCCGGGCAGTCCGAACAATACATAAGGTCAACGGTATCCGCAGAACTGTTTAGAAAACAATCTTAATCTGCAATGCATGAGAAAGATTGTTTTCTAACGGTTTTCTATCTGGTGACCAAAAAGTCATATTCTCTCCGGGCCTGACCATCATCCGGATAGTTCTTCACATAATAGTCCATCAATGCTTTTGCTCTCTCAAAATCCCCCAAGTATTCATATGTAATGATCTCATTAAAGGAAAGCGTCTGCATCATGCCGCTGTTTTCCAGCTGCATTCCCGCTTGAAAGGCCTCCAGGGCCTTCTGATACTCCCCCTTCGCCAGCTCGCACAGTCCAAGCTGATTGTATATTTCTGCGGATCCATCATATTTGCTCAGGTAACTGTTATACACGCTGGAGGCATAATTATAATCTCCGGTGGCCTCATAGGCCCTTCCCAGGTACAGGTAGCTTTTCTCACCGCCCTTCTCTTTCGCTTCCTCCAGCGCCAGATAGGCCTTTTGATATTCGCCCAGGTAATAATATATCCGCCCGGAAACATATGCATCCATCTGCCCTCCGCCCGAGGCCAGCGCGTTCTGCAGGTATCCCTGTCCCACCTCCCTGTACCCAAAATGCTCCAACACCTCATAGATCTGGATCAGCCTGTCATAATTCTTCGGTTCCATGGCCAGAACCTTATCAAAATCCTCTTTTGCGCCCTCAAAATTTTCCAGGCTCATGCGGACATTTCCTCGAAGGAAATAGGCATCCGCCTCTCCCGGCCTCAGATCCAGGATCGCATTATAGGTATCCTCAGCCTGACCGTACTGTCCATTTTTGGTATATGCCGCCGCCAGATAATAATTCAGGTCAAAGTCCACATTCTCCACAAGACCGCTGCTTCCGGCCAAAGCGGCCTGAAAGTCGGTTATGGCCTCCTCATACTCTGTCAGCCCCATATGAGCAATCCCTCTGGCCCTGTTAACCAGCCGCACATTCTCCCCGGCCTCCTGAGCCTTTGCCAGGTCCTCCAGCGCTCCCTGATAATCCAGCTCCTGAATCTTCTGCATGGCAATGTCCAGATTTTCTTCCGTCTTCCCGCAGCCAGTCACCAAACAGGTCAATACCACGCCCGCCGCACAGCAGATATATCTCACTCTGTCCCTGACTCTCTCTTCCTTCTTTTCGGTCATAATCCGTTCCTCTGTTCTTTTCTTTCCCAACGACTCTTTTGTTGTTCTCTTTCCTGACGACTTTTTTGTTATTCTCATTCCCGGCGTTTCTTCAGTCCTTTTCTCTTCCGGCGCCTCCCCCGGTTCTTTCACCCCCGATGTCCTTCGATTCTTTTCTCTTCCGGCGCCTCCCTGGGTTCTTTTAATTCATCTTCCTTACATAGTAACACAGGAGTCCGCTTCCCACAAGAGGCGTTCGACACGGCTTGACATTCCTGAAAGCCATGAATTATAATAAAAACACTTTCCCTGCTGACATCGGAAGCCTCCTGATAAGCCTTCCGGAGCGGGCTCAGAACAAAAAACAAAGCAAAGAGGTACACTCCATGACCAAACAAGACATATCCGAAATCAAAAAGCTTCTTACTCCCAAAAAATGTTCCATCACCCGTATCTGCGGCTGCTATGTAGATGGAGAAAAAAATAAAAAAACCGAACTGAAACAGGCTTTTCTGGCTCTGCCCGAGGAAGAAATGTTCAAATACTTCGAGATTCTTCGGAAAACTCTGTCCGGAACCCCCGGCAAAAATCTGTTGACCCTGGATTTCCCTCTGGCCAGCGAAGAAGAAGGCGGCACTCAGGAATTTTTACTCCGCCTGCGGGACAGCAAGCTGAAAGACGATGCCCTTCTGGAAGAATTCTATGACCGGATCATTGCCAATTATGAATATGTGGGGAATTTTCTGATCTTGGCAGTACATGACGTCTACGATGTGCCAGGCCGGACCACCGACGGAATTGAGATGGAGGATGCCTCCGATGAAATATATGAATACATACTGGTCTGTATCTGTCCTGTAGAGCTTTCCAAGCCGGGGCTGAGCTACAACGCCGTGGAAAATACCTTTCAAAACCGTGTGCGGGACTGGGTGGTCTCCCTTCCGGAAACCGGCTTTCTGTTCCCCGCCTTCCATGACAGAGGTACGGACCTTCACAGCACCCTTTTCTACTCAAAGGACGCCGAAGATTTAAAAGACGGATTTGTGGACCAGCTGTTGGGCTGTCCTCTTCCGCTGTCTGCCGGAGACCAGATGGAAACCTTTCACACTCTGATCGAAGAGACCCTGGGGGAAGACTGTCACATGGAAATCGTGAAAAATATTCACGACAAGCTCACCGAAATGGCTCAGGAGCACAAGGAGGAACCGGAACCTCTGGTGCTGGACAAAAAAGAAGTCAAGGCCATTCTGGCAGACAGCGGTGTGTCAAATGAAAAGTTGGAACATTTTGACCGTCATTACGATGATACCGCCGGCGAAACCGCCTCTCTGCTGGCCAGCAATGTAATGAACACCCGAACCTTTGAAGTCAAGACTCCGGATGTGATTATCAAAGTAAGCCCTGACCGCACAGACCTGATCGAGACCAGAAACATAAACGGCAGGGAATGTCTGGTCATCCAGCTGGATGGCAATGTGGAGGTAAACGGCATAACTGTCCGCGCATCCTGTCAGGAGGCTGCGGAAGAGGATTGATTTACGTTTTCGCACCGCTCAATCCGCCCGTGGTTTCAAAATATCTGGGTTCTATATAGCAGGGCAATCATTATAAGCGCACAGAGCCCGCATGATACCAACAGCGTTTTGTCGGATAAAATCAGAGTAGTAGGGTCTGCTTCTGAACGTCCCGAAAACACCAGCAGCAGATACCTTATTACTATGAACAGAACAATCGGCACCGTATAAACCAAATTTGATTCCTGTGATATCGACCATAGAGAATAGAACACCATCGTCAATCCTGCGCACATGAAAACAATCCCGTTAAGAAAATTCATTTCGTATACATCCAAAACCTCCCGGGTTCCTCCTGCCCCGTAATTGTGCAGTTCTCCCCTGCGTTTTCCGAATGCCATGAATAATGATAACGATACCACCGTCAAAAACATCCAGCCGGAAACGCCGTCACTGACTATCGTCCCTCCTACCATGACGCGTAGCACAAAACCTGCAGCAATGCAGAAGCAGTCGATAACCACCTTGGTTTTCAGCCATTTTGAATACAAAATATTTATAACAACATAAGCCAGTATCAATAACAATGAAAACAGATTCACCGAAAAAGCCAGTCCGAATCCTGCTATTGTCAGGCACACTAACAACATCCATGCGCAGGGAAACGAGATTTGTCCCGACGCGATCGGACGATTCTTCTTTACTGCATGGTTTCTGTCATTTTCCACATCATTGATATCATTCAGCACATAAACCGCCGAAGATATCAAGCAAAAGGATAGAGCCAGAATGACAGCCTGAATGAGCTTATTCCATTCAAATAATTCCAACGAAAATATAATCGGGAAAAAAACAAATAAGTTTTTTAACCAGCTTTTTATTCTCATCTGTTTTAAATAGATTTTGACAACACTCATTCTATTATACCTCCGTCACGGCAGCAGCTGATAAAGTCTAATCTCATATCCCACTGCCGCTCCACGCATATATCTGTATACGCTTCTTGCCGAATACCAAATGTTTTGCAACTCCAGGAAGTGACTGCTTGGCGTTTCTACCGGGAATAGATAAACCAGATCATAAAGCGCATCCAACCGCTTATAGAAATCTGCAATCCATCCATATACCTCGGGGTCAGCCTCCAGATAAAGATCGCGTTGTGCCGACGATGTCATTATGAACTTCGGTCCATTACCGTACTTGTATTTCTCAGGGTTTCCTTCTTCAAAATTTCCGAACGCTCCGTAGTAGCCGCCCGGATCCAACGGCGTGTTGCAGTCATATACGGTATTATGAACTGTTACACCCATTTCTGCGAAAACCTCCTGAAGGATAATGCGGCTGTCCGGCGCCAGAAAACTTCCGGAAACCGCTATGGATCCGGCCATAAGGCTGCATACAGGTAATAAAAAGAACGTGGCATAAGCGATCAGAAAAACGGGAGATTCTTTTTTCAGAAGTCCCTGCAAATCTTCCAAGATATAAAATGCTCCCACAGCCCCAAATAAAAGTCCTGCCGCATAGATTGGCAATGCATAGCGTTCCCAATGAATGCTTAATGTAGAAATAGGTATTATATATACCAAAAAACTTAACAAAATAATTGTCGGCTTCAAATTCTTGCGAAATGATTTCAAAATACCGTAAATACTGCTCACCGTCAGCAACAATCCCAAGTGCACTCCCGTGGTTTTTATATAAAAGAGCAGCGTTCCCCCAAAGTTAAGGCTGTCTGCACCTAAATGATATTGCTTGTTCTGCCCTGCCATTACCTCTAAAACAGTTCTGAAATCAATCAGCAGCACAGGAGAAACGGCCAGAATTCCCAGCACGAAAAAGAGGATTGCCAAACATCCGCGTTTTACAATCATAACAGGTTTTCTTATGTGTGCTGTGCATACCGCGACAGCAATAATCACACAACCATAAGCCCCAGGATACTTTTCGCAGACAGCCAGCGCAGTAAAGAAGGACATCCAAAACAACCACGATACAGACGGTTTCCTTTGATAGCAAAGCGCCGCCCATAGCACGCCCATCAGGAAAAACAAGAGCGGTATATCTGGTGTGATATAATGAGAATGCTCAATAAACGACGGGAATATCGCAAAGAGCAGGGTTGCAAACAAAGCCTGCTTTCTACCCCAAAAAAGGCCGATAAGGCAGGCCATAATAACTGTACCCACACCCAAAAGTGCCGTCAGGACACGGGAAGCCGTGGTAAACAGGGCGAAGTTCTCGTTATAATTTAGAGCAAAATCGTTTTGTCCCTGAGGCGCAAAATACAGTTCCTGTATCCCTATATATATAAGGGTATTCATTTTAATGGAAACATGGTTCGGCCTATAGTAGTCATGCACCTCAAAGTCACGATTCAGAGCGCACTGATATGCCTGTTCAAAAATCAGCCCCTCGTCCGGATGCAGATTGCCATGGGGCATTCCCCATCCTGCGCCCAAAATACGCAGAATCACAGCTGCTGTAAATATGAGGGCCAGTATCCCAAAGTACCAACGGTCTAATTTTTCTTTAAACATAAATTTCATTTTTATACTCCAGTCAATATTCACAGCTCCGTTTTTCACAAATTCCTATAAAGGCAAGCGGAAGCATCAGATAAAAAGGCCACGAATAACGAAATGACGACATCGGCGAAAGTATCATGATACCGTATTGTGCAATCAGCGGCAGGAAAAGGGGTAACACTTTTGTAAAAAATCCCCGCTTTTTCCACGCCAGAGCCAGCGCATACAGTAAAAACCAAAGCGTAAAACCGGGGACAAAAAACAATCTCAAAACAGGAGTTTCCCGCCAAAAATCAGAGTTGCAGACGCTCTCATAATACCTCTTCAAAATCTGTGAATCCCATATGGTTTTACGCTCCAGGGGTTCCGCAAACGACTCCGGAGGATAATTCTCGTACATAACGTATGAAAACTCATAATAGCCGGGATACCAATAACCCAGAGTGTTGGATAAAAAAGCAACTATATATTCTTTTGAAAATTGTTCTCCGGTCTGCAAATAAAATTTCCAAAAAGCAATGGGGTCGTCGTTATAATGATCCGAATAAAAGCAGCTTTTGGCGAAGTCCGCGCAGAAAGGGGAATATGCACGGCCAGTAGATCCTTCCATCCATTCCAGATCATCAATATAATACGTCATCCGCTCCGTTTGTTCGCTTGTGAGTTTGTCCGCTTCCTTGACGGCCACACGCTGCAGCTGCTGTATAGGTACGCTCAACGCCTCCCTTATCTCGCCCTGAGCTACACCAAGCGCATCAAAAACAGGTCCCGTATATATTTTGTACACAAAAACCGGTAACAAAACTGCCACTATAAGAGCAACATACGCTTTTGCCTTCTTTATTTGAGATAATCTCAATATAAACAAAGCTGTAAAGCAAAATATATAGATATGAATACCATTATTCCTGAAAGCGCACATTAAAAAACTGATAACTGGCAAAATAAATAAATTTTGCTTTCGCAGAGTATATTCTAACGGGCTAGTTGCTATTTCCGTAAAATGACAGACAAACAATACGAGGAAAGCAGCATGCAGACAGTCCTTTATCATGGTTACAGACAAGCATGCATTCATAAACCAAATTGCCGAGAGCAATGCCGTAAGCATAACTATCAGAATCGGAACCTTCTTTTTCTTCAGTAAAAAAACCAGACGAGTAAGGGCATAGCTCAAAATCAGCATTTGCAGAAGCGACAGCAGACCGATTCCAAACTCATAACTGGAAAAAAGGGCGTCTCCTAATTTCATAAAAAAACGTATGAGCCATGTATGCAGGATGGGATGATGATTATTTGTAATCTCACCGAGAGCGCTGCCCACCTGCGAAATCATATCGTAAGCCAAAACGCCCGGGTATAAGATGAGATAGGCAGGTATCCACGACACAAAAATGAACGCCCAAACAAACAAAAAAAGTCTGCGGTTTCCAACTTTGTCAAGGCCCCTGTTTAGATACTGAGATACTCGCCCGTTTCCTGTGCATAAATGCAGTTTCGGTATGACGGAAAAAATAAAAAAATTAACTGCTGAAGACAATATGAAGCATACTGCAAAAGACAAAAGCTGAGATTGATCAAATTTTATATCCTGCGCCGCTATCATAGGTCCTGCTACCGTATATACAATACTATAAAAAAACGCAAGAAAAACGGCAAAGAATATATTTGTCATTTTTGTCCCTCCAATTTCGATTCAGTTGAGTGTTTATCAGTGGCTTTATTATAGCACCTCATTATCAAAAATGAAATAGACAATAATGGTCTGCTTTTCCTCCATAATGATACACCCTAATGATGCCTTAGACGAAATTTGATGTACTTTTGATGTGGACCTTCCCTGCTTCATCTGCATAGGCACATTGATACTTTCCATCTGAACTACGGCAGCTTTCCCCCTTCCGCAATACTCGTCCCTTATTGTCCTTTCGTGATTTAGCCATAGCCACTCCTTTCTTGTAAGGAAAGAAGAAATCCTATGCCTTACTTACGAGTTTTATACAATAAGTCAACTCCCGTTTTGATAGTTTCTGTTATAGTCTGCTGATGTTTATCAGAGTATTCCTTTAGAGTGTGATATTCTGCGTCAGACATCCTTATGGTTACGATACGCTCTTTTATAACATCCGATTTCGGACGCCCTCTCTTTCCCATAGGCACACTCCTCTCTGAATCTACATACTATTATATTTTCCGTAATACGAAATGTCAAGTATTTTTCGTAATACGAATAATATACGAAAACTTTCCAGATGCTTTTCAAAAATTTCGCAGTCCACAAGTACAGCTTTTTCTGCCTTATATGTTACACCACACCCCGCATTGCCGTATTTGTTCCTCAATCCGGAATAAATCAATGGCTTTTGGGTAAAACGATTTCCTCACCACTTTCTTTTGATAACACATAAATATTGTCTGTATCACAGGTAACAGACATTGCAGGTATATGACTGATCAATTCTTTGTTATTCCCGTCCTTGCCGCAGGAATACAAGTCTCCGCCGTCCGTCCTGGAAACATAATAGATTGACTGCTCATCCATGCAGAAATCATATGCAACTATATTTTCATAAGTGTAAGTCTCATTACTGGAAACGTCATATCTTGTTAAAACCCCCTGTTCATTTTTGTAAAAGATGCTTTCCCCATCGAATGAAATATTTCCGGTTTCAGGAATGTCGAGCTTTACAGTTTTTCCGGTATACCGGTTTACTTTTGTTATGCCATCATTGCCAATGAAAAACAGGTTGTCGTCATTCAGAAAAAAAGCGTGGTGAAAATCCAGGAACTTCCATTTATCCCCCGTTTCATAGTCAATGCCCAAAAGAGAACGCCCGGAATTAGTCATCTGCTCAAAGATTGTTTTTTCCTCAAAGGTATTCAGATTCAACTCGACCACTGACACTTTCGTTATATTGCTGTTATAGTTTCCTACACGGTTGACATAGCTTTCCATAACCGATGTGGTGTAATACAGATATGGCGGACACACATAAAATGCACGTATTTCTTCTTCATCAGAAAATACCCCAAACATAGGGGAACGTGCTAAAGGATATGTTTCTCCTGTGGAAGTATTTCTGAGAAAATACTCAAAATTCCCTTCATCCCGTATGATTTCATAACCCATACAGTCATAGCCTGCCGATGAATTATAGACAACGCTTCCCATTTTTCCACGGCCTGCACATCCCGTCACTGCCAATGCCAGGCCAAACATGACAGCGAAAGCCGCCCCACGCTTCTTTTGCCCTGATTTCATCAGCCAACTGTTAGAATTGCGCCGTAAAATCCAGACAACGGCCAAAGCACACAAAAGCACGGAAACAAAGAGCAGGGTCAATAGCGTAACCGTGCCAACCTCCGCAAAAATAATTTTCTCATCACCCGTCAGGGCATCGCTCATAACAATATCCCCTGCAAAAAAGTCTGTTCCAAGCAGAAACGGCAGCGGCAGAGGCAGACGGTAAATGCTGGTTTTCGATAAGCCTATATAGGGAATAATCACGGACACCGCACC
>CAJTVB010000009.1 GCA_910579755.1 uncultured Acetatifactor sp. | reverse complement strand
GATCCTGAGCCAGGATCAAACTCTCATGTTCTTTCGTTCTCTCCTGCCAGTTCCCTCTGGCTTTCGCCAGTCTCTCTCTGGCTTTTACAGACTTTTCTTGTCCGTTTTACTGTTTCTTTGGGTTGATCTTTTTACAGATCTGTTCTCTGAAATCTCTCTTTGGACTCCCCGCTTCCAGACCGCTTTTCAGCGCCTTCTGCGGTTCTCCCTTTTTAGAATTTTCAGGGTTGCATTACTGTTTATTTGTCAAGGTTCTTCGGCTTCCGGTCTCCCTTCCGCCCTGCTGTCGCTCTCAGCGGCAACTCTGATAGAATATCATATGTCTTTCGCTTTGTCAACAGCTTTTTTTAATTTCACTGCACTTTTTTTCAGTTGCCTTCGCGTATATTCCGCCAGATCATGCACATCAAGCAAATCCGCTCCTGCAGTGGAGTTTTATTATAGCATTCTCACCTTTTTCCTGTCAACAATATTTTCCATAACTTTTTCGGAATCATTATTCTTCACATCCGCGGCAAAGCCGTGAACAGCGACGTCGGTATGGAAAGCGGAATAAAGCTGAACTCTTCCAGAAGCCTCTCTATGCCATACGCCAGATAATTATGGCGGTATATCCATGTCAGAATCTCGCTTTCCTCCGTGTATGCCAAAACCACCTGTCCTATAACTCCCAGATCCATCATCATGATAAAGGTGTATATTGTCCAGAGAACCAGAATGATCTCAAAAGCCCCGAATACAATCCCCAAAAGCTTATCCACAAAGTGCACAACGGGAAGCTTTGAAAGCATCTTTGCAGAAAAAAAGACAAGCCCCAGAAGATGATGTACGATTCCCAGCGCTGCAAGCAGGGCTCCCATAACGATTACATTGAAGATTTTGCCGTCGTGGTAGCTGCTCACACCGTTGGCCAGCAGGGCGGCAACCACACACAGGATCACCATGGACACCAGGGAAATAATCTCCTTAATCATTCCCTTTTTATATCCGTCGATCATTTTGATTATCGCAGCGGCTGCTGCTGCCACTAACAGTATATTGATTTCCATTCTTATCCTTCCTGTCCGTCTGGCGGACATCTCTGCGGCATACGGCTCCGTTTCTTCCCATATGCATCCTTTGTCCTTCGCTACTTTAGCTGAATCGTGTCTATGGAATGCTCTGTCACCAGCGCATATCTGTAGGATCCTCCCACGGGAATCACGAGACCCGCCGCCTTGGAAAATGAGCCGTTGAACTTTTCTGCGCCGTCCAGCGTCATAATCAGGCACTCGGTTTCATTATACACCACAAAGCCTTCCTGTTCGAAAAAAATATCTCTGTATTCTATATCAAAATAATAGCTTCCGCGCTTTTCCGCCTTTGTGTCATAGACATCCATACGGTAGCTGTTTTCAGCGTCCTCGGAATAAAACACCAATCCTATGTACTTGTCACTGTAAAAAACGGATCTGAGCTTGGCGTCAAACATATATCCTGCCGCCACCGTAGGCTTCTGGCTGCCCTTGTAAATTACCAGACGATTATCCCCCACCGCAAATGCCGTGTCATCATTCATAAACTGAATCTGCGGAATAATCGTATCCGGATAGGTGTCGTTGCTCACAATATGGTCACTGTTATTCTCTCCCACAGATCCGAAATTGTAAAATACAATGTTCGTCTTCAGCACTCCCGCGTCAACATACATATAGGCTGCAGCCAAAAGCTCCCCATTGGGAGAGAGGCTGATCGCTGTGGGTTCCCCGGAACCATCCATGTGAACCCGTCCCCAGAATGCTACATTTCCTCCGGGATCGTATGTATAGATCCATGTCAGATCTGTGTCGGCCAGAACTGCTGTCACTCTCCCCGAAGAAGAAACTGCCAGATTTCGGATAGGCATAGTAGTGGTGATCTGATGCAGAAGTTTTTCCGAATTCTGCACATAAATGCTTCTTCCATTATATTCGCCTATGGCAACCGTATTGCCGCAGACTGCCAGCCTGATATCCTGGATTTCATAGGTCTGGTTCCATGTCACGTTTCCCTTCAGATCCGTACAGTGGGCTCCATCCTTACTGTATGTCAAAATAGAGTTTCCCAGACGCACATCCACCGACCCGGTTGTTTTCTCTCTTGAAATAGAAGAAACCGTTTCATAATCTGTATACACATGCCGCTGATATTGGATCACCGCTATTACAATCAAGGCCACGGCTGCAGCTGCGATCAGAAGAACGCGGTAAACCTTGGCCAGCTTATGCACCATAATTTTTTCTTTATAGCCGGCCTGCCGTCTCTCCCGCTTTTCCTTTTCTTTTATATAGCTTTTAATATCCGCCATACCCGCACGCCTTTCACACGGTTTTATCTATACTCTGAATTTTCTGAATCCGCCTGTCTTTTCCTGTCTGTGGAGGTCAGGGAACACTTGAGTGAACCCGGTGACCACTTAAGTGGCCGCAGTGACCACTCATCCGCGACTCTCGGCTGGCCATCCGCGACTCTCGGGCAGAGACCCGAAAAACCTTCGGTTTTCCGGGTTCGCTTCGCTCGCCAAATCCCCGAAGAAGCGCCTGCCCAAGCAAGCTTGGCAGTTGTTTCTTCGGGCACTTGGCTCTGCCCTTTGCGGACATTATACCATACATCCTTTTCTATGGTAATAAAATTTTTTGTCCTATCTTGATATCATCAGGATTTGAAATATTGTTGAGGGAGCAGATCTCTGCCACCCGGTCATCGCTTCCGTATGTTCTGATGCAAATTCCAATCAGAGTATCTCCTTTTTGAATGGTGTAGGACACCGGTTCCGGCGCAGGTGTCTGCGCAGCTTCCGGAGGTGTTTCCTGGGCCGTTCCCGAAGCTGTCTCCCCCTCAGATGAGGCCCCAGGCTTGACACCGGCTTCCGGGACAGTCTGCGAATCGTTCTCCCCTCCGGGCTCCGTTCCCTGCGTTCCGGGATCGGGCCACCCTTCCGAAGGAGTTTCCGGGGAAGCTGCGGGATCCGTCACGGAAGGCTCTCCGGAAGGGTTTTGCTCCGGCAGGACGCCGGCGCCTTCGTTCTCCTTCTTTATAGCCTCCGTCAGCTTGTCCTCAGCCACGATAGTCCCGGCCTGGGCCGGCGCATTGACCTCCACTGCATCCGGCAGCTGTCTGGTGTTCCACTGAGCAATCATATTTTTTGCCGCCGTCTGCAACTCATTCAGCCGCTGGCCTCCGTCCATACTGCCTAATCCCACGATGCAGAGCAGGCCGAAAACAGCCGCAGCGGCCATTTTCATCCGGCGCATTCCCCGCTGGGCCGGAAGGGATGCTTCGGTTCGCCGAAGAGGCCTCTCTCTCTGGCTTCCATATTCCCTTGACTGGCTTCTGCGTTCCTCCTGCCGGCGCTTTACCGTCTCATATTTTTCCTGGTCCACCTCTTCCGGCTTTGCGTCTTCCTTCCGCTCCGCCAGCATAAAGTTCAGCATGCTGTCATTTTTTTCATAGAATTGCGCATATCCTGCTATGTACCTGCACACGCTCTGTTCACATATATGGAAGCCTTCCACCATCTCACCGTCAAGCATCCGGTACCCCAGGAATTCATATTGAGAAAAATATTTTTTCCTGAGTTTTTCTATTTCCTGCAAAGCCGCCTGGGAAAGGTGTCTGGTTTCTCTCTGAAGGAAGGACAGCCTGGCGGCTCCATACAAAAACAGATAGGTTATCCCTGCCTCTTCCCTGCGGATACCATACAGCGCCACAGCCAGCGCTTTATCCATTGCATGTCCGTTCAATTGCTTCATATAGGAAATGACATAATCCTCAGCGTAAACCTTGCAATTAGGATTTGTCTCTCCGATCTGTGTGATATTTTTCGGTAAATCCATAAAAGCACCTCCCATGTCGACTCTATCCTTCTTCTGCTTCCTGTCTCGCGGACAGGGGCATCTCATCTTATGATAGCATCGGCATGGGAGGCATTTTTAGCGTTCTTTGTCGCGCAGGACAAAAAAACATTCGACAGAATTTTTATGATACAGCAAATTGGCAAACCGTTACGGAAGTGTATTCCTTATCCTCTCCGAAAATGCAGGAGGGAAATTCAGGATGGTTGACGGAATCAGGATAATACTGAGTCTCCAGGCACAATCCCATGCGGGGACCATAGGCAGCTCCTCCCTTCCCTTTTTCTTCAGTAATGCAGTTGCCAGCATAGAACTGAAAGCCGGGCAGGGTGGTATAGGCCTTCATAACGCGTCCGCTCACAGGAGCCTTCAGGGTTGCAAAATGCCGAAGGCTCCCATCCCAGCCGTCAATCACCCAATTGTGGTCGTATCCCTGTGTCAGAGCCAGCTGGCGGAAATCCTCTCCGATATCTTTTCCTATCTTCTTCGGCACCGTAAAGTCCATAGGCGTTCCCTTTACAGGGGCTGTCTCCCCTGTAGGTATGGCCCCGGGCAGTACCGGCGTATAGCAGGAAGCCCCCAGCCAAAGCTCATGCTCCTCGATCCTGCCGCTGTCATGTCCGTCCAGATTGAAATATGTATGGTTCGTCAGGTTCAAAATCGTCCTTTTGTCACTGATTCCATGGTATGTAAGGGTAAGCGCGTTTTCCTCATCCAGAGCATATTCCACGCTGACCTTCTTATTGCCCGGAAAGCCCATGCTTCCGTCTTCATCCTCCAGGGAAAAGGTTACGCTGTTTTCCCCGGGGCAAGCCTTCCAGAGCCGCTTGTGATACCCTTTCTCCCTGTGACTGTGGAGATTGTTAGGTCCGTCGTTTATATCCAGACGATATGCGGCGCCGTCCAGTTCAAAGGCCGCGCCGGCAATCCGATTGGCGCTGGGACCGATGACCGCACCGAAAAAGCATCCGTTTTCCAGATAATCCTCGCCTCTGTCATATCCCAGCACCACATCGGTTCCTTTTCCGTCGCTTCCGGGAACCAGGAGCCTTACAAGAATTGCCCCCAGATCCGTCACTGCCGCTTCCATTCCTCTTCCATTGGAAATAGTATATAATGTGATATCCCTTCCGTCGGGATATTTTCCGAATAAGCTTGCGCTTACTGCCATACCGGTACCTCCTGTCCGCTTTTTGCGGGACTTTCCTATAACTGCCTGACACAGAGCCGACAGCTTCATAGAGCCCTCCGGCAGCCTTCTCATACTCCGGAGCTCACAGCTCCACACGGCCCTCCAGCGCCCGTAAAAGAGTCACCTCATCGATATATTCCAGATCCCCCCCAACGGGAACACCGCTGGCAATCCTGGTGACCCGGATGCCTGTGGGCTTGATCATTTTGCTGATATACATGGCTGTGGTCTCCCCCTCCAGACTGGAATTGGTGGCTATAATAACCTCCTCCACATCGTCCTTCAGCCTCTCCACCAGCTCCTTGAGCCTGATGTCGCCGGGTCCGATGCCCAGCATGGGAGAAATGGCCCCATGGAGCACATGGTACACACCCTCATACCTTCCCGTCTTCTCATACGCCGCCAGGTCCCTGACGTTTTCCACCACCATGATCAGCCTGTGGTTGCGCTTATCATTGGCGCAGACCGGGCAGACATCCTTGTCTGTCAAAGTAAAGCACTCCTTGCAGTAACAAACGTTTTCCTTGGCCTCCAAAATAGACCGGGCCAGACGTTCCACCTTGTCCCGGGGCATATTGATCAGATGAAAGGCCAGACGCTGAGCAGATTTGCTGCCGATTCCCGGAAGCGCCGCCAGCTCCTCGATCAGTTTATTAATATGTCCGCTGTACAGTTCCATCAGAAGGGCAGTCCTCCCAGCCCTCCGGTCATCCGGCCCATCAGCTCCTCATTTGCCGCTTCTGCCTGGCGCAGAGCTTCATTGGCCGCCGCCACAATCAGGTCCTGCAGCATTTCAATATCATCGGGGTCCACCACCTCCTGAGTAAGCTTTACCCGCAGAACCTCCTTCTGACCGTTCACCGCCACCTCAACGGCTCCGCCGCCGGCTGATGCCGTAAACTCCTTGGTCTCAAGCTCCTTTTTTCCTTCCTCCATCTGACGCTGCATCCTCTGAGCCTGCTTCATCAGATTTGTCATGCTGCCCGGCATTCCGCCGGGGAATCCGCCTCTCTTTGCCATGTTAACCTCCCTGCCTGCTTAAGCCTGCCTGTATCAATCTTCCTCTTCAATTTCCATACGGATCACCTGGGACAGATCCACATATGCCGCTTCAAACTCCTGCTGCCCGCTGACAGTCTGGACATTTACCTGAATCTGCTTTCCCGAAAACTCAGAGAGCAGTTTTTCCAGCTGCTCCCGGTTCTCCGGGTGCTGGAGAAAATAGTCCGATCCCACGCCGTCCTCCAGCACCACCATCAGCCGGTTGTCGCCGCCCAGACTCAGCCTTGCCGATTTCAGATATACGCGCATGGGATTTCCAGCGCCGCCTACGATGGCCGGCCAACTGGCCACGATCTGCTTTACATCGTCGGGTATGGCCTTGGGCAGCTGCGGCTTTTCCGCGGCGGCGCCTGCCCTTTCCGTCTCCCGGACCGCAGAAGAGGATGCTGACACCACCACGCCGTTCTCCACCTTCTCCTCCACCTGCCGGATCCGATCCAGAACGGCCTCCTGATCCACCTCCATCTGAGGCCTGCACAGCTTGATCAGGGCAATTTCCACCAGAATCCGTTTCTGCGCCGCGTAGCGGATCTGGCCCGAAAGCTCGGAAAAAATCCTGATGTAGCGCACAATCTGATCCAGCTGCGCCAGCTGGGACTCCTCCTTCAGACGTCTCAAATTGTCCGTGGACATGTCGATCACATCCTCCAGGTTGTCCGAGGATTTCACCAGCATCAGGTTTCTCAGATACCAGGTAAAGTCCGTGACAAACTGGGTCAGCTCCCGTCCCTGCATGACGATCTCCTCCAGCAGACGGATACATCCCAGCGCATCTCTGTCCAGGACGCTTCGCAGCAGACGGCTGAACACCTCCGTGTCCACGGCTCCCAGCACGTCCAGCACTCTGTCATAGGTCAGCTCCGCCCCCAGATGAAAGGCAATGCACTGATCCAGAAGACTCAGGGCATCTCTCATGGATCCGTCTGCGGTCTTTGCAATATAGCGAAGCGCCTTCTCCTCCACCTGCACATCTTCCGCCTCAGTCAGTTCCTTAAGTCTGTCCGCAATGATATCTATGGAAATCCGCCGGAAATCATATCTCTGGCATCTGGACAGGATAGTCACTGGCAGCTTGTGCACCTCCGTGGTGGCCAGAATAAATATCACATAGGATGGCGGCTCCTCCAGGGTCTTAAGCAGCGCGTTGAAGGCTCCTATGGAGAGCATATGCACCTCGTCTATGATATAAACCTTATATTTTCCCTCCGCAGGAGAATAGGAAACCTCCTCCACAATCTCCCGGATGTTGTCCACGCCGTTGTTGGAAGCGGCGTCAATCTCAATGACGTTCATGCTGGCTCCCGCCGCAATGGCCCGACAGCTGCGGCACTCCCCGCAGGGTCCGTCTTCCGAAGGGTTTTCACAGTTCACTGTCCTTGCAAAAATCTTGGCCACTGTGGTTTTGCCCGTCCCTCTGGTGCCGGTGAACAGGTAAGCGTGGCCGATTCGACCCGCCTTCAGCTGATTCCTGAGAGTGGTGACAATATGATCCTGCCCCTTCACATCTCCAAAGGTATCCGGGCGGAACTTCCGGTAAAGCGCTGTATAAGACATGTTTTAGCGTTCCTCGCTTCTCTAAACGTTCTGACGGCTCGAAGCCCATCCGCCGGGACCGGTTGTCCCGGGAGCGGCTCAATCGCCAAAGCTGATGCCCAAAAGCTTCGCCTCCCGGACGATAGTGGCGTTGGGCTCCACCGTCTTAAGCTTCCCTGCCACATCCTCCAGGGGAACCCGGACGATCTCGCGGTTTTTATATCCTACCATAAACCCGTACTGGTCGTCCAGTATCATTTTTCCCGCCTCGGCGCCCAGCCTGCTGGCAAAGACACGATCATAGGGGCAGGGGCTGCCTCCTCTTTGCATATGTCCGGGAACCGTGACCCGCACCTCCCTGCCGGTCTTTTTCTGGATGGCCGCCGCCACCTCGTAGGACACGGAAGGATAGGGAGACTTCTCCAGCTTCTTCTTCAGCTCCTTCTTGGACAGCTTGGCATCCGCCTTTGAGATGGCTCCCTCGGCCACTGCAATAATGGTAAAGCGGCTCCCTCTCTGCTCTCTCTCTTCTATTTTATTGATCACCTTATCTATATCATAAGGGATCTCCGGAATTAAAATAATATCGGCGCCTCCGGCCATACCGGCGTTTAAAGTAAGCCACCCCACCTTATGTCCCATGACCTCCACGATAAAGACTCTGTTGTGGGAGGCCGCTGTAGTATGGATGCAGTCGATGGCATCGGTGGCAATATTCACGGCGCTCTGGAAGCCGAAGGTCATGTCGGTGCCCCACAGATCATTGTCGATGGTTTTGGGCAGCGTCACCACGTTCAGTCCCTGCTGGCGAAGCAGGTTGGCCGTTTTGTGCGTGCCGTTTCCTCCCAGTATTACCAGGCAGTCCAGCTGCAGCTTGTAATAATTCTGCTTCATGGCCTCCACCCGGTTGATTCCGTTCTCGTCCGGATCCTGAATGGTCTTGAAGGGTGTGCGGGAGGTTCCCAGAATGGTGCCGCCCTTGGTAAGGATCCCGGAAAAGTCCTTGCCGGTCAGCATCTGAAATTTGCTGTAGATCAGCCCCCTGTAGCCGTCCAGAAAGCCATAGATCTCCACGTCCGTCTTGCTGTTGAACAAAGTTTTCACAACGCCTCTCATGGCGGCGTTCAGGGCCTGACAATCCCCTCCGCTGGTCAACATACCGATTCTCTTCATGCGCTCCTCCATTCCTGCCGGTCCAGTATGAGACCAAATTATATTCTGCCGAAAATAATCCGGTCAATCCACCAGCCCGGCTGCATACTTTTATACTCACGGCCAATGAAATTTGCCGCAAGGCTCCTGTTTTCCATTATAACCCATTCTACACCGACGCACAACTTGGTTGAAAAAATTTTCCCTTATATTCCTTGCCGGCAATAAGGCATATCTGCCTGCCGGCACTCCCGGGCGTCCGCACTGTCACCTGCAGATCTTCCCGGGAATAAAGGATATAGGAAACCTGATTTTCATCCCATTCCAGAGAAACCTCCACACCTCCCCGGGCACCCAATCCCTGAACTCTTCCTCTCTTCCAGGAGGGCGGCAGCGCCGGCAGAAGCACCAGCTCTGCGCCATGGCTTTGTAAAAGACTTTCCGCAACGCCGGCTGTATATCCCAGATTACCGTCGATCTGGAAGGGCGGATGAGCGCAGAACAGATTGGGGTACAAACCGCCTCCATGAGATTTTGCGTTTCTGCCCGGCTCCACCAGGCAGAACATTTTTTTCATGGCCGCCTCCGTGCGCTTTCCGTTCTCCAGCCTCGCCCACATCAAGATCTTCCAGGCCAGGCTCCATCCCGTGCCGTCTTCTCCCCGAAGCAACAGACTTTTTTCCGCCGCCCGGCACAGCTCCCGATTCTCAGCCGTAATACCCCTGCCCGGATGAAGCTCATATAAATGAGACAGGTGCCTGTGATGCACATCACACTCCTCCCATTCCCTGTCCCACTCCAGGATCTGTCCGCCGCTTCCCATTCTCACCGGAATGATCTGCTCCAAAAGACCGGCTGCCGCCACCTTTGTCTCTGCCCCGGTCTGCAGTACATGACAGGCTTCCAGATAATCCCGGAACAGATTCCGGATAATAGCCAGGGTATTTTCCGTAAACCGGGCTGTGGAGGAATTTCCGTCGGGCCCCCGAAATTCATTTTCCGGCGACGTGGCGGGGCAGACCCCATAGCCCTCCGGCAGCTTCTCCAGCATCTCCATGCAAAAGATCACATTCTCCTCCAGGATGGGAAAAATCTCCTTCAAATATTCTTCATCCCTGGTAAATAAATACTCCTCATAAAGGTTTCTGCACATCCAGGCCGCGCCGAAGGGCCAGTATGCCCATTCGGCTTTCCCTGTGGCAGGAGAGGCCTTTCTCCACAAATCCACATTGTGAAAGCAGGCCGAACCCTTTACCCCGAATAACTGTCCGGCACACTCCCTGCCGTTTGCCAGAAGCTCCCTGTTCATTCTTACCAGAGGCTCCGACAGCTCATGCAGCCTGCAGGGCCCTGTCAGCCAGTAATTCATCTGGGTATTGATGTTTACGGTGTAATCGCAGAACCAGGGCGGGATCTTCTCCTGATTCCAGATTCCCTGAAGGTTTGCGGGCTGGGTGCCGGGCCTGGATGACGAGATCAGCAGATATCTGCCAAAGTCAAATAACAGCGCATACAGAGAAATGTCCTCTTCTCCCGCTTCCAGCTCCCGAATTCTTTGGCAGATATCCATTTCCTCCCTGCCGCTTTCTCCCAGGTCCAGCCGGACCCTGTCAAAGAAAGCGCGGTAATCCCGGACATGCTCTTCCAACAATGTGTCAAAGTCCTCCGTCCAGCCGGACATATCCTCCCGGATCAGCTTCTCCGGATCCAGCCCATGAACCCAAGGATGCCTGTCCCAGCCGTTAAAGCTTGAACGAATCCCGAAGCAAAGCACCAGCTCATGAGTATCCTGACAGAGAAGACCATCCTCCTGAACCCGGGTTCTGCCGTCCCCCAGCCGGACCACTCCTGCCCCCAGATAACCCATTCCCCGCTCCTCTGCCTCCTGAGAAAAGGTCTGCTGCACTCCTCCCCCATTTCCCTCCGTCACTGTAAAACCACTTCTTCCCGGACACTGGCCCCACAGCAGGAAGCCGTCCTCTTCATAGCGCATATCCTGCAGAAAGCCCTCTCCTGCGCTGATTTTTACGGTAAAGGCCTCCTCCGAACGGATTCTGTAAAAGCAGGCCCGGGCGGGCTCGCTGCAAAAACAGGTATGCTCGTAACGCTTTCCCCTGTTTTCATACTCTACTGTGGCCACCGCCCTTTCCAGGTCCAGACTTCTCCGGTAGCCGGTGATCTCCCGGTCACCGGCAAACTCCAGATACAGGTTCCCGAAAGGCACATACATCTGCACATCTTCCGCTTCCCACAGCTTCTTTTCCAGAATTTCCATAGCCTGCGCCGGTTTTCCCTCCCGGGCCAGAGCCCCTGCCCGGGCCTTGGCTTCAGCCGACATTCCCCGCTGACTCTTTACGGGGTATCCCGACCACAGAGTGTCCTCGTTCAGCTTCAGGACCTCTTTTTCACAGCCGCCGTACATAACCGCTCCAAGCCGGCCGTTTCCCAGGGGAAAGCCCTCCTCCCAGTAAACAGCCGGCTGATGAAACACAATTTTCATGCGGACGCCTCCTCTCTGACGTTGGTATCGTTAATAATAGTATAGACGATACCAGGCCCTCACGTCAATGAATGCTGGAGGCTTTCATGGCGGCCCCGATAAATCCCCGGAAAAGGGGATGGGGCGCGTTGGGGCGGCTTTTGAATTCGGGATGATACTGAACCCCCACATAAAACGGGCGGTCCGGCAGCTCCACCGTCTCCACCAGCCTGCCGTCCGGGGAGGTGCCGCTGATCACAAGCCCCCTTTCCTGTAATAGCTCACGATAATCATTGCTGAACTCGTACCGGTGTCTGTGTCGTTCGCTGATCAGGCCCTTTCCATAGCAGCGCTCCATGACAGTGCCCGGCATAATCCGGCAGGGATATGCCCCCAGCCTCAGGGTTCCCCCCTTGTCTACCTCATCGCTCTGGCCCGGCATAAAGTCGATGACCTTATGGGCGCAGCCGGCGTCAAATTCTCCCGAATCCGCACAGGAAAGGCCGGCGACGTTTCTGGCATATTCGATTACCGCCACCTGCATGCCCAGACAGATGCCGAAATAGGCAAGCCCCTCCTCCCTGGCATATTGAGCCGCCAGGATCATGCCCTGAATTCCCCTGCCCCCAAAGCCTCCCGGAACCAGGATGCCTTCCAGCCCTGCCAGCTGCTCTCTGTAATTTTCCCGGGTGATGCCCTCCGAATCGATCCATTTGATTTCCACCTGAACCTGATGATAATATCCCGCATGGCGCAGGGCCTCCGCCACGGAAAGGTATGCATCATGCAGTGCCACATACTTGCCCACCAGCCCAATATGCACCGTGCCGGAGCAAACCTTGCTGTGCTCCACCATCTGCCTCCACTCATCCAGCTGGAGCTGCGGCGCCTTGATTCCCAGCTCCCGGCATACCACCTCCGAAAAGTGAGACCGCTCCAGCATCAGGGGCGCTTCGTACAGGTTCGGCAGAGTGATGTTTTCAATGACACAATCCTGCTTCACATTACAAAACAGGGAAATTTTGCGAAAAATACTCTCCTCCAGAGGTTCGTCACAGCGAAGCACAATAATGTCCGGATTGATCCCCATCCCCTGCAGCTCCTTCACGGAATGCTGAGTGGGCTTGGATTTGTGTTCATCGGAGCCCCTCAGGAAGGGCACCAGTGTCACATGAATGAACAGGCTGTTCTCCCGTCCCGCCTCCAGGGAAATTTGCCGCACCGCCTCTATAAAGGGCTGGGATTCAATATCACCGATGGTGCCCCCGATTTCGGTGATTACCACGTCCGCCTCTGTCTTTTCTCCCACACGGTAGACGAAATCCTTGATCTCATTGGTGATATGGGGAATAACCTGTACGGTGGATCCCAAATACTCGCCCCGGCGTTCCTTGTTCAGCACGTTCCAATATACCTTTCCTGTGGTAAGGTTCGAAAACTGATTCAGATCTTCGTCGATAAAACGCTCATAATGCCCCAGATCCAGATCTGTCTCCGTGCCGTCCTCGGTCACATACACCTCCCCGTGCTGATAAGGACTCATGGTGCCGGGATCCACATTGATATACGGATCCAGCTTCTGAGCCGCCACCTTCAGCCCTCGTGCCTTCAGCAGCCGCCCCAGGGACGCCGCCGTGATCCCCTTTCCCAGCCCCGACACAACGCCTCCCGTGATAAAAATATACTTATGCATACGCTCCCCATACCTTTCTTTTACAAATAATTATCCTGCTCGAAGGACTTTTCCCATCACAGAATGTATCTTCCCAAGATACAAAAAGGGCAGGGATATCCTCTGAAAGTTCTTCAAAGACACCCTTGCCCTTTTCGTTTTGATTATGCGCTTTCCCGGCTGTTTTGTCAAGTATCGCGTTACAGTTCCCAGTGTGCCGGCCACAGCCTGCACACATGTACTTTTTCTTGACACAGCCCGGGATCCGGTATATATTGCTTGTAAAAATGAATCAGAAAGGACTCGGGACAAAAATGAGTTATTCAAAGCAGGAAGTAATGCAGTATGTCCGGGAGGAGGATGTAAAATTCATCCGCCTGACCTTTTGCGATGTGTTTGGCAGGCAAAAAAATATATCCATCATGCCTCAGGAGCTTTCCCGGGCCTTCGATTATGGAATAGCCTTTGATGCCTCCTCTGTGGCAGGCTTCGGGGACGAGACCCGGTCCGACCTGCTGCTGCGCCCGGAGCCCGGGACACTGGCCCCCCTTCCCTGGCGTCCGGAGCATGGCCGGGTAGTCCGCATGTTTGCGGATATTGCCCGTCCCAACGGAAGTCCCTTTAAACAGGACACCAGGAAAATTCTCAAAAAAGCCGTGGAAGACGCAGAAAAAGCCGGCCTCCGGTTTTTCTTTGGGGCAGAGCAGGAATTTTACCTGTTTACCACGGACGAAGCCGGCAGATCCACCCGGATCCCCTACGACGAAGCCGGATATATGGATATGGCGCCGGAAGACAAGGGGGAAAACATTCGCCGGGAAATCTGCCTGACCCTGGAGCAGATGGGCATCTGCCCGGAAAGCTCCCACCACGAGGAAGGCCCCGGACAAAATGAAATCGATTTTCGCTACTCGGATGCGCTGACGGCGGCGGATCAGGCCATGACCTTCCGTACCGTGGCCAAGACTGTCGCCTGCCGAAACGGTCTGACAGCCGATTTCAGTCCAAAGCCTCTGATCAATCACCCGGGCAACGGTTTCCACATCAATATATCTGTAAAAGCTCAGGACGGCTCCAACCAGATGGATTCCATGATCTCAGGTATCCTGCTGCACATCCGTGAAATGACCCTGTTTTTGAACCCTGGAGAGAATTCCTACAGGCGGCTGGGCAAATGTAAGGCTCCGGAATATATTTCCTGGTCTGCCCAGAACCGTTCCCAGCTCATTAGAATCCCCGCCGCAGAGGGAGAATACCGGCGGGCAGAGCTGCGCTCGCCGGATCCGGAGGCCAACCCCTATCTGGCCTTTGCTCTGATCATCCAGGCCGGTCTGGATGGCATAAGAGACCGTCTGCCCCTGAGGCCCCCTGTAAATGAAAACCTTTATCAGGCAGATTCCTCTCGTTTGGCCCTTCTGGAACTGAAGCGTCTCCCCGCCAGCCTGGAACAGGCATGCAGAGCCGCCGCAGACAGCTCCTTTATCAAGGCACACATCCCCCCTGCCATCCTGGATGCCTACTGCAACAGATAAATGTGCCGGGCAGCTCTTCCCTGCAGACAGGCTGCGCAGGACGGTATAGAAATAGTGTATAAATGGCACAGAAACGAGGATTGTATGAGTTTGGAAGAACGAACATACAGCGTTCTGGTGGCCTCGGCGTCACAGAACATTAATTCCGCCCTGTCCCCGCTGCTTCCGGAATCCGCCTTTTCCCAGGTTCACACGGTCTCCAGCGTCAACGCGGCGAGGCGGACATTCGCAGAGCGGCCTTTTGACCTTGTCATCATCAATTCACCGCTTCCCGACGACACCGGTGTGCGCTTTGCCATCGATATCTGCTCAGAAACCGGCACAGTGGTACTGCTTCTGGCACGGTCTGAAACCTACATGGGAATCTATGACAAAGTAGTACCCCACGGTGTCTTTACACTGCCCAAGCCCACCTCAAAACAGGCGCTCTCCCTGGCCTTAGGCTGGCTGACCAGCGCCAGGGAGCGTCTGCGGAAAATGGAAAAAAAGACCCTGTCCGTCGAAGAAAAAATGGAGGAAATCCGGCTTGTAAATCGGGCAAAATGGCTTCTGATCAACCAACAGGGCCTGGACGAACCTGCGGCTCACCACTACATCGAAAAAATGGCCATGAACCTGTGTATTACCAAGCGTCAGGCGGCGGAGAACATCATCCACGGAGGGAAAGCAGATGAGTAAACGCAGACTTTATATATGTGCCGGCATTCTCCTTTTGGCAGCTTCTCTTTTGCGGATCTGCCGCATTGCCGCGGTCCCTTTGGGAATGCATATTGACGAGGCAGGACTGGGGCTCAACGCCTGGTCTATTGCCAACTTCGGAACGGATCGGTACGGAAATTTTCTGCCTGTCTGCCCCTCAAATTTTTATGGAGAGCAAAGTGCCTTTTACACCTATTTCTGCGCTCTGCTGGTGAAGCTTTTTGGACTGAATATAGTCACACTGCGCATGCCCGCCGCCCTAATGGGGATCATTACGGTACTCTTCGGCGCCCTGCTCATGAGAGAAAAATGGGGAGACCGGGGCCTGCTCGCCGGGCTGACGCTTCTTGGCATCTTTCCCTACTTTATCATGAGCAGCCGTTACGCCCTGGACTGCAATTCCATGCTGGGGGTTCTGACCGTATCCCTGTTTGTTCTGGTGCGGCTTCTGAAAAAGGCCTGCAAACATCCTGACCGAAGGCTTTATGGCTATTTTGCACTGGCCGGAGTTCTGTTGGGCGTTACCCTGTACACCTACATTATCGCCGCCCTGGTGGTTTCCGTATTCTGCGTGCTGTGGGGGCTGTACTATCTTTTTTACCGCCGTGAAGGACGCTTCCTTCGTTTTCGGCAGCTTTTGTTTCTGGCCATTCCTCTGTGGGTTCTGGCCGTTCCCCCCATCCTGGTGTTTGCGGTAAATTATTTTGATCTGGATCCTATCGTGACTCCTTTTTTTTCCGTGCCCAAAATGATCACCAACCGCACCGAAGAGGTGGCTCTTTCCCTGTCAGGTATTCTGGTAAAGCTGAAAAATCTCACCTATCCCTTCACCTCCGACGGCAAATACGGCTCCTCGGACCGCTATTGGACCATGTACCTTCTCAGCCCTCCGCTGATCGCGGCAGGCGTTGTCCACAGCATTGTCCGATCCGTGAAGGATCTTAGGGAAAAACGCCTAAGCACGGATCTTCTCGTTCTGTTTCTCACCCTGGCGGAAGGCTTTATGTTTCTCCTGTGCGGATATTATAATTATCATATCAACGGAATCTTCATCGCCCTGGCATTTTTTTGCGTTAACGGTATTTTTGCGGTGGGCGGGCTGTTTCGCAGGCGCTTCGCAGGTATGGCCTGGGCAGCGGTTCTGACAATATGCTACGGCGTATCCTTTGCCGGCTTTTCTGTCGAGTATTTTTTCCCAAAGAACGCCGCAGTATTTCAGATCTACGGAGGCGTGGATCAGGCACTCTCCCTTCTGTCCCCGGAACAAAGAGCCCGGGAAATCTATGTGCTGGATGAGGTGGGCGAATTCTATTTTCTGTCAAATCCCGTGCCTCCCGATGAATTTGTCAGCCACTGCAATGAAGCCGGCTATCTCCAGGACTACCAAAACCTGCACTTCCGGGCACCGGAAAAATACACCGGCGAAGAAATTCTGGTGTGCAACAAAGGCTCCGGCTGGCAGGGTGTTTTTTCAGACGAAGGTCTCACGGGATATTCCTACTCTATGATGGAAACAGAGCACTATTATGTATTCTACCGAAAGTAGAGCTCAATGCCCGTGCGCTTTTCAAACTTCCGGGCCCACGCTCTGTCCCGGTAAAAAAGGATAGCTCCCTGTCCCCCGTCGTCACAGGCATAAATCCACCGGTCCCCTTCCCGGCCCGGAAGCTGTGCCAGGATTCCATTGAGCTTTTTAATCACGGAATTGTCCAGCCAGTCGTGGGATACCTGCAGGCTCATGCTGCAGGGTTTTCCATTGCAGGTAAAGGTCAGTTTAATGCGTCCCGTCCCATTTTCCCAGCTGGCGCCGCTCCAGTCTGTGACGATTTGTTCAAAGCGCAGCTCACCTGCCGAAAGGCTCTCTACGCCCTTCAGGATTTCCTCATAGCTTCCCTCTACATCCCAGGCCTCCCAGTCAAACCAATAGGCCTGCTCGGGAAAAGCAGTCACTTCCCAGGTTTCCTGATCCCACTTTGGTTGCGCAAGGCCCAGAAGCAACTCATAAAAAGGCGTTCTCTCCACATATTCCCTGTAAGCCCCTTCCTCCTCCATCCACTGCCTGATCTCCTCCATCAGCTCCTCCGGAATCCCAAACCCCAGCTCCTCCAGAATACTGCGCTGCTCTTCCAGGGAAACGGGCTTCAAGTTCACCGAAATGCGGGGCCACAGGCTTCGGAACGCCAGAAAAATCAGCGCCGTTGTCAGGGCGATCCTGTAAAATTTTCTGCCTCTGCTGCCGGCTTTTTTTGCATTGGGGATCCGTACTGCTTCCCCGGGCGGCTTCAGCCCCTGTTCCCCGCAGCGTTCCAAAAACTCCTGTTCTCCGGAGGAACCGGCCAGGGCGCTCACAGGCACGCTGATCTGACTGGTTCTGTTTCCTCCATAGCTAAGCACATAGGTATCCTCCACCAACAGCACCTCCTCCAGGCCCTTCCAGCCAATCAGGCACTGGCGGTCATTCACACGTGCACAGATCAGATCCCCCGACAGATCCACCTGCCATTCCCCCAGCATGTGACTATAATTTCCGGCCTTGACCGCTTCCAGGAAATCTTGCTCACTATATACGCGCCTGCCTGTAAAAAGCCGGGCCATCGGTCCAAAAAGCAGGAGAAGCAGCAGTCCCTGCCAGCTTAAAAGCCAGAAAAGAGCCGCCGAAGCCGTGAGGCATACACCGGCTGCCAGAAAAACCCCCGCCCGGATTCCTTTCCGCTGCCGCTCTCTCCCAGCGGCCTGATAGACCGCCAGCATATGCGCCAGCCCCTCTTCGTCCAATGAATACCGATAGCACCCCGAAGGGCACAAATCCGCGGAGCCGTACTTCTTTTCTGTCGGTCCGGTCTCAATCCCTTCATCCCACGGAACGTTTTCATCTTTCGTTTCCTTCTGACGGCTCTCCCTGGCTCTCCTCTCCAGCTCCTCCAGAAATTTCTCTTCCTCTCCCGGCTCCTGAAAAACCCGCCTGGGCAAAAGGCTGTAGTACACCTCCTCGCCGATTCCCCGATGTTTCACTAATAAAAGCCCTCCGGCACGCTCGCAGCCGCAAAAGTCATCCAGTAAAACCTCCCTGATACCGGCCCCCTCCAGAATCATCCGGTCCTCCTTCAGCCGCAGCACAAGACTCTCCGACGGTTGACGGCGGCAGCTCTGCCGCCATATAACAGCCGTGGTCAGCGCCCAGGGGAAGCAAAGAAATATGGGAAAAACCAGCAAAGACCAGACGGAGTCTGCCCAAAAAAGCGCTCCCTGCTCCAGGCCCTGCTTTGCCAGAAAAACTCCCAGCATTCCCAAAATCGCTGTCAGCACGAGGATCCTCCCTTTTCCCTGTGTCTTTCCCACAATGTGCACCGCCCACTGCAGCCAGTCTGCCCAGTGCATCCGATACCGATATTCAATGTCGCCGCTCTTCATTTCAATTTCCTCCAATCCCTCCAGAAAAAAAGCTACAAATTTTTACCCTTTTCCTATATAATAAAAGAAGTACATATATTCCGTCCATAAAAATTTTAGTTAAAAACCGCAAACCGCCAGAGGCCTTGGTTTGAAGGAGCATTATTATGATAGAAAATACCGCTCAGGCATTAAAACGCAATCATAAAAAACCACAGTCAGGAATCCGAATTCGTACCTTAAACTATGTGATGATCTGCGTATCCGTGCTGCTGTACCTGCTTCTCATTTGTATCACCCTTCAGGCATCCCGCCAATATGACACCATGCTCTCCGCCACCGACGCATATATACACTGTCAAAAATATGTTTCCCTGGCAGAAAAAAGCTTTGATTACCTCACCGGCCAGGCGCGCCTGTACACCATGACTCTGGATCCCCAGCATATATCCGACTACTTTGCCAGAGTTTCGGCAGGCGAGCACAGGATCAACGCCTTGGAACGGCTTCAGGAATACCCGGCAGGCGACGACATTTCCACCCTGCTGCAGACTGCCATGGACCAGGCTGTGGAGCTGACGGCCTGGGAAGCCTATGCCATGCGGCTGGCCGCGGATTCCCAGGGCTATGACATCAGCAGCTTTCCTGAGCTTTCGAGCCTGGAGCTTCTTCCTGAGGATCAGGGGGCAGATTCCTCCCGACTGTTGGAGCGGGCCCGGGAGCTGGTTTTCGGCGCAGATTATCAAGCCACAAAAAACCAGGCAGAAAATAATATAACCGCTTTTTTGAACAATGTGATGGAACAGATTCAGCAAAAACAGCAGGACAGTATCTCTGCTCTGAAGAGCGCACTGGTCCGGCAGCAGGTGCTCATCGGCATATTGCTTGCCGGCACAATCTTGCTTTTTGTGTCCATTCTGCGTCTGATCGTACTCCCCATGCAGGTCTTCATCCGCAATATCAGAGACGGAAAACAGCTGGAATCAGCCGGTGCATACGAATTTCGTTATATGGCGCTGACCTATAACCAAATCTATGAAGCCACTGCCGCCAATATCCTCATGCTGCGCAACCGGGCCGAGCATGACCCCCTTACCGGCATTGCCAACAGAGGCTCCTTCGACCAATGCCGGCAGCTCCTGAAAGGAAAAGGTACTCCTCTGGCCCTGATGATCATTGATGTGAATCAGTTTAAGCAAGTCAATGACCGTTATGGCCATGAGACCGGTGACCAGGTTCTGAAAAAGGTCGCAACGCTTTTGGAATACAGCTTTCGGGACTCTGACCTGCCTGCCAGGATCGGAGGGGATGAATTTGCCGTGGTGGTGATGGATATCACCGCCGAAATGAAATTTGTCATAGAAGAAAAGGTTAACAGCATCAACCATGCGCTCCTGCATCCTACAGACGGACTGCCCAGGGTTTCCTTAAGCGTGGGAATCGCCTTTTCTGAGAACGGCTTCCCGGAGGACCTGTACCGGAATGCGGACAAGGCTCTTTACCAGATCAAGGGAAACGAGAAGCGAAGCTACTGTTTTTATGAAAATGCAAAAAGCACTGATTCCGAAAACGGCCAAAAGCCGTAGTCATCCGGCTCTAGGTCCCATCCCCCGGAGAAAGGATCAACAGAATGGGAAACACATTTTATTTTGCATGGGAGCCGGCGCTGATGCACTGGCTCCAGGTTCATATGAATACGCTCACCGCAGGCTTCGCTTCCTTTGCCACCCTGTTCGGAGAAGAGCTGGTCATGGTGGTGGTTTTAGGCTTTGTCTATTGGTGCTATGATAAAAATATGGGAATCTACCTGGGAACCAACTTCTGTATGGCAGGACTCTGGAATCCCATGCTCAAAAATGTCTTCATGCGGCGGCGTCCCTATTTTGACCATCCACAGGTACAATGCCTGAAGCCGGTGCACGCGGGCGCCGACATTTATGACATCAATATACAGGGGTTCTCCTTCCCCAGCGGACACTCCAGTAATGCCGCCACAGTATATGGCTCCATTGCCCGATTTTCAAAAAAGCGCTCTGTAGCCGCAGCCGCTGTGGTGATCACTCTTCTGGTGGGCTGTTCCCGGTTCTGCCTGGGAGTTCATTATCCCACCGACGTACTCTGCGGCTGGCTGCTGGGCCTGTTTACCATTTTCTTTATTCCCTGGCTGGGCAAAAAATTTTCAAAAAAGTGGGTATTTTATCTGGTAATGATCCTGATCTCCCTGCCGGGGTGCCTGTACTGCCGGACTACAGATTATTTTACTGCGCTGGGCATGTCCATAGGTTTTTTTGCAGGCAATTTATTTGAAGAAAAATATGTGCGGTTTCAAAATACGAAAAGCCCTCTTAACTGTATCCTGCGGCTGGCTGTGGGCGGCGTTATCTATTTCGTACTGAACACCCTGTTAAAGCTTCCCTTTTCCCCGGAGCTGCTTTCCTCCGCCACAGCGCTGTCCTACGGAATCCGGGTCATCCGATATGCCATTATCCTTTTTGTGATCGTGGCCGTTTACCCTATGGCCTTCAACCGCTGGAAAGCGGGGGATATTAAAAAGTCTTAAACAACCTGTAACGATAATATGGAGGTTTCATAAATGCTTTATCACTATACAGATTTTGCCGCCTTTGATGGAATCATCCGCTGCGGGGAGCTTCGACTGAACAATATATTGAACATGAACGACGCTTCCGAAATGAGGCTGTTCATGAACGGCATCTGCCGGGCGGTGTGTGAAAAGCTTCGCAAGAATGATGCGCTAGAAAAGAGCAGGAAGCTGGAAGCATTTTTTAGAAAGGAAATGGAAGAGGAATTCCATTATTCCGCCTACGCAGCCTGCTTTTCCAGATACCGGGACGACGCTTCCCAGTGGGAAAGGTACGGACATCTGGGTCAGGGTGTGTGCATTGCTTTTCACGAGGATCTGATGCAGCGAATGATGGGCGGCTTTGTATCTCTCCAGAAGGTATTTTACCAAAAGGACATGCGGGGACACCGGATCGCAGACGAGCTGTACCGGCTGGTAAAGGGCTCTCCCGCTTTCTCGGAGGAGCTGCCTCATCTTCAGGAGCTGATGAACGATGCCTGGGTTCAGTCCGCCGCCTTCAAGCATCCCTCCTTTGCCGGCGAAAGAGAGGTCCGGCTTGTGGTCTCCCCCTTCATATCCGACGAATTTACCATCGAGCCCCGGTACCATGTGACGGCGGAACGGATCAAAAAATACTATCCTCTGGATTTAAACCGGCTGTGCGCCAGGCTGAACAAGCGCCTGGCGGATCTGGTGGGCGGTATTATCATCGGTCCCACCTCCTCCCAATCTCTTCCTATTCTCCAGGATTATCTGATGGACTGTGGGCGTCCCATGCTGAAAAACAAAATCAGCATGTCGGAATGTCCTCTGCGCAGGCCCACCTCCTAAGCACACCTTTACCGGGAGTAATAGCGGTAGATCAGTTCATCCGTGATCCGTCCGGCCAGATCCCGCATTCTCTCCACGGCCTCCTGCCAGTTTTCCCGGGTCAATCTGCCCTCCCCCGATGCCATCTTATCCAAAATATACTGGCTGACAGTGGGTGAATAATGGATCATATCCATATAATTATCCAAATTGCAGATAATTTCTTCCTCATCCTGGAAATAATATACCTCCACATTATCACAGGATAAAAGCATGGGAAGGGTCTGCTCCAAAATATAAAATTTCTCCTCCAGTTCTCCGTTCACATAGGCGCAGTCCCACCAGTTCATGGAATACAGAGGAAAAAAGAAGCGGTACATGGTTTCCGGATGATCTTTGATCCGTATTGTGATCTGCTCCAGATTCGCCAGCACATTCTCCTTTTGTCCCGTGAAATCTCTTTCCGTCAAAACCCGCTCACGAGGCTTTTCATAAGCCAGCATGGCCATTCGGGCGCTGAATTCCTTGCCCTGGGACCAGTCATAAGCATGTCCGCCCGTGTTTCGCCCCATTTGCCCGTAGGCAAGATTCAGGGGTATGGTTTGAAATAGTATATCCTTATTCCACAGATACGTTCCGTCATCCAATATCGTCTCCGTGTGCAGATACCGGGGTACTGTCTCATCGAAAAGAGTATGCTCCGGGGATGCATCCATGGCCGACAGATCCAGACACCAAAAAACATTCTTCAGTTCATGGCTTTCCCGGGCCATGTCCAGATAATACAGAAGATCCGCCGCCGAACCGGAGGCCCTGATTATCTTCAATGTATGGCACCCATACTGCCTGTCCAAAAAGCTGCTGTCAAAGTTTTCTGCCAGAGATGATCCCATCAGCACGCTGTCATAGGATAAATTCCTCACGCTGCCGGGCATCTGGTTGTCCCTGTCCTGAAACACAGCCTCCATCCCAAAAAAAGGAGCGTGATATTGGTAAAAGGGATCAAAAAACCATACCAGAAACGCCGCCAGAAAAAGCCAGCCGGCGATCAGGCCCAAAAGCCAGAAAAGGCTTTTTTTCTTGCTGTACATAAAATACCTCATATCTTGGCGTTCCCCCAGTCCATGTGAATGACGAAAAATTCGTGCCGGCACAATTGTCATTCGTATGGACTGGCTGAACTGGCGTCAAAAGTTAAAATATAAAAATGTGCTGACCTGGGACAGGGATAGGAAGGCCCAGGTAAACAGCGTGGCCAGGCAGAGTATCCCGGTCTTGGTTCTGCCCCGGGAAGCGGCCCACTGCTGGGCCTTCCTGCCGCGGATCAAAATCACGCAGATCGCCAGAAGGATCAGGTAATTGGCAACGTAAAAGAGATTCAAATACCCGGGTGAAAACATCTCTAAAAACTTCCGAAACACATAATTTTCCGGGAATCGCAGCTGGTTGCAGACCCCCAGGAATATGCCGTTCCATCCTCCTGCAAACGCGCGTTTCCACAGAAGCACCGCCTGGGATACCGTATCCGCCCGGAACATTCCCCAGGCAAGTGTCAAAAATGCCGCCGTCACCAACTGATTGGCCGCCTTCCACCGGAACCGAAGCCTGGGAAACACAGTCTCCCACACCATCGCCAGCCCATGCATACACCCCCACAAAACAAAAGTCCAATTGGCTCCATGCCAGATCCCGCTTACCAGAAATACCAGAAACAGGTTGACACATTGTCTGGCCCGTCCCTTTCGGTTTCCTCCCAGAGGAATGTATACATAGGAGGACAGAAAACGAGACAGGGTCATATGCCATCTGCGCCAAAAGTCCTTTACAGAATCTGCCTGCAGGGGAGAATTGAAATTTTCAGGCAGCTCAAAGCCAAACATTTTTCCCAGCCCTCTGGCCATGTCCGTATAGCCGCTGAAATCAAAATATAGCTCAAACACATAAAAAATCAACACTGCCCAGGCGGACAGAGCATCCAGGTATGCAATATTGTCAAACTCCGCATTCACCACAAGAGCCAGCGTATCCGCCAGCAGAACCTTCTTGGCAAAGCCCAGAATAAACAGAGAGATTCCGTCATAAAGCCCGTCTGCCGACGGTTTTCTCATTTTTCTGGCCTGAAGCTGAGGCACAAACTCCTGATAAAGGACAATAGGCCCGGCTACCAGCTGGGGGAAAAAGCTGATAAAGCAGCCGTAGTCCAAAATCCCCGCATGTTCCACATTGCCCCGGAACCGTTCCACCACATAAGAAAGCTGCTGAAAGGTAAAAAAGCTGATCCCTAACGGCAGGGCAATCTGCTCCAGAGAAATATCCGCGTGAAACAAAAAATTACAATTGTCTATAAAAAAGTTGAAATATTTAAAGTAGAAAAGCAGCCCCAGATTCCCCAGGATTCCCAGAGCCAGCAGGAAACGCCGAAGCCTTACGCCGCCCGTCCGCTCAAGCAGTACGCTGATTCCATAATTAAATGCCATGCTGGCCAGCAGAATCCAGAGGTAATATGGATTATAATACCCGTAAAACCACAAAGACATCCCGATCAGGAAAGCCTTGGCAGGGGAGGGATTGTCCAATCTCTGGAGAAGATACCATCCTCCCAGCGCCAGAGGCAGAAAAACAGCGATGAATATAACGGAATTAAACAGCATGTCCGCGCCTTATCCTTTCTGTATTTTCAACGAAAAGTCGCTTCTGTCCAGAGAAAAATTAGGATTATAATAAGGATCCCCTTCTTCAAGCTGTTTCTTCCATTTCTCCCGGAACCGGGCAGACTCCCGGTTATATCTCTCCGCCTTTTCGCCGCTGTCGTCCAGTCCCCGGGAAGCGGATTCATAGTGGAACAGCTCCGCAAAGGGCGTAAATACATTCAGCAGTCCCTTTTCTCTCAGCTTCAGGCAGAAATCTACATCATTCAGGGATATGGCAAACCCCGTATCCAGGCCTCCCACTTCATGATACAGGCTTTTCTTTACCATCAGGCATGCTCCTGTAACCGCAGACACATTCTGGGCATAGCAAAGCCGCCCCATATAACCCAGATTCTGGCGATGCTGCTTATAGTGGCTGTGTCCGGCGGTTCTGTGCGCTCCCAGCCCGATCACCACCCCCGCGTGCTGAATGGTTCTGTCGCCGTAATAAAGCTTGGCTCCCACGGCCCCTACATCACGACGCTGAGCATACATCAGCAGCTCCTCCATCCAGTTGACTGTGATCACTTCCGTATCGTTGTTCAGAAGAAGGAGGTATTCTCCCAAGGCGCAATCTGCCCCCAGATTGTTTACGGCGGAGTAATTAAACTGGCCCTGATAGGTCACAATGGCAATCCTGCCGTCTTTGCTTCGGGACTCCCGGGCTTCCCCGCCGGCAGGCGGCTCGTATGGGTATCCCAAAAGTCTGGAATAAAGCTCACGGACTTCAGCTGTGGAGCTGTTGTTTTCCACAATGATGATCTCATAATTATCATAGGTGGATTTCTCCGTTATGGAGTCCACACATCGGCCAAGATCCTCTGCATGGTCCTTGTTCGCTATAATAATCGAAATTCTGGGCGTACCCAGGAGCTGATAGCGGATGCGGAAAATGGTCTCAAAGGCCCTGGTGCTCTCAATCTTAAAATGGTCAAAGCCGTGCTTGCGCAGATGCTGTGCCACGGCGCCTCTGGCGGCGTCTATGGCGTAGGGCTTGGCCTGGATCCCCGAGGCCACGCTTCCCGCATGGCTTCTCCAATAATACATCAGCCTGGGCACATGTACGATTTTTTTCGCATTGTCCGTGAGACGCAGGATCATGTCATGATCCTGACTGCCGTCAAACTCGGGGCGGAACAGCTGGTCGCCGTCCAGAAGAGACCTTTTGAAAACGCTGAAATGGCAGATATAATTGTTGGCCCGCAGATTGTCCGGCGCATAATCCGGCTTAAAGTGCATGGTCAGCATATGATTGATATCGTCGCCCTTAAAGGTGGTCTCATCGCAGTACAGGTAATCCGCACCCTTTTCGTTGATGGCTTTGACATATTCGTACAACACACTGGGATGCAGAATATCATCCTGATCGAACAGACCCACATATTCTCCTGTGGCCAGCTTCAGACACTCGTTGGTATTGCCTGCGATGCCGCCGTTCTTCTCCAGCTTTCGGTAAATGATCCTGCCCTCTGCCCTCTCCGCGTACTCCCGGCATATATCACCTATATAGCTGTGCTCCTGATCGGAGCCGTCCGCCAGGCACAGCTCCCAGTTTTGATAGGTCTGGTTCATAACGGAGTCCAGCATCTGGATCTGAAATTCTCTGGTATTGTTCCAAAGGGGCACGAGGATACTGATCTTCACCATTCTGGGAAACACAGTCTCCCGCTCTGCCGCCGCCTGTTCCGGGCCCGGAAAGCTCTCCGTGCCGAACTGCCTCATTGCTTCCCGCTCTCTCTTCTTATAATCCAGCTTCCGGAGCACGCCCCTGGGGCCTCCGCAGTTGGACAGTCTGTCCTTCTGGCGGATGGCCCAGTGGATTCCGTCCCTGGCAGGCTTGCTCAGCTTCCAGAGGGGATTGTTTTTAATGCGGCCCAGCTTCCACTCCAGCTCCTCGCATTTTGCCTCCAGATCAGCGATCCGGCCCGCCAGGTCCGCACATTTCAGGTGCTCCTGCTCATATGCCTCTCTGTAATCCATCGTTTCCATATACTGTTCTCCTACAGTCCGCTTTTTCTACTTTGTTTTCCTGCACCGGGCCAGGCTATGCCGCTCCCGGAGGCTACAGCCTCACAAATCGGTTTGTCCAATTCACCAGCCCAAGACCCGTCACACGGTTACGGGCCGCCGCACCGATCCGATATCTGCCCTTGGGCACGACACCTTCCTTTAATTCCACCCAAATTCCGCAGAGGGCCACCCGAACCTGGTCCGGCATATTCTCCTCCAGATCCGGGCGATACTGCCCCTGAACCGGGATACCATAAACCGGGAGGGCCGCCGATGCCGCAGCTGCCGGCACCCCTTCGCGCCGGGGAGGCTCCTGTTTCAAAGACGAATCTTCCATGCGCTCCTCCTGCCGCAATGACGGACCTTCCATGCGCTCCTCCTGCCGCAGAAGAAGCTCTGTCTCATAGCATGCGTTGTTGTCCCCCAGAACCACCGCGAAGCCCACAAATATTCTGTCCCGGCAGTCCTCCGCCCGAACCATAAGGCAGTTGTCCTGCCGAAAGCCATTAAGGCTTTTTTCTCTCAGAGGCCCCGATACCTGCTGGATACGGTTGCCTTCGGTCACATATCCCGGACGGATGCGGGTATCCAGCCCTTGCCGGTTCAAATGGGGCGAGTAAAAGGGATCCGTTCCTTCCAGTCCCGGATGCCGTTCATACAGCCGGCGGCGTTCCTGCAGAAGTCTTTCCAGCTTTTCCGCCGACTCATCGCCGCCCCGGCTGAGCGATTCATGATGGTATGCGTACAAATCGTTGCGGCACACGTTAATGTATCCCAGCTCATACAGGCTAAAACACAGATCCACGTCATTAAAGGCCACCTGCAGCTCCTCGCAGAAGCCCCCCGCCTCCGCGAACCGGTCCCTTTTCACCATAAGACATGCCGCTGTCACCGCAAGCACATTCCTGTATCCTCTATTGATACCGTTCCGGTATTCCTGATCATCCTCCAGAAACTGCAGCTTGTGGACAGGCCCCATGGGAAGATTGGTGATCCCTGCGTGCTGTATGCGTCTGGAATCCGGGTAATACAGCTTCATTCCCACCGCACCCCCATGGGCGGAAACCGCTGTCAGCGCCAATTGCTCCACACAGCCCGGCAGGCACAGCTCCACATCATCATTCAGAAACAATAAAAGCTCTCCCGAAGACGCTTCAGCCCCCAGGTTGCACATCCTGGAAAAGTTGAAATCCATAGGCTCATATCGGTAAATCACTTTTATTTTTTCTGATTTTTCAAAGTCCTGCGTCAGCCTCTCCACCCATTCTCTGTTTTGATTCCCACTGCCATTATCTACTATAATGATCTCAAGCGGAATACGGTCCGCGCCCTTCTCTCCTGCGCAGGATACCAGACCTCGAAGACATTTCTCCAGAATTTCCGGCTGATCCCGGGAAGGAATCACCACGGAAATCCGCGGGCACCGAAAAGCCTCCTGCTGCTTCAGCGCCTTCTGTTTCAAAAAAGGAGAAGGCTTCCAAAACCGCTCCTGCTGCCTTGGATCCTGACAGTGAAACAGGATCTGGGACATATGCCCCACGGATCTGCTTCCCCTCTCCCGGCCTCCCGCCAATTCAACGCACAGATGCATCCACTGCTCATAGGCATCCAAATCCCCCGGGCGGTAAATGAGAATTCCTTCCCTTTTCTCTTCCTCCAAAGCGAGGCTGACCGTTTCGTCCGCCGCCTGCTTTGTCCGTTCAAACAGCTCCCGCCGCAACGCGGCCAGGCTGCCGAAATAAAAGCAGCTGTCCAGCAGATCAGGGGACCAGTCCGGCTTAAACCAGGGATCACAGTAATTTCCCTCCCGGTCTTCCCTGTCCTCGTCGCCATACAGCAGTAAAGCCTCCGGATGCTGCCTGAAAAAATGCCTGATCCTGTCCGGCACAGCCGCGGCCAGACTGCCTGCCCCGGCACACAGGAGAACAAATTCTTCCCGGGTATCGTCTTCATGAAGCCCGCTTCCCGAAGGCCCCTTTTGCGGCTCCTCGATCCACAGCCTCTCCTGCTCCTTCAGCCACTCTCCGTATGTGATTTTCCGCTCCTTCAGACAGCTTTGATACCGCCGGTTCTCTTTTTCCGTAAGTATCCCCTTGATCAGATCCTTGACGCTCATCCTCTTCCACTTCTTTCGCGTGCCTTTCCACCAAAGTTTTTCCTCGTCCTATGCCCTTATCTTTCGGGCCACCTCCAGGGGCAGACGGTAGATTTCCATCCGCGCATACAGCCGGTTTTCCTCCCGTCGTGCCAGTCTGTCCAGCGCAATACTGAAATAAGGATCCTCGGTAGAAAACACCATGACAGGGCGGTAAGTCTCCCCGCTGCCCCTTCCCGGTTTTGTCACGGAGCCGTTGGCCTGAAGCATCTTACGCCTGTCCAGAGGAACGGCCTCCCCGTTAAAGGTCATCTCCTGCAGCTTTACCACACAGGATGCAAAGGCCGGGTCAATCCGCAGCTGTCTCACATCCCCGCCCACTGTCAGCTCAAGCTCGATCAGCTCAGGCCCCTGGTAGGCCTCCTTTACAAAATAAGAATCCTCCTCCCGAAAGCCCTGGCCTCTGTCCTCATAGATCTGGACCCGCTGGGTCTGCTCCCCGTCCTCATATCTGTGAAGCCACTTTTGGGGCGCAATGGCCTGCCGCCCCATCCGCTCCCGCAGCTGTGCCATAGCCAGACGGTCTCCTGTGACAAAGTGCTGAAATTCTCTCTCCTTCTCCTGAAAGCTCTCCGCCTCCGCCTCCGTAATGCCAAGCTCCTTTAAAATACGCTCCGGCTCCAGCTTCTTCCGCTTTTCGTCCTCCAGCAGGTAGCAGTATACCGCCCGGTAAGCCAGCTCCTTTGTATCGATGGCCTTCCCGAAGGTCCACTCATAATCGATGAGCGTCCACGCGTCTCCATCCACCAAAATATTGGCAAAAATCAGGTCAAAATCTGCCACCGGCTGTTTCGCATTGTAGCCGATTCTGTCCACATATTCCCGGAAATAGCCATAAAAACCCTCCAGATCGCCTCTGTCCAGACACTGATCCATCAATTGGGAAAGAGGTATCCCCGACACATACTCAAACTGCGCCCACAGCTCCTCCCCGTCCTCTCTCAAGGTACAGCGGTTGATCATAAGTCTTCCGCCCTCATACCTTTTCCGCAGCTTTTCAAAGGCTGTGGCCATCTCCCGCACATGCTCCCGGGCTTCCTCTCCCAGAGGGTATTTTCTGACACAGACCTCCCCGAAGGCTTCCCGAAGAATCTCCGTGCGGATCATATGCTCCGGAGCCCTGTCATTGGAATATTTTACGTACTCCAGATCAAAGCCCCCTCCCAGCACCGCCACATAGGAATTGGAAAACACGGAAAAAAGCCCTTCCTCCACCACACTGTCAAAGGCTCTTTTTTCATCGAACAGAAGCATCCTGTCCCTGTCGAAATTCCGCAGATTATTAGACAGCTCACCCTTCCCGGGCAGACGGCTGTCGCTGTACAGCGCCGTCATAAATTTATAATCCGGATAGGGGTAATAAAACTGTGCTTCCCCAGCCCCGCAGTCCCGGAAAATGCGCTCCAGACCCCTGCGGCCGAAGGTTCGGACCCCGTCCTCCTTCCGGTAATCCTCGATCCCCGAAAAATAGGTACCCAGATGATCCTCCCTGCAGCCTGCAAAGTATTTCATCCCGTATTTATTTTCAATGGCGATAACGATCCTGCCCCCTTCAGCCAGATGTGCCTGCAGGATTCGCAGAAAGTCTTCATAGGGCGTGTCTCCGCCAATGTAAGCCTGTCCATATTCAAATACGCCGATCAGACAAATATAATCAAAGTCCGTGGGCAGCCCCGGCTCAATATCTGTAAAATTGCCCACATGAATCATCACATTTTCACATTCCCGGTGACGATACGCGTTAATCAGACTGCGCTTTTTTGACAGCTCCACACAGGTAACGCTGCCCGCCTTCCGGGACAGAGCCCCGGTGATGGCTCCGCAGCCGCTTCCCACCTCAAGAACTTTCATTCCTTTTTCCATGGGAATCCAGTCCACGATATTTTCCCGAAGCGGCGACAGGTGGTAGAGCACCGGCCAGCTGTTTTTTTCTTCAATGACCCTTGCGTATCCGGAAGGCGGCACGGTTTTTACAATGTCCAGCAGCTCGTCCTCCACGCTTCCGTCGCAATAAAAATCCTCTCCCGGGTATTTGCTGTAATCTAGCTTTATCTTTCCAATCTCTTCTGTCATGTCAAACTCCCACCGTCAGCCCGGCAGACTCCTCCGGCGGCTTTGCCCCCGCATCTGCGCGTTTCAGCATCATCTTCCGCGCCCTTCGACTTTCTCAGACAAACCCAAAAGTCTCATAAGGCATCCTCTACCTTCACCGCGGAATCCATATCATAATATCCCACCGTATTTTTGTCGGAGACCACCGTGATATTCAATGCATCATACAGCCTGTGATATACCTCAAAGGTATCCTTGTTGTAGCCTGTAACCCCCAGAGAAAGCAGATATTCCCCTCCCTGAAGGCTCATTTTCTGGGTAAAGGTAATGTGTTTGACCTGACCTGCCTCGGCGCTTTCCAGATAAGCCTTTTCAATCATGGAATTGGTGCCTGTGATCTCCGTGCCTTTGACATCCTTAAAGGATATGGCAAAAATAGGAGCGGGCACATGCTCTGAAAACTCCACCTTCATATGCACGGTGAACAGACTTCCCTTGATCACAGCCGTAGTCCTGGTTCCTCTGTCATCGGTCAGGTAATATTCCAGGATCCGGGCCTGCTTTGTACCATATTCCAGGGCATCCGGATTAATACCCTGACCGGAGGGAACGACTCCCTCCTGCCCGGAGTTCTCTCCGAAGCCTTCGCCCTGGGGCTTCTTTTTTACGGCATTCCCCGCCGCCCGATTCAGCTCCTCGTCCTCCAGCAGGCCCTCCTCCTTATCATGAATCTCATACTGGCCCACCAGCACTCTTTTATAAGCGTCGATCATTTCCTTGGGAGATCCCTCCCCCAACAGGTTTCCCTGATTCAGCAAAAATACTCTGTCGCAGTACTTGCTGATGCTGCTCAGATCATGACTCACAAAAACAATGGTTTTGCCCAGCTTCTTGAATTCTTCAAATTTATGATAACACTTGGCCTGGAAAAACACATCTCCCACGGAAAGCGCTTCGTCCACAATCAGAATCTCCGGCTCAATATTTATGGCTACCGCAAAGGCCAGCCGCACAAACATACCGCTGGAATAAGTTTTCACCGGCTGGTAGACATAATCCCCGATGTCCGCAAACTCCAGAATCTCCGGAAGCTTTTCGTCGATTTCCTTCTCAGAAAAGCCCATCATGGTACCGTTCAGATACACATTCTCTATCCCGTTATACTCCTGGTTAAAGCCGGCTCCAAGCTCCAGCAGGGCCGAAATCCGCCCCTCCACCTTCACCTCTCCGGAGGTGGGATGCAAAACCCCGGTGATAATCTTCAGAATCGTCGACTTTCCCGACCCGTTGGTACCGATAATCCCAACCGTCTCACCCTTATGGATATTCAGACTGACACCGTTCAGGGCATAGTGCAGCTTATGAACCTTTTTTTTCCCGAAGCCAAAGGCTTCCTTCAGCCGATCCTTGGGCTTGTCATACAGCTTATAAATTTTTACGACATCCTTTACCTCTATGGCTGGAGTATCCACCTCCCGCCCCTGCACTTTTTTCTCTTCCATAAATGCCTTTACTCTTCCCGCTTTTTGCAGATAACCGCCTGTTTTCCATACCACTTGGCGATGGATTCATTAGACTCATATGCCGGATCTTCCCCTAAATCACTGGGACTTAAAGGCGCCGGCCTGAAATAATAGGGCTCCACCACTACCACATCACCCCCGGTCTTTATTGCTTCTACTCTGGCCAGATATTCCTGATGAAAGTTTGCCGCTTCTCCACTGTGTACATAATAGTATGCGCAGAATGTGGAATATGTAGCAGCCTGGTTGGGCTCAATAAAAAACAGTCCCACCATCACAATCGCCATCCCCAGATAAAAGGATGCCGCCGCACCTGTATCAGTCCAAAGCTTCTCCCAAAACTTTACCTTGGGAAATTGTTTTTGGCACAGCCATCCTGTCCAATATATCTCATTCACGAAAAGCAATATCTGGTATGTAAGCTTCACCACATTTAATGTTCTGCCCAGTCCCGCATGTCCCATGGCATACAGACTGGGGGTAAACCCTGTGGCATACAGGCAGAAGGACCAGACCAGAAGCAGTCCCGGATATCGAAACCGAAAATGTCCTGCACTTTTTACGATATGCCTTATAACCGGAAAAAGCAAAATCATCATTGCCAATGTGGCCAGACCTGTAAACTCACCCAGATGCCGAAAAGCCTCCAAAAAAGAGTTTCCCACAGCCTCTAACGCCGGCATTCCCAAACCGGAATCCCGAAAAATATTACTTCTGACCTGATTTCCCGGGGCGCTTACATTCATATAAAAGCCAAAGGCATACACCAGCAGAGACGGTGCAAGCAGCCATCCCCGTTTTTTTTGCAGGATTACACATAGTGCCGCAATAGAAAGCCCCGTCAGCAGTCCCTGAAGCGCTGTCACATAATTGCTTCCTCCGGCCAGCAACGCTCCCGCCAGCGTCCACAGCATCAAAAGGAAGGAAGACCATTTCCTGCTTCCGCGAATCAGCTTTATCCAGGCTGCCGCAAGCAGTAACAAAAAGGAATGCATTCCCACATAATGAATTCCGCCATTATACCAGAAAAATCCCCCGTGCGCCGAGTAGATTAAAACCACTGCCGTTGCAGCAATTCCGGCCTGCAGGGAAACAGATGATGCCCTGTCAGCCTTCAGTATACCTGTCAGCGACTTAATCAAGATCATGACAGAAATCGGCAAAAACAACATCAGAAACAGAGGACCGAGAAAATAGTATTCATCTCCCCAGATTATAGGCGCCATGGCCATAAAAAAAATTGAAGAAAACGTTCCCTGCCACGCATACCAGCTGCTTTTCACACAATAAATTGCCCCTTGAAGCGCACTTCCGAAGCTTCGTTCCTGCTCCAGAAAATTTCTTGCAAAAATGGCATATCTATAATCATCATTCCAGGGAGCAGTGTATATTGAAATACGAAGCAATGGGAGGCTCAAAAGCACCAGACCACACACAGCCGCCAAAGCCACCAGCCGTTTATCCGGCCTCCAAGTAGCTGCCCTTTTCCCTTCTTCCAAAAGCTTTTTCACCATTCTGAGCTCCACTCCTCCTTGTAATTACGCTCCTGCCGCTCGAAATCTGCCGCATTTAAATCACAGCACATCCGCAAAATGAACCTTCAGCCGTTTAAACACCGCCGCCCCGATACCAAACAGCACAACCGTTACGATCCAGAAATACATAGTAGAAAAAAAGTCCTGATAAAACCACTGCCGCTCGCAGACAGCGCTTCGATATCCGTTCACAATATACACAAGGGGATTCAGCTTCAGAACAGTAACCCAGCCGCCCTCCAGCCGGCTGATATCCCAAAGAATCGGCGTGGCCCACATGCCGATCTGCAGGGCGATATTGATGATCTGCGCCAGGTCCCGGAAAAAGACCACAATGGCACAGGTAGTATAGCACAGCGCCAGCACAAAGATAAAAAGACAGGCGCTGTAATAAAATATCTGCAGCGTATAGACGGTGGGATAATAGCCGTAGACAGCCGCCACCACCAAAAGCACACACACGAAAAACGCATGAATAAAGGTAGCCGCAATGATCTTGATAATAGGCAGAATACTGATTTTAAAGACTACCTTTTTCACCAGATAGTGATACTCCAGCATGGCATTGGTTCCGTTATTCAGAGCCTCACTGAAATAAAACCAGGGCACCAGTCCCGCGGTAAGAAAAAGCACAAAGGGAACATCTCCCGTACCCCGGTCCAGTCCGTTCCCCATGATCTTGTCAAATACCACATAATACATGGCCACGGTCACCACCGGCTGTATCATGGCCCAGACCGCCCCCATGTAAGAGCCGGCATATCTCTTTTTAAAATCATTCTTGGCCAACTTCCAGATCAGGTGCCTGTTCTGAAAAAGCTCTACCGGCAGTGTTGTAAACTTGTCATACCATTTTGCAAAGACCACACAGGCCGCCAGAATCATACTGCAGGATATGATCTTTTTGATCAGCTCTTCCTGTGGATCTGCGCTGGGCCCCGGATTCTGATGAACGATAATTACGATTGCCATCAACAGTCCCAGTGCCGAAAACAGAATAATCCCGTTTTTCTTGCTTATCCTCATATATCCGCACAACTCTCCTTCGCCCACTCTGCCAGGCTTCCCCACTTCGTATCCTTCTCTGAAAAAATAAGCTCCATTCCCTCCGGAATCGGCCACTGAATACCGATAGCCGGATCATTGTATATAATACCTCCCTCGTCCCCGGGATGATAGAAATCCGTGCACTTATAACAAAATTCCGCATATTCGGAAAGTACAAGAAATCCATGGGCAAAGTTCTTTGGGACAAAGAATTGTTTCTTATTTTCCTCCGACAATATCTCGCCATGCCATTGTCCGTATGTGGGAGAATCTTTGCGCAGATCCACAGCCACATCAAACACTTCGCCCCGGATCACTCTCACCAGCTTGGCCTGGGGATGCTGAATCTGAAAATGAAGCCCGCGAAGCACACCCCGTTTTGATGCGGACTGATTGTCCTGCACAAACACCTCCTGAATGCCGGCCTCCTTAAAGTCATTGTAGTTGTAGGTCTCCATAAAATATCCCCTGGCATCACCAAACACCGCCGGTGATATAATCTTCAATCCTTCTATACCGCATGTTTCAACCGTGATCTTGCCCATTTGTCTCCCTCCGCACTAATCAATTCCCAAATAGCTGATATTCATATCCACATTTCCCTCGATGCCGTCCACCTGTCCCTTTGAGGTGTACTGCCACATCTGGTAATACCCCTGATATATCGGTACCTCGCGGTACTCCGCCAGCCAGATACAATAGTTTTCCAGCCTGTTCGCATAAAGATTATGGTTGTACCAATTGCGGCTCCCGTAAACTCCCGCCTGATATCCCGCATTCTCAATGGTGCGGCAAAAGGCCTCGCAGACCAAAGTTCTGGTCTCAGCATCCAGACCATCGGCACGGCCGTTTCCTCCTGCCCCTTCCGTATCGATAAACACAGGATACTGGATGTTGTGCTCCCGTATCATCTCAATGACTGCGGAAGCCTCCTCCACGGCCTCTACCTCGTTCACCGCCTGTGTAAAGAAATAGACGCCCACCGGCATACCGCTGGCGGCTGCCCCTCTTATATTATCCAAAAATCTGGGGTCTTCCACCAGACTTCCTGTCACGGATCCTCTGTATCCCGCACGGATAATGGCAAATTCCACTCCGGCGCTTCGCACCTTATCCCAATCGATGTCGCCGTTCCACTTGGAAACATCGATACCGGGCTTTGCCCCCGCAGCGCTCTGAAGCTTCTTGACCTCTGTCTTGTCGGCGTCCTCCAGTGCCTCTGTCACGGCGGTATCCTCGGCCTCCGCGTCAATCTCCTCTTCCGTTTTGATCAGAAGAGAGATATCCTCAATAGCCAGATACTCCACCTTGTCTTTTACCTGGACCCGGGTGGCATTTCCGGGCACCCGATAATCGCCTATAGGCAAAAGCTTCACGAAATATTCTCCCGCCGCCAGATCTCCGATGTATATGACGCCGTCTTTATCCAGGTCCTTGTACTCCCCTATCTCCTCCAGCTCCACATAAAAGCTTTCGCCGGTCACAGGCTCCCCGTCCCTGTCCACGATCTGGATCCGCAGGTCCTTTTCTACAGAGGTTACCACCATAGACAGGCGATTCATATCATTCAGCAGCTCCTCCAGGTAGGGATCAACCTCTTCATCAAAAAATGTGCTGTCCTTTAAAAAAGCAGACAAGTCATCTCCCACCTGCCCGCCGGCGGCATCGTCTCCCGGATTCAAAGGCTCCGCCCCACCGCTGCCCTGTGTCTCCTCCTGAGAAACGCCGCTGCCCGGAGAGGTTCCGTCTCCCGGCTTCCCCTCCTCTTTGTTCAGATACAACACCAGCGCGGATACCAGCAATATGACCGCCATGGAGGAAAGAATCGCCATCCTTCGCAGTTTAGAGTCCATTTGCCACCTCAACCATATACTTACCGTAATTTGTCTTCATAAGAGGCTCCGCCAGTCTCAGCAGCTGTTCCCTGTCAATAAAGCCCCTCTTGTATGCAATCTCTTCAATACAGGAAATATACAATCCCTGCCTCTTCTGGAAAGCCGCCACGAAATCAGCCGCATCCAGCAGGGAATCATGATTCCCTGTATCCAGCCACGCAAAGCCTCTCCCCAGGGTTTCCACCTGAAGAGTTCCCCGCTCCAGGTATGTGTTGTTCACTGCGGTGATCTCGATCTCGCCCCTGGCGGATGGCTTCACATTTCTTGCAATTTCAACTACATCATTATCATAAAAATAAAGTCCCGGAACCGCGTAATTACTTTTGGGATTCTCCGGCTTTTCTTCAATGGAAAGAGCCTTCCCATTCTCGTCAAACTCCACCACACCGTATTCCCTGGGATCCCTCACATAATAGCCGAAAATGGTCGCTCCCTTCTCCCGGGAAGCCGCCTCCCGCAAAACTCTGGAAAAGCTTTGTCCGTAAAAAATGTTGTCCCCCAGAACCAGCGCCACCCTGTCATTACCGATAAAATCCGCCCCCACAATAAAGGCGTCTGCCAGTCCCCTGGGGTATTCCTGAACCGCGTAGGAAAACTCCATTCCAAGCTGTTCCCCGCTTCCCAAAAGCTCCTGAAAAACAGGAAGGTCTCTGGGAGTGGAGATCACCAGAATCTCCCGAATCCCAGCCAGCATAAGCGTGGACAGAGGGTAGTAAATCATGGGTTTATCATATACAGGCATGATCTGCTTCGAAATCGCTTTGGTCAGAGGATAAAGCCTCGTCCCGGAACCACCTGCCAGAATAATACCTTTCATAAGAAAATGCCTCCTTCCCATTGCACACCGAATGGGAACGACATCCATCGTCCCCATTTTTATACGCAGAAAAACCTATTCTGTCCGGTATTCTCCTGCTTTTCCTGCTTCCGGACAAGCCGCCGGCGGCACAAAATCTATTCAGCTCAGGAATCTTCATTCCCTTCATACATCTCGGCGTAATATTTCTGGTAGTCGCCGCTGGTCACATTTTTCATCCATTCCTCATGCTCGAAAAACCATTGGATCGTTCTGCGGATCCCCTCCCGGAACATGGTTTCCGGCTCCCAGCCGATTTCCTCCCTGATCTTATCAGGAGCGATGGCATACCGTCTGTCATGGCCCTTGCGGTCCTCCACGTAAGTGATCAACTCCTCATTGACCCATGCCTTTCTGGGATCTCCCTCCGGCAGCATCTCCTGCAAAGTTTCAAGAATGATGCGTATGATCTCAATGTTCTGCTTTTCGTTATGCCCGCCGATATTGTAGGTCTCAAACAGCCTTCCCTTTTCCTGTACCAGGTCGATGGCCTTGGCGTGATCTTCCACATACAGCCAGTCCCGCACATTTTTGCCGTCGCCGTATACCGGCAGCTTCTTGCCCTGCAGAGCATTATTGATAATCAGAGGAATCAGCTTTTCGGGAAATTGATAAGGACCGTAATTATTGGAGCAGTTTGTTATATTAGCCGGAAAATGATAAGTATCCATGTACGACTTCACCAGCATGTCCGCGCCTGCCTTGCTGGCAGAATAAGGACTGTGGGGCTCATAGGGAGATGTCTCATAGAAAAAAGCATTATCATCATCAGGAAGAGAACCGTACACCTCGTCCGTGGAAACATGCAGAAACTTTTTATCCTCCTTAAAGCTTCCGTCCGGAAGCTCCCAGGCCTTCTTGGCGCAGTTCAGCATCACAGCCGTTCCCAGCACATTGGTCTGAACAAATACCTCCGGAGTACGAATGCTCCGGTCAACATGGCTTTCGGCTGCAAAATGCACTACCCTGTCAATATCGTTTTCGGCAAAAACGCGGGCAATCGCTTCCTTATCACAGATATCCGCCCTGACAAAGGTATAGTTGCCCCGGTCTTCCACATCCTTCAGATTCTCCAGATTGCCTGCATAGGTCAGCAGGTCCACATTGATAATGCGGATGTCATCCCCATATTTCCGAAACATATAATGAATATAGTTGGAACCGATAAACCCGGCTCCCCCTGTCACCAGATAAGTCCTCATCCCATTCTCCTTGTCATTTAATTTTTCGGCAGTTTTTACGTTTCCTTTTCTGAATAAAGACATTCTACCATATATTCACTTTTTTTCCAAATACTTTCTCACGGGCTGGACTATCCCAACAGTTCAGACACGCCATTCGCAAAGCCGTGCAAGCACGATTTTCGCCGGTCTCATGGCCTGGCTGAACTGTTAGTAGCCTAAATAGCTCAAGTTTAAGTCCACGTTGCCGCTGATGCCGCTGACGCTTCCGGTGGCGCGGTACTGCCACAGGTCGTAGCGTCCCGTATAAGTGGGCGCCGCCGCATACTGAGCCAGCCAGATCTTATATGCGCTCAGTTCGCTTGCATTAATCTTTGTCTCCAGCCAGGTCTTGTTGGCATAAATGCCCGCCGTGTAGCCTGCGCTCTGGATGGTCTGGCAGAACGCCCTGCATACTGCGGTTCTGGTCTCCCGGCTGATAGAGTCCGCCCGGCCTCCGCTGGCCTCCACATCCAGAAAAATGGGATAGGAAATAGCGTAATTTCTCACCTGCTCCAACACCATGGATGCTTCCTCCACCGCTTCTCTTTCGTCCACTGCCTGTGTAAAGAAGTAAATCCCCACCTTCAGCCCTGCAGCCGTGGCTCCTTTGATGTTGGCGGAAAATTTAGGATCCTCCACCAGTGTTCCCTGAGAAGAGCCTCTGTATCCGCTGCGGATAATTACATAGCTGACACCGGAATTTTTCACAGCCGTCCAGTCAATGGTTCCGTTCCACTTGGATACATCAATGCCAAAGGAACCGTTGCCTGTCACCAGAGAACCGTCACTGGCAAAATTATACCTGGCTCCCTGTATCACCTGCTCGCCTGTGACCGCGTTTCCCTCTGCGGTAAAGTAATAAACCTTTCCTCCCAGATTCTGCCATCCGGAATACCTGACCTCTCCCTTTATGAAAAAATGCTCCGCCTTGTAATAATCCGCGTAAACCGCTCCCCTGTATTCATTGTTTTCCAAGACATAAAGCTCATTGCCGTTGCTGTCCTTCAGCCGGGAAGTGACATCATTCTGGGGATGCTCTCTGACCGTTACGGTGCAGACTGCCTGAACCTCCGCGCCGTTCTCCGTATGCTTCACGGTAATTGTGGCGCTTCCGGCCTTCTGGCCTGTAATAGTTACTGCCGACTTATTCACAGACACCAGGGCAACGGTAGTATCACTGGACTGCGCAGTGACAGATATCTCCCCGGATCCGGCACCCGTAACCACCGCATTGATGGTCACCGGTACGGTCATGTATACCGTGGCCGTTGTTTTATCCAGCGAAATCTGCCTGCCCTCCCCCACCGTCACCGGTATGGAAGCCGATGCAGAGGAGGTTCCCCCCGCCACAGTCACCGTCATGTTTGTGCTCCCCGCTGTCAATCCGGTAACAGTGATTCTGCCATTGGCGTCTGCCTCTGCCTTGGCCACATCAGCTTTGTCAAAAGAAACCGTATAGGTCAGCTTCTCATCGGCGCCAAAGCCGGAAACCGACGCCTGTACTGCCGCCGTACCTCCCACGGGTATGCCCAGCGCGGTCTGGTCCAACACGACGGCTTTCCCGGAAACCGTCACCATACAGGTGCCTGTAACCTCGGTTCGGCTTTCTGCCGCATCACTGCTGCTGACGGAAGAACCGGTGACCACAGATGCCTTGTAGGATATACTGGCCGTCCCTTCCGACACTGCCGTCACAATTCCCGTCTCCGCGTCCACCGCGGCAACAGCCGGGTTACTGCTGGTCCAGATAATCTTTTCTATTGTCACATTCTCTTCCGCCGACTCCGCCTGGATCCTGGCCGTCAGCGTAAAGCTCTCTCCCGTCCGGAGCGTTTTGGCAGATTCGGATATGCCCGCAACGGCGGCCATGCGCTGAAAGCTTTTATGTAATGCCAGAGTCATGGGATCCGGTATGGCGCTCTTCGGCACTTCGTTGTAAGCCGCCCCGATGACCCTGCTCTCCACCCAGGCAACAGTATCCTGCAGTGTAGATTCCACGATAGTGTCCTGAATCTTGGTGTCCTCCGCTGCGGCATTGATCTCAGATTCCTTTTTCACCTCATCGGACACATCCACCTTCCGATATGATATATCCTTATTCACCTCTGCGGACACTTCATCTGTAGATATGATATAATCCGCATATTTTTCGTCTATGGGCTTCTCCATGGATACCTTATATGTACCGGGCGCAATATCCTTTTTATAAATAATTCCATCCATGTCGTCGTCTGACCAAATGCTTGTCTTTCCGTCAGGATCCGTCACATGAACGGCAAACGGCACATTTGCCACCAGCTTATTTGTCTTCTGATCCACAAATTTAATTTTCAGGTCCCTCTGGATAGAAGTCATCCTCATAACCACGGTCACCTGCCGCTGGTACTCAGCCTCATCATAAGTCTTATCCTCTTCTTCCTCCACCACCTGTGCTGCCGCAATCCTGGCAATCTGGGCATCGGCCACCGCCAGAAGACCCTTCTCGCCGATTACCGTAATTCCATCCAGTTCCATTCCCACATCGGCAAACTCTGATTTCGGACCTGCGGTGGATCCCCTGCTGACATATAATCCGGAAATAACAAGCGCAATAATCAAAATGGCCGCCCCTGTTCCCATAATCACACGATCCATTACCGTCATGCTCCGCAGGCGCCGTTGCAGAGCGCCCTTGGATCCTGTCTTAGGCCGGGGAGCGGGCGCTTTCTGCTCTCTGCCTCTTTGCTTCACATCTTCCAGAGACTGCTCTTCCAAAGAATATTCCTGATCCTCTGCTTCTGCATCATACTCCCACTGCCCGTCCTCGCCATCATCCTCAATATAGTATGCTTCCCCACTGTCTTCTCCGGCATACTGCTCCTCTATTTCTCCCTCTTCAGCATACTGTTCCTCTATTTCTTCCTCTTCAATATACTGCTCCTCTATTTCTTCCTCTTCAGCATACTGCTCCTCTATTTCTTCCTCTCCGGTATACTCCCCTTCTATTTCTTCCTCTTCCACGTACTGTTCCTCTATGTAATATTCTTCCTCAACGGACTCTTCATCCGCATCCCAGTCATAAATGCTCTTATCAAAATCTTCTCTTCCCTGATCCGGCTTTCTGGTGCGGTTGAACAATTTCTTCATGCTTGTACCCTTTCTATTTTAAACGTCGGTTTTCCATTATCCGGCAAAACCTTAACTTGTATTTAACAATTTTGTAACATTATAACATTGCCCGGAGGGCACTTCAAGCCGAATCATCATTTCTTCATAATTTCTTAAATCTTTTTAATTCTCCTTAATAATGTGGACTTTCCTTCCACATAATAGTAAAATAGTTATACTTTGGTTTATGATATATCGTAATCTCGCATACAGAAATGGAGTTTTTTATGAAGAAAAAAAATGGACAGGTCACAATGAAAAAAGTTGACAAAATTCCGGAACTGGACATTTTAGATCTGGAAAACGAAGACGAGTTTTTATCTGACGATACCCCCTCCGAGGAAGAATCCTGCGAAGAAGACTTTATAGAAGATCTGTCTTCTGATGAGACCTTTGATGAAAATGAAAATGCATTTTCCGAAGAAGAAGCTTCCGAAGAATCTTTTTCAGATGATCTCTCCCCAGACAGCGACGACGATGAGCTGGAATATCTTGAACCTGGCGAAGATAAAAACGACGATTCCCACAGCGATGCTGATGAAAAAGCTCCCAAAAAGCGCTTTCGAATTAATATGCATTTGGTACTGCTGGCCGCCGTTCTGCTGTTCTTCGGCCTCATCATCTTTCGCGTGATGAACTGGGGGGAATATATTAATTTAGATGAAATCTTTAAAGACGGGCCTGGCGAATACGACGATACCCTGGATTTGATACTGCCGCTTACGGGTACCGATGGGCGTCCCATAGCCATAAATTATGAAGACGGCCTCACAATTGTAGCATTCGGCAATGCTCCCTTTGCGGATGACAGAGATTCCAAAGACAATCTGGCCAACATGATCGCCGACATGACCGACGCCACTATATACAACTGTTCCATCAGCGGCAGCTATATGGCCTCAGAATGGCCCTACTTCAACGCAGCCGAAAGACCCATGGACGCCTACACCTTCTACTGGCTCACCCTCCTGGCCGCAGGCATAGATGTGGAAAGCAATTTCACTGCGGCGGCAGAAAGTCTGGGAGAACGCGTTCCCCCTGAAGCAAATGAAGTCATTCAGCTGATTCAGTCTATTGACTTTTCCACGGTTGACGTGATCACCCTCATGTATGATGCCACCGATTACCTTTTGGGTCATCAAATGTATAATGATGATAACGACATGGACATCACCCGGTTCACGGGCAATATGGAAGCGGGAATTGCCATACTGCAGCAATATTATCCGCATATACGTATTATCGTTATGGGCCCTGCCTATGCCTATGCTGTGAACGATGACGGAGAATATATCAGCAGTGACGTGATGCGCTTTACGGGCGAATTCGGCCAGCAGGATGTACTGTCCACCTATTCTATCAAGCAATATGGGTCCTGTTCCAGCAGAAGCGTTACCTTTATCGACCATTTATATGGAACCATCACGGAGGATAATGCCAGCGATTATCTCATTGATAATCTGCACCTGAACAAGGAAGGCCGAAAAATTATAGCAGAACGTTTTGTAAACGCACTGAAATACTTTGATAAGAACTCCTGAGCAAAAGACATAAGCACTATTTATTGCAGGTTGAAACGCTGGATTGCGGACCATAAGGCACGGCTGTGGAATTTGCCTTATGAAGAGGAGACACCAGAAGTGAAGAAAAGAGATATTTATGAAATTTTATGCTGGGGCGTGATTTTAGTCACTGCCATGGCAATGGCAGTGTTGGGCAGCACTGAAAATCTTTGGTATGACGAGGCCTATACAGTGGCCATGATTCAACATCCTGTAAGAGAGATTGTGGAAATTACATCTTATGATGTCCATTCCCCATTCTATTATATATTGGTAAAGGGATTTTATTTGCTATGCGGCCAGCGTATACAGGCAGTCAAAATGTTTTCAGTGCTTTTTCTTGTGCTTTTTGAGGTGGTAATAAAATATGCTGTGTCTGCGATTTGGGATAAACGTGCGGCCCTATATTCCCTTTTACTGGTGCTGGCACTACCCTCCGTGGCGGTGCAGGCAGTAAATTGCAGGATGTACACTATGGGCTTATTTTTTGTAGGGTTGTCAGTTGCTCTTTCCTATTTTGCGGTGTGCAAATCCGAAGTGCGTTTATGGTGCCTTTTTACGTTGTCCTGTGTAGCCGCCATGTATGTTCATATATTTACTATGATTTCCATGTTTTTCCTGTTTTTGATTCTGTTTGTTTTTGTGCTGTGTGACAGGGAACACAGACGGAAAAATATCATGTGCTATCTTGGCAGTGGCATAGTGTCTTCAATTGCTTATCTGCCATGGCTCAGGGTAATACTCAGGCAGTTTGGAACGGTAAAAGAAACCTCAATGTATGCGGATATTACGGAAAAAAGTTATGTAGGCTATTGGGTAGAGTGGTTTTCGTCTGAGTGGCATACGGGCTGGAGAACGTTGCGCGCCTGGCAGGCTGCCTTGCTGCTGGCTGTAGTGCTCTATGTGGTGATAATATTATTTTTGAAGGCAAAGCATAAAGTGCTGCCAGGGATATTGCTTCTCCTGGCGGTGCTTCCGACAATTTTTGGAATCGTATTTTCCCTGAATGTCACCACCGTCTATACAGGCCGGTATTCTTTTCCTTTGCTGGGGCTGATATGTGTATTTATGGGGGTTGCTTTTTCGTCTGTACGTTTCAAGGTACTGCCGATTTGCGTAATGGCGTTGCTGTTGGCGGGCGGCGTGAAAAATTATGGAGAGGAATACAGCCGACAGACGGACAAGGGCATGCAGGAGTTCTTGGTTTTTGCAAAAGAAACGGTGGGAGAAAAAGACGCATATATGGTGGATTCTATTCACGCTTCACTGTTTCTTCTGTATGAAGGAAACCATCCTTATTATATGGCAGGCACAGTAGCAGATATGAATCCCTTTGCGGTGAAAGACTTTGTGGATTGGGAAGACCTGGGAGATGTGGAACATATATATCTACTGGCCTTATCCGAAGAGCCCCTGAATATATGGCCATTTGCAGATTATCCGAGCCGCTTAGTAAAAGAATTTGATTATATGATGTATCATGTAAAAATACATGAAATAGATTATATGGGAGGGAAGTAAACCTGGCCAGCTTCTATAGGCTATTTTCTCACCTTTGCCTTTACCAGCAGCATCCTTGGACGGCGTAATTCATCTTCCATCCCCGGCATAAATCCAATCCTGTTCCACATTCCCCAATCTTTCCTGCCTTGGTTTCCGAGCATATCCGTCCGCTTTCCGCCATTCAGCCGATTGCAATCAGATCATACGATGCGCTGTCACAGTCAATATGTCAGCGGGAAGGATGTATCCCGGTAAATCACATATCCGTCCGTTTCATAAAACAGTTCCCAGTCATACTCGCCGGGATCCCCCAGGATTTCTCTCTCTGCAGGCAGAATGATATAATGGCACAGCTCCTCCTTTGTCAGCGGAGCCAGAGCCTCCATCTCCGCCACATCTTTTTCCATTTCCTCATTCAGCTGATTGTATACGCCCATGATTACCTCTCTTCCGTAGGGCATGCATACCAGCGGAGAATACTGACGCACATACAAAAGCATTTCTTCCGGAAAAACCGCCATAACCTCCCGCCCCGGCATTTCAATGGCATCGCATATATGCACCACGCTGTCCGGCACATGATATATATTCTCCGCCCTGCTGTAAAGAGGACTGCCGTATACCAGCTTCCCGGAAATGACAATGAGCGCCGCAGCCAAAACTCCAACGCCGAACTGCCTTTTTCCCTTCAGCCCCTCCAGCAGACGCACCAAAGAATAGGCAATCACCAGAATCACAGGCAGCAGCCAGCAAAGCCGGAAGTAAATCTCCTCCTCTGTGGCCCACACAAAAAATTGATTGAACAACGGGTTAAAAAATAAAAGCAGTATCAGCACCGGCATATAAATAAACAGAATACGCCGCGTTTTATTTTTCTCACTGAGAAAAAGGTATACCAAACCTGCCAAAAACCAGGTCACCACCAAGCCGGTTCCCATAAATTTCCCAAAGATCAAAAAAGAGCTGTTTGCCATTTCCGCCTCCTATTTCATCCACATATACATAAAAATCATACCCAGGGGGAGCATGCAGCAGCCGGCCATCAGTATAAGCTCCTTCCATTTGCGGTAGCAGACCAGTATGCACAAACCGCAGACGGCCAGCAGCAGGCAGGTCAGCAGATTTCCCAGGGTACTGCACAGACACCCTGCCCCCGCCGTCAATGCCAGAAGCGCCCAATATGCTCTGCCGATTTTTTGATTTTCCTGAAGTGCTTCCAGCAATCGCAGCAGTAAAAGCACCAGAAAGGGAATCACAATGGCTGCAAGCACCGCCTTTCCCTGGGCCGTCCGGACCAGCAGAAAATTCTCAGCGGAATAAGTGGAATATCCCCCGAACAATACAAGAAACTCTATGAAAATCAAAAACATGGGAACCTGTCTGGCTCCCTGCGGAAACAGCTTTTTTCCGATCAAATAATATATGGCATAGCTCATACCGATCAACACCACCGGCAGCGCAACCTGGGCCATGGTCACCGTGCGTATGCCGGTGATTCTCGCGGCCAGGGCCACCCAGATGGGAAAAGGCGCAAGCCCATGCCGGGCATCAAAGCTGGTATGACGGCCTGTGTAAGCCAGAGTTTGATACATGGTATCGGAGCTTTCCGCAGCGGTGGAGATGGCCACATAATAGGCATCGTCTCCCTCCTCATACGCCAGGACACAGGCCAGAACCAGCTGAAGCACTAAAAGTGCTCCTGCAAGGCACCAGAGAACCATCGGCACCCCATCTTTTTTCTTATCGTGGTCCCTGGCATGCTCCTGGGGCCGGGTATATACCACCCACCGCCGGATCTCCCCGGCGGCGGCCAACAGAACCAGGGAGACCACCAGCACCCCATAAGCCTTTATCACTGCATCAAAGCTTTTTCCTTTCAGAATCAGAGCCGTACACAAAACGTGAAAGCCTGCCCACAGGCACAGCTGACCGCTCACCCATTGAAACAAAATCCCAAAAACCACTTCTCCCTGGAAGGGTTCCCGAAACCTTTTTTCTCCGGAAAATGCATTGGCAAACAGACCTCCCACCACAACAGGCAGGAAAATCAGCCCTCCCACAAGGATCACCAGTTGAATTACCAGCTGAACCGCCAAGGTATCTCACTCCTCCTTCTTCAGACAATCCCATATAAATCCAATCTATAATGCTTCCACAGAATATACAAAAATTCGATAATAACTGTCCGGTGTCTCAAATGGTGTCTCATTCATAAGACTCAGTCCCAACTCCTCCGCATTCAAGATATACGCGGCAGAAAGCAAATATCTTCCTCCCATTTCATACAGGGCTTTCGTATCCAGGCAATAATCCTGGAAAAAGAAACCATTCTTCTCCACTGTTACATACCCCGGAATCTCGGCGCTGAAAAGGTAACAGCGGTTTCCCCACCCGTCATAATATTCCCGCAGATAGTCGCTCTTTTCCAGCTCCGGTGCAATCACCCTGCGAAATTGCTCCTTGTACGCTAACGAATAATTATTGGAATACCCATCCAGACAGTAAAAACCATGGTACAGAGCAACGGCAGGCGCAATGCCCAGGCTGACCACTCGATAGGCTTCAGGCTCCTGCCCGGAGGCCTCTCCCAGAAATTCCTTCACCTGCTCCATAACGCCAAGTGCATAATAATCTTGATAGCTGAGCATTGGATATTCTGGATTTCGAAGCTTCTGCAGATTTGACTTAAAATCTCCGGCCAGCAGCAGCCAGATCCCCGTGACGCCCGCTGCGGCGGCAAATACCAATACCCAAAGTCCCGCTGCCAGCCTTGCCAGACCGGTTCTCCCATTCTCTTCCCGGCGCCCTGCCTGCAGCCACACATTCCAGGCCAGCCCCATCCCGCAGGCCGCCGCCAGATACCACATACAGGGCGCCATCCAAAGCAGGCGGTCTATCTGGACAGCTCCCAGGACAGACAGGCGGCTGCGCAGAAACACTCCCGCCCCGGAATTCCAAATCGCTGTCGTCACACAGAAAAACACGTTGCAGCCAAGGCAGATCCCCATTACCTGAAGCTTTTTCACAAAGGAGACTGTGTGTGATTGTCCCCTGCCATCCCTGGAAAGCCTGTGCCGCAGCGCAAGCCCCACCGCCAGGCTTAAAAATATGATTCCCAGAAATAAAGTGTGGCTGTCCCGGCTATGCTGTTCACCCTTCAAAAAGCTCTGCAGAAATACCTGTCCAAAAGGAACGGCGCTATGCTCATAGACTGATTTATGCGATATAAACTCTTCTCCCAGCCCCAAAAGCTGGCCAAGGAGCCGGCAATTTTCCGCAATATAGATTCCCAGCATCAAAAGCCATGCCGTCAGAAGCCTTTTGGCTCCCGCCGCCTGTTTTCTGACTGCCCAGTCCCACAGGATCCACAGCAGACCCATTCCCAGAATTCCAAACCCTGCCAGCACCAATGACGATGAAAGCGCATAAAAAGCGGCATAGCACCAGGCCGCCAGCATATGGCTGCCTTTTCGCAGCTGCAGCATACACCACAGCAGCATGGGAATTCCAAACTGTGACATTCCATAGACCGGCAGAAAAGGCAGACAGCCGTAAAGAAATCCTGTTCCTGCAGCAATCCATTTTTCTTCCACAAATTCCCTGACCAGCAGATACATCCCCAGGAATCCGCACATCTTTTCCAGCAGGGCCATGGCCGTCAGCGCCCAATAAGCATTTCCTCCCAGGAAAAAGAGAACGAAAAAGGGGGCTGGCAAGGTCAATGCGGTCTTGGAAGCGCCGTTCATAAACTCCGGCAGAATATTACCCCGGAACAAATGCCTGGCCTGAAGAATATATGCAATCAATTCCCCGTCCAGCTGATCATGATAGGTCACGACACTGTCCTGGCCCAGAAGAAAATACGGCGCCATAATCACCAATATCCCCAGAAGCCCCAGACAGATCCAGCCTCTGCCCTTTCTATCATTCTCAGATCTGTTCTCTATCACCGCACTTCCCCTTTCGCAAAAACAGCAGCGCCAGAATAAGCCACAGTTCATTTACAGCAATGGAATATTTATAGTCCATCCGTCCGGCTCCCCGCAGCGTATAGCCTGCCACCAGGAACCCTGCCGCCGCCAGATAAAGAACGGCAGTCTCCAGCCAAAGCCGGCCCCCGGGACGACAGGCTTCATCCTCACAGGGCTCTGCGGCGCAGATATTGGCAGGGAAGCCTTTCGCCGGCTCCTGCCCAAGCCTTTTGACTGCGGCCAGCGGCAGAAGCAATATCAGCATCATCCCAAACCACCAGCAACCATATTCCACATACCAGCGGGTAAGCAGGGGATGTCTGTTTCTCATATTTTCATAGTTTCTGCCGGAATGGGTATCGTAGCCGCGCCCCTCCAGCTGCCGGGGAAGAATCAGAGGCGTCACCCCATACCCCAGCCCGTCCCAGATAATCTGACGCACAATCAGCGTGCCGTGTACCCTCCAGGAATACAGGGCCGCCTGATTATAAAACTCTATGATCTGTTCCCGGTCAAAGCTTTCCTCCAAAAGCGGGTGCAGAATCCTCTCCACATGGTCTTCGCTAAAGGAAACATTCCAGATCCTGTCCTCCACCTTTTCCCGTATTTCCTCCGGCCAGGCATAATGATCGTTCCAGATAGTAGGCCACACTGCCCTGCTGAAAAAGGCCTGGGAGATACTTTGACGATTCAGACAGTTTTCCTGACCGGAAAGACTTCCCATCCCCAGAATCATTCCCAGGAAGGCGGCAGGAATCAACAGGATTCCGGGAAGGCGGCGGCGATTTTTCCAGTATCGGGGAATCAGAAGCAAAAGTGCAAATATAACCGGAACTCCTCCCAGATACAGGTATTCCGGCAGCAAGAGCGTAAGAAACAGCCAACAGCCTCCCGCCTTGGCCAGGCTCCCTGCCGGCGCTTCCTCCAGCGCTTCCCGGGCAAAGGTCAATTCCAGAAGAAACAAAGACGAAACAAAAGAGTAAGGCAGTACCGCCAGATGACACTGCATGGCCAGGGGAAAGGTCAGTAAAACCAGACTCCCCCACCAGGCAAGCTTCCCGGGCAGAATCCGAACCAGACAGCGCCAGCCTCCCAAATATCCAAAAGCAAGCTGGAGCACATACATAATCTGCGGAATTTCTCCCGTCATCCGATAGAGAATCGGATACAGCATTCCCTTTGGCTCCCCGAAATACTGGATCCCATTAAAATTGGCGCACATCCACCAAAGCCCCAGAACCGCCTGAACGCTGAAGCCGATCATCAATATGCCCTTCAGTATGGACTCTATCTCCTTCGCCGCCCTCCTCATGACCGGTAAAACTTCTTTACGGCATCACAGATCTCATCCACCTGCTCCACAGTCAACCCATAATACATAGGAAGCCTCAGCAGCCTCTCGCTTTCTCTGGTGGTATATCTGTCCTCGCCGTGGAAGCGCCCAAAGGCCTTTCCTGCGGGAGCCGTATGCAAAGGAATATAATGGAACACAGAAAGAATGCCGTTCTCCTTCAGCCAATCAATCAGCCTGGTCCTCTCCTCAATATCTCCGGCCTTCACATAAAACATGTGGGCATTGTGGATACAGCTCTCCGGCACTCTGGGAAGCTCCAGACGTCCCTGCTCCCCCAGGGGCTCAAGGCGCTCATAATACCGGTCCCAGAGAGCCAGTCTGGCCTGATTGATCTCATCGGCAATCTCCAGCTGGGCATATAGATAGGCCGCATTCATGTCACTGGGCAGATAGGAGGAGCCAAAATTAACCCAGGTATATTTATCGATTTGCCCCCGGTAAAACTTACTCCGATTCGTTCCCTTTTCCCGAAGAATCTCCGCCTCCTCCACATACTTCTCGTCCCTGATCAGCAGCGCTCCCCCTTCTCCCATGCTGTAATTTTTCGTCTCATGGAAGCTGAAGCAGCCGAAATCGCCGATCGTACCCAGCGCCTTTCCCTTATAGGAGGACATAATTCCCTGGGCGGCATCCTCTATAACCTTAAGACCGTGCCTGGCGGCAATATCCATAATTGTATCCATCTCACAGGCCACGCCGGCATAATGCACCGGAGCAATGGCCCTGGTTTTTTCTGTCACAGCCGCCTCGATCAGCTTCTCGTCAATATTCATGGTATCCGGACGGATATCTACAAATACAGGAACGGCTCCCCGCAGCACAAAGGCATTGGCGGTGGATACAAAGGTATAAGAGGGCATGATAACCTCATCTCCGGGTTTTATGTCCGCCAGAAGCGCCGCCAGCTCTGTGGCATGGGTGCAGGAAGTGGTGAGCAGACATTTTTTTATTCCCGTTCTGGCCTCGATCCATTCGTTACACTTTTTGGTATATACACCATCCCCGCAGATTTTCTGCCCGGCCACACATTCCTGAATATAGTCTCCCGCTTTTTCCGCATAGGGCGGTACGTTAAATTTTATCCTGATTTCTGTTTTCATTCTGATACCTCCTGGATATACCCATCAAAGTTTCTGCCTTACAGCCTGCCAAAGCTCCTCCTCTGCCGTCAAACCGGCGCAAAAAGCTCTGCGGCTATTCTGCCGGATTATGCTCCCGCCTTTGCGCTCTCCATGCGCCTACGGCCTGACCGCGGACATTGTCCGTGACCCTGCTGATAATATACTTGGGTCTCCCCTTTACCTCCTCATAAATCCGCGCGATATAATGTCCGATAATCCCCAGGCTCAGCATGAGAAAACCGCCTATGATAAGAATCAGCAGAATCACCGTGGTAAAGCCCTCCACCGAGGTGCCGGCAAGATACCTTACCAGCGTCTGAATGGCCAGCGCCACACTGAATAAAATAGACACAAGCCCCATCACCGTCACCAGCTGCAGGGGCAGGGTGCTGAAGGAGGTGGCATTGGATACGGCATACCGCATCAGACTCCAAAAGGACCATTTACTCTCTCCATATTGGCGTTCCTGAACCTCATACTTTACACTTTCCGTGCGAAAGCCTGTCCAAAAGCTCAACGCCCGAAAAAAAGTGTTCCGCTCGGGCAGCTCCAGCAGCACGTCCACCACCTTGCGGTCCAGAAGCTTAAAATCCGAGGATGCATTCATATCCATCCGGATCAGCCGGCTCATGATTTGATAGAAGAGACCGGCGGAAAGCCTGTGCCCAAGGCTTTCCTTTCCCCTGCTGGTCTTGATGCCCTCCACCACCTCGGCTCCCTCCTGCCACAGCTTCCACATCTGGGGGATAGCCGAGGGCGGATGCTGCAGATCACAGTCCATAACCACCACCGCGTCTCCGCCGGAAAGCTCCAATCCCGCAAAAATACCTGCCTCCTTGCCGAAATTGCGGCTGAACTCCGCTCCCCGTATCCTGTCGTTTTCCGCCGCAGCCTTTCGGATCTCCGCAAAGGTGCCGTCCCGGGAACCGTCGCTGATAAAAATAAGCTCATATTCGATTCCGTTTTCCTCCAGAAGCCCCGACAGCACGGAGACTGTATTGGCTATATTCTGTTCCTCATTGTAGGCCGGCAAAACGATCGATAACAGTGCCATGGGGCCCTCCTCTCATCGTGTTACATTTTCCGTCTTAATGTACATAATCCCGTCGATAATACGTATGGAATCCGCCCCCGGAAAACTTTCCATGGCCGTATACTCAGGAGAGTAGTACACTTCCGCCATAGCCTCCGCAGGCAGTATATTTAACGTGGCTCCAAGATAATTTTGTATAAACAATCTGTAATTTTCTCCTGTGTACAGCAGTATGTCCCCGTAAGCGCCGATCATCCCCGAGGTCACCGAAAGAGTGATATCCGTAGGAGGGAACTGCTCGTCTCCCACCACTCCCACCATGGCAATGGGAATCCCCTGATAGTACCCGTCTGTCTGCTCGATCCGATCCAGCAGACGCACACAGTAGGCATACGTTTTTTCATATTTCTTCTGCATATTGGAATATGCAATATTGTCGGTAACTCCGTAGAAAAACACCAACGCCAACGCTGCCCCCATGGCCGTCCATTCCATCAGCACGGAAATCCTTCCCTTTTCTGTATTCCTGCTGACAAAAGCCGTCATCACAATCAGATACAGCACCCACTGATACCGCATCAGCAGATGATAGGTAACGGATGGGGAAATCAGCAGAATCACATTGGTCACAAGGGGCAGCAAAATTACCGTCATTCCTATTATAGCGAAAAACCAGGGATTCTTCCACCATTTTCTTTTAGATACCAGAATTCCTGCCGTTACAGCCGCCGATAACACAAGCAGACATAACAGCATCAATGATATTATATTATTATAAAGCACGTTTCCCTTCAGGGTAAATGCAAAAAAGTCCCGATACATCCCCACCGCCGTGTGCAAAAGCCCCGATGTCCTTGCAGCACCGCCTGAGGCCATCCCATCGATTCCCTGATAGCCAGCCAGCTCCTTTCCCTGAATTTTCAGCAAAAGCTGCAACAGCCCGTAATACAATACCCCTCCCAGAATTCCCATGTACAGATAGGAGAAGGCCTTTTTCAGCTTTTCCCTGAAGCTTCCGGAGTCCGCAAAATGCTGAAGCACTGCCGCCAGAGACAAAATCATGGCAAAGGAAAGATATCCTTGATAGGTTCCCAGACTGAACGCCAGGCAAACCGCTCCTCCCAGAAAGCCCAGCCGGTATTTTTTTGTAAAAAGCACCGCCAGTACCGCCAGTAAAAGGGCCAGCATATAACCGTCCAACGTAAACACATAGGCAAAGGTGGATGCCAGAGCCGGAAAAGCCGCCAGCAGTCCGCTTATTGCCACAACAGCCCACCCCTTTTTCACCTCCAGCAGCTCCGTCAGCGCCGCCGCGGCACAGCCCAAAAATGCCAGTCCCAGCAGTCCGATCAGCCAGGGCAGTGTGTAATAGGAAGAAAAGCCGCAGGCCACCGTGAGAAACCATCGGCCTGAGGTAACCATATTCTGGTCAAAATACAGGCTGTCCAGCCCGTCATGGTTGGGAATATCCGACAGCAATATAGGCATGTGAATCAAAAGCCCCACACAGACAGCAGAAAGCCACGCCAGCTTCCATTCCTTTTTAAGCCTTCCCCCTATACGTTTTAAGCACTCTGCAGGTGATATCATAATCTTCTCCTTCCGCCCGGCCTCATGATTCCGGTTCAGCCGGCTCGCTTTCCAGGTACTCCGCGATCCTGCGGGCAATCAGCTCCCTGCCCGCTTCATTGGGATGAAAGCCATCCTTGGTATACAGCTCCCAATCCTCCCATTTTTCATGAGGCCAGAGATCATGATACAGATCGATAATCTCCACCCCCATCTGTGCCGCTATTTCCAACTCCGCCTCCACATATTCGTCCAGAGTGCCGCCGCCCAGGTCATACTCCCCACAGGCCTTTCCCCCGGCAATATACCAGCTGTAGCAGGGCGTCGCCAGGATGATCCGCTGATCCGGAAAGGTCTCCTGCAAAAGCTTCAGAGTGCTTCGCAGCGCTCCGGCAAAGGTATATTCATTCCAGGGATCCTCCTCGTCATAAATGGCAACCCCCCTGTTATAGTCGTTCAGCCCATACTGGATCAGCAGAATTTCCCCGGCAGAGAAATCTATCTGTGCCAGAGTATCAATGGTCTCGTCAAAATAATCCGTGCTGCTTTCCCGAATTCGGACAGTCTGCTGAGGCCCGAAATCATGAGCCGCCAGAGCCTTGGCCAAAGCCGTCATAGAGAGCATATCCTGGCCCAGCCCTGGCCGGCATTCCTGGTCTGCCCTGCTCAGGCAGGTTCCTCCCAGCGCGGCGTTGAACACCGTCCGATTCAGGAGCCCGCTCAACAGAGCTGTAACTGAGGTTTCATCCCTGGTCTCTCCCAACACACTGTCTCCAAAGGCTACGATCTGAAATGTCCGTACCGCCTGTTCCCGTCTCCCTGCGGCAAAGAACACTCCCCCAAAAAAGAGAAGCAAAAAGCCTGCCGCGGAGGCCAGCGCATACACCGCCGCCTTTTTTGTCCCCAGGCTCTTATTCTGTTGTTCCCATGTCCGATTCTCCTCAGCCATTTTACCTCCATATCACAGAATGCGTCCTGAATGTCCTCTGTATTTGCTTCCTTCGCCGGCCAGCCGAATCAGCTCCTCTGCCAGCCGGGCTGCCCCCCTCCCGTCAGTTATCTTCTTTACATTTTCATGAATCTCCCGCCGTTCCTTTGGATGGGAGGATATCTGTTCAAACAGTTCCCTCATGCGGGCCAGCGTCTCCTTTGGCCTGCGATGGTACGCACCGGCATAAGGCGCGATCCCATATTTCCCCAGGCGCTCAGCCTGTTCCTCCTGATTTTCCGCATAAGAGAAGCAAATAAAAGGCACTCCCACCGCCGCCAGCTCATATACCGTTGAGCCTCCCGCTGTGATGGCCATGTCGCACATTTTCATCAAGCCTGCCATATCCGCCACATTATGGTAAATGTGCAGATTACAGCACCCCTCCTCAAGCCTCTTCAGCTCCTGAAAATGAGGGTTAAAACGCCCTGTCACCAAATGAAATTCAAATCCTTCTTTATTTATCGTCCTCCAGATCTGTCCCGCAATATTTTCAATATCCCCTCCGCCGGTGGTAATCAGTACACTTTTCACCTGTTTCCGCATCTGATAATCCACATTCACAAACTGCCGCCTCACCGGCGCATACCTGCTGCCAATTATCAAATCCGTTTTCTGCCCCTCGTACAGCCTCTCATAGACTTCGTGATCAGCCGTTATATTGTAATTAATCAGGCAGTCCACCGGATAGGACACCGTTCCCAAATCATCCATCAAAATCGTATAGGCCCGGCTTCTCAAGAAGGCAAGATACTTTTTTGTCACAAAATAGCTGTCCACTAAAATAATAAAAGGACCGGCTCCCTTTTCTGCCTCCGCCGGCATCCTGCTCCACAGGGGAAGCTCTGATTCCATGTCGCGATATTCCGTTTCCAGAATCCGGGCAGGAAATCCCTGTCCTTTTACAAAAGCCGCACTGGCTTGATCGGCACAGACAAAGCAGATATTCTCTCTGTCTCGCTGGCACAGCGCCAGCTCCTGGGCCAGCGTCATACACCGCATCAAATGCCCTATGCCGATTTCAGGTCCTCCGTCCGCACGAATAAAAATCATATTTATACCCCGCACGCCCTTCGCCTCTGTCAGGCGCTCAATGATCAAAGTCCACCAGCTCCCAGCTCATGGGCGTTCCCATTTTGGCGTCCCGGGCTATTTTCTTTCCCAACAGCTCCTCATAATGCCTGGTGTGCAGACCGCAGCCCGGTCTCACTGAGCGCAGATTTTCCGGTGTAAACACTTCTCCCTTTCTCATATCCCTGGCCACAAAAAGTGATCGGGAATGTTCCCGCTCTCTGGCTGTTTTCGGAGTCAGGCCATAGGTCACCCGGCCCAGGGCGGCTTCCACCTTACGGATCTGGTCTACCATATCCCGGAATTCCTCCGGCTCCATGGAAAAAGCGCTGTCCGCCCCGCCGTCGGATCGCCTCAGCGTCAGATGCTTTTCCACCACCCTGGCTCCCAGGGCCGCCGCGCCCACCGCCACGGCGCTTCCCAAGGTATGGTCGGAAAGCCCTGTGATGCAGTCAAAGGTCTCCCTCATGGAAGGAATGGTTCTCAGATTGATTTCCTCGTAGGGAGCAGGATAGGCGGAGGTGCATTTCAGCAGAATCACCTTCTCATTTCCCTCCTCACGGCAGGTGCGCAGGGCAAGTTCAATATCCGCCATATAGGCAATGCCCGTGGAAATAAGAATAGGCTTTCCTGTTCGGGCAATCCTGCGGATCAGGGGAATATCGTTGATTTCAAAGGATGCCACCTTATAGGCGGAAACCTCCATTTTTTCCAGGAAATCCACCGCTGTCAAATCAAAGGGCGAAGAAAAAAATTCCAGCCCCATTTCCTCCGCTGTTTTCTTCAGTTCCGGCTGCCATTCCCAGGGCGTATAGGCCGTCTCATACAGCTTGTGGAGGGTTATGCCGTCCCAAATCGTGCCCTGAGTGAGCTGGAAACAGGGATCATCACAGTCCAGCGTAATGGTATCCGCCGTGTAGGTCTGAATCTTTACCGCATCCGCCCCCGCGTCCCTGGCCGCCCTCAAAATTGCCACGGCCCTGTCAAAATCCATATTATGGTTTGCGGACATTTCCGCGATAATAAACGCCGGGGCATCCTCTCCCACCACACGATTTCCGATCTTGATATTTTTATTCATAGCCTGTCCTCATATTCTCATCACAGCCGTTACGGCGCCGCCTGCATATTTATCCATGCTGCATCTCTTCCCAGAACTTCTTCTCCAGCTGTAAAATGTCCTTTTTTCTGTCGCTTTTTTTCCTGGCAGGTATGCCTACATACATGGACCATTCCTCTGTGCTTCGATTACACAGGGACATACTCCCCACGGCAGTGCCCTCACCCAGTGTGACCCCCGGCAGAACCACACAGCCGCAGCCCAGTATTACATGCCTTCCTATGACCACCCTCCGGCTGATGAAGCCGGGTTTATATTCTGCCGGCACAAAAGGATTGGTCATGGATGCTCCCGTATAATCGTCGGAAACAGCATAGATCGTGTTTTTGGATGCCAGCGTGGAAAAATCCTCCATCACAATCCCCTTATCCCCTCCATACAGTCCGCAAAACTGTGAAATATGAACATAGCTCTTCAAGGTTACACAGCCGCTGATAACCGTAAAATCATCTATCCGCACATGATCTCCCAGGCTTAAATTTTCAGGAGAGTATAAAACCGCATGTCTGCCGATTCTCACATCCTCACCAAAAGCCTTTAAGCCCAGGCTCTCCAGTTCTTCTCTTGAGAGAAAATTATCCATTTATATACCGCCTCCCCGCTCTGCAATCAACCTGTATTTCATCTCCGCTAGCTTCCAATCCGTCATATTGTCAATATCCTGAACCTCCAGTTCAGAAACTGTCAGCGGCAGAATATTCCCCGCTATCACCCGCCCGCTGCGCAGAAAGGATTCTGTACGAAATACATAAAACTGCCCTGCATCATGGTAATGCGTTTCCAGGTCCTGAGAACGGCTGTCCAAATACTCAGGATGCCTGAACACCAATCTGCCTTCTTCTATAACCATAGACCGCTGAATCGGATACGAAAATGCCACAACTGGTATCAAAACATCCGCGTCAGAGTCAGCCAGACACTCAACGGCATTTCCCAGCTTTTCCGCCGTCACAAAGGGCGCCGTGGGATAAAGGCAGCATACTATATCGTAGTTTTCTCCCCGTTCCTCGTATGCGGCCAGTACCTCCCTCAGTACGTCGCTGGTGGTTGAATGGTCGTCGGAGGTTTTTGCATCGCGGAAAAAAGGAACCTCAGCGCCATATTGTCCGGCAATTCCCGCAATCTCTTCATCATCCGTAGATACCATCACCGTATCAAACACTCCTGCCCTCAGCGCCGCCTGAATGGAGTATGCTATAATCGGTTTCCCGCAAAATTCCTTAATGTTTTTCCTGGGTATCCGCTTGCTTCCGCCCCTGGCCGTAATGATTGCCAGCTTTCTGTCCTTTTTCACGCTGCGCCTCCCTTTTCCTTCATGGTCTTTTTTCTTTCTTCATGGTCTTCTCTTTTTCTTTTTGGTCTTCTTTTTTCCTTTATGATCTTCTTTCTTCCTTCAATATCTTTCCGTCTTCCACCCGGTATACCAAATCACACTTTTCAATGGTCTGAAGCCGGTGGGCAATAATCACCAATGTCTTCTTTCCGTGCAGTCTGTTGATAGACTCCATGATAATCTTTTCCGTATCATTATCCAGGGCAGAGGTAGCCTCGTCCAGCACTAACAGCTCCGGATCATGATACAGGGCCCTGGCTATGCCGATCCGCTGTCTCTGGCCGCCGGAAAGCCGGATTCCCCGCTCACCGATGCCGGTATCCAGTCCCTCCGGAAGCGTTTTAATGAATTCATCCAGCTGAGCCTCCTTCAGCACCTCCCAAACCCGTTCTTCATCGATACGCTCATCAGCTACTCCAAACGCCACATTACGCCGTATAGTATCGTCCAACATAAAGATCATCTGCGGAATATAACCAATATTGCGAAGCCATCTCCTATAGTGCTCCTTCACCTTTTGCCCGTCCGCATAGACATCTCCTTCCCTTGGCTCCAAAAGCCCCAGCAGAATATCCACTGCAGTGCTCTTTCCCGCTCCGGATGTGCCCACGATGCCAACGGAAGCCCCCACAGGGATCACCATATCCGCATGATCCAGGATCAGCTTTTCTGAATTGGGATATGCATAGGTAATATTCCGCAGCTCTACCTCCCGGGAAAGAGGAAGCTTTTCTTCCTCCTCAGAGGCAAAAGCCAAATCCACCTTATCCTCCCGGATTTCATCCTGCAGATTATTCGTAACCCCCATAAAGGCCGGCTCACAATAGGCAATGGAATTGATCTGATTGCTGATCCGGTTCACGCAGGGAAGCAGCACAAAAGCCGCAGCAGCAAGGGTTGACAATACCTGAAGCATTTCCTCCGAAGAGGTACCTCTAACCACCTGAAAAATCATATAACCCACCATGGTGCTCACGCAGGCCGTTTCCAAAAGCAGCTTGGGAATACTTCCGTAGAGACTGTACCGCTGCACCGCGCTGACATAACCTCTTCCGCATTTATTGTACTCATCAACAAAATGCTGTTCCTTGCCGCCGATCTTTACTTCCTTGATGCCCTGAACCGTCTGCGATATCCATTTAAACAGACCGCTGTAAAAATCCTGATTATCCTTGCCGGCCCTGCGCATCACAGGCTGCAGAACTCCCTTTACCAACACCATCAGTATTACCAGCACTACCCCCAGCACCACCGTCATGGTGCCGTTGGTAATAAAGCAATAGCTTACCACAAATAAAGTGACCACGCAGTCCGAGATCAGCTGAAGCAGATACAGGATCAGCGCATACATATTATTCACATCCGAAGTGATACTCCGCTGAACCACCGCGGTATCCGCATTCAAATAGAATTCATAATTCCGCCGCAGATAATTGCGCATCATACGCTCCGAAGTCCGGAACTGATTGGTGTATACAAAAGAAAATGTCAGCTTCTGCTGTACAAACAAAAAAGCGTTTTTCACCACAAATGTGGCAATCAGCAGGGCCATTACCGTTACGGAAAAACTTTCATAACTGGTGCTCCCAAGAAACCCATAGAGCCACCTCACCAGGCCGTTCTCCAGGGCCCTGGGATCCACCGCCACAGTAACCACCTGTACCAGCATCCCCACTCCGGCAGTCTGCAGAAAGGCACTGATAACCATCATTACGATCAGACCTGCCATAATTCTTTTCTGTTTTTTATCCAATAAAACCCTTAATTTTTTCAGTATCTGTATCATAACTGCACCTTTCCGCCTGCGGCAGGGCTATTCATTTACAACAGTTCTGCAATACACTGCTATCTTTTCATTCTTTTCAAGCAGGACAGCTCCTTCTCTCAAAAGCAGTTCCTCCACCTGCCCTCCGGGAATTGCTGCGATATACCGCGCCTGCAGTTCATACAGATTGTCCAAAACATACTGCGCGGAACAATAATTTATGCCGCAGCCCCCCGGCAACGCATACAGCTGCTGCCACTGTTCAATAACAGTCTCCCCATCCACAATGTCATAGGCAAGCCAGACTACCGTATTTTCCCATCCTATGCGGGAAGTATACTCCATCTTTTCCTGGAGCGCTTGGCTCATGGCACGGATTTCTCCTGCCAGTACCTCCTCCTGGAAGGGCGGAAGCCTGTCGTAGGGAATCCCCGGCTGCACCAGGAAGAAAAACCCGATTACAGCCGCGGTCAATACCTGAACAAGACCGCCTGCCACCCTGGACGAATACATTCCAAGCACCAAAAAGCCTGCCAGAAGAAAGGTCATCAGATGACGGCCTCCCTCATTCAGGGAATAAATGAAAAAAATTGCGGCCATCATAGCCGTATACATCCCCGCCATGGATACAGCCAGTTTGAAATATGGATTTTCTTTCCGCCTTTTCCACTCCACCGCCGCCACAGCCAAAAAGATCACTCCCGTTACCCCGAACACCGCATACATGCTTCCGGGAAAATTACCATACTGCAGGGCCGCCCGCAGAAAATCTTTCAGAGTCCGCGCACTCTCCAGAAACTGCCTCCCAAACTCCTGAATTCCTGCCCCAAGTCCCTGCTCCCCAATGGTCTGCAGAAAAGGCAGCTCTAAAGCATCAAACAGATAATCTGCGCTTAACAGGATTTGCAGTATCATATATCCAAGGGCAAACAGGCATCCCCCGCCTGCCGCCCATATCCCTCTTGTCCTTTTTTCTCTTCCAAAGTTTATAACAGGGTATATAAAAAGCAACAAAAAATAGGGTCTCATCAGCGTCAGGAAACCGGCAATCAAATACATTTGCCATAACCCGCCTCTCCAACGCGCTCTTTCGCAGGCAAACAGGCATCCCATATACCACAAAACCAAACTACAGCAGAACGTTTCCGGCATACATGAAATAATAAACCTGGTCAGCGGCGTAAACAATGCCAATAGCACCGCAATTGTCACCGTCTGACGCTTCGCGGGCCTTGCCAGCCATCCAAACGCCGCCAGCCCGGCCATGAGGCATAGCAGGTTGCACAAAATCGGCGAAAAGAAATTCCATCCAAAAATACCTCCCCAGATTACCCAGGGAATCAGCAACAGAGGACTCCACACCGCAAAGGACAGCACGAAGGCCTGGCTCCCATTATAGCCGAAATACCCTCCCGGTGCACCGCCTTTTAAAATTCCCTCCACCTGTTTGTAGTAAAAAAGCTCATCATTCCAATACGAATTGGGAAGATAGATGTCCCACGGAGCCTTTCCGTACACCGCACAATATATAATAGCTAAAAACAACGGCAGAATTCCCAGCACAACAACCCCGGTTATTCTGTTTCTTTTTTCTTTATCCACATTATCTCCCTTGCAGATGTTTTGCTGTGTTCAAATCTGCTCATTCTGCCGATGGATCTCGGGTTTTTCATAGGCATCCATAAAATCTGCCCCCAGCCGTATCAGCTCATCTGCAAAGTGAATACCCTTCATCTCCGTAAACACCGCCACTACCTTTTTGAACCGCAGCCCCGGAAAAAAATTCAATATTTCCATAGGGACTGTGGCATCAAACTGAGGATACTCAGAAAATAAACTGCGATAATCCAGTTCGTCTCTGGGATGAGGTTTTAAAAAGATCGTTCCCTCTGATTCATATCTTGCAATAATGTCTCGAAATATCCTCTCCCTTACATCCAAGGTACAAAGAGGGTCTGTCAGAATCAGTATCTTATCCCCCACCTGGCTGCTCTCTGCAATCTGCCGCTCCAGGACCTCTTTATCCCGGATAAATGCTTTCAGAATCACGTCCTTATCACCGTCCGTCAGATGATCCGCCAGCTCCTGCCTCGGCTTCTCCACATACCTTGGGCAGGAATATCGAATCGCCGAAATATCATTGACTTCCATATCAATACAATATTTTCCGTATCCGTTCTGAACAAAAATCAGATTTAAGCTTCGAGACAAAAATGCCTTCAATCCAAAATGTCCCCGATTGTCATAACGGGCAGCATCAAAATTTTTCAGGCAGTTTAATCCATCCTCCAGCGCATGATAATAGATTCGGTTCTGATTCAGGTAATAGCCCACAGGGTCCGAATCACAATATATATAGATATCCTCATACTCGCGAAAATCCACTGGTATATAAGGAGCTTCCAGCTGGGCATATCTTCTGGTAAATCTTATGCGTCTAAACAGGTTGCTCAGGAAATTGCCGCCGTCCCGACGGTATCTTGCCAGCTCAGGGAAAAAGTCTTCCCTTTTTTCGTCAAATTCATAAACCCGGTCAAACAGTCCTGTGCTTTCCACCCGCTCCTTCAGCTTCTCAAAATTTGTAGACATTTTGGACAATACCAGGTCGGCTTTTCCCCGCTGGTTTTCCGGCAGATTAAGTTCCTTTAAAAAAGTCACATATACATGATAATACGTATGGCAGACATATACCCTCTGCCCTTTGGGCTGTTTTTTCATCCTGCTCATTAAAATTCCCTGTCTTATACTTTCCAAACTCCGTCATGGCCATTATCTTATCACACTTTCAAATATGTGTAAAGCAAGCCGCTTTCTTCCTGCAGGCCCTGTTACAGTTCATACATCCATACACCCCAATAGCTTTTTTCGGTTTCAAAATATCCCCTCAGCTTCCATCCAAGCTCCTCCGCGTTTTCTACTGCTCCGGCGGAAAAAACATACTCACATTCCAATTTCCGCAGTGCCTCCGTGTCGATCTCCAGCCCCTGGTAAACAATCCCCATGTCCTTTCCCAGCATCCAGGCAATTCCCGTACAGGAATTAAACAGATAACACCGGCTTCCCCAGGTGTCAAAATATGCCGCCGTCTCGGGGTTTTTCTCCAGCTCTTTTTCGATAACTCTCCGAAAGCGCCGCTTATATGTCAAAGGATAATTGTTGGAGTATCCGTCCGCTGTGTAAAAACCATGCATCAGAGCCGGCGCCGGGCTCATCCCCAGATGAACCACCCGATAATCCTTCATATCCCTTCCGATCTCATCCTCCAGCAACTGCATCAGATCCTCAGCATAATAGCTTTCCCAGGAAATGTAGCCTGTGATGCCGGAGCCATTATTGATCTGATTCACATTCAGATAAAAATAGGAATTCTCTTTGACCTCTCCCAGCGTGGGAAGTGCAAGCAGAAAAAATACCAAAAGCTTAAATCCCTGCCAGGTCCCCCGCCCCCACCACAAAGACAGACACAGTGCAAATTCCAGATACCACAGGGACGGATACAGCCAGTATAACCGTTCTGCCTGAAAGTACCGCAAAAATCCCTGACAGCCGTTCTTAAAATCCACCACCGGCTGCCACCTGCAGAACCCATAAAAAAATGCAATGCCTATCAACAGTGCCAGCCCGGCCAGAATCCACAAATAGCGTTTTTTCCATTCATTATCGGCTTTCTTATAGACAGCTGCCCCCGCTGCCGCCATCAGCAGAATAGGAAGAATCAAATATCTGTGAAGGGAATCTGCATGCTGTGCGCTGTTTATAAAAACCTCCCGGACCGTGCTCCAAAAAGGCGCTGCCTCATTGACCAGCTCCTCCCGATGACTTACATAACCGGCGCTTCCCAGCACCAGCTCCAAAAAAAGGCTGTGGTTTACCACAAGATAAATCCCTGTCAGCCAGCAGAATCCGAAGAGAATCCATTTGTTTCTTTTCTTTCGCAGGAGCATGATGAAAATGGCCAGCGCCCAAAAGCCTAAAACCGCATATCCGATCAGCACAAGATGTGTACTAAGGCCAAAAAATAAAATCAGGAGGAAGCTCAATACAATATGCTTCTCCTGATACAGGCATAAAAAACACCAAAGCAGTAAGGGCACTCCTGCGACGGAAAGGCCATATATGGGCTGAAATGGCAGCATACAGAAAAGCCCGCCTGTCATCACCGCCAGAATGCTGCTGCCGGTGAGCTTCTTTACACAAAGATACATACCAAAAAAGCCCGCCAGAAATACAATCAGATATTGAATCAAAAAGGCCGTCAGCGCAGGCAGAACGGCATAGAGCGGAATGAAAAGTACTGCCGAGGGCTGCATGCCGCTGACCGGAATACCTCCCAAAAGTTCCGGAAAAAAGGCCGTTTTTTCCCATAAATGTCTGGCATTTAATACATATGCCATAATAGTCTCATCCAGCTGATCATGTATGGGAAACACGCTGCCTTCCCCCAAAATGAAAAACGGAATGAATACTGCCACCGCCAGAATCGCCCCCACCCACCATAGCGGAAGCTGATCCAGCCTCATAATGCCTTTATCTATTTTTCTGATCAGCTCTCTGCTCCTTGCCATCTTCGCCCTCATACTTCAGCTCCCGTCTGCTGCCTCTTAAACTTTCCTGTTTCTTCCTTCACCAATAGCTGCGGTTTTCACTTGGCATCCTGCGCCGTTTCTGCTATAATATACAAATTATTAACAAAACATCAGGGAGGCATTGTCCATGACTGTCAGAAAAAGAATCCATATGCAGAACCTTTTCGTCTTTTTTCTCCTGCTGTCGGCGTATCTGGCTGCAACCCTGTTCTTGTTTCACCGCCAGTCCGTCAGATACGGCGGTAACTATCCTTCCGATATTCTTCCATATATCGCCCATATGCAGGGCCAGGATACCGGTTATGATTTCCCCTATCCCATTCTGTTTCTCACGGGAAAGCTTTTCCTGTTCTTTACCTCGCCGGCCCATGCCATGGCTCTGGCCGTGACTCTGTGGAACGGCCTGACACCCTTTGTCCTGAAATATTATTTTGACCGCAGTCTTCAGGTACGGACTGCCGGAAATGCAAAGAGAGGGATGCTGTCCTCTCTGTTAGTCTTCTCATTGTTGTTGGCATCTATGCTGTACCCTCTTACCTGGCTGGGCCAATATCATCCCCCAGGGGAAGATTTTCTGCATCGCTATCTGGGAACCTTCACACCCAATCCATACCACAATGCCACCTATTTGGCCGCGCGCCCCTTTTCCATTCCGGCCTTCTTTCTGTTTGCAGATATTTTGACCTTTTATGAAAAGGAAGACCGCTGGTTCCACCCCAAATACCTATGTTTTTCCCTCTGCCTGCTCCTTTCCACCCTGACAAAGCCCAGCTTTACCCTGGTGCTGGCAGGCACCGCCGGAATCATTATGCTGTGGCGGCTTTTGTCCTGCCGTTTTCGGCAGATTAAGGCTTTCTTCCAAATGGGGGTATGGTTCATTCCCACCTTTCTGGTACTGCTGTACCAGTTTGGAAATGTCTTTCGGCCTGACAGCAAAACCGGAAGCGGCATAGGCTTCGGTTTTCTCACCGCCTGGTCCACAGTCTCTGATCACATTCCCCTGTCCATCCTGCTGGCAATGGCTTTCCCGCTGGCAGTGCTTCTGTTTGCCCTGGCTCACAGGCAGGTGCCCGGCCTGTTGAAATTTTCCTGGCAGTTCTATCTGGCCGGCCTTCTCACATTGTTGTTCCTGTATGAAAAGGGATATCGACTGCCCCATGTGAACTTTTCCTGGGGATATATGTATGGTCTGTTTTTTTCCTATACTGCAAGCTTAATCGTTCTGGTGCAAAATACCCTGAAGCGCAGACAGCCCGCCTGGCAGCTGACAGTTCAGTGGGGAATTTACAGCCTGCATTTAGTCTGCGGAATTGATTACTTCCGGATCCTGATGCAGGGAGGACTGTTCCATTAGCATGCGGCGCAGCCAAAGCCGCGCCGCCCCAAAAAGCACTATAAGCCAAAGCCGATTAAACGCAGGCCCCTCACAGCTCCTGGATCGCCTTCATCAGCTCGTCCACATCAATACCATGGACCATGGCCGCCTCCTCCAGAGATTCGCCCTGTGCGGAAGGACATCCCAGGCAATGCATGCCTGCCTCCATCAGCACCGGCGCCACATCCGGATTTGTGCGAAGAATTTCGCCTATTGTCATTTCCTTTGTGATCCCGCTCATTGTATTCTCCTTCCCGGATCCCGCAGTTCTGCACATGTCATTCTCTGCCCGGAATCCTTCATCCCTTTGGTTTCCCGCCTTCCGGCGTCATTGCGCTTTCCAGTATAATACATTCCCCCGAATCTGACAAGTTATTCCGAATATAAAAAGTAACAGCAAATACAATAAACATAAGAAACAGTTCATCCCTCCAAAATCCTCTGAATTTTTAAAAAATACTGGAAATATCAGCCTTTGTATCGGAAAAAGTACACTTTCACTCCTTGACTGCGCACAACGTTTTTCATATAATAGGCTTAAGGATTAGCGGTCCTGGATTTTACCCTTATACTAATTCAAATTCTGATAGGAGGCTTTTTCAAAATGAGACCAGAATGGACAGATTTTGTAACAGGCAAATGGGACAAAGAAGTCAATGTCCGCGACTTCATCCAGAGAAACTATCATCCCTACGACGGAGATGAGAGCTTCCTGGCCGGCCCTACCCAGAACACAAAGGATCTGTGGGCGCAGGTGCTTGACCTGCAGAAGAAGGAGAGAGAAGCAGGCGGTGTGCTTGATATGGACACCAAGGTCGTTTCTACCATCACCTCTCATGGCCCCGGATACCTTGACAAGAGCAAGGAGACGATCGTAGGCTTCCAGACCGACAAGCCCTTCAAGCGTTCCTTACAGCCCTACGGTGGTATCCGTATGGCAGAAAAGGCCTGCTCCGACAACGGATATGAAGTGGACCCTGAAATTTCCGAGTTTTTCTCCACGCACAGAAAAACACACAACGCAGGCTGCTTTGATGCTTACAATCAGGAGATGAGAGCCTGCCGTTCTTCCCATATCATCACCGGACTTCCCGATGCCTATGGCCGCGGACGTATCATCGGCGATTACAGACGTGTTGCCCTGTACGGTATCGACAGGCTGATCGAGGACAAGCAGGATCAGAAGGATTCTACCGGCCGTGTAATGACCGACGACGTGATCCGCCTGCGCGAGGAAATTTCCGAGCAGATCGTAGCCCTGAAGATGATGAAGGAAATGGCTGCTTCCTACGGATGCGATATCTCCAAGCCCGCCTCCAACGTACAGGAAGCCATTCAGGCTGTGTATTTCGGATATCTGTGCGCCGTAAAGGAGCAGAACGGTGCTGCTATGTCCCTGGGACGTACCTCCACCTTCCTTGATATCTATGCTGAGAGAGATTTAAAGAACGGTACCTTCACCGAGGAGCAGATTCAGGAGTTTGTTGACCACTTCATCATGAAGCTGCGTCTGATCAAGTTTGCCCGTACCCCCGAGTACAACCAGATCTTTGCCGGCGATCCCGTATGGGTAACCGAGTCGCTGGCAGGCGTGGGCGTAGACGGCAGACATATGGTTACCAGAATGAGCTTCCGTTACCTGAACACCCTGACCAACCTTGGGCCTTCTCCCGAGCCGAACCTGACCGTTCTGTGGTCCACCAGGCTTCCGGCCAGCTGGAAGAAATACTGCGCGAAGATGTCCATCCAGACTTCTTCCATTCAGTATGAGAACGATGATCTGATGAGAGCCACCCATGGCGACGATTACGGCATTGCCTGCTGCGTATCCTCCATGGTTATCGGTAAGGAAATGCAGTTCTTCGGCGCCCGCGCCAATGTGGCAAAGTGTCTGCTGTATGCTCTGAACGGCGGCGTGGATGAAGTCACCAAGAAACAGGTCGGCCCCAAATACCGTCCCGTGGAAGGCGATGTGCTGGATTATGATGATGTTATGAGCAAATTCATTGACATGCTGGAGTGGCAGGCTGACGTTTATGTCAACACCCTGAATATCATCCACTATATGCATGACAAATACTGTTATGAGAGAGCGGAGATGGCTCTTCATGACAGAGATGTAAAGAGATACTTTGCAACCGGTGTGGCCGGCCTTTCCATCGTAGCCGACTCTCTGTCTGCCATCAAGTATGCCAAGGTAGAAGTAGTCCGCGATGAGGACGGTATTATCGTTGATTTCAAGACCACCGGCGACTTCCCGAAATACGGAAACGATGATGACCGCGTGGACGAGATTGCACAGGAGATCGTGCATAAGTTCATGACCGCTATCAGAAGACACCACACCTACAGGAACGGCGTTCCTACCACCTCCATCCTGACCATTACCTCCAACGTTACCTATGGTAAGGCTACCGGTAATACTCCCGATGGACGTAAAAAGGGCCAGCCTTTTGCTCCCGGCGCCAACCCCATGCACGGCCGTGACACCCACGGTGCAGTAGCATCCCTGTCTTCCGTATCCAAGCTTCCGTTCAATGATGCGCAGGATGGTATTTCCAATACCTTCACCATCATCCCCGGAGCTCTCGGAAAAGAGGATCAGGTATTTGCCGGAGACATCGAACTGGATCTGAACAAATAACAGGAGAACTGTAATGGACGAAGAAAAAATGATCGATGATCTTGTGAAAATGCTGGATTCCGGCATGACCGAAGGCGTAGGGCATGTAAATGTGGACTGCGACCAGGAAGCCGGTCAGTCAAAGAACGTCCAGACAATGGGCTGTACGGATTGTTCCAGAACTCCGCTGGCCTGCAGTGTACCCACCTTAGAACAGGGACTGGACGATTTCAAATAATCCGGCTCTCTGAACAGTAACCTTTCCGGAGAGCGGCCTCTGCCGCTCCCCGGTGCTATATCTTCTATTAAACAAGGAGGAAAATCATCATGGCAACAAATTCTGCACAGGTTGACAACCTGGTAAACTTACTGGATGGCTATGCAACCAAAGGCGGCCATCATCTGAATGTAAATGTTCTGAACAGAGACACCTTACTGGATGCTCAGAAGCATCCCGAGAACTATCCTCAGCTGACCATCCGCGTATCCGGATACGCTGTGAACTTTATCAAGCTGACACCGGAGCAGCAGGCTGACGTTATCTCTCGTACCTTCCATGAGGCAATCTGATCCTGTGTGTGAAAGAAATGAAGGGACCCGCTCATTTGAGCGGGTTCTTTGACTAATCAAAGTCCCCGCGGGAATCTACACTTCCGCCCGAAAGGAGATATTGAAATGCAAGGAAGAATCCACTCTCTGGAGAGCTTCGGCACCGTAGACGGTCCCGGTACCCGTTTTGTGGTGTTTGTTCAGGGCTGCCCCATGCGCTGCGCCTACTGCCATAACCCCGATACCTGGGACATGAACGGAGGCACTCTGATGGAGCCCTCCTATATTATCGAGCAGTATGAAAGAAACAGTGCGTTCTATGCCAACGGAGGCGGAATCACCGTCACCGGAGGAGAGCCCCTGATGCAGATCGACTTTATGATCGACCTGTTTACTCTGGCAAAGGAAAAGAATATTCACACCTGTATCGATTCCTCAGGCATTGCCTACAATCCTGACAGTGCGGTTCAGCAGGAAAAGCTGGCCCGGCTTATGGAGCTCACGGACCTGGTAATGCTGGACATCAAGCATATCGATCCCGAAAAGCACAAAGATCTGACCCAGCAGCCCAACACAAACATTCTGAAATTCGCAGAATACTTAAATGACAAGCATGTTGATATGTGGATCCGGCATGTGGTGGTTCCCGGAATCACAGATGACGACAAATATCTTTTTGACCTGGGATATTTTATTGGGCAGTTCAGCAATCTGAAGGCTCTGGATGTGCTTCCATACCATACCATGGGAGAAAAAAAATACCAGAATCTGGGTATGGAATATAAGCTGAAAGGGGTTCCTCCCATGGACAAGGATAAGCTCCTGGAAAAGAAAAAGGTGATTCTGGAGGGGATAAAAAAGAGACGCGAAATTTTATGATTTTGCTCTTGTATTCCCCTGTCTTTTATATTACAATGAATAAGGTATTGATAAATTTGTATCAAACAGTAAGGAGGATAAGATCATGGCATTTGTAATTGGTGATGCTTGCGTAAGCTGCGGCGCGTGCGAGGGAACATGCCCTGTAGGAGCTATCAGCATGGGGGACGGCAAGTTTGAAATCGATGCTGACAAGTGCATCAGCTGCGGCAGCTGTGCAGGTCAGTGCCCTACCGGAGCCATTTCCGAAGAATAAGGCAGATGGCTTTTTACAAATAATACACTGAAAAGGCGCTTCTTCAAGAAGTGCCTTTTCTCTTTTTCTTCAGCGAGAACTTGTTTCTGCTCTTCTTCCGAAGAAGCTCGTCCATTTTTTTATAATATTGCTCGTCCCGGGCCGCAAGCATTTTATCCCGGGCTTCCTCCCGTTCCTCCTGCATCCGAAACTGATAATCCAGCTCCTTCACTACGCTTTCCTTGATTTCCCTGCAGAGCTGGCTGTTATTTTCCTGGAGAGTCTCCCGAATCAGCTGCTGCAGAAGCCATTGCAGGCGTCTGGACTTATCCTCCCTGCTCTCCGCTGCCACCTGGCCGGCCCTGCTGTCCACAATATCAATGGCAAGCCCTCCCTCCGGCCCTTCTGCTTCTGTTCCCACCGTTTCTGTCTCCGTTGTTTCTCTCCCCGCCGCCTCCTCATCATATTGGTTCCCGGCTTTCTGGTATTCCTCCTTTTGAGTTTCCGGTGTCAGCACATCCAGCTTTCCGTTTTTCAGAATCATTTTAATCGCCTTCAACTGCAAGCCCCTCTCTTTCATTCCCTTGATCTGCTTAAAACGCTCCACATCCTCCTCTGTATAGTAGCGGTGCCCCAGCTCATTGCGTTTAATGGGAAGATGCAGTTCCTCCTCCCAATAGCGCAGCACATGACTTTCCACCTTGACCTCTTTTGCCGCATCCGAAATTAGTAAATAGCCGCTCACTTTTTTCTCCTTTCCTAAAATTGTGCAGGAATTTTCCCTATAACACAAAAAAGAATGGCGTATTCCGCACATTCTCTTCTGTAAAGGTCCCCTATATTTCGTGGTAAATCATTTCCTTCACAACAATCCTCAATCTTTTCTATGCTCCAGATTGGCAAACTTGGTATACTCCGGCAGCCACGCCAGCTCCACCGTACCAATGGGACCGTTTCTCTGCTTGGCTATGATAATCTCCGAAATTCCTTTTTTGTCGGTTTCTTTATTATAATAATCATCCCGGTAAATAAACATTACCACATCGGCATCCTGCTCGATGGCCCCAGACTCACGCAGATCGGAAAGAATGGGTCTGTGATCCGGCCTCTGCTCCACTGCCCGGGAGAGCTGGGATAAAGCCAGCACGGGAACATTCAGTTCTCTGGCCACAGACTTCAGCGAGCGGGATATGTCCGATATCTCCTGTTGTCTGGAATCCGATCTTCCACTGCCTGACATAAGCTGCAGATAATCGATCATAATCATGGAGAGACCGTGTTCCAGCTTATATTTGCGGCACTTTGACCGTAGCTCCGAAATACTGATACCCGGCGTATCGTCGATGATCAGCTTTGATTTTCCGATGTTCCCCGCCCCCTCGATCAGCCTTTCCCATTCCTGGTCATTCAGCTGGCCTGTACGCAGCTTCTGAGCATCTACATTGGATTCCAGGGAAAACATACGATTCACCAGCTGCTCCTTGCTCATTTCCAGGCTGAAAATCGCCACAGTCATGTCCTTTCGGAACGCCACGTACTGGGCAATATTCAAAGCAAAGGCAGTCTTTCCCATGGAAGGGCGGGCTGCGATCAGAACCAGGTCCGAGGGCTGCATTCCCGCCGTGCGGTAATCCAGGTCTATAAATCCGGTGGGAATTCCGGTCACATTCCCTTTGTTCTTTGCCGCCATTTCGATTTTGTCCATGGCGTTCATGACCACTGTCCGAATAGGCACATAATCGTCTGCCGTGCGCTTCTGCACCAGCTGGAAAACACGTTTCTCCGTATCCTCCAAAATATATTCCAGGCTTTCCTTTCCCGCATAGCAGGTGTTTGCAATTTCTTCATTGAGCCGGATCAGCTTTCGGAGCAAGGATTTTTCCGCTACGATATTTGCATAATACCGAATATTTGCAGAGGTAGGAACCACTGTGACCAGCTCCCTGACAAATTCCAGGCTGCTGACCTCAGGAGGAACATCCTTCTCCTTAAGCCGGTTTTGAAGCGTTACTACATCTACGGGGCTGCCCTGGTCGTTCAGCTCCACCATAGTCTCGAACACCACACCATACTGCCTGTTGTAGAAGTCCTCTCCTGTGACCAGCTCCGACGCCGCCACGATCGCTTCTCTGTCCATGATCATGGATCCGATGACCGATTGTTCGGCCTCCTCGCTGTGAGGCAATATTCTTTTCAGTACGTTTTCTTCCATTGAATGCTCCTGCGTAAAGCCTGAATGCAATTATTCCTCTGTAACCTTTACAGTCAGCTTGGCCGTCACCTGAGGATGCAGCTTCACGGCCACCTCATAATTTCCAAAGTTTTTCAGGTTTTCAGGAAGCTGGATCTTTTTCTTATCAATTTCTATATCGTGCTGCTCCAGGCAGGCCGCGGCAATCTCCTTGCTGGATACAGAGCCGAAGGTTCTGCCGCCTTCTCCCCCGCGGATCTTTACCACCACCTGCTTCTCCTCCAGGCGTGCCGCCAACGCCTTTGCCGCATCCAGATGCTCTTTGGCGATTTTTTCGTCGTTGGCCTTCTGCAGCTTCAGCTCATTCATGTTTTTAGCGGTGGCTTCTACCCCGATTTTTTTAGGAAGAATATAATTTCTTGCATATCCGTCGCTGGCTTCAATAATATCACCCTTTTTTCCCAGCTTTTTCTCGTCCTGTAGCAAAATAATTTTCATACCGTAATATCCCTTTCTCTTGAATTTCCCTTGGCTTTCTCTTGAATTTTTCCTGGCTTCTCTTGACTTCTTTTGGCTTCTCTTGACTTCTTTTGGCTTCTCTTGACTTCTCTTGACTTCTCTTGACTTCTCTATATCTCCTTATTCTCCAGCATGCTGTCGATGGTACGCTTCAAAGCTCCCACCGCCTCTATGATTCCTGTTCCCTCCATCTGGCAGGCCGCCGTATTCAGATGGCCGCCGCCTCCCATCCGCTCCATAATAATCTGTACATTGACCTCATCGATGGATCGAGCGCTGATATGAATCTTTCCCTGATAATCGGTCAGCACGAAGCTGGCCTTGATGCCTCTGATATTCAGCAGCTCGTTGGCGGCCTGGGCGCCGATAATAGTGGGGCTGGGCAGCTCGTCCGCCGTACAGATGGAAATAGCAAAATATTGTTTGTATATTTCAGCCTGGCTCACCGCATCAGCCTTTGCCTTATATTCCAGCGCATCCTCCCGGAACAGCTTTCTGACGCGGGTCACATCTGCTCCGTTTCTCCGCAGGAAAGCCGCCGCTTCAAAGGTGCGCACTCCCGTCTTGGTCATAAAATTGTTGGTATCTATCATAATGCCGGAATACATGCAGTCCGCTTCCTCCGTGCGTATCTTAATATTGTCATAGGTGTACTGCAGGATCTCGGATACCATCTCGCAGGCGGAAGATGCATAGGGTTCTACATAAGAAAGTGTTGCGTTCTCAATGGTCTCTGTCCCCTGCCGGTGGTGATCCAGTACCACCACTGATTTACAGAAACGCAGTAAATCCGGACACTCCGTAATAGACGGCTTATTCACATCCACCACCACCAGAACGGTATTACTGTTGGCGGCTTCTATGGCCTCCTGGCTGCCTATAATCATATCGTCCTCATATTCCGGATTGTTCCGGAACTGTTCCACCATGGGCTGAATTCCGGGCGTCACCTCATTGAGCACGATATGCGCCTTTCGTCCCAGAGTCTGGGCGATCCTGTAGATTCCCACGGCCGCCCCAAAGCTGTCCACATCCGGCATGCGATGCCCCATGACCAACACCTGATCCTTACCGGTAATAATCTCACGCAGGGCATGCGCCTTCACCCGGGCCTTCACCCGGGTATTCTTCTCCACCTGCTGGCTCTTTCCGCCATAATAGGTAATGCTGTCCGGCGTCTTGATTACCGCCTGATCACCGCCTCTGCCCAAAGCCAGGTCAATGGCATTCCGGGCAAACTCATAATTCTGCGCATAAGTCAAACCGTCCAGCCCCACGCCAATACTGAGAGTCACCGCCATCTCATTTCCGATATTCACCGTCTTAACCTCCTCCAGCAGGTCAAACCGGGATTCCTGAAGCTGGGCAATTGCCTTTTTCCTCATAATTGCAAGATACTTGTCCTTTTCCAGCTTTTTACAAATACCGTCAAAGGACGATATGTATTTATTCACCTTACGCTCAATCAGAGCCGTCAGCAATGACCGGCGGACCTCCTCCACGCTGGCCAGCGCCTCTTCATAATTATCCAGATAAATCATACCCACGGCAACGCTCTGATCGTCCACCTCCTGCAGGGCAATATGCAGGGCCGTTTCATCATAGAGATACGCCGCAATCAAATAGCCGTTATAGCCTTCCGCATCGATTATATCGCTGTGCTCAGCCATTTCCTTCAGCGAAATCTTCTTGAATTTTGCCACATATTCATTGCCTTCATACTCCAGCTCATACTGCGCCTCATCCACACCGTCATCATCCGGCAGACGATTTCTGGTGATGGTGGGAAACAACGCGGTAATGGACTTATTGTACCCTCTGGGCTGATGGACAATGGACTCAAACGCAACATTGGTCCAAACCACTTTTCCCTCATCGTCCAAAAGCGCGTAGGGCAGATCCATCTCCCGCAGCAGCTTTCTCTGAATCTGTCCGTATTCTGTGGCAAAGCTGATCAATTCGTTCATTATAATCGGTTTATTGTAAAAATACAAAGACAATGTGATGCCAAAATAGATTACAATATAACCTGCCAGCAACGCGCCCGCCCTTACATCGATCAAAAAGGACGCCGCATCGATGGCACAGAGAAGCACGCCCAGATATATGCAGAACTGCATATAAGTTCTGATGCGTCCCTTTAGTTTTATCCTTTTCTTCATAACAGTACCTCTATGACATCTTTGTGGTTGAAATCTTTCTCATTATCAGAAGCCGCTTGAAAAACAAATGTCTCCTTCGGAGCCGCTTGTTTTCTTTGCTGCCCTTCTTTAACTCGAAAGCACGCGCTTACGCGCTCTCTGTCCGGCTCTCGCCGGACGCTTTCTCGTTAATAGCCGCTTGAAAAACAAATGTCTCCTTCGGAGCCGCTTGTTTTCTTTGCTGCCCTTCTTTAACTCGAAAGCACGCGCTTACGCGCTCTCTGTCCGGCTCTCGCCGGACGCTTTCTCGTTAATAGCCGCTTGAAAAACAAATGTCTCCTTCGGAGCCGCTTGTTTTTCTTTAGCGGCTATTACATTATACCATATCCGTCATGGCGGCGCCACAGTTTAATTTGTCAAAAAAAGGAATGTTATGCAAGCAACACGCAAAAACACCTTGCGGAACTGCCCCGTGAGCAACGTTCAAAATAGCAGCTGTTCATTCTGCGCCGTTCTCAGAATCAGAAAAGCCAGCTGCCCCACGGCGGCTGGCTTTTTCCATATTTCAAATCTTAGTCCTGTACATAGGGCATCAAAGCAATATGACGTGCTCTCTTGATGGCAACAGTCAGCGCCCTCTGATGCTTCGCGCAGTTCCCTGTAATACGGCGGGGCAGGATCTTGCCTCTCTCGGAAACGTATCTCTTCAACTTAGCGGTGTCCTTAAAATCGATCACATTATCCTTGCCGCAGAACACGCAAACCTTTTTTCTCCTGCGGACTCCACCCTTTTTTCTTACCGGGGCGTCAGACTTCTCTGCTTTATTGTAAGCCATATCAGTGCCTCCTATCTTAATTGGTCAAACTTAGTTAAATGGTAATTCTTCGTCAATGCCGTCCGGGATATTCATAAATCCGTCGCCTGCACCGGAAGCCGCCGGAGCATTTCCGCCTCCTGCAAAGCCGCCGTTATTATAACCGCCGCCAAAGCCCCCGTTATTGTAGCCGCCATCCCCTCCGCCGGAAGCATTTTTGCTTTCGGCAAATTCGATCTCATCCACCATGATGCGCACACTGTAAACCTGCTGACCGTCCTTGTTGGTGTAATTGTCGTTCTGGATTCTTCCACACAATACTACCTTCGTGCCCTTATGAAGATATCTCTCCACAAATTCAGCCTGCTTTCCAAAACAGGTGCAGTTAAAGAAATCCGCGTCAGGCTCGCCCTCACGCTTAAATCTCCTGTCTACGGCCACGGAAAAACGTCCTACTGTGGTCTGGCTGGCTCCCTGCGAATATCTGACTTCGGGATCCCTGGTCAATCGTCCCATAAGAATTACTTTATTCATAGTTTACTCTCGCTTTCTAATTAAGCCTCGTCCTGTCTGACGACTAAGTATCGAATGACGTTGTCCATAATGCGGACACGGCTCTCGATCTCGGCCGGAGCAGTGCTCTCAGCGTCGAATTTGATGAAATAGTAGAAAGCTTCCTTCATCTTCTGGATTTCGTAAGCAAGTCTCTTCTTGCCCCAATCATCCACTTCTGTGATGGCACCGCCGAATCTCTCGATCAGAGCTTTGCACTTATCAACTACTGCGGCTCTCTCTTCGTCTTCGATATTAGCGGACACAACTACAGCTAATTCATACTTGTTCATGCCTGTTACCTCCTTTTGGTCTCTGGCCCACTTTTGTGAGCAAGGAAAATGATTCATCACAATTTGATATAATAGCATAATTGTAAGAAATAGGCAAGCATTTTTTCAGCCCGCCCCCATTATCCCAGCGCCACATCCATCACCATCATCAGCACAAATCCTATCGCCGCTCCGATGGTTCCGATATCGCTGTATTCACCGGAATGGGCTTCCGGCACCAGCTCCTCCACCACCACATAGATCATGGCTCCGGCGGCAAACGCCAGCAAATAAGGCAGTATGGGAACCACCTGCGCCGCCAGCAAAATCGTGGCCACGGAGCCCACGGGCTCCACCACCCCTGAAAGCACTCCATAAAGAAACGCTTTTTTCTTTGACGCTCCTGCACTGCACAGAGGCATAGAAATAATGGCGCCCTCCGGGAAATTCTGTATGGCAATTCCCACTGCCAGCGCCGTGGCTGCTGCCATGGTAATTCCGGTACCCGCCGCCAGAGCGCCTGCCAGAGTCACGCCTACCGCCATCCCCTCCGGCAGATTATGAAGTGTCACCGCCAACATCAGCATAGTAGTCTTTTGAAAACCGGATTTAACTCCCTCCGGCTTTTCGCTGTCCATATGAATATGCGGCACCAGGCGATCCAGCAGGAGCAGAAAGCCCACCCCCAGCAGAAAGCCTGCCGCCGCAGGAAACCACCCGTTCCCTCCCTGCTCCCGGGACATATCAATTCCCGGAATCAGAAGAGACCACACAGATGCCGCTATCATCACCCCCGCCGCGAACCCCAGCAGAAATTTTTCCACTCCGGGATTCATTTGTTTCCGCATACAAAATACCATTGCCGCTCCCAGAGAAGTCCCCAGAAACGGAATCAAAATCACAAACGCATCCTGAAACATATCTTATGCCCGCCTTATCCAATTTGCGGCCCGCCGGGGGCCGCATTTCGTATATATAGTATGTGCTATTGTTTGTTCAAAATGCAGGCAGAACGGCAAGACTCTTTTTTTGGTACATCGCGGCCAGCCCAGGCTCTATTTCCCTGCCCTCAGACAACGCACAGCGTTCAGCACTGCCAGCACCATGACGCCTACATCCGCGAAAATTGCCACCCACATATTTGCCATTCCCAGCGCCCCCAGCACCAGGCAGAGAGCCTTCACAGTCAGGGCAAATACAATATTTTCGGTAACGATACGAAGACACTTTCTGGAAATTCGAATCGCCAGCGCCAGCTTCATGGGATTATCATCCATGAGGACGATGTCCGCCGCCTCTATGGCCGCGTCGGATCCCAGTGCTCCCATTGCCACGCCGATATCCGCCCGGGAAAGCACTGGCGCATCATTGATTCCGTCGCCTACAAAAGCCAGCATTTCTCCGGGCCGTTTTTCCCCAAGAATCTCTTCCACCGCCTCCACCTTGTCAGCGGGAAGCAGCTCGCTCTTTACCTGGTCCAATCCCAGCTTCTGCGCCACGTGCTCCGCCACTGTTCGGCTGTCGCCGGTGAGCATTACCGTCTTTTTCACCCCTGCCGCCTTCAGCGCGGCCACGGCCTCCCGGGACTGCTCCTTTACTACATCCGAAATCAAAATATATCCCGCATATCTTCCGTCAGCCGCCACATGGACCACAGTTCCTACTCCGGTATTTTTCTCCCAAGAAATCCCAAGCCTCTTCATCAGCTTTTCGTTTCCTGCCGCCACCTGCACGCCATCCACCAGCGCCGTTACGCCGTGTCCGCCGATCTCCTCTACCTGGCTGATCCGTTCCGGCCTGATTTCCTGTCCATAAGCCTCCTTCAGACTTTTGCTGATGGGATGAGTGGAATAGCTCTCCGCATATGCTGCATACTCCACCAGTCTGGGGGATGCGCCGCCGGAATTCGGGTCCGCCTCGCAGCTTCCTGAAAACTCCTCCGAAGGACAGATATCGATCACCTCAAACACACCCTTCGTAAGCGTTCCTGTCTTGTCAAATACCACATATTTGGTCTTGGCCAAAGCCTCCAGATAATTGGAACCCTTCACCAGGATCCCGCAGGCGGAGGCGCCTCCAATACCGCCGAAAAAGCTGAGCGGAATAGAGATCACCAGCGCGCAAGGGCAACTGATTACCAGAAAAGTCAGTGCGCGTATGACCCAGGTGCTCCAATTGGCAGGATTGCCCATAATCAGGTTCGCAACAGACGGAATTACCGCCAGCGCCAGCGCACTGTAGCACACAGCCGGCGTGTAATACTTTGCGAACTTGGTGATAAAATTCTCCGTCCTGGCCTTCTTCATGCTGGAATTTTCCACCAGATCCAGAATCTTCGCCACCGTGGATTCCCCGAACTCTTTGGTAGTCCGTATCTTCAGCAGGCCTGTGATATTGACACAGCCGCTGATGACCTCATCACCTGCCATAATCTCCCTGGGAGCGCTCTCACCTGTAAGAGCCGCCGTATTCAAGCTGGAAGTCCCCTCCAGCACCACGCCGTCAATGGGAATCTTTTCCCCGGGCCGGACCAGGATTGTCGTTCCGGTCTCCACATCCTCCGGATCTACCTGCTGCAGATTGCCGTTTTCATCCTCCACATTGGCATAATCCGGGCGGATATCCATAAGTGCACTGATATTTTTGCGGCTCCTTCCCACCGCCACGGCCTGAAATAATTCTCCGATCTGGTAGAAAAGCATTACCGCCACACCTTCGGAGAACTCGCCCTCCATGCCCCGGGATTCATTATATACTCCCAAAAGCATTGCCCCCACGGTGGCCACTGCCATCAGGAAATTTTCATCAAAAACCTCTCCGTGCAGGATTCCCAGCACAGCTTTACGCAAAATGTCGAATCCTATGATAAAATAGGGAATCAGATAAAGTGCAAATTTTGTGTATCCCTCTACAGGTATAAAATGCAGCCCCACCATCAGAACCGCCGCTATAATAATCCTGTATAAAACCTTTTTCTGCTTCTTCGTCATACTTATTACCTCATGCCCAAAACAACCTTATACCTCAATCCAGGAAAATCTCGCAGTCATCCTCCACCTTCTTGCAGGCCTTGCACACATTCTGCATGACCGCCCTCTCGTCTGCCCCCTCGGCAAACTCCACCTTCATTTTTTGAGTCATAAAGCTTACCGAGGCCTCCTGAACACCCTCCACCTTCTTAGCCGCCTCTTCCATCTTCAGCGCACAGTTTGCACAATCCACTTCAATCTTGTAAGTTTTCTTCATTTTCCCATCCTCCATTTGCAAATGATTTGCATCTCATATTTTAATAAGTTCATATGAACCATTGTTCATGCGTTTATAATACCATACTTTTGTGGATTGTCAAGAGAAAGATATGATTATTTGGGCTGGAGAGGCTGTGAATAGTAACCTGGAGCTGCTTTTAAACTTTTAGTTGTAAAAATATATCCGACTTAACCCCGCTTCTACTGGTGCATAGCTATACGCTGTTACCGCCTCGAAAACCACCTCTATATTGCTTTTTCCTGATACACTCAGCTCAAGATTTCCTGTCCCTTCCTTTTTTTGCGCCATCGGCATAGATAATAGGGGATGCCCACAAGTTTCCATGTAATGGTTTGCTGGTACATGCCAAAAAGGTTCACATTAGAGTCCCGGGTGAAAGCAACGCCGTTATTATACGTAATCCCGCTGTTGACTGTGCCGCTGGCAGGCCATTCCCGTCTTTGACAGCTAATAAGCCGAGAATCCCGTAATTTCGGGAAATCCCGGCTTGCTTTTTTGTTTAAAAATGTTGTATATAGGTAATGACTATAAAATTTTTTTAATCTTTCCGTTGAGGTCTTTGGGACGGTAGTGTACACGGTCAAGTTCCAGTTTGGAAAGTTTTGTCAATGCATCCAATGCTTTACTCCCTTTATACAAAGCCATGTATTCAATATCATGTATATTTACGACATTCATGTTTTGCAGAGTCTTTATCAGGTTTGCCGTTGTTATGTGTGTCCCCTGCTCATTTAGTTGATACTCTAAGAGCCTATATACGAGCAGGGCAGTCTAGCATATAAGAAAGTGGGCTTTTATTCTTGTCTCTGTCCAATGGAATGCTGGGCGTCCGGAAAAATTTGTTTTCATGATTCGGAAACAGTCCTCTATCTTGTAGCGGTTATTGGTAACTTCAAGGATATCCTTTACCGGATCGTCCAGATTTGTGGCCACTGCATAATAGCCGTCATATCTTTCTTCTTCCTTTATTTTTTCTTCATCAATGATGTATTCAATGACCGCTTTTTCACCGGATTTTGTTTTTGCTGGCCGTTTCATAAAACGCCGGACATCATTAGGCCCCTTTTTGATCTCTTCAGGGTCCTGCATCAGCACAGTAGATGAATCTTGCCCCATCTGTCATTTTCAGGATCTCCTTTTCCAGTGGAATGGCAGTAAGCTGTTCGCTTGTGTTTCCCGGATGCAGGCACATGGAGATAGGGATGCCGTTCTTGTCCATGAAGAGCCCCATTTCTACGATTGGGTTGAGACGGTGCTCTTTGCTGACGCCATATTTTCTAAGATCGCACATGGTCTCACCGGTTATTTCATCAATAACAACATCATCTTCTTTTTCGCACTCAAAGTAAAAGTTTGTACAGTCATAGCAGAGGATCGAAGTGTCCCGTTTCACAACGGAATTGATTTTTTCATAGACCCACTTAAGGTAATCTTCATAGTTGTCATACAAGACATCCATACAGCGGAGAATGTGCTGGTAATCAAAACCGGGGTTTTCGTAATAGTTTTCAAGGTGTTTCCAGGTGGAGTATTTGGAGCCGGGGTTAAGTATCCTTGCATAAGCCAGAAAACGCAGGATTGTATAGCCGTCAAATTTTATCTTTCGCCCAGCAGTTATATCGGAAAAGAAATCTTTGAGTTTTAAGTGCTGTATGATTACCTGAAGATAAAAGTACCCAATGTTTAAATCTTTCGACGCAGATGCCTCATCATCAGTATGTTCAACACGTTCGTTAAAATCCGCTTTAAGATCATACTCGATGCGCCCTACCCGGTATTCCTCATTCATCCTGCGGATCTCATCCTTCACATAAGCGAGGGGATCGTCCGTGATCTTTAACAATTCGGAATGCTTGCCAAAGTTTTTGACGTTGCGGGTGGTAGTCTTCTTTCCGTTGCGAATTCCCTGCTGGGCATAGTATGTAGGATCTTTAGCGTTCTTGTTATAGACAAGCTTCATGTAATACACCTTCAATCTCATTATACCATATATACAACAAATACAACGCATATTAAGGAAAAATTTGACAAAAAAATACCGCTGTTAAGCGGTTTGTGAGAGATTATGAGTTATTCAACTGTCAAAGCCCCGTGCATCGCTCCAGAACTTCGTACTTGTTGAGCTGCATGACCATCACATCTTGAACAAGATTAATGATATCTTCATCCGCCCTTCCCTGCAGTTTCCCGATTACCTATTGTATAATGCTTGATCTGATATCCTCCATGATGCTACCTCCTTCAGATCAAGCATATCATATCATTTTGAAAAATTCTTGCAAACACGCCCACGGCATGGTATTATAAACATGAAAAGTGGGAAGCCACGAAAGCGGCTCTACCCTCCGAATAATTTAAGCCGTTACCTCTGTAAGAGGTCAGCCGTCACTATTGCGAGTAGTGGCGGCTATTTTTTGCCCTTAAAGATTGCATAGCACAAACTTATCAAGGCAACGACAAATATGCAAAACTGAAACAAATCCGCATATGTAACTGTCATCTGCATCGCCCTCCTTTCTTTCGTCTGGAGGGTTTGCCCCTCCGAATGAAAAAGAGGGTAAGGCCGCCTTTTGGCTCCGTGGTCTCCCACATACCAACCATATCATATCCTGTATACGATTGCAATAACTGTCTTCGTCATTTCCCCAGCTTTCGAATACCCAAATTCACTAAACACAGGTTTTGCTGTTATAGGGTAAGGCAAAGGAGCCCATTGTTGCCGCGGCTAAAATCTTGGAACCGAGCGTGATCCTTTTCAGCATATATGAATTGCATAAGGGACAGCGGGTTACCTTCTTCGCATTCAGAACAATATGCATGGACATTATTATACTCTGACTCTTCATCATATAACACGATTCTATCAAAGTACATTAATCCATCATCCGTATCTGTCTCATCTTCCTCGTCCTCTACAGCATCCACTGCTAGAGTACTTTTGCCTAAGGCGGAACCGGGCACCTCAAGACTTTAGCAAGGTCTGAAAATGGAGTTTGCAAGGCACACCAAGGCCGCGATTAGCAAGGGAAAAAACGTTTATACATCGGGGCCAGATCCAGAATATTATCATCGCCGTCAGCCAGCAGATCGCAGGTGATGGTGATGGAACCGGGATCTCCGGAGTTGGAATAGCTCAGAGACATATTTCCCTGGGGCGCCGCCTTGTAGGCAGTAAACCTGTAGGGAAGCAGTTCGTCGTTCTCGGTCTTCATGACCGTATCGCCGTATACGGTAAAGGCCTTAGGGAAGCTGGTAGACTTCACGCTGACTCTCTGGACGCCGGCGGAAACCTCCTTCATGTAATAGACCACCACAGAAGCGCCTGCCGTAAGGGCTGAGGAGAGAGTGACCGTACTCCCTGTCACAGTGTGCTCCAGCTCCATACCGCAGTCATCGTCAGCCGCATATACCGGTACGCTTCCGGCAATAGGCGTATCCTCCAGAGTAATTTCAGTGCCGTCTTCGTCCACTGCTGTTTCCACCCGCTTGGTAAATTTCGCGGAGCTGTGGAGCTCTCCCCCGGTAATCAGCTGCCAGAGCTTTACGGTCTGGATCTGGGTCTCGATGGTGAGGGTGCCGCCCCTTTCACCGGCAAACTGAACCCGCTTTGGGTGTCCGGCTCCGCCGTAGGCAAAGGTGCTCTCGCCGGTGAGCTCCGTGGTGGAGACGTTGGCGAAGTCCAGGTTCAGGAAAGGCTTCTTTGTGGCGTAATCCACGAAGATCAGGTCGCATACTTCTCTGTTGGCCAGGTTCTGATTGGTGATGTTGTTGGTTGTCATAGTAAATACCTCCTGTGTTTGAAATGCGTTGTTTTGTGATGTATAGTGTAAAAAAACTTTTGAGAGCGGGATCGGTTCCTTGTGGGCCGTTCCCTGAGCGCGCACCTTCTCACCTTCTTATATATAGGAAGGAAAAAATGGCCGTAAACGCCGTCCTTATCAGGAAAACCGGGAATTTCTATTTTCTCGCCAGGCAGCTTAAAATGCACATTTTATAAAAAACTAAGCCGCCCACATGCCAGGTGGACGGCTTTCAGTGTACTATTTTAATTAAAGGCCCCGCGGGCATTCAACAGCTCTCAGAAGCCGCTGGTTGAACGGCGGGCATTTTGTCCTCCAACAGCCTCCCCGCTTCCGGAAGCTGATTGCTTCGAATCTCGATCAGCGGGCCGCCGGTTCCCTGAATGTAGTCCCCGGTGATTGTCACCCTGCCGATATTATCATCCTTAGGAATCTCATACATTATATCCAGCATAAATTCTTCTATGATGGAACGCAGCGCCCTGGCTCCTGTGTCCTTCTTAATGGCCTTGTCGGCAATGGCCTCCAGAGCGTCCTCCGTAAATTCCAGCCGCACCTCATCCAGCTCCAAAAGCTTCTGGTACTGCTTGAGGATCGCGTTTTTGGGCTCCTTCAGGATTTTGATCAGCATATCCCTGGAAAGTCCTTCCAGGGTATAAATAATGGGAAGCCGTCCGATAAATTCCGGAATCATTCCAAATTTCCGGATATCCTCCACTGTAACCCTGGACAAAAGGTTCTTGTCCTTGTCATATTTATCCTTCAGCTCGGAATTAAAGCCGATAGAAGCCGTCTTTGTCAGGCGCTCCCGAATAATATCCTCCAGGTCCGGAAAGGCCCCGCCGCAGATAAAGAGAATATTTCTCGTATTCACTGTGGCCAGCGGCACCATGGCATTTTTGCTGTTGGCTCCTACGGGCACCTCTACCTCGGCTCCCTCCAGAAGCTTAAGCATTCCCTGCTGCACACTCTCTCCGCTCACATCCCTGGTGTTGGTATTCCTTTTTTTGGCAATCTTATCGATCTCATCAATAAAAATAATTCCCCGCTCCGCTTTCTCCACATCATTATCCGCTGCCGCCAATAGCTTGGATACCACGGATTCAATGTCGTCTCCGATGTACCCAGCTTCTGTCAGAGAGGTGGCATCCGCAATGGCCAGGGGTACATCCAGCAGTCTGGCAAGAGTCTTCACCAGATAGGTTTTCCCGCATCCGGTGGGACCGATCATCAGCATGTTGGATTTCTCAATCTCGATATTGTCCATAGTGCCCGTAGCCACCCGCTTGTAATGATTATATACGGCTACGGAGATCACCTTTTTAGCATGCTCCTGTCCTACTACGTACTCGTCCAGACTGGCCTTGATCTTGTGAGGTGCAGGAATATCGCGGATGTTCAGCACCGGCTCTTCCCCGCTTTTTTTCTTCTTCTTTTTCAGCTTCTGCTTATTGGGAATCCCCCCGTCTCCCTGCAGATCTGCCAGGTTCACAAAGCTGATATTGGGGAAGCCTCCCTGTTTTGACATCTGATCCAGCTCATTCTGAAACTGAGGATTGCTCAGCATACCCTGATAATCAAACTGACTCACCGCGTCCATGGTCTTATGCATGCAGTCGTCGCAGATACATATATTGTTGGGCATTTTAAACATCTTACCCGCCTTACTCTCCGGCCTGCGGCAGATAAAGCATACATCCTCGTATTCGCTGTTATCGCTCTTTCCCGCATTCCTGGTGGATGAGGCATCACGGCGTCCATCTGTCAGATCCGTCTCTTTTTCATCCTTCTCTTCCTCCAGGTTCTCGATTTCCTTATCTATATCCGACATATTCTTCTCCCATCTCCATTCGTATGCCCGGCTGTCCGCGCATCTCTGCCTGATATGAGTATACTTGAAAAAGCCTATTGATACAAGTAAACTTTTTATGAAAAAAGTCTCATTCCCATGACATAAAAACTCCCGGGCAGGCCCTGCGCCCACCCGGGATCTTACTTTGTTCCGTATTTATTGTAGGGATTCAATTTTACTCTACCCCGTCCGGTCTGACGCCCAGAGTGACCTCCAAATCAAAGGTCTCATACTCTCCGTTTACCACTCTCTGTACTGTAACCGTAACATTTTCTCCGGCCCTGTAATACTGCAGAGCGCTTTTCAGCTCTTCCCGGGAATAGATCCTCTGTCCGTCCAGCTTTACAATAATATCTCTCTGCAGGATACCTGCCTTTTCTGCCGCAGATCCCTCCTCCACGGAGTAAACCAGGGCTCCCTGAGGGGCGTTGAACAGTTCGGCATACTGATCGGTGATATTCTGCATGGTAATCCCCATGTAGCCCATTTCATTATCAGCCACCTTCACTCTGGTCTGACGCTCCATCAGCTCGGCGATAATTGGACTTGCTGCGCTGATGGGAATTGCATAGCCCATGCCTTCCACCTTCATGTCGCCGATCTTGTTGGAATTGATTCCGATGACCTCACCCTTGATATTTAACAGCGCGCCTCCGGAATTGCCGGGGTTGATGGCCGCATTCGTCTGGATAAAGGTTCCCCGGGAGCCGTCCTCCAGCTCAATCACCCGGTTCAGGGCACTGATAATGCCGTCCGTCACAGACTGTCCATAGCCCAGAGCGTTTCCGATGGCGATCACAGGATCTCCCAGTTCCAGAGCGTCGCTGTCTCCCAGAGTGGCAATAGTGATAGCATTCCTGGTCTCATCACTCAAATTTCCCAAAGGCACCGAGATCACTGCCAGGTCCATATCGGAATCCTGGCCCTTGATGCTGGCCTCCGCCGTGGAACCGTCAATAAAGGTTACCTCAAGGCTGGTAGCACTTTCCACCACATGATTGTTGGTTACCAGAAGAAGCTCCTCTTCGGTCTCACCCACAATGATGCCGGATCCGCTTCCCACACCGGGCACGCTGTAGGTCTGTCCCCACAGATCTCTGCTCACAGAAGTATAATTGTTGACGATGGATACCATGGCAGGCATGACTTCCTTCACCACGTCCTTAATGTCGTTTTTCACATAAGTAACCTGATTGGATATGACAGGGCTGCTGTCCGGCAGCGAAGCCGGCTTTTCAGGATCATTCCCCTGATCCTGCGTATTCCTGCTTTCCGTCTGGGCTGCCTGTCCCGTCCCCAGCTGAACCGCGTAAAATCCCAGACCTGCAAATAATCCGAAGCAGAGCCCCAGGCTGACGCTGAGAATCACCTTCCGGAAGACTCCGCCTCCTGGTTTCTTCTCACGGGGCTTTTTCCCCTGAGGAGCCGCCGGGCCTCCTCCGTTGCCTCCGGGTGTCCCTGTAGGATATGTGGTATAGTCAAAATAGGGACTTCCTCCGCCAGAGGTATTTGTCTCAGAATTGGAATAAATTTCATTCTCGTACATAATGATCTCCTCCTACTTCTCAGGACTTTTCTCCTGCCTTTATGTAACTCAGTATATCCACCAAATGTGTCGGAATTGTGTTTTCATTATGAAAGCATTGTGAAATTCTATTCCACCGTCACGGATTTCGCCAGGTTTCTGGGCTTATCCACATCACAGCCTCTTCCCACCGCCACATAATAGGCAAACAGCTGAAGGGGAATGATGGCCAGCGAATTTGTAAAAAATCGATTGGTGGCCGGCAGATAGACCACATAATCCGACGCCTTCTCGATGGCCTTGTTTTCCTCGTTGGTCACCGCCATGACAAAAGCGCCCCTGGCCTTTACCTCCACAATATTGCTGATGGTCTTCTGGAACAGCGCCGGCTGAGTGGACAGCGCTACCACAAGTGTGCCGTCTTCGATCAGTGAAATGGTTCCGTGCTTCAGCTCTCCCGCGGCATAGGCTTCGGAATGAATGTAGGATATCTCCTTCAGCTTCAGGGAGCCCTCCAGGGAAATGGCGTAGTCGATGCCTCTTCCGATAAAAAATATATCTCTGGCTCCCAGATATCTGTTGGCAAAATGCTGAATCTTTTCCTTTTGTCCCAGGAGAAGCTCGATCTGATCAGGCAGGCACCGCAGATCCTCCAGCAGCTTCCGGAACATTTCCTCGTCCACCGTGTGCCGCACCTTCGCCAGCTTCATGGCCAGCAGATACAGTGCCGCCAGCTGGGCGCTGTAGGCCTTGGTAGTAGCCACTGCGATCTCAGGCCCTGCCCAGGTATACAGGCAGGCGTCCGCCTCCCGGGCAATGGAGCTGCCCACCACGTTCACGATCCCCAGCACCTTCTGTCCTCTCTGCCTGGACTCCCGCAAAGCCGCCAGGGTATCCGCCGTCTCTCCGGACTGGCTGATCACGATAATCATGTTTCCCTCCTCCAGGATGGGATCTCTGTAGCGGAATTCACTGGCCACATCCACCTCCACCGGAATCCGGGCCAGCCCCTCCAGCACATATTTTCCGGTGACGCCCGCATGATAGGCGGAACCGCAGGCCACAATGTGGATCTTATTTATACTCCGAAGCTCCTCGTCCGTCATTTTCAGTTCTTCAATCACAATATCATTATTCACAATTCGGGGAGATATCGTGTCCGCGATGGTTCTGGGCTGTTCGTACATTTCCTTCAGCATAAAATGCTCATAGCCCGCCTTCTCCGCCGCGTCCGCATCCCAGTCGATGGTGGAAGGCTCCTTGACCAGCTCCTCCTCATCCAAAGAAAAGAACTGAAGGCCGTCGGGCCGCAGAATGGCCACCTCCTGATTTTCCATATAATATACGGTTCTGGTATATTTCAAAATAGCAGGAACATCCGAGGCAATAAAGCATCCCCTGTCGTTTTGCCCCACAATCAGAGGACTGTCTTTTCTGGCCGCATAAATCTCGCCGGGATGGTCTGCAAACATGATTCCCAGAGCATAGGAGCCTTCCACCCGGTGAAGCACCTTGGTGATGGCTTCCATGGGATTCCCCTTGTAATAATAATTCAGCAGATGGGCCAGCACCTCCGTATCGGTCTCCGACACAAAATGGTAACCCTTGTCGGTAAGCTTCTTTTTCAATGGAATATAATTCTCAATAATACCGTTATGCACCACCGCGATACTGCCCTCCTGATTGGTGTGAGGATGGGCGTTGTTATCGCTGGGCGCGCCGTGGGTGGCCCATCTGGTGTGGCCGATGCCGCAGCTTCCCGGCATGGTCTCTCCTCCCCGGGTAAGGTTTTCCAAAATTTTCAGTCTGCCGATGGCTTTCTGCAGCCGGATCCTTTCCCCATCATACACTGCCATTCCCGCAGAGTCATACCCCCGGTACTCCAGCTTTGACAGCCCATCCAGGATAATGGGCGCCGCCTGTTCTTTTCCAATATAACCTACAATACCGCACATAACAGCCTCCTTGTTTATTTCTTCAAAGTATTATATCATTTCCAATATTCTCTGTTTCCGGTGAGCGCAAGGATCCACCTGCGGGGCAGGCGCCTGTAATGCTTTCCCAAAAGATATCCCGTATATCGAAATCCGCATTGTATGCAAAAACCGGGAAACCGATACAGCTTTCCCTGTATCCTCATCTGTTTAAAAACCTCCCGGACCATCTTCATGCCCTCCCCCTCCGAGGGAACACCCCGAAACACCTCCGGATGGTCGGCCTGGGACACTCCCAGATCAAAATTGCGGTGTAGCTGCTGGAGATTCGTATAGTCATGGGAATGGATCACCCGGGCATCCGCCTCGTAAGCAATGGCGTACCCGGCCCTCACCGCATCCGCCGCATAGATCATATCCTCATTAAATATGGTATGCCGGATAAAGCCGCCCAATTCGTCGTAGATATCCCGCCGGTAAGCGGCGCAGACATTGGAGCAGAAAAAGGTCTTGATGCCCAGAGTGTCCAAATCCGCACTGGACTTGAGTCTGGACTGTTCCGGATAGTTAAAGGCTCTTGATATCCTTTCCGGCAGGCTGCTGTGGGCCGAGGGCAGCTGGCGGGCATAGGCCGCCGCCGTATTCCCCTCCAGCCTGCGGGTGAGATTTAGAATTAAATCCCTGTCAGCCGGCATGGCATCCTGGGTCATCGTGACAAATATTTCCGCATCCGAATGCTGCACCCCCGCGTGTCTGGTTCCCCCATGATCAAACTCACGCTTGGACACATGCCATATCTTTACCATAGAAAATTTTTTCCAAAATTCTGTCCTGCGGGCAAACTCCTCAAAAAGACTTTCTTCCGTATTCATAAGGATAATGTCCCGCACCGGCCTGGTCTGGTCCTGCAGTCTGGAAATCAGCTCTGTCAGCTTCCCGTCCGGCCTGTACACAGGAATAATTACGTCAATATTCACACAATATCCCTTTCCGGGGCGCCTGGGCAACGGAAAAGAGGAAGCCCAAAAGCCTCCCCTTATGGTTTGCAGGATACCCGACTGAAAATTTATTTATTAACATACTGAGCGGTGTCTGCATTGATCTTTTTGCTGTTTTCCAGAACAGTTTCCGTCACCTTGTAATCTGCATCGTCAAACAGGAAATTGTGAAGCCACACCACATTCGCCTCCAGATCCAAAGGAACAATGCAGCTTCCCTTGGCTCCTATATTACCCACTGTGCGCAGACTTTCGTCGGGGAAGCCTCCCTCGTCCACGATCCGGTAATTGGCAACATTGGCCAGCAGGTCCAGAATGTCCTTATTGTCAAAATTGGTATAGATATCGTCGATGCACGCCTCAAAAGCCTTTGTCAAATCTGCCAGGCTGGCCTCCTTTGCCCTGGCCTCCAGCGCTTTAATAACCTCCCGTTGTCTTGCGGTACGCTTAAAGTCGTCGCCCTTGGTGTAACGGATTCGGCAGTAAGCGGTGGCCTGCAGGCCGTTCAGCAGCTGATAGCCGGTTTCCGTCACCGGCGTATATTCACATTCCAGGGCCTCGGCAATATTGATCTGATAATTGTTGATATGCTTCAGCTCTTCGCTGTCTACATCGATGTAGACGCCTCCCAGGCTGTCGATCACACCGCTGAGTCCTCTGTAGCCCACCGTCACAAACTTTTCAATGTTCAGATCAAGGTTACTGTTCAGGGTCTTGATGGCCTGCTCCGCGCCGCCGAAGGAATACGCCGCGTTACACTTTCTGTACTCGTTTCCGATATTCAGATACGTATCACGATAAACACTCACCAGCTTGATATCGCCGGTGTCCATATTGATACTGGCAATCATAATACTGTCGCTTCGACTTCCTCTGTACAGCTGGGAATCCGTCTCCGCATCCACGCCGAACAGCGCCACGTTCATATATCCCCTCAGCGGACTGGTCTCGTTCTCAATGGCCTCATCCACCTCCGGAGCAATGCCCAGATCCTCTCTTTTCAGCTCAGTCCTCTTGGGCTCGCTGTCTGTTTTGGACATAACCAGATACAATACCACCATCATCACCAGAATGATAACGATTTCCACCGCAAAGATAATCATCTTCCTCTTTTTCTTTGCTTCATGCTGTTGTGCACTCATTTTCTTTGTTTCATTTGCTGCCATGATACCTTCTCCTTGTTTAGTAAGCATTCTTATTAATAAACCCCGTAAAGAACGTCATAAAAATAATTTTTATGTCAAATCCCACGGTCCAGTTTTCAATGTAATAAAGGTCGTATTCGATACGTTTCCGAATAGATGTGTCCCCTCTCAGACCATTTACCTGGGCCCATCCCGTCAGTCCGGGGCGGACCTGGTGCTTTACCATATATCTGGGAATCTCCTCCCGGAATTTCTCCACGAAAAGCGGTCTCTCGGGCCGGGGGCCCACCAGGCTCATGTCTCCCTTCAGAATATTGAACAGCTGCGGCAGTTCATCCAGGCTGGTCCGGCGCATGATCCTGCCGATCCCCGTGACTCTGGGATCGTTCTTCACGGTCCAGGCCTTCTTCTCTTCGCCCGGAGGCTGCTGCTCCATAGAGCGAAACTTATACATATAAAAAGGTTTGTTGTGGAGCCCCACCCTCTCCTGCCGGAAAATCACAGGTCCGGGGCTGGAAAGCTTTACCAAAAGTGCCAGCACCAGCATCAAAGGCGAGGTGATCAGGATCCCCAGCAGGGAGCCTGCAATATCTGCCGCCCGCTTCAGGAAAATATTCCCCGTGTTGGTCAGCGGCACATACCGGATGTTGATGACAGGAAGCCCCATCAGATCCTCCGTATAAGGCTTGCTGGGAATCATGCTGTTATAGTCCGGTATAAATTTAGTGTGCACTCCGGATTTCTCGCAGATCCCCACGATACTTTCCAGGTTGTGATAATCCTGCAGAGATAAAGTGATGGCGATTTCATCCAGCTTGTTTTCCGGAAGAATAACCTCCAGATTTCCCAGCCTTCCCAGCACCTTCACGCCCTTGTAAAGCGTGCCCGCCGGAATGTGGTCGTCCAGTATGCCGCAGGCCGCGTAGCCCCACTGGGGATTGTCCGTAAGCCTGTCAATGTATTCCTCCGCGGCCCTGGAATATCCCACCAGAAGGATATGCTTCAGGTTGTAGCCCCTGCTGCGGATCGTGCGCAGCCCCTTCCGGAGCAGAATCCGAAAGCAGGAGGTAAAAAAAACATTGAATGCATAAAAGATAGCCATCACGGAGCGGGAAAAATTGATCTCCCTGACCACCATATACAAAATGATGATCAAAACCACGATCCCTATGGTATTAGCCTTCACAATGCCGTATATCTCGAAGCGGCGGCGCACCGTTCTCTTGGGAGCATATACGCTGCAGGCATAATACATCAGCACATAGACCGGGACTATAAAGATCAGCAGCCGGAAATACTCTATGGCAGGAAGCACACCGATCCCGGGGCCGTTATTCAGGATATAAAACTTAAAGTAATAAGCCGACATAAAGGATGCCGCTGTGATGGCAGCATCCGCGATCACCATTAACCGGTTAAATACCTTCTGATTATCCTTTATCATACGCGCCACCCGAGAAACGGCCACTGTCCTTTTTCTATTTCAGAAAGCAGCGGCCAGTTATGTTCCACAGTCCTTATTATAAAAAGAACTGTTTAGGAAATTATGAAGCAATTTCTTAAGTTTTCTTAAGAATGCGGATCAGGTTCAGGTAAAGCTGTCCCTGAATCGCAAGATAATTTTTAAAAAATTCAGCCCGAAAGCGGATTCTGTGGGCCCGCCCGGCCTTTGAGGCCAGCTTCCGGATTCCCTTTCCCAGGCCCTTCAGGTATATGCCCCCCATTCCCTTTCGACAGAAAAAGAGAAGCTTGATGGCTGATCCCAAAATCAGAAACGGCAGGTTCAGAATCCACTGCAGGAGCGGCATATTTTTCCCCGCCACATACACATTGTTGGCCGCGGCCAGAGAGGTCTTCCACTCATTGTAGCGGGAACCGCTGGAGGCGCTCCCGTAGTGGACCACCTTCGCCCGGGGCTCGTAGAAATTTCTCCAGCCATAAATTTTTGCCCGCCATCCTATGTCCAGGTCCTCCAGGTAGGCAAAATGCTCTTCGTCAAATAATCCGATCTGCTCAAACGCCTGCCGGCGGTAAATGGCGGCGCCGGCGCAGGCGGAAAACACCTCTGCAGGCTTGTCATATTTTCCGGCGTCCCTTCCCTTTCCCCGGGCGCAGGCCCAGCCCAGAACGCAATACCTGTCGCCCCCGTCGTCCATAAGCTCCGGCCTGTCCCACATAAGCATTCTGGCGCTGACGGAAAAAGCCTCCGGCCTCTTTTCCATGGCCTCATACAGCGCCCTGATAAACCCGGCGTCCACCCTTGTATCATTATTCAGAAGGATCACATAAGGCGTCCGGGCTTTTTGAATCCCCACATTCACTGCATGGCAGAAGCCCGTGTTTTCTGGAAGGGCTTCCACCTCCACGCCGGGAAACTCCTCCCTCAAAAGCTCCAGACTCCCGTCCGAGGAGCCGTTATCCACCACCAGCACATGAAAATCCGGCGTGCCTGGCTCCTGGTTTAGCAACGCTTCCAGACAGCCCTTTAAAAATGCAATCCCATTGTAATTTGGAATAACTACCGTTACTTCTTTTCCCATAATGCTCTCCTGCCGTCCGCCGCAAAGGTTTTTCCCGCCTTTTGCACAGGTTTCCGGCATATGTTTTTCGATTTACGCCTCCACGCTTTTCTCCGGAAGATACAAAAGCCGGTATCCCGCTTTCCGCAGCGCCAGACTCACACGTATGCTCAGCTTTGTCACATCCGTTCCCGCAGGCAAAAGGGATACGTCAAAAATATGCTTATCCGGCAGCTCCCGGTAGGCCACTCCCGCCGCCTGGGAAAAAATATCCCATAAAGGCTGGGCCACCCGGATATTTCGAAGATCCAGCGCCTCCGCGTCCTGAGGCAGGACGGCCCGGTGAAGATATCCGCTGTAGGCGGCGGGAAGCCCCTGGTAAAAAATCCTGCCCTCCGCGGACATTCTTCCCCCTGCCACCCTTCCGTTCCGAAGGATCCTGCCGCCCACGGCGCCCACATCCTTACGGCTCTCAAAAAGATCACCCTCGTACTCCAGCCGGTAAAATCCCAAGTGCTCTGTATCCACCGCCCGGGCCTTCCACTGCCTGCCCCTGACAAATTCCTGCAACGCTCTGCGCCCCGCCTCATAGGCATAGCGCTTGCTTGCCGGATTCGCCGCGGTAGATGAGCTGTGGCACCGCCAATGGTACAACACCAGGGGGATATGCCTGATCCGGCCCGCGCACAGGTCTTCCACAGTCCCCAGCTTCTCCGCCGCCCGAAGCACCAGGTCAAAGTCCTGAGCTCCCTCATACTGTCCCCGCAGCCCCAGAGACTGTATCAGCTCCCGCTTCATCACCAGGAAATGGCAGATATAATTATTGCTCAAAAGAAGATCCAGATTGAACTCCTCCTTCCGGTTCGGATCATAATACTCCGTCATCTCCCCGTTGCATTTATCCTCATCCGAATAAAGCAGCATGGGCGCTCCGCCCTCCCTGTATCCCCGCTCTATTTCAGAGGCCATTTCAAACAAGGCGTTTTCTGTCAAAACGTCATCGTGGTCCACCAGTCCAATATAGTCTCCCTGTGCCGCCGCAAGGCCAGAGTTGGTATTTCCGGCAATCCCGCCGTTTTCCCCAAGCTTTATATAACGAATGCGATCATCCCCATAGGAATCTGCTGTCCGCTTCACACTGTCGTCTCCGGTGGCGTCCGCCAGCACCAGCTCCCACCTGTCATAGCTTTGATTCCTGAGGGATTCGATCAGTTCCCGAAGGTATTTTTCCGGTGTCCTGTAGGTGGGCGTCACAATGCTGAAGGTAACTGAAAAACCCTCTTCCCTGGCCTGCCGGCTCTGGGCCTCCCGCTCTGCCATTGACATGGGCTCCCAACGGTAAGACTCCTGCTCTGCCGCGTCCATCCGCTCCCGCACTGCGCCAAGCGTTTTTTTCAGGCCGTTCCGCTTCAGATAGTATACAGTTTTCCGCAAATCGGCAAATTTTATTTTTTTCAATTCACACCCTCCATGGGCCTGTCCCCAGGGACAGCCAATATGCAGTAAGTATAATCCATAGCCCCTGCCGTCGTCAACCGATAGCTCCTCTAATGTTGACAAATCCCCCAAAGCGAATATAATTAAGGAAATACTGGAGGTGTACAGAATACAGTGAAAGCTCAGAACCCAAACCTGGAATCAAAAACGAACCCGGAATTGAAAAATGGAAAAGACAGCTCGCGTATGGTCAGTCTGGATCTGCTGCGGATCCTGGCCTGTTTCAGCGTCATTGTATTACATGCTTCCGCACAGTTCTGGTATACGCTGCCCGTCACAGGTGCGGACTGGCAGATTGCCGATGCCTACAATGCCGTGTCCCGCTTTGGCGTCCCTGTGTTTGCCATGATCAGCGGCGCATTATTTTTAGCTCCGGGAAAAGAAATTAGCCTGAAAAAACTGTACACCCACAATATTCTGCGTCTGGTCATCATATACCTGGTATGGACCTGCCTTTATGCGGCCTTTGACTGCCGCAATGTCCCCGCTTACCAGCTGGATAAGCAGGCCATACTGATGGAAATATATGGAAGCAAATATCATCTTTGGTATTTGCCCATGGCAGCAGGGCTATACATCCTGCTGCCGGTACTGCGCTCCTGGGTGGAAAAAGCGGAAAAAAAGAATCTGCAGTATTTTCTGGTGCTGTTTCTGGTCTTTCAGGTGGGGAAGGAGACCACCATGGCCCTGCGGCACACCAACGGTATGGAATTTTTCTGGAAGCTGGCGGATATTTATATGGTGTGCGGATATCTGGGATATTTTGTGCTGGGACACTATCTGCTCCGTTTCGGCCTGGGAAAAAAATGGCGAAGGCTGGTTTACGCCGGGGGGATTCTGGGGGTATTTGCCAATATAATTCTGGGCTCTTTGCTCTCCCTGCGGGCAGGCACTCCTTCCGCCGCCATATATGACAGCTTCGGCTTTTTCACCTTTTTGATCTCCGCCGCTCTCTTCCAGTTTTTTACGGAAAAGGTGGAAGCTATTCGGTTTTCTCCCTTGGCCCGCCGCCTCATCCGCCAGGTTTCCCTGTCCACTCTGGGGATCTATCTGATGCATCTGGGACTTCTGGAATTTTTATTTCCCCTGGGAATTCACAGCATGAGCTTTACTCCTATTTTGTGTATTCCGCTGTTTTCTCTGTTCTGCTTTGCAGTCTGCCTTGTACTGTCGGCGCTGCTTCGCAGGATTCCCTTCATCGGAAGATTTCTATGCTGATATCCATAAATCTACGGATGCTCATATAATACCCCTATTCAATTGAGCAGGGAAGACTCATCTTCCCTGCTCGCGCGCCGGGCACCCGTCAGCTTTGCTGACATACTTCCATTGGGTGCCCGTGTGCATAAAAGCGCCGCGCCGGGACGATAACGCCCTGAGCGCGGCAGCTTTCATATTTTGAATCTTTCAGCTCTTACACACTTTTTCTCACAGCACTGCCTTCAAATCCTCGGTGAGCTTCTCCAGCCTGGCCTGGGCGTCCGCCATGTCCTTACCCTTCACACCCATGTAAAACTTGATTTTGGGCTCCGTTCCGGAGGGACGCGCACAGCACCACTCGTCATCGGGAAGCTCAAAATAGAGCACATTGGACTTGGGCAGACCGGTTTTTCCCTCTTCTCCGGTAACCATATCCACCAGACGATCCGTCTCATAATCCCGGAATTTCAGCACGGTCCTCTCCCCAAAGGCCTTGGGCGGATTCTGGCGCAGCTTATCCATAATCTCTGCGATCTGCCTGGAGCCGTCGATACCCTTCAGGGTAATGGTGTACTGGCTCTCTTTATAGTACCCGTATTTCTCGTAGGTATCCAGCATCATATCCCACAGCGTTTTGCCATGCTTCTTGCAGAAGGCCGCCACCTCGCAGAGGCACATCACAGCCACGATAGCGTCCTTGTCCCTGGCATGGGTTCCGGCCAGACAGCCATAGCTCTCCTCCAGGCCGAACACATAGTGATTGCTTCCGGTCTGCTCGAAAAGCTTGATCTGCTCGCCGATAAACTTGAAGCCTGTAAGCACCTCGATCAGCTTTACTCCATAAGCCGACGTAATGGGCCTGGTCATGTTGGTGGTCACAATGGTAGTCACCAGGGCAGGATCCGCAGGCATGGTTCCTGTTGCGGTCCGCTCCCTGAGAATATATTCTGCGATCAGCATACCTGACATGTTGCCCGTAAAGGAAACATATTCTCCTGTCTTAGTGTCCTTTGCATAAACCCCCAGGCGGTCAGCATCGGGATCCGTAGCCAGAACGATGTCCGCATCCTTTTCCCTGGCAAGCCGCAGCGCATAGGTAAATGCCTTGGGATCCTCGGGGTTGGGGTAATCCAGCGTGGTAAAGTCAGGATCCGGATTCTCCTGCTCAGGAACCACATACACATGCTTGAAGCCCAGCTCGGACAAAATCCTCCGCACCGGAAGGTTGCCTGTCCCGCAAAGGGGCGTATACACGATCTTGATATCGTCTGCCATTTCAGCAATTACATCGGGATGAATAATCTGCTTCTTAAGCTCCGCCATATACTGGTCGTCAATTTCCTTTCCGATGACCTGATACAGCCCCTTCTCCAGGGCCTGAGCCTTGGGCATAGTCTTTACGGTGTGGTAATCCTTGATACTCTGCACCTCTTCGATGATCTGCCTGTCCTTGGGAGCGGTAACCTGGGCGCCGTCCTCCCAGTATACCTTATAGCCATTGTATTCAGGAGGATTGTGGCTGGCCGTTACCACGATGCCCGCGGTACAGCCCAGAGTGCGAAGGGCAAAGGAAAGCTCTGGCGTAGGACGCAGCGATTCGAACACATAGGCCTTGATGCCGTTTGCCGCCAGGCAGAGCGCCGCCTCATCGGCAAACTCGGGAGACATACGTCTGGAATCGTATGCAATGGCGACCCCTTTGTCCCCGGTTCCCTGCTTCAAAATAAAATTGGCCAGTCCCTGGGTAGCCTTCCGCACGGTATAGATGTTCATGCGGTTGGTGCCTGCACCGATGATCCCCCGCAGTCCTCCAGTGCCGAATTCCAGCTCCTTATAAAAACGCTCCTCGATTTCCCTGGGATCGTCCTTGATGCCTGTCAGTTCATCTCTTGTAGCCTGGTCAAAGTAATCGTCCTCCAGCCAGAATTTGAATTCCTCCATATAGCTCATAGTCATACCCTCCTGTTTTATTGTTTCTGTAACAGCCTGTCGCTCCGCGGGCGTCTGCACAGATGTCATATAAAATAATTTTATCATATTTTTTTCCATATGAAAAGCCCCGGATACCAGAGCATTTCCGATATCCGAGGCTTTGCCCATTCCTTATTTGGATGCGGTCACAGAGGTAATGTGGGGGTTCACGCCCTCATACCAGTAGAGGAAGCCCTCCATGTCGATCTTATCGCCGATTTTCAGGTTCTTCACTGCGGCATATACATCCGTGGTGTTGTCGCACAGATAGGATTCCACAGTAAAGGTATAGGTCTGTCCATTCACGGAAACGTTAAAATACAGGTCGTCACCGTCCTGGCCGGAGCCGTCCCAGTTGTACAGGAAGGCCACATCGTTTCCTGCATCATCCTTGCCCGCAGGCTCCACTGTCATGCCCTTGAAGGATACGAACTTATTCTGATGGTCGATCAGACCCTCAGTCCCCAGCAGAGAGGTTACATCCATGGCCTCCGCCACATAATTTCCCTTTCCAAACTCAAAGGTGGCATCCATGATTTCAATCTCGCCGGACCACTCCTTCTTATATCCGGTTACCTTGATCTTGGTTCCGGGAGTCAGCTTTTCATAGTCCGCCTCGGAACACTCCATGTTGTACACAAAATACGCGCCGTCCTTATCCTGGGTATAAACGGTAGCTTTATTATCCCACCAGGACTGCTTTGCCTGCACGTAGGTCTCCACCACCACCTGGGTTTCAAGGGCCGCTGCAGCATACTCTTCGTATGTCATAACGCCCTCGGACTTCTTGTCGTCTCCTCCGCAGCCCACGCAGGCCAGCGCCGTCAGCACAACCAACAGTAACGATACTATTTTTTTCATCTTCTCTCCTCTTGAAAGCTTTCGAAAGCTTTCGCTATGTAGTCTGTATGACTGATTGTCAAGCGACACCTAAATTATACACAATATTTCCAATAAGTCAAGCCGGCCCTATATGGCTTTCCTCCTCTTGATCCTCCCCCAAACTACGTACAGAAGAATCAGCACCCACGCCCCGGTCAGGCCCGCCAGCAGCCCCACCGACATTGAAGGCAGCGCCCCCAAATCCTCCTGGACGGATGCAGAGGAATTTCTGCCCCCGATCTGGTCCAGGCGGTACAGGGAAATCATGTCACTGTAAAGCTTCTCAAAATAAGCGTCGTCTGCATTCCCGCCTCTTTTCACGGACTTCACCGTCTCCTCGATCATCTGGCCTGCAGCATCCCGAAGGGAGGCGGAGCCGTTGAATACCGGTGTCACAAAGGTGTCCCCCGCATGCTCCAGCAAAAGCTTTGCCGCCCGGATCTTCACGTCGTAATAGAGACTGTTGTCCTGGCCGCACCGGGACAGGTAATCCTGATAAGCCGCGGACTCCTGAGCCTTTGAGGTCACAGGCACATACCCCTCCGTCTCCGAATACGCGATCTGAACCTCATCGGTGAGAAGATACTGTGCAAACAGCCAGGCCGCCAGCACCTCCTGGGGATCCTCCTTATTAAAAATACATACGGAAGGCCCCTGGGATATCATCCGGGGAGAATCGGGATCAAACTGGGGAATCATCCGAACCTCTGTGTCAAACTCCACGATCTTGTCCTCACTGATGTCACACAACGGTGCGTCGGTCCCCATCCAGGTGGCGCCTGCCGTGGAGTCCACCGCAAAAATGCACTGTCCCGCATTTAAAAAATTAGCGGGATAACTTGAAAATTTAAAGGTGGAAAAAGCACCGCCGGCCGTGTGCTCCGCTATGGTCTCCAATAATTCCTTTGTGGTATCATGAAAGATCAAAATCTCCCCGCTGTCGCTGGAATACTCCGCACCCTTCTGCCGCAGCATCTGGATCATCATATTGTCCGTGGATTTATAGATAAAAGGAATCATTACCTTCTGACCGTTTATCAAAAAATTCCCCTCCGAGTCCTGAGCCGTGGCCGCCTCGGAAACCTCCCAGATAAAGTCCCAGGTCAGTACATCGGGCACAGTATACCCCAGCGCCTCCACAAAGGTTTTATTGATATAACAGGCCTCTGTGGAACGCATGTAGGGTATGGCATAATAATGCCCTCCAAACCGGCACTCCTCCATAAACTGCGGAATGATCTCTTCCATAGAAGGCGACGCAAACTGCAGCCCGCTTCCTCCCAGCCCGTACTGTTCATGAGAAAACAGCTCCTCCAGAGGAACCACCAGATTGGTTCCTGTCAGATAGGTGGCAATATGATCCGGGTAAGTAATGCACACATTGGGCGTGGTATTGGTGGCAATATTTGTGATCACATCATTATAAATCTTCCCATAATCCGTGTACAGCCGCAGGTTCACGGTAATATTGGGATATAGCTTTTCAAACTCCTGAATGGCCTGATTATAGATATCTGTCTGAGTCTTATTGGTATCGTTTTTCGCCCAGAAGGTGATTTCATAGTCTCTGGAGGTGTCAAATTCCTCCGGCATCACAAATTCTTCCAGACCCTCCCTCCCATGGCACCCGGTGAGGATCCCCATGACCCAAAGCGCCGACAGTGCCGCGGCTCCCAGCTTCCAAAGCCTTCTGACCATCTTCCCCCTTCTCCGGCCCTGCCAAATGCACCTTCCGCCAAAAGGCTTTTCCGCCTGGCGCAGCTCAAACGGACTGTGGCTTTTCCATACCTGCTTCATCCCTTGGTTCCTCCTCTTGACACGCCTTCCATAATCTTTCTGCGGAAAATCAGAAACAAAACGATCAAAGGGACGGAGATCACCACCACTGCCGCCATCATAGCCGGAATGTTCTCTCTGCCGAATCCGTTTTCCCGAATCTCCTGAATCCCGTTGGAAACCAGATAATAATCCGAATCGTCCGTGATCAGCCTGGGCCACACATAGGAATTCCAGCATTCGATCACCTTCAGTATGGTCACGGTGATCAGCGTCGGCTTGGAAATGGGAACCATAACCTTTAACAGATACTTCAGATCCGAGGTGCCGTCCACCTTGGCCGCATAATACAGGCTGTCCGGTATCTGCTCAAAATTCTCCTTCAGCAGATAAATATAGAATACAGAGGTCACAGACGGCAGAATCAGTCCTGTAAAGGAATTCCGCATGTCCCAGTTGGTTATGGTCACAAAGTTGGTGATAATCACCAGTTCATTGGGAATCATCATCAGCGACAGGAACACTACAAACAGCAGATTTTTTCCCCGAAATTCAAGTCTGGCAAAAGCGAAGGCAGCCAGAGTAATCACCACCAGCATAACCGCCGTGGTCGCAATGGCAAACACTGCCGTATTCAACAGATACCTCCCCAGGGGCACCGTGGTAAAAGCGTCCGCATAATTCTGCAGAGTAGGGGACAGGGTGAAAAATTTCGGTATGTATTCTGAATTATATGCGCCATAGCTTTTCACGGATGTGAGCACCATCCAGTAAAAGGGAAACAGCACCATCGCCGCCCACAGCAGCAAAAGCCCGTAGACCACCGCGCCCACTGCCTTTTTCCGGGTTCCGGCGCTTCTTGCTCTTTTCTCATAATCGCTCATGGAAAGCCTTGCTCCTTTCTTACCGCACCTTCTTTTTGCTCACCAGCAGATTGATACAGGTGATGGTCAGCACAATGGCAAACAACAGAATAGCCGCCGCGGACGCGTAGGAGGGATAGCCGCCGCTGTCCCCGTACAGCATATCGTAAACATAGCCCACAATGGTATTCATCTGTGCCGCGTTCAAATTGGTTCCAAACAGAGCCACCACATCGCTGTACGCCTTAAAGGCACCGATAAAGCCCGTGATGACCAGATAAAAAATCATGGGAGAAATCATGGGAAGGGTGATCCGCGTAAAGGTGCGCAGCTTCGATGTGCCGTCCACCTGAGCCGCCTTGTAATAATCCGGATTCACGGAGGCCAGCGCACTGGTCAGTATGAGGATCTTAAAGGGCATTACCACCCAGATGGTATAAAAGCACAGCACAAACATTTTCGCCCAATAGGGACCGTCGATAAAGTCCACGGAATTTCCCCCGAACCAGGTGATCAGAAGGTTGACCAGTCCGTCGGAATAGGGCGTCTTTTTAAACAGAATCATGAACACCAGCCCCACGGCCAGAGTATTGGTCACATAGGGCAGGAAATACACGGTCTGCAGAAAATTCCTCAAAGGCCCGATGGAGTTCAGTCCCACAGAAATCAGAAGAGCGATCCCGGTGGATAATGGAACTGTAACAGCCACCAGAATCAGAGTATTTTTCACCGCCTGCAGAAAATAAGGATCATGCAGAACGTAGGAATAATTATAGGTGCCCACGCCGAAGTAAGTCTGAGAAGCGGAATTGTATCCCTCCTCAAAGGAATAGACAAAGACATCGATCAGAGGATACACCATAAAAACGCCCAGAAAAAGAATAGCCGGCAATAAATACAGCCAGCTTTTCCAGCCGCTGTAATCTCGTTTTTTTCCTTTTATCTTCATATCAGATCCTCTCCCCCGTCTCTTTGTCAAAAAGAAATACCTTCCGGGGCCTTAAGGCAAATCTCACCTGGGTGCCATGGATTTTTTCACGATCCTCCGTGCTGATAATAGAGCGGACCGCCGGCGCCAGCGCCGCTTTGTTTGTGGATACCACGCTGATATCCCGCCCCATCACCTCCACTCCGGCAAGCTGACAGCAAAACGGGCCGTCCTGCCGGAGAATAAAGCCTTCGGGCCGGATTCCCACGTAAACCTGCCGTCCTGATCCGCTCCCCGCTTCTTTGTCCTGCACCTTCTCCGCCTCCGAAGCCGCCTCTCCTTCATATTCCTCCATATCCATAACGGCATCCTCTCCTATGTAAAGCCTTCCGTCCTGGATACTTCCTTCGAAAACATTGATGGGCGGCGTTCCCAGAAATTTGGCTACAAACAGATTCACCGGGTCATCGTACACCTCCTGAGGCTTTCCGATCTGCTGAACCACCCCTGCATTCATCACAACGATCATATCGGAAATGCTCATGGCCTCCTCCTGGTCATGGGTCACAAAAATCGTGGTAATACCGGTCTCTCTCTGAATTCTGCGGATCTCCTCACGGGTCTGCAGCCTCAGACGGGCATCCAGGTTGGAAAGGGGCTCATCCAGCAAAAGCACCCGGGGCATTTTCACCAGCGCTCTGGCTATGGCCACCCTCTGCTGCTGACCGCCCGAAAGCTCCCCGGGCCTGCGGTCCATCAGCTCCTCGATCTGCACCAGCCTGGCCGCTTCCAGCGCCTTTTCCAGCATCTGAGGCTTGGTGAGCTTATCCTTTCCCTTCAGATTTTCCAGGGGAAACAAAATATTCTGGCGTACCGTCAGGTGAGGGTACAGGGCATAGTTTTGAAATACCAGACCAATCCCCCTCTCCTCAGGCGGAAGAAGCGTCACGTCCTCCTCCCCGAAAAAAATCCTGCCCTCCGTGGGCCTCTGCAGACCGCTGATCAGATTCAGAGTCGTGCTTTTTCCGCATCCGGAAGGCCCCAGCAGGCCGATCAGCTTTCCGTCCGGGATCTCAAAATCAAAATGATCCACCGCCGTTACCTCCGCCGGGTTCTTTCTGCCCCGCCCGGGAAATTTCTTTGTCAGATTCTGTAATACCACTTTCATGCCTATACCCCCTTGCCCGCTTCAGCAGGCACACGCAATGAATAACCTGGTTGTTCCTCTTATTTCACTAATAGCGACAATACCTTGGGCCGTGCCCCCTGCTCATACTTAAAACCAAGCGCAAGTCTTATTATTTCCGGCAGATAGTATTTCTTATCTGAAATCTTTAAAAGTCCCTGTGTCTCCAGCCTGGATATTTGCTCTGCAGTCAAATCGATCTTATCAAGTGTAAGAGGCAGGCTTTTCTTATCATCATCCATGTGCATAAATTTCTCCAGAATCTCATAAATATTTCTCATCTCCAACTTTATCTCCGTAAGCTTATCTCCTGAGCATGGCGCAATCGCTTTCCTAATTTCAAGCGGCATAATCAGTCTGTCATGGTATGCAAGACTTGCTTGATCATATGAGCTTGTGGAATACTTCAAAAATCGGACAATATCCCGCGCCTGCAGCTGGCCTGTAAAATCCGACAAAGCCGCCAATATCCATCTGTCGGAAAATGCTTCCTTTGAATCAGCCCTGCCCAATTTCACTCCCCACAATTGTGTCAGTTTTTCAACCAATACCTCCTTCGTTGCATTAGGGACATCTGCCCCGCCCGCCAACGCCGGAAACGCTCTGGCCGAAAGCCATAATGCAAGACGCAGCGCCTCTGTCTGGCTCCAATTCAATTCATATTTAAGATATAAATTTCTGAATTGTTCATAATTGGTTTCTATGGCCTCGCTGAGCATATCTCTGCGGGCAAAAATAATGACTCCTAAATTGCCAAAGTCCAAATCCTCCAGTTCATTAATTATATCCTGACACAAGGCTCTGACAGCATACTTCCATGCTTCCTGCTTTGCGAGCTGTGCGTCCATGCACAAATCTTCCAGGCCGTCCGCAATCAATATGATCTTTTTTTTCTTCTTACTCAAAAAGCCATCCAGTTCTGACAATTCTCCAAATTGGTCTCCAAACAAGTGTAAGATGGCATCTTCCCACTTCTTTACCCACTGGCTGCGCTTTGAAACTTGCCCTTCCTCTAACGCAGTTCTCAAATTTTTTAAATTTTCATTCACATAGCTTCTCTTTATGGATGTATCCAGTTCAGAATTGGCATATGCAATACATTCTGCCAGTGAATCCTTTAAATTACTGGAATTCCATGATGATATCAGCGGAACAATCAGTATATCTTCCTCCTGCTGCGAGGAAGAATCAATCAGTTTTTCAAATCCATCCCAGGTCTTTACTGACAACATCTGCTTATAAATATACGTTTTCCCGGCTCCCTTTGCCCCTGTAACCACAATCCTGGGCAAAAGATTTTTAAAGTTTCTGACAATTTCCTTTATAGAAGAGGTTACCAGCATATTGGCTCCGCCGTTTCCTTCCGCCGTCACCTCTTCTTCCGCAAGAGAATGAATTTTCTTTAAGATTTCTCTGGCCTGGTCCTCCGAAAATCTGTATTCTTCCTTTTCTTCCTGGCGGAACAGATCCTCTGCCAGAGTCTGCATGGTATCCGTAATTCTCTTATTTTGAAGCTGTCTGCACACAGACGAAAAATCTCCTATATGAATCAGCGCATCTTCAAATTCAACAGGAATAATATAATTTTCCCTTAAAAAAGTAGAATATTTTCCATCGAAACGAGCCTCTATATCCGCCAAAATCTGATCCTTAATCGCTTCCATCCGCTCCTCCGGCATGGCCTGAGGAATCATCGTCATCAAAACCTTAGACTTTAAGAGGTTGGAGTCCGTCTTTCCATAAATCTGCTCCAGAATCTGATTTAATCCCTTTACTGACTGCAGCGATGTAGATGTAACATAAATCTTCTCAACACGTGGGTCAAATAAAAATGGCGCCGAATATTCTGTAATTCCCGCACGCAAATCTACTATAATCAAATCTGCGCCCAATTCCTTCCCCAGCCTTGAAATAGTTTCCGTAATATAATACCTGTTCTCCTTTGTGGCCAAAATTCTCTCCGGACTGGAGGATATATCCCACATCTGCTTTTTTTCCCTGTATACAGGAATAAAATATTGTTCCTGCTCTGTTTTTTCTGTTGTCACGATCACCGTAGAGGTCTTTATCAATCCTGCCAGATGAATCAAATCCAAATCTGTATCCTGTCCATAATTTAATACAGATAAAATATCTAAATAGCTGACCTGGCTGCGTCCACGATCCTCCAGCATCCAGGTCAGGCCCGGTGCCTCCAAATCTGCATCAATAACAAGAATCTTCTTATCCGGGTACTGTTCAGTACACTGTCGAAGAAGAGAAATCAAAGACAAGGTTCTTCCAACGCCGCCTTTATAAGAGTGAAAGGCCAATATTCTTGCCCCCGGAAGCTCTGTTTGTACAGACTGTTTCTGAAACCGATCCAAATAGATCTCCTTAAAAAGAGGCCTTCCCTGTATTTCTCTTTTTTCCTCGTCTGTTTCTTGTAAATAGACATCCAAATAAGTCTGCGTGAAGTCAACCAGCAGACTGTTATCTTCAATGCTGTAATTTTTCGTGTACACTTTTTTCAAAAAGTCCTGTGTCCTTTGCCGGATCATACTGTCCTTTTGATGATATATTTCTACACAGTCGCTGTAAACCCGTACGTCAATCCAGCTTTCCGGCCAGGAAGCATACTGTTCCATCAAAACGATTTCAATATCATGCCATGTAAAAAAGCGTGCCATTTAAATACCTCCTATAGCCGTTGACCAATATATTCCGCTATTTTCTGTAGCATTTTTTCCGCCTTAAGCTCTTCTTCCTCATCTGCCACAGAAGCGCCATAACGCCACAATTCATTGAAATGTTCCGACATGATATCCTGCCCCGCTGCCAGCCGTATCTTCTTCAGCGGATATTTATGTTCAATGCCAACCTCCCGGGTCATTTCCTTCAAATTATGACCATGTACATGCTTTCCGTTCTCTTCACTATATTTATACAATTCTTCATATGTATTTTTTCCAATATCCTTTAAAATCAAACTCTTCAAACCACATTCCACGGAATAAAACAAAAGAAGCCTTCGCGTCTTAGGAGAAACAGAAACCTCTGACTTCTTATACAACGCATAATGATTTCTGAAGCTCTGCTGAAATTCCCTCCTGGTTACATTAATTTTTCCCATCTTTCTCCTTTGTTCATCTGTTTTTCTTGCGTTATATACCTCTTTAATGATAATATTATTACAAAAAGTTTACAGTATAGACTCAGTATACCCCACCCCGAAATTCATGTCAATGTCCTGCCAGGAGGTAACATTATGTCGCATTTTCCATCAGATTCTCATAATTTTTCCGTCTCCGCTTCCGGCATCACCATAAGCCTGAACCGGGATACTCTGCTTTACCGGATCGCTGCCCCGGGCCGTACATGGGAACAGACCCCCTCTTCGGGCTGCGTGATCCTTCTTGCGGACGGCTCCGCCGCTTCCTTCCGGGACGCCGCCTCCATCCGGCATCAGCTTTATGAAAGCGGCGCAGGCACCGGAATCCTGTCCTCCTATGCCGACTTTTCCATCTCCGGAAAAAAGCTTCCCTTTTCCTTTGAAACCTATGTATGGATCGAGTATGCCACAGGCTGTGTGCGCTTTGAACTGATCCCGGGACAGGAGGGGCTGGATTTTTCCTCCCTCCGCTGGCCCGCTCCATTTGTTTTTGATACACCGGGAAACAGCGCCGTCAGCGTCATGCCGGTGCTGCAGGGGCTGCTGATCCCCAATCTTTGGGAAAATCCGGTGAGCTCCCTTCCCTTTGACGGACAAATGTGCAGCGCCGGCGCCTATATGCCCTGGTTCGGGCAGATCGATGGACGGAAGGGATACATTGCCATCTGTGAACAGCCCTGGGATGCAGGCTATTATATCGACCATCCCGCCGGCGGTCCCCACACCCATGTGGGCATGTATTTCCTGCCAAGCCTGGGACAGCTGTCCTATCGCCGCATTGTCCGCTTTTCCTTCCTGGAGAACTGCGACTACAATGATCTTTGCAAGGTATACCGCTGCTATGCCAAAGAAACGGGCCTACTTACCACCCTGGCGGAAAAATCCGCCCGTAATCCCCTGGTGGATAAGCTGATCGGCTCCGCCATCGTTCACAAGGGCATCAAAACCCACGTATCCCCGGACTCCCTGTTTTATGACCGGGAAAACCCGGAGCGGAATGATTTTCTCATCCCCTTCGAAGTCCGCACCCGGGAAATCCGCCATTACCACGAAAAAGGAATCCCTAAGCTCTATCTGCACCTGGACGGCTGGGGCGATCCGGGCTACGACAACAAGCATCCCGATTATCTCCCCGCCTGTGAAGCCGCCGGCGGCTGGGAGGCTATGAAGGAGCTTTCCGATACCATCCGGGAATGCGGTTACATGTTCGGCCTCCATGACCAGTACAGAGATTATTATATGGATGCCCCCTCCTTCGACAGAGAATTCGCCTGCCAGGCTCCCGACGGCTCCATTTTTGACATGGCCCGCTGGGCCGGGGGACGGCAGAGTTATCTGTGCGCTTCCCAGGCCCCCTACTATGTAAAGCGGAATTTTGAGGAAGTGTTAAACCACGGAATTCACCTGGAGGCCTCCTACCTGGACGTATTCACCTGCAACGAAGGGGATGAATGCGCCAATCCCCATCACCGGATGACACGCAGAGAATGCTTCGAATACAGAAGCGCCTGCTTTACATACCTTTGGTCAAAGGGGATTCTGCCCAGCTCCGAGGAATGCGGCGACTGGTCCATGAGACAGCTGGTTTTCTGTCATTACGGCCCCTACGATTTTATGCTGGAAAAGCCCGGCACTCCCAGACGGGGAATCCCGGTGCCTCTTTTCAATTTGGTATACCATGACTGTATGATCCTGCCCTGGCCTATGGACCGCCTGCCGGATACGGAGGACTATATGCTCTACGCTCTGTTAAACGGCGGTGCCGCCTATCTGGATAAGGACGGCGCATATCCGGGCTGCGACGGAGCCTTCGATACGGCCCGGGAAAGTCAGCTGGAGGAGGAAATTGCCCGCTGGCGCCAAGTAGCGGCGCTGCAGGAGCGGGTGGCCAAATGCGAAATGCTGCGGCATGAATTTTTGGATGGAAACTTGAACCGGCAAAGAACCCTGTTTTCCGACGGAACAACTGTGACGGTGGATCTGGCCGCCGGAACCTATGAAATATTTGACTTGAACAAGCACAATTTGGCATAAACGAATGAACTACCGGTAATTCAGAAATACTATCTGCAAAGAGGCGCAGTACCTCAAAAAAACTACAAAAACTTTAAACAGAAGAAAAATAAATCACAAGATTTGTGTCTGCGCGCTGTCATTCACAAACTCGCTATGTGCAAAAGACAGCGCAGAAACGGAGCAAAATATGAAAATTTTATTTTACGACACCAAAAGCTATGACAAAGATTCCTTTCAGCAGGTCCTGAAAAATTATCCCCAGGTAACCATAGAGTATACCAAGTCCGACCTGGATCCCAGAACCGCCGCTCTGGCGGAGGGCTTTGACGCTGTGTGCGCCTTTGTCAGCTCAGATGTGGGTACACAGACTGTAGAAATTCTCCATCAAAAAAATATCCGACTGCTGCTCATGCGTTGCGCCGGCTTTAATAACGTGGATCTGGAGTCAGCCGCCAAATACGGAATCCGCGTCATGCGCGTGCCCGGCTATTCTCCGGAGGCGGTAGCGGAGCACGCCATGGCCCTGGCTCTGGCCAGCAACCGGCGCCTGCACAAGGCCTACAACAAGGTCCGGGAAAATGATTTCAGCTTAAGCGGACTTATGGGCTTCAACTTCTATCAGAAAACCGCAGGCATCGTGGGAACCGGTCAGATCGGCGCCGCCATGTGCCGCATCTGCCGGGGCTTCGGAATGAAGGTTATCGCCTATGATGTATACCAGAATCCTTCCCTGAAGGATTTTGTAGAATATGTTCCCCTGGAAAAGCTTCTGGCGGACAGCGATGTCATATCCCTCCATTGCCCTTTGATGGACTCTACCTATCACATGATCAATCTGGATACCATCCGCCAGATGAAGGACGGCGTGGTTCTGGTCAACACCTCCCGGGGGGCCCTGGTGAAAACCGACGATCTCATCGAAGGCATACGGATGCACAAATTTGCCGGGGTAGGTCTGGATGTGTATGAAGAGGAGACCGACAATGTATTCGAGGATCGCTCCGATGAGATCCTGGAGCACTCCACCACCGCCAGACTTCTGTCCTTCCCCAATGTGATGATCACCTCCCATCAGGGCTTTTTCACCAGGGAAGCTCTGGAGGCCATCGCCGTCACTACCCTGCAGAACGCCCTGGACTGGATGGAAGGAAAGTCAAGCCGCAATGATGTAAAGCAATAATCTATGCCACAATATTTTGCAGCCAGATGCCCTTCTTCACCAAAATAAATCCGATGACGCACTTTATCAGATCCAGCAGCTGACAGCACAGGTACAGGGGCGCTATAGCCAGGCCCGTGTACCGGCTGAGCATAAAAGCAACCGGAATGCTGACGCACCACAAAAACACACTGTCGAACAGGAAGGTAACGATGGTCTTTCCTCCCGACCTGAGCGTAAAATATGTAGTGTGCATAAACGCCCACATGGGCATACAGGCCGCCGCCATCCGAAGCAGCACCGACGCCAGATGCTTTACATCAGAGGATGTATTGTACAGCTGAGGGAACAGGGGCGACACCAAAATCATCAGGCCTCCCAGCCCCAGACAGGACAGCACCGCAAAAACGATGAGCTTCACGTCCGTGTCCCTGGCCTCCTGCATTTTCCCGGCGCCCAAAAGCTGTCCCACAATAATGGAAATGGCACTTCCCATGGCCATAAACACAATATTAAACAGGTTGGAAATGGTGGTGGAGATGTTCAGGGCCGCCACCGCGTCCAGGCCTCTCATGGAATAGCACTGATTCATCATGGCCATTCCCGCCGCCCAGAGAATCTCGTTGATCATCAAAGGCGTGCCCCGCTTCACAATATTTCCTGCCAGCTGCCCGGGAATCTTAAGCTCCCTGTAAGCACCCACGATAAAGGGCATCTTCTCTGCATGGGTATGGGTCCAGACGATGACGATCACCGCCTGCACATATCGGGATACCACCGTAGCCACGGCGGCGCCCACCACCCCCAGCTCGGGAAACCCAAATTTGCCGAAAATCAGAAGATAATTCAAAACCAGATTTACCAGCACGGCCGCCACCCCCGCAAGCATGGGCAGCTTGGTCTCCCCGCATTCTCTCAGAGTGCTGGCATAGGTTTCCTCCACTGCAAAAGGCAGAAGCCCTGTCAGCATCACCCACAAATACTCTCTCCCATACTCCAGCGTCATCTGCAGGGCCTGGTCGTTCCCTTCTCCGTGAAGATAGAGGAGAATCAGATCGTCCCCCTTAAAAATCAGCACCAGGATCCCCAAAAGCACAATGCCGGCGCAGATATAGAGCTTAAACCGCAGCGTATGCTGCAGGCCTTTGTTATTTTTACAGCCAAAAAACTGCGCGCCAAAAATCCCCACTCCGGAGATGGCGCCGAAAACTGCCAGGTTAAACACCAAAAGCAGCTGATTCACAATGGCGATGCCGGACATCTGCTCCGTACCGATCCGCCCCACCATAATATTGTCCAAAAGGCTTACAAAATTCGTAATACCATTCTGGATCATAATGGGCACTGCCACTGCCAGCACCATACCATAAAAAGCCTTATCTCCAAACCATTTTTTCCTTATACTCATAAATAGCTCCAATCTTCCCGCCCAAGCGGGTTTCCCTGAAAAAGCGCAAAAAAATAAGTGCATTGTCACTTATTCTACACTATCTCATTCCCACTTGTCTATGTATTTTCTTGTTCTATATCTGCGCTGGAGCAGCCCCTTCAAACAACAATTCTCTTCCCTAAAAAAATCCCCTGCCCATATATATCCATAATCGTTCAGACTGATCACTGTGCAATTACGAATATCCCTGAGCAGGGAAATTTCCTTATATATTACATATGGGTCGAAAACCGCTGTTCTCCGGCCTCCTGCGCTTCCCAATATTTTAAGGTGAAACCTCTTCCCCTTCTTTCTCTTCCGAGGGCAGCCTGCCATAAAGCCCGGTCATAGCCCGGATTTCCTCCGCCAGCTCCTTGGTGAAAGCGTCCTTTCTCATCCGCCACTCCCAGTTGTCTCCCAGGGTGGACGGCGTATTGATGCGCCCCTCCGACCCCAGCGCCAGATAATCCTGAACAGGAATCACCGCCAGATCCGCAACACTGGAAAGAGCCGCCCGGATAAACTCCCAGTGAAGCTCATCAGCCGTGCATCTTGCCAGATTCATGTACTCATCACAAAACTCCCGGTCTTCCTCCTTCAGCTTATAATACCATCCCAATGTGGTGTCATTATCATGAGTTCCGGTATAAACCACGCAATTATGATCATAATTGTGCGGCAGATAGTCGCTGTCCTCTCTGGAATCAAACGCAAACTGCAGTACCTTCATTCCCGGGTATCCGGTTTTCTTCACCAGCTCCAGCACAGAGGGCGTCAGAAATCCGAGATCCTCCGCAATCACCGCCCGCTCTCCCAGGGTCTTTTTCATGGTCTCAAAAAATTCGTAGCCCGGTCCCGGCTCCCATTCACCGATCTCCGCGGTCTTCGCGCCGGCAGGAATGGAGTAGTAGGCGTCAAAGGCCCGGAAATGGTCGATTCTCACCACATCGTACAGCTCATAGCAGGCCTTAAGCCGCTTCATCCACCACCGGTATTCCGTCTTTTTATGATATTTCCAGTCATAAAGCGGATTTCCCCATAGCTGCCCCGTAGCTGCGAAGGCATCCGGAGGACAGCCTGCCACCGCAACAGGATTGCACTCCTTATCAAACTGGAACAGCTCAGGACCGGCCCAGGCATCGGAGCTGTCAAAAGCCACATAGATGGGAATATCTCCGATGATCTTTATCCCGTTCTTGTTGGCATAGGCCTTCAGCTTCTCCCAGTGCAGGCGGAACATATACTGCTGAAACTGATAAAATTCTATCTCCCCGGCAAATTTGCGGCGGTAATTTTCCAGCGCCGCCGGCTGACGGGTTTTAATATCCTCGTCCCACTCCACCCAGCACACATTATTGAAGGAGACCTTCACCGCCATATAGAGCGCGTAATCATCCAGCCAGTAGCTGTTGTCCCGGATAAACTTCCGGAATCCCGGATCCTTGTTGATATTACTGTTCTCCCAGGCCTCCCTCAGCAGCAGGAAACGGCTGTTATAGATTTTCCCGTAATCCACATACTCCGGGTCTCCCCCGAAATCGTAACTGTCGCATTTTTCCCTGGTGATCCAGCCCCTCTCGATCAGATCCTCCGGATCGATAAAATATGGATTCCCCGCATAGGTGGAAAAGGACTGATAGGGCGAATCCCCATAGCTGGTGGGACCCAGGGGCAGAATCTGCCAATAGGACTGCCCCGCCTCTACCAGTCTGTCCACAAACTCATAGGCTTCTCTGGAAAAGCATCCGATCCCGTAGGCCGACGGCAGACTGGCCACCGGCAATAAAATACCGCTCGCTCTCATAGCTATGCCTCCCTCTCTGCCCGCCTTCCGCGGGCGCTCATTTTAATGCTCCCCTGCTTTTTCTGTCGTTGCAAACCGCATCTCATTTTACCTTACTGTAACATATTCACAAATTGAATGCAATCCAATTTCTGCCGACATTGGCAAAACGAAACGCACCTGCAGCGTTATTGTTCGCACCGCGCCATTCGCAAAATCGTGCTTTCAGCACTCTTCGCTGCGTTACAGCTTCCAGATATCCCTGTTATATTCCGCTATGGTTCTGTCGGAGGAGAAGAAGCCGGCCTTGGCAATATTCACCAGCATCATTCTCTTCCACTTTTCCCGATCCTCGTAATCCGCAAACACTCTATCTTTTACGGCAATATAATCTTCAAGATCCAGCAGGGTCATGAACCAGTCCTTATTTAACAGCTCTCTGTGAAGACGCTCCAGGTTTTCCCGGTGTCCCACGGCCAGAGCCTCCTGGCTGACGATAAAGTCCACCGCAGCCTGAATCACAGGGCTCTTTCTATAGTAGTCTCCCGGCACATAGTCCCTGTCCCCATAATGGCGGATCACCTGATCGCTGTTCTCACCGAAAATATAGATGTTGTCATCCCCCACCAGCTCATGAATCTCCACATTGGCGCCGTCGCTGGTTCCCAGAGTCACCGCGCCGTTCAGCATAAACTTCATGTTGCCGGTACCGGAAGCCTCCTTGGAGGCCAGGGAAATCTGCTCGGACACATCGCAGGCCGGAATCAGCTTTTCCGCATAGCTCACATTGTAATTTTCCACCATGACCACCTTCATATAAGGGCTGACTCTGGGATCATTGTTTATGATCTGCGCCAACACCAGCAACAGATGGATGATATCCTGGGCTATGACGTAGGCGGGCGCCGCCTTTGCGCCAAAGATAAAGTTCATGGGTCTGGCCGGCTTTTTGCCCTCCCGGATCTCCAGATATTTATGGATAATATACAGCGCATTCATCTGCTGGCGTTTATACTCATGAAGACGCTTCACCTGAATGTCAAAGATGCCGTCCGTATCCAGCTGCACGCCTTCCTTTTCCAGAATGTACGCCGCCAGCTCCTCCTTTTTACGGTGCTTAATTTCCTGAAGAGCATCCAGCACCCCGGCATCGTCCTTTCTATCCAAAAGCTTCTCCAGCAAAGCCGCATCTTTTTTGAAGCCGTCCCCTATGGTGTCAGTGATCAGGGCCGACAGCTCCCTGTTGCAGGACAGAAGCCACCGTCTGAAGGTGATTCCGTTGGTCTTGTTGTTGAACTTTTCCGGATAAATCCGGTAAAAGCAGTTCAGCTCCGTCTCCTTCAGAATATCTGTGTGAATGGCGGCCACACCGTTGACGCTGTACCCATAGTGTATATCAATATGGGCCATGTGTACCCGCTTATCCCCGTCGATAATCTGTACTCTGGGATCCTCATACTTTTTTGCCACCCGTGCGCTGAGCTCCTTGATGATAGGCACCAGCTGAGGCACCACGCGCTGGATATACTCCAATGGCCATTTCTCCAGAGCCTCTGCCAATATGGTGTGATTGGTGTAGGCACAGGTCCTGCTGACCACGTTCACCGCATCCTCCATGGTAAAGCCCTCTTCCCAGGTAAGGATCCGAATCAGCTCCGGAATCACCATGGTGGGATGGGTATCGTTGATCTGAATCGCCGCATACTCATCCATATGATACAGATCACAGCCCTTTTCCTTCAGCTGACGAATGATCAGCTGGGCTCCGCTGCTCACCATGAAATACTCCTGATAAATGCGCAGAAGATTACCTGCCTCATCGGAATCGTCCGGATACAAAAACAGGGTCAGATTCTTTTCCACCGCCGTTTTATCAAAGCTGATTCCCTCTTTCACCAGACTCTCGTCCACGGAAGCCACGTCAAAGAGATGAAGCTTATTACGTCCGTTGTCATATCCAATCACGTCAATATCATAGAGCACGGACTGTACCTTCCTGTCCCCAAAAGAAACCTCAAATCGAAGACCCGTGTCCTTCAGCCAGGAATTTTCCTGGATCCAGTCGTTCTTTTCCGCCCTCTGCAGACGGTCTCTGAACACCTGCTTAAACAGACCGTAGTGATAGTTCAGGCCAATGCCGTCGCCGGGAAGCCCCAGGGTTGCAATGGAATCCAGAAAGCATGCGGCCAGACGGCCCAGACCGCCGTTGCCCAGGGAAGGCTCCGGCTCCGCCTCCTCCACGGCTGCCAGATTCTTGCCGTGCTTCTTTAATACGTCCGCCATCTCCTCATAAATTCCCAGATTGATCAGATTGTTGGACAAAAGCTTTCCGATCAGAAACTCCATTGAAATATAATATACCTTCTTTTTCCCGCCGATAACTGGCTTTTCCTCCATCCGCTCCTTTGTCAGCTGCAATATGCGCTCATACAGCTGTGCGTCCGTGCATTCCTCTATGGTTTTTCCATAGGCCTCCTGGATCAATTCATTCAATCTCTGTTCCAACATGATTAATATACCTCCCGTTATTTCAGTATTCCCATTCCAGACCGCCCCGCTTTTCACAGCCCTGGGGCTTTCACCTCTCAGCAGCCGGAATGGCTGATTTCATTGGCCCGGACTCCCGGACAATGCCTCTTTCATATACTAAGAATTCCCTGTGATTGGTAGAATATCACAGGAAAACGTTTTCCGCAAGCCCCAAAATAAAATTTGTGCAATATCACTTAACAAATAATGTCTTTATAGTATAATTTTACTATATTATGAGGCATGATCACCTGGTGTCCCACACCCCCGTCCAGCAAAAGCTTAACCTCTTCCAGGGCTCTGCTGGATATACTGTAAAAATCCTGAAACACCGTATTCATCTGTTTCCCCACATACCCCATAAGGGTGATGCCGTCAAAGCCGCACACAGGCCGGAAAATATCCATATCGATCAGTGCGTTCATGGCCCCGATGGCCATCAGATCGGAGGCGCATACCACGCATTCCCTGTTGGCGGCATACCGCATGGTAATCTCTCTGGCCTTTCGTTCACTGAAATCCCCCTGGCGGACCAGCAATGCCAGCTTAAGCTCCTCCGCCAGCCGCTGAATGCCTCTCAGCCGCTGCGCCGTCACATACCCATCCTTCCTTCCGGCTATATACAGTACACTCTTGCAGGAATCATCCGTCACCGTCTTTTTGGCCACATCATATTGAGCCTGCTCATGATCCACGCCGATGGCTGTGGTCCTCTCGTTTACAATAGGCGCATCTACCACCACACAGGCAAATCTTTGACCGTCGATGAGCCTCTGCAGTATCCGGTCCTCCCTGGACATGCCGTAAATGACCAGGCCGGAAATGCTCTGAGAGAGAAAATATCTGGTAATCTCCTCCTCCGTCATGCCTGCGATCATGGATGTAAAAATGGTCACTGCTTCTACCTTCAGCTCCTTGGCCTTGTCCAGCCCTCCCAGCAGATACTGCATAAAAACCTGGTCGATGGCCTGGGTCTGGCGTTTGGGATCCAAAAGCAGTGCAATCCGTGTATATTGCTTGGAGGACAGGGCGGAGGCAATGGAGTTGGGGATATAATTTAATTCCCGTATGGCCGTGTTCACCTTTTCCCTTGTCTCCTGGCTGATATTGGGATAGCCCTTCAAAACCTTGGACACAGTGGAAATCGCCACCCCCGCATGCTTAGCAACTTCTTTTATGGATACCATTTTCTACGCCTTTCCGTCCGGGCAGATTTCCGGCTGACCGGATATGCTGCCCAAATTGTTCATCCTTCGCTCTTTTGAAAGATTTCTGTGGTAATAGTATACCTTATTTTGGAAAAAGTCAATGCTGCCGTAGCAGGGCTGCCCGGCAGGCAATAACGTAACCCGTTCCAAAGCCCGGCCATTTATGGTATAATGCACTTGTTCGAGGCAGAAAATGGCCGAATGGCCATCTTACCGTAAATTGCGAAGGGAAAAGTACATTATGGCTGTCATAAAAAGCATTTCGGAAAAATACATGAAAGAAGCCCTGAAGCAGGCAAAGAAAGCCTATGCACTGGGAGAAGTCCCCATCGGCTGCGTAATCGTCCACCAGGGCAGGATTATCGGCCGGGGCTACAACCGGCGCAATACAGATAAAAGCACCCTGGCCCACGCGGAGATCACCGCTGTCAAAAGGGCCAGCAAATATATAGGCGACTGGCGGCTGGAGGACTGTACGCTCTATGTGACCCTGGAGCCCTGCCAGATGTGTGCCGGGGCCATTATCCAGGCCCGGATCCCTCAGGTCGTCATGGGATGCATGAATCCCAAGGCCGGCTGCGGCGGTTCCATTCTCAACATCCTGGAGATGCCCCAATTTAATCATCAGGCAGCTGTGACAAGAGGCGTGCTGGAGGAAGAATGCAGCGCTCTGTTGAAGCTGTTTTTCACACAGCTGCGGGAACGGAACCGGGCGGAAAAGCTTCAAAAGAAGGAGGCAGCACAGATCTAATTCAGGTACAGATCTCCACCCTGCTGCCCCCGGTTTTTTCTTTGGTCACCACAATCTGTTTATCGATCTTCTCTTTCAGATCCCCCACATGGGAAATAATCCCCACCAGCCGGTTCCCCTGAGACAAACCGGCCAGGGCCTGTATGGCCTGTCCCAGAGAATCCTCATCCAAAGAGCCAAAGCCCTCGTCCACAAACATGGTATCCAGCCGGATTCCTCCGGCAGATGCCTGAATTTCATCGGACAGCCCCAGGGCCAGAGACAGAGACGCTTTAAAAGATTCCCCACCGGAAAGGGTCTTTACACTGCGCTCCGTACCGTTGTAATGGTCGATCACATCCAGCTCCAGACCACTCTGACCGCGTCCGCCATCCGCCGTCCGGCGGCGCTTCAGCTCATATTGGCCCCCGGACATTACCATAAACCGCAGATTGGCACGTCGGATGATCCGTTCAAAATATGCCATCTGGATATAGGTCTCCAGCATGATCCTGTCCCTTCCTGCCAGATTACCGTTGGCCGTGTCTGACAGCCCCCTGACCCAGGTCCATTTCTGTTCCAGCTCCTCCAGACTCGCACCTCTGGTTCGCACATTTTCCAGCACCGCCTCATTGGTCGAAAGACGAACGTGTACTGCCTTCTGCCGGTCTTCCAGCTCCTTCTCCGATTCCTCCAGCTTTTGTTTTTCCGCCTCCAGGGATGCCGAATCCAGCCGCCGGGAATCCTTCAGCAGCCTCTCCAGCTGGGATACCCTTCCCGACATCTGTGCGGTTTCCTTTTCGGTATCCCCTAAATCCTTCTCTGCCTTCTTCAGCGACTCCTCCAGCTCTAAGCTTTGCCGAAGCATTTCCTTCCTTGCCTCTTCCGCCTCCTGCCGGGACGTATACTTTAATTCGGCCTCCAGAATTACCAGTTGTTCCCCCGTCTCCGCTCTCCGGCTTTCCGTCCTGGCGATCCTCTCCCGGCAGGCCGTGAGCTGATTACCCGTCTCCTGAATATGCCTTTCCGTCTCCAGAAGCTTGTCTCCCAGCATGGCCCTCCGGGATATGCGTTCTTCTTCCTGACAGATCAAAGCTTCCAGCCTGTCGATTCTGATTTCCTGCTCACGAATCTCCAGGGGAATTTGTTGCTCCGCCCTTTCCAGAATATCCTGATCCGCTTCCTTCCACAGATTCTGTGCCATGCATTCCCCTATTCTGGCAACGAGACTTTTCCGTTCCGTCTCCAGCTTTCCCCGAAGAACATCATGCTCTCCTGCCGCCTGAACCAGCCGGGCCTCCAGCTCACTCCGCCCCTTCGCAAAATCCGCCAGCCTGTCTTCCCCGGCCTGAAGCCCCTGGGAAAGCTTTCGTTTCTCCCCAATCCCTCTCTCCGCTTCCTCCAGCTGCCGTCTTGTTTCTTCCAGGGACTGCCGGACCTGCACCAGCGCCTCACGGACCGCCTCCTCCGCCTGAGCAGGATCGGTGATACCGGTCAATTCCTCCAGCCTTCCGACGGTCTCCGCACCCTTGGCCTCCGCCGCGGCCTTATGGCCTGCGGCAGCCTCGCTGGCATCCCTGGCAGCGGTCTGGGCCTGCTCATACAGATTCTTCTCCGCTTCTAGTTCCGCCTCCGACGGGGCCTGGATGGATTTTACAGCCGGATTGGGATGGCTCAGCGAACCGCACACCGGGCAGGGACATCCTTCTGTCAGAGTATCCGCCAGTATTCCGGCCTGTTCATCCAAAAACGCTTTGTTCTGTGTCCGGTACCGCTCTCCCTGACGGTCTGCCGCCTCCCGGGCCTTCCCATAAGTCTCCCGGGCTTCCTCCCATCTGCGGCACAGCTTCCCATACTCCTCCAAAGATTCCTTCAGCGCAAGCAGCTCTCCGTGCCGCTCCTTCTCCCGCTCCTGACAATAGATCAGCTTTTCCCTCCGGGCATCCACCGATTCCAACATTCTCAGGGCTGCTTTCAAGCTGTCAATCTGCTGTTCCAGCTCCTTCTGTTCCAGCTCCCGTTTTTCTTTCTCTTCCTGATATTTTTCCAGCGTCCGCCGGGCCTGTGACAGCCGGTCCCCACAATTCCTATGCTCCAAAACAGCCGCCCTCAAAGCCTCCAGAGCTTCCTTTTCCCTACCTGCCTGCTCCTTTTCATTCCGAAGCCTTTCCCTTTGCTCCCCGGCATTTTCCAGACTTCTCTGCTCTTTCTTCAGCTGCACCGTCGCCTTTCCAAGGTCCTCTTCTCTTTTTGTCAGCTCCTGCCGGATCTGGTTTTCCTGCTTAAGCTGCCCCTGGGTGTGCTCATATTCCTGAAGCAGCTCCTGCCATTTTCCATAACGGGGCATTTCTGCTTCCAACGCTGCAGTCTCCCTCTGCAGAGCCTCCCTCTCCGGCCTGCGGGCATGTTCCGCCTCCATACGAAGCCTGCACTGCTCCAGGGCCGCCTTTTTCTCTTCAAGCTGTTTCCGGGCCTGGAAAAGCTCCTCTTCCAGCTTTTGAAACTCCGCGGCCTTTCCCAAAGCGGCGCTGAGCTCCTCCAGCTTCAGCCGAATCCCGTCTTTCTCCTTCTGCAGATTTTCATCCAGCTCCCTGTCCTGATGTAAAAGCCTTTCCACCAGCTTTGGCGTTTCTCCAAAAGGCAGGGCGCCGGTCCTGGCCTTTTCCACCTCCGGCCACAGCCCGTCGTCCTCCTCCCAGAGAATTCCTTCCTGATACTGAGCCACGCTGGCTCTGGCGCTCTCACAGGCCTCCCTCAGCTTCTTTGCCTCTTCCTTCAGGGCATCCTGAAGCTTTTGATAATACCGGGTTTTAAATATTTCCCGAAAGACCGCCTGTCTGTCCCTGGTGTCGGCCCGAAGCAGCTCCCGGAAATCCCCCTGAGCGATCATGGCGATCTGGGAAAACTGAGTCCGATCCACCCCCAAAATATCCCTGACTGCCTGATTCACATCCTTGATCCTGGTGATCCGCTTTCCGTCCGGGCAGATCAGCAGGGCTTCCGCCCTCTGAAGCGTGGTTCCCTCTCCCCGCCTGGCAGGACGCTCATACTCCGGATTCCGGCATACCGTATAGTTTTTTCCTCCATAAGCAAAAGTCAGCTCCACCCGGGTAGGAGTCTCCGGCTCCGCATACTTGGATCTCAGCATCTCCGGCTCCCGGTCACTGCCGCTGGCCTCCCCGTATAGTGCAAAGGTAATGGCATCAAAAATGCTTGTCTTTCCTGCACCGGTGTCCCCTGTGATCAGATATAGGCCGCTTTCGCCCAGCATGTCCATATTCAGTTCCACCCTGCCCGCATAAGGGCCAAAAGCGGATACAATCAGTCTGATCGGTCTCATACCCCGTCCCTCCAAATTTTCTCCATCAATTCCCGGGAAAGCTTTTTCTGCTTTTCGCTCATGGGTTGATTGTTCTGCAGCTCATAAAATTCCGTCCAAAGCTCCAGAGGATCCTTCTGCCGTACATTTTCCTCTGTACGCAGACAGCCTGCCGCGCGGGTACGCTTATTATCATAGTCCAGCTTCATCAAATTGGGATAGATCACCCTCAGCTTTCCCATGGCGTCGGGAACGTCCTCCTCGTCCGTCAGTGTGATATGAAGATAATCCTCCACTGCAGTACCCTTATAGGCGCTCTTTGCTGTCAGTTCCATATAGGTTCCCCGTATGGAGCGCAGGTCCCTGAGTGGAACCAACGGCACGGTCCTCACCTGCAGACTGCCTTTTTCACCCAGCTCCAAAACCGTCACGGACTTATCCTGAGACGCCTCGGAAAAAGAATACTTCAGCGGTGTCCCACAGTATCGGATCCTTTCCGATCCCACGTTCTGAGGCCGGTGGATATGCCCCAGCGCCACATAATCAAATTGTGCAAACACGGATGCATCCACATTATCCGCCCCTCCCACGGAAATATCCTCCGAATCAGATCGAAGTGCACCTGTAACGAACTGATGTGTCACCAGGATATTCCGCAAACTGGTGTGGATTTCCAGCTGTTCCACCGCAGTGCGCAGTGCGTCTGTGTAGGTCTCCGCCTCCGCCTCCGGAAAATACTGACTCACCTGTACAGGCTTGAGAAAAGGAAGCATATAAATATACACCGGGCCATAGGTGTCCGCTAAGACATAAGGCTTTATCTGCCCCCGATATACCGGAGATATATGGATCCCCCCGGGATCCATCAAACGGTTTCCGAAAGCAAGCCGGTCCGGTGAGTCATGATTCCCGCTGATAACAAACACCTGCTGCCTTCTCTCTCCCAGACTGCACAGAAAATCATCAAACAGCCTGACCGCCTCCGCCGATGGAATGGGCTTATCATAAATGTCTCCCGCCATCAAAATGCCCTGGGGCTTTTCCTCATCCACCACATGAAGGATCTGTTTTAAAATATATTCCTGATCCTCCAGCATGGAAAATTCATGGACCCGTTTTCCCAGGTGAAGATCTGATAAATGAATCAATTTCATAGGGTACCTCTCTTTTTCTCAATTCGTACCAGGGCCCTGCCGCAGCTCCAGGCCCGGAATCTCAGGCCCGGAGCCTGTTTTATTCCCCTCTCTCCCCGGAACCTGTAATGATCTTCACCTCATATGCCTCCCAGGGCTCCGGAACCTCCAGCTTCCTGATCATATTCTCCAAAACATTCTCCGGAATATGCCTCTCTCTTTTCCGGTTTCTGTCCAGCAGCTCCCCATAAGGCGCCTCCAGATACAGAATATGCACCCGGGCCCCGTAGCCCGCAAAAAGCTCTGCCAGCTTTTGACGGGTCTCCCGGACTATATTGGTGGCATTCCAGACAAAAGATTCCTTTCTGCGAAGCAGCTCTCTGGCACGTTCTCTGGCCTGAGAAACCACCTTCCCGGAACCCTTTGCCGGCAAAATGCACAGCTCCCCTTCCAGACAGCCCGCCCAGAGCTTAAACAAATCAAACTGACGCTCCCCGCAGCCTCCATTCAAAAAATGCCCCCGGCTCTGCAGATACATCCTCCCGTCGCTGCCGAAGCTGATCCCGCAGTTTGCTCCGTCCACCTTCTCCTCCAATACCGGATATTTTCCCTGCAGCTCTGCAAGCTTCACTGTTTTCAGGTCTTCGTCCCCTGCCTGTTCCCGGGATCCCTCCAGATGACGAGTCCGGGGATATTTATAAATCTGTTCCATAAAAACCTCCATTTCACAAGAAATTTCGCACGAAAGCCTCGGAATCTCTCCTGCTCCATGGAAGCATCTTTCCGCTTATTGTAAAACGTTCCTATATGATAAAAAAGCCATGACGAAAATATCCGCCACAGCCTGCACCAAAAAGGGCACCGCTTCTCCACCGGTCTGATGCCTCGGTTTCCTCGATCTGCCCTTTTATCTGTCTCTTATTGAAAGATGCTCCCTGCTGCCTGCTTTATATTCCGACTTACATTTTCCGTCACGCAAAAACACCAGCCGCTGCCGGTTCATTCTGCAGCGTCTGCGGTCCCTGCCTGTTCAGTTGTCAGAATATTCTGTTACATGGGGTCCTCCAATCTACAAATCAAATCTTCATTACCTTTTAACCTAATGTAGCATCTGAAAAACCTTTTGTCAATAAACCCCTTGCTTTTTTTGGAGAGTATGGTATAATAACTTTATTCGAGGCATAAAATGGCCTTATATATGGGGCATTAGCGCAGCTGGGAGCGCGCCACACTGGCAGTGTGGAGGCCACGGGTTCAAGTCCCGTATGCTCCACTTAAAAAGCACCGAAATTTTCGGTGCTTTTTCATTTGCACCTTTTATCCTTCTTCACGATATTGTATGATTAAAAAGTAATCATCAATACTAAGGAGGAAACCATTATGAAAAACCTGTCAATCGCTTTAAAACAGCTCCGGGACAAAAAAGGAATCGGTCAGAAGGAACTTGCACTCTATCTCCACTGTACCGTAGGCACTGTGTCCAACTATGAATCCGGCACCCATTGCCCGGATCTGGACACTTTGTCCAGAATTGCCGATTTCTATGGAGTGTCCACAGATTATCTGCTGGGGCGTACCCACAGTCCCCGTTTCACGGATGTTTCCTCTCATGTGATCAGCGGGCGCTACACTGTGGGACGGCTTCTCCACCTTCTGGAACACCTGACGGAAAAGGACAAGGCATTCCTGGCCTACGGTCTCACACTTCTGGAAAAGCTGCGGATTCCCGGGGAAAGCTTCTGATCTTCTGCATGCGAGAGGTTCAATTTTCGAACCTCTCGCACCTCTTTTATACCCTGTATCTGTCCCTTCTTAACTCTTTCATTGCCATCTTATTGCTCATTCCTTACTCTTTCCCCTTTTTCCCTGCCCTTTCTTTGCTCTTTCATTACTTACCTTACGCTTTCCTTTTCTTCGCTTAAGAATTGTTAAGAATTAATTTTGCATATGATTAATTCTTTAACAGCCCTTATGGCACCAGCCTTTCCAATACCTCTTCCTCAATTTCCTGACCGGGCGCAAATTCCTGTGATCCCAGGTATCCATATATGGAAGATAAAAGTGCCCTGGCCTCCGGGTACATCTGCAGATTCTGCAGACCCATGGAGGAAAGCAGAAGCCTTCCCCCGCCACAGCGGCCTTCCAGCAGCTGCGCCATAGGACGAAGATAAGCATAACTGTCCATCTCCGTAATAATCGCCTCATACCGTTTTGGCAGGATCAGAGCGCGGCTCGATGCCATAGGCCACCACTGCCAGTTTGTGTGAGCTTCTGTAGGAAAATCTCGAAAAACAGGATGCTTCCTGGCAATCAGCTGCCCCATCCCGCCCTCCTGTCCGGCAAAGGTTCCCACGGACCAGAAATCCGTACTGAACTGCGCCTGAATAGAAAAGGGAAGCGCCTCCTTTGTGGCGGGCGGTGTCAGATAAACGATCCCTCCTTTTCGCAAAACAGCTTTGGCTCCTTCATCAAAATGTTCCGTCTCATACACCTGTTCCGGGCATACGGGCCTGCAGGGAGGATATACCCATAAGAAACAGGCTGTCGCAAACTCTCCCAGAGACGCCGTCAGCTTCAGCTGTGCAGGCCGCCGGAAACTCTCCAGAGAAAATTCCAGGCGCCCTGCGTCTGTCACAGTTCCCGCCGGACAGGAAACTGCCGCCAGCTCTCTTTCCTCTGAACCGCATGCTTTAAAGCTTTTCTCTCCGTCAGCCCCTGCATGCCCCGGATCCGAAAGTTCCAGGCGGCAACGCATCCTGCCCCGAATCTCTTTCTTGCCATAATTAACCATCCGCACCCGGACCTCCAGCTTCTCCGTGTTTTCATAAGTATATTTTTCCAGCAGAATCAGCGGCCTCCGGGGCGCAAAAAATTCCCGAAAGGCTTCCGGCTGCGCAAAGCCATAGGGCTTGGGCCGCAGATGAGAATTCATCATGCCTACCAATGCCGTTCCCTGACCAGGAAAATCCTGCAGGCCCAACAGTGAAATTCCCGACATTTGGCCGGTTCTGAGCACTGCCTCGATTTCCTCCCGATAACAGATCCGCGCCAGCTCTCCCGAAGCCTCCACATACTCCTTCCACACGTTCCCCAGTCCGCTTTCCTCTACCTGGTCCCGGATTCTCCGCAGATTTGCCGGATCGGATATGCCCTGAAAATCCTCCAGCTCTCCGAAGTCCGGCAGCACCTGAAACTGTCCCACCTCAAAACCGAATACCGGCTTTTGGTACTCCCTGCGCAAACGCTCCATAGTATCGTCGTAGCTCGTCATAGTCCCCGGATAGCTGTGATTGATATAGCCTTCCATATTGGCGAAGGTTCCCCGCAGAGGATACTCATAAAAGTTGGAAGCAGTATAGAAATCGCTGTCCGCCTCACACCCCTTCCCGCCGTAATGGTTGTTGGAGCCGTCCGCATACAGTCTGGTGGCATCCATGCTTCGAGCCCTGGCCAGCAGCGCCCGCATCCGCCCATGCCCTGCCTCCGATGCCTGCAGCTCATTGCCGAAGGACAGCATCACAAAGGAAGGATGGTTCGCGTACACCGTCAAAATGCCTTCCAGCTCTGCCCTGTAGCAGGAGTCGCTTTCCCGGGATTCAAATGCGTCTCTTGGATTCCAGTGGGACAGCTCCGGCTGAAGAAGGATCCCCTTCCTGTCCGCCGCCGCAAAAGCGGCTTCCGGCGGACAATGAGAATGAAACCGTACACAATTAACTCCATAGGAACGGTACATATCCAGAATTTCCATCCATTCTTCTACCTTCATAGGGCAGTAGCCGGTTTCCGGAAATACGGCGCAGTTGGCCTCGCTTCGGAGAAAAATCCGTCTGCCGTTTAAGGTCAGTCTGCCATCTTCGTCAGATCCGAAATCCCGGATCCCGAAGGACACCCTTTTGAAAGCGGCATAACGCTCTTCCTGCTCCGCCGATTCTTCCTTCTGCCCTGAATTGACCGCCGATTCTTCCTCCAGCTCCGTTTTGACTGCTTGTTCTTCTTCCAAATCTGCGGCCAGTTCATATAAATTGCCCTCATATTCGTCCCAGCGGCATACACCCTGCGCCAACGGCAGGTCCTCAAGAACCACCTCCAGAATCCCCTGCTCCACAGCAATCTCTGTCTTTCCCGGTTCCTCCAAAGCCTCAGACCGAACCGTGACCCTGCCCTTCCAGGGCCGCCCTGCGCATAAACAGGCCTTTACTGTCAGCCTGTTTTTTTGAGGATAGACCCGGATTCTGTCCCAAAATACCACATCCTCCGTTCTCAGGCGAAAATACCCCAATATTCCGTTCCAGTTGGTCTGGGTCTCATCCGTGGCCGCAGAGGAGTAAACAATGTTCTCCCGGGGCAGCCCCGGATAGCTGTTGTCTGACAACAGCGTGATCTCATGCTCCCCCTTCCAAATCTCTGTCACCTCAAACACATGAGGAGTGCTGATGGAAGGCGGCCAGAAATGCGGCACACTTTTCCCGTCTATTAAAAGCTCCAGGCACCGGGCTCTCTCCACCTCCAGAAAAATTCTCTTTCCTCTGGGCGCCGCCCAAGAAATACGCTTTGTAAACGCCGCTCTTCCCTCATATGTGTATTTTCTGGTGAACCGGGTGAGTATGGGTTCTTCCTCCCCCAACGCTCCTAACCCATTTCCCGGCTGACCGTCCGGATGTACCTGTCCGGAGGCCCGGTCCCTGCCGCCTGCCTGATTTTCATCCAATGTTCCGGGCAGGCGGACCGAGTACACCCTTCCGTCTCCAATATCCGCCTTCCAGATTCCTTCTAATGAAAAAAGCATTTTCAAATCCTCCTTCAGATGCCCAGCTCCCATCCATAGATTCGACACATCAAATGGGAGGGGTCCGCCTCCATGGCCTTCTCAAGATGTCCTGCCGCCTTCTCCCTATGGCCCAGGCCCAGATGTCCCAGAGCCATCAAATAATAGCAATGGGCCCGGTTTTTGGCAGCATAATCCTCCTCAAAGATCAAAAAGTCCGGCAGGGAAACGGCAAAGTACTCAATCCTGGTCCGATCCTCCAGATGCCGCTCTCCATAATCGATCAGACGATAAAACCGGGAGTTGGCCGCTGCCGGCCTCTTAAGCTTCAAATTTGCCAGCCCCTGATACAGAATCATATCTGCGGGCTGGTCATTATAGTACATAGCTCCCGCCGGCTCGTCGGTACCAGCCACCGCCCTCTCAAAGCACTCCTGGGCCTCCTTCGTTCGTCCCTGGCCTTCCAAAGCCAGCCCCAGATGATAGTAAATGTGATTGTCCCTGGTGCCCTCAAGCTTCCCCTCTCCCAGGTTTTCCGGATAGACCAGCGCCCTTCTCAGCATCTCCTCTGCATGGGTATACTGCCTCTCACAAAGCGCCTGCTTTGCCATCTGAAGAAGCGCCAGAGTATATTGCCCCGTTATTTTCCCTTCGCCGCCTTCCCATGGATGGAACCGCCGTCCCATGATGCACTCATAGGCCTTTTCATGGCTTCCGGTCATATTCAGCAGAGTGACATATTCCACATATAGATCATCCCTGGCCCTAATCAGCTCCCCATGGGCTTCATAATTTTTCATCCTTCGCTCAAAGGACCAGCCCAGCTTCCTGTACAGCTGATCCAGCTCCAGAAAGATCCTTGCATCCTTCGGATTCAAGGTAAAAGCTTTTTCCATGGCTCCCCTGGCCTTTTCCCCGTCATGCTGCTTGTTGTAATAGGCCAGCGCCAGATTTCTGTGTACCATGGCAAAGTCCGGATCCGCACTGGCTGATGCCTCCCACAGTTCTACCGCCTCCTTCCACTGAAGCTTATCATAAAAAAGATTCCCCAGATAACAGGCCGCCCGCCGGATGTATCCCTGGTCTATGGCAAAGCTTAACACCCCAATATCCTCCAGTTTATTAGGGAAACAATAATCCGGACAGCAGTCCTCTGCCTCTGCCAGAAGTTCTTTCACACGGACGTCAGCGCCGCCGGATCCGGCGGTATAATAGGCCTCATAATACCGAAGCATGGGCTGCTCACAGGTGCATTCCCGAAGCATCCCCATCGCTTCCTCATATGCGCCGAACTCCGCATAATCCCTGGCGGCCATCAAATAATTTTCATGAAAATTCCGCATTTTTTCCTTAAGCTTTCCGCGCTCCTGCCCTCTGCCGCCTGCCAGAATCACCTTTTCATAGCCGGACACAAAGTCAAAGGGATCCAGCGCCAGATTTTCCTCCACCCAGCTTTCCGCCTCCTGTAGTCTTTCCAGCTTTCTTAAGAGCCAGGCCTTCAGTCCTCTGGCTTTTATATTGTGAGCATTTTTTATCAACGCCCGCTCCACATGTGCAAAGGCCTGCCCGAATTTATGATTCTCGGCATCAATGGCCGCCAGGTAATAAAAGGCTGACTCCTGTTGTTCATTGCTCCATGTGGCCTTATAAAAGGCGTCATAGGCCTGCTGCAAAAGCCCTTTAGAGTCATTCCGCCGGTCCCGGGAAGCATCCTGAGACGAAGAAGCTTTTCGTGGCAGCTCCCGGCTCTGATACCAGAGCGTCAGACCCAGCAAATAATAGCTCTCACTGTTATAGGGATTGGGATTCCGCTCTGTGAGCCTCTCCAGCGCCCTGCGAAAATAATCCTCCGCCTCCGCAAATCTCCCTCTCCTCATCAGCAGTGCACCATAAGCATTATTGAGCCGGATATCCCCCGGATCCCGCTTCAGCCCCTCCAGGTAATAAGGATCCGGCAAATAAGTGGCATGCCGGTATTGCTCAATATGCTGACCGGTGAGATAAAGCTCCTCACAGGTACGTATCTCCTCCGGGTCCGCAGCCGCCCGGGCAGGCTCCGGCATTTTAGACAGCTTCTCTGCCTCCGGCCTGTATTCCACAAGACAGCTTCCGTCCTCCGCAAACACAGCCAGATAAAACTCTTCCTCTTTTCCGCCGTCTGTGGAAACCTGCGCTTCATAAATATTGGTGGGGGAAAGCCGTACCCTTTCTTCCAAAAGAGTTCTTTCCCCTTCCGTCAATAAAATGCAGGCATTCTCATATACCCCGGAAGCATATACTGCCACCTCTGCTGTCCGCCCCTCCAAAGACAGTCGGACCGCCGCCTCTTTTGCAGCATTTTTCACCTGCCCAACTGCCTTATAAGGCATGAAATACTGCGTAAAAGTCTTTTCCTCAAAGGGCTTCAGCCAGGTAAAATCGGGCTGGTTATCCGTATATACACCTGTCATCAATTCCACGTACGGACCATCCTCATCGGTCAGATTGCGGTCCCATGCCCTGCCAAAGTCTCCGCATCCCCAGGTCCACTGCTTTTTACCCGGTGAAATATGATGATCAGCCACGTGAAGAATTCCGGCTCCTTTTCCGTAGTCATAACCGCCCACAAAATCATATTCCGAATTTTCTGCCATATAAGAAGTGGGCACAGGAATGTTTTTATACCGCGAAATATCCACTCCTTCGCTGTAATCTTTTTTATAATATATCCCCGTAGCTATGGGAAACCTGGATACGTCCCTCTTTCCATGATCCATCACCGCATGAACATCCGGCGGAAATATAGACTGGGTATCGTCGTTTACCGGAACCGCAGGATTTGCCCACCACAAAAATGTTTGCGGCAGAGAGGTCCGGTTGTACAACTGCCCCGTAATTTCAATATATGCCTTCCCCGGGTACAGGGTTATCCTGGCAATTCCTTTTGTACCATACATCTGATCCACGTCATGACACAATACGGACCGGCTTCCGTCTTCATTTTCCACCAGCTCATAGTCCACCGGCAGGAAGGTGGTGGGCCTGTGATGCTGAGGCCAGTTAAATTCAATCCCACCGGAAATCCAAGGCCCTGTGAGCCCTACCAGCGCAGGTTTAATCACATGATTATAATACACAAAATCATAGTTATTGGTTTTGTCAAACGCCCGCTGGATCCTGCCTCCGAGAGCCGGTAGAATCATTACCTTCAAATATTCATTTTCCAGCCACACAGCCGTATATTCCTTATCCGTTTTCACATCACTTATTTTCTCAATGGCCGCATAGGGATATACCTTGCCGCAGCTTCCCTGATAAACACGTTTCTCCAGAAAAACAGGGTTTTTTTCCGCTTCTCCGATTTCATAGGTGGGAATTACCGTTTGTTCCACCCATGCCCTTACTCCAAAGTCTTTTCCGTTCATACCGCCTGCTCCTTTGCTTTTTCTGCCTGACTTTTTCTGCCCGGCTGTTTCGTCCTGACCTGTTATCTATATTGCGCCCCGGTCTGTCTGCTTTTCTCTCCCTTTAATTGTCAAAAAGTATAACTCCTATTATTCGGAATTGCATTACAAAGAATTGCTCTTTCATTGATATTTCTTGCTCTTTGCAAAAATCCTTGCGGCATGGCGCACTCTTTGCCAAACTGCAGCCCCTCGGTTTTTTGTACAAACAGCGCACGAAAACGTCTCACGGAACCGCCCCGTGAACAGTGACTCCCCCTTCGTATCTGTAACGAATAATTTCATAAAAAAACTTGCAATCAATATGATCTTATGCTATATTAATTTCACCAAAATCATTTTTATCAATGGATTTTTGCTTCACACGGCAGAAATCGTGTCTTTATGAAAAATCTGAATTCCGGCTTTTCGCCAAAAAACACAGATGCATCACTCAAATGAATACAGGCTGGCAGGCGAAAAGTTAAGTTTTTCTTCCTGTCTGCCAGGGTATTCCCCTGAAAGGAGAAAAATGGGAAAATTAGACAGGGAAATGAAAGAGTATTTCTCGGACAACCGGAGATACGCAGACTTATGGAACGGAAGCCTGTTCCAGGGCAGACAGCTCATATGCCCAGAGGATCTCCGGGAGAACAGTCCTGTTGTAACGTACGGAAACAAAGAGGCACATTTAGAGCGCACCAGCGATCTGGCAATGAAACAATTCCGGGGAAATCAGGTGCTGGCTCTCTGGATTGTGGAGAACCAGGAAAATATTGATTACAGCATGCCCGCCCGGGTTATGGTGCAGGAGGCCCTTCAGTACGGCAGGCAGCTTAAGGAAGTCCGGCTGAAAAACCGCAGAACCTATGAAAAGCATCAAAAAGAAAGCGATGACGGCCAGAATCCCTATTACAAAGATGCCGGAGAATTTCTATACCACTTTCGGAAGCAGGACCGGATATCTCCGGTTATTACCCTGGTGGTCTATTGGGGCGACCAGCAGTGGAAGGGGCCGCGGACCCTCCATGATATGCTGAACCTTGGCGGAAGCGATGAACTGGGTCAGGAGCTCCGTCGTCTCATCCCGGACTATCCTCTTCATTTCATAAATCTGTCCGGGCTGGAGGACTACAGCCTTTTCCAAACAGAACTGCGAACTTTACTGGAACTCTATGCATGCCGGAGAGATAAGGGTAAATTTGCAGAATATCTACATACCCATGACGAATGCCGCAGCATGGATCCGGGAACATTTCATGCTCTGGAAGTTTTGACCCACTCAGAATTATTACATACATATTTACCAAAAGAAAAGGAGGTAACCGTAAACATGTGCAAAGCAATTGACGACTTGATTCAAGACAGCATGGCAGAAGGAATGGCCAAAGGAATAGCGGAAGGCAGAGCTGAGGGTAAAGCTGAAGGCGAAGCTCGCATGGCTCAATTGATTCAAATTCTAATTGATGCCGGACAGCTTTCTGTTCTTTCTCAAGCCCTAAAGGATATTCAACTTCGGAATCAATTATTCCAGCAGTATCAGCTACTGTAAACAGTCTGTTCCAGGGCCGGCAGCTTATATGCCCAGAGGGTCTACAGGAAAGCAATCCTATGGGAACTTACGGAAACATTTTCCAAACAGAACAGCGAACTTTACTGGAACTCTATGCCTGCCGGAGAGATAAGGGTAAATTTGCAGAATATCTACATACCCATGACGAATGCCGCAGCATGGATCCGGGAACATTTCATGCTCTGGAAGTTTTGACCCACTCAGAATTATTACATACATATTTACCAAAAGAAAAGGAGGTAACCGTAAACGTGTGCAAAGCAATTGACGACTTGATTCAAGACAGCATGGCAGAAGGAATGGCCAAAGGAATAGCGGAAGGCAGAGCAGAGGGTAAAGCTGAAGGTAAAGCTGAAGGCGAAGCTCGCATGGCTCAATTGATTCAAATTCTAATTGATGCCGGACAGCTTTCTGTTCTTTCTCAAGCCCTAAAGGATATTCAACTTCGGAATCAATTATTCCAGCAGTATCAGCTACTGTAAACAGTCTGTTCCAGGGCCGGCAGCTTATATGCCCAGAGGGTCTACAGGAAAGCAATCCTATGGGAACTTACGGAAACATTTTCCAAACAGAACAGCGAACTTTACTGGAACTCTATGCCTGCCGGAGAGATAAGGGTAAATTTGCAGAATATCTACATACCCATGACGAATGCC
>CAJTVB010000008.1 GCA_910579755.1 uncultured Acetatifactor sp. | reverse complement strand
TAAGGAGGATGTCACCATTTTTAATCTGGTGCTGTGAACGGTTCTTTGTGACATCCATACGGTTGCAGCGTTTTACGAAATCGCTCTTGCCCAGGATGGCACCTACGACTGCCAGTCCTGAAGCCGGGATAATACGCTCATTGGTGAATTCGATCTTAATATTTTTCATTGGTGTCCGCCCCCCGCGTTATGATTTCTGCTGTCCCTATTATACCAGAAAATAATGCAAAAGTGGGAAAATTAAGCCATTTTGCCGCACCAAATGGGTGGATTTTAAGGTGCTGGTTTGGCTCTTCAAAACTGCATAATCGCAGACTTTTCAGGCATTTAACAAGTTTGAGTTTCACGGATTAAGGTTTCCTTTAATATTTGTGCCACGATAGCTATTTTTTCTTCGTAGCTTATAGATCCTCCAAAATTTCCCAAAGTACTCTTCATCTTGTTCAGCATCATCTGACCGGTTGATGATAACTCACTCTGAGAAAACTGTGAAATAACAGGATTTCCATCAGCAGATTCGATGGTAATTTTCATTTCACCTTCCTGCAGTCCTTTTGTCGGATCATATTCATGCAATCTGTTAACTGTATCTTTTAGGATTTCTTCGAAATCATTGATTTTATTATCTGCCCAATAACTCAATTCAAATCCTGTAACAGCTTTAGCTAATTCATTTACAAAATCTTCTTCTGTATAATCACCAGCTTTAGAAACAAGATCAAGAACTCCATTTGTTGTATAATCAAATGCTCTCTGACTCTTTACTTCCCAACTATCTATATAAAGTTTGTGTAACGCCGTCAGTAAATCTTCATTTTCATCTACATCAAATACTTGCTTTACTACTCTAAGAGCCCTCACGTATTGCTTTTCACTCACAGACTCCAATTCATTCTTAATATTGGATATCTGAATAACCAGCTCCTGAAGATTGCCATTCAGAGATGTTAATGTTTCAAAGAAAAAGCTATTGTAATCTTTATAAGATAAATTCATTATCTTTCTATATGCCTTAGCTATATCGGAAACATACACCTCTGTCGTACGTGCACTCTTCGAAATAGAAGCATAATGAGCATTCATTGCTCTAAATAATTCTTCTAATCTGTTTAATCCGTCTCCATCTGGAAGATACTGACTAAACAGTTTCTCTAATGCTTCAATATACTCAGTTTCTTCCTCATTCCAATTACATATAAAAAGAGTATAATTTTCCGGTTCTTCCAGAGCCTTAACAAGCTCATCTACAGTATAGGAATGTTCATTTCCATGGAAATAAATTGAAACATTCTGGTATCTCCTAAGCGCATACGCCACAAGTACTGGAATATATCCATCTCTTAATCCAAATGGTTCTCCCTTGAGTAATTTATACAGCTCACTCAATGGCATCCTTGCACTTTCAGCCTCAAGAAGTTTATTGAATATTGCCTCCATCAAAGGCTCGCCAGAAACAATTCCATCCTCAAACGTATTAAGGCTATTGGCATCCATTCTATACTCCGGATTCGCCACCTCTTCATTTGGAATAATTCCATTCTTGGAAAGTGCTGCCCTTATGATATTGAACTCAGGTGAAAGATAGCCACATTCTGCATATACATCTTCTTGACCTATGATGTATTCCAATGCTTTCTTTCTTGCCTGTTTAATTGCTCCTGAAAGAACATTTTTATTTAGCAAGTCATTATTAACAATCAATGTACGTCCAAAGACTTCATCCATTATGTCCGAAAGAATATTTGAAAGTTCCTTCTCAGTAGAAACATCTTGTACAGCGCCGTTTAGCATTACAAATGTTCCCTGGAATTGTAGTGAACGCCACTTTCTTATTAACTCCGATACAATTGACTCCTGCTCATTAAGATATAATGAAAGTTCATTAACTACTGTTGGATCATCTTTTGCAAGCTCGTCCTTTTTTGAATAATAATACTGAACTGCAATATATCTCTTAACCTCTGCCTCAAGAATTTTTGACTTACCATTCACAATAAGTAGTGTTCTTTCAGGCATACCCTCGATTTGCTTATATTCTTCCTCATCTGCTTGTGCATCAAGCACAAACATAACTGCACCATCATAATACTTAGGCAGCTTATTCTGGAAAGATTTCTTAACAAGATCAGCTTTGTGCGCAAATGCAGGAACAAAAACTCGATTCATATGGAATTGCTCATTGTATCTGTAAGGATATACTGCAAAATCTGCAAATTTCTCATTGAGAATGCTAATAACCATCTCATCGCTGACACCAGCAACCTGTTCCTCAATCATTGATTCTAAGTCAAAGATACTGCTATCAAAGAAATCGTAATATCCATACTGGCGCATGAATTTTATTATCTTCTTCTTTTCAAGTTCACTGATTGCCTGCTGTACATCCTTCGGGTTACCATCAACAACGCTTGCAAGTGTTTCCACATCAGCTATAAGAGAATCCGTATCAGATATAATATTTACGGCAGCTATTGCTTTCAATATTTTTGTCTGATATCCAGCATCGTCTAACCCCAGTTTGCTTAATGCATACTGCAATTTCTTATATACATCGTATGATTCATCTGTCTTGAATGCCTTGATATTGATTTCAAAGTAATCATATATTGCATCAAGTCCAATGAAGTGGAACTCATCCAGGTCATACTTCATCAACTGCGAAAACAATGAATTATCTTCATCGCCTGCCAGATATGTAAAGAAAGTTCTTTCATTCTGTGCAACTTTCTTTGACAATCTATCAAGAGCAAACAATGTGATTGGATGAAGTGGATATCCATTTTCAAAAGGATTCTCTCCCTCAGATTCAGGAGGCAACATAAATCCCTTGAAATCCCATGCCTGGTTATATAAATTGTTTAATTCTTTATCGAACCTTGTCTTAAAGTTCTTCCACTGAGATGTTTTTGGAATAATATGTCCAATCAAAGACAAGCACTGATCATATTTCACATTAATAGAAGTTGGCTTGAATCGACCTTCAACCTTCTTCCATTCATCACTAATGCTTTTCTTCATCGTAGAAGTATATAATGATAATGTTTTATGCGACACCAAAATCACATAATTATCATAATCAGAGTGATCACAATACTCTGCTAAATCCTGTACAGTTTTAACCTTTAATGTTTCGCCATAATCTTCAACGTATCTTCCAAACTCATCAAAAATAATGACAATGCCTCGGAATTTATCCTTAACTGCCTCATTTGCCGCATTTAAGTTGTCAATAAGATTTCCTGCCGTGCTATTAAACACTGCTCCATATGTCATTCCCGCATAAATAGCATTAAATACTTTCTCATACGACTCATTGTAAGTAGATAATCCTTTTTTCAGATCCTTGACTTTAATCTTCTGTTTAGTGCACTCTTCCTCTAACCTTGCTGAAGACTCTTCTCCATCCATCCACTTTTTTAAAAGTAAGAGTGCTTCGTCATAGTATCCCTTGAAGCATACTGAAATACCGTTTCGCTCAAGTTCTTTTTTTAACGAAAAAGTAATGCACTTTCCAAAATCAGCATAATCTGCGTATACAGGAACAACCATATAAGGCTTTTCTTCTTTAGCAAATGTGCGAATATCTGATGCCAATTCCTTATCATAGTTTGAAATCAGTTGTGTAAATGACTTAAATCCTTTACCACTCGTATTTATATGGCCAAGCACAGCACTCATTACAGTAAGCAAATGAGATTTTCCGGTACCATAAGAACCATACAAAATACGTGAATGTGTATCAGCGTTTCCTCTAATAACACCTCCTAAGTAATCTCTAATAATCTCTGTCGTTGTAAGATTTGGAATGAAGTCTGCTAAACGTTCTTCTGCACGCAAATCGAGACAGATATTAACGGAATACTTATATTGTTTTTTCTTTGAAATTAACTTTGTGTAATTCATTTAATAGCCTCTATTCCGCATAATATTCATCCAATAATTGTGCATATTGAATGTCTGCAAATTCTATGTGTCTGTTGCCGAAATTATTATTTAATGTAAGTAACTGCTTATTTTCAGCTTCCATAAGCATTTCAATCAATTTTGAATATCTGATGCCAAAGTATTTTCCAACCTGCTTTTTGTCTTCCATTAGTTTATCAATACTGATCTGTCCGCCATTTGAGCTTTCTTCTGGATTGTCCATAGCAATGGCATAAACCAAAATCAGTAATGGAATATCAGCTTTAGATAAAGAACACTTTTCATATTTCTTCTCATCATTAATCCGAAGCAAATGCAGCGGAGCAAGCATTGGATATGTATCTTCATCCGCAACTGTTTTAATATCGAATTTCTTTTCTCCCAGATATGTATTTTTGAAACAATTAAATTCCTTATCAACTGCTGCTTTTTTAATCGCCATTCCGTTTACAGCAAGATATGAATGTAATCCATCAACAAATTCTTCCTTTGTAAATGCTTGTTTTTCAAATTCATTGAATGCCCAGTACCATGCTGTTGCATTCTCATCATTTCTGGCAAGATTTCTGTGAAGCAATAACAAAGATCCAGGTTTTTGGAAATATCTGTCATGTGTATCAATCAATCTATATATATCGGTTTTTTCCTCTCGGATTCCACCTTGTACCTTCTGTTCACTTGTTAGTCCTGTAGCATCAGCCCAATATCTCAAGGCTTTAATCATTACTCGACCAAGACCAATATTGTCTACCGCCTGCAGCTCATTTGCAGGTGTGAATATCATTTCATCTTCATTAACAGCCTGGATAATTTTTGTTCCCCAGCCGCTTCTTAAATAGAAACTTCCGTGTTTATTTATAACCATCGCGTTCACTACCTCTTTTCTGTTTCTGTATTCCTGATTTACAAATCATGGCATAATCTACCGTGTTGGGTAGCAACGCCTAGTTACCCATACTATCGCTTTCTTTAATCATTATAGCCATCATTGTGTCCCAAAAAACGGACTTATACCTTGTTATTATGATAAACTGGCACTCTTTCCATTATTTTTCATCCACTCATCAATCTCATCCTTATCAAATCTCCAGATGCGATCAATCCGATGAGCTGGCATGCCTTTATTATTTATCCACTTTGTCGCAGTATCTCTGCTTATACCTAAATATGCACAAAGCTGCTTCATTGACATCCATTTATCCATTTTATCTATCTCTCCTAAATCAAGCTAAATTATGGGTATCCTATCATGAATAATATTACCACTATCGTAAAGTTTTTTCAAGATTATAGTTGCATTTTGCTTGATTTTGTATTATTGTATATGGTTTGATAGTTTTATTTATGTTTATGCCGCTTAATGCAGTTTTGTGCATGTTTATATTGTTATCTATGCCTTCCATTTATCTGCCATTTATCATGGCTCTTAATACTTCTGATTGCCTGATGAAGGCTGTTTCCCCTTCCGTGCTGATGATATGGATGACTAAATCTATGTTTATGAAATATGATGCAAGCACCCTCGGTCGGGTACTCTGTGCAATGCAGATACCAGTAATGCCCGGTATTACGACTCTGTATCGTCACATCCCTATCATCTAAAGTTATAATATTGAAATACACAGGATCTAACTGTGCTAATTGCTTTTCATCAAACATTCACGCCTCCTATCTTCTTTTCTTAAACCGGCCTGCAAGAGCCTTATCAACAATATCTTCCACTTCCTTCGGATCTGTTTCTGCAAAGTACTTTTCTCTGATTCCAGCTGACAATTTGATTGGTTTAAACACTGGCTTTTCTTCAACTGGCAACCCCAAAGGATCAGGTTCCGGCTGAACTCCTGCGATAGCCTCCGTAATTGCCTTTTCAGTCATCGGTCCTTTTCTTACCTTTGCTGCCACACTCTCAGTTATTCTAATTCCAAACTTTTCAGAAGCACCTAATGCCAGCTTCTGTCCTTGCTCCGGCAGATACGATAATTGAACTGCTGACGTAAGCTGCATCTCTCCCTTATCCAATAATTCCTTAATCTCTGGTATTGTCTGATTAACTCTCATTAGCCTGGCAACATGTCTTCCTGACAATCCATACTCATCCCCCAAGGAATCTCTGTTTTTGGAAAGGTGGACATCATGTCCACCTTTACCTGAACCACCCTCCAGTTCCTTAAGTTCGGTAATAATTTCATCCCTTTTTCTCTGATAAAGCACCTTATCATATCGTTCTGCCAATACAGCTGCTTTTTCAGAAACTGATAAATCGGTAAATGATCGTTGCATCAGATTCGTCTCGATAACATAGACATAAGCTTCATCATCTGGAAGATTATCTTTTACGATGGCAGGTATCTCCTTTAGTCCAGCAAGCTTAGCTGCATTCTGACGATTATGACCGGCCAGCATCTCATATCCGTAATGCATTTTTCTAACAATAACCGGTGTGAGAATTCCGTGTTCCTTTATACTCTCAACCATGTCGTTGAGTCTCTCACCTTCATACAGATGAAACGGATGGTGCCTAAAAGGTTTAATTGCATCAACATCCAACATTTCCACACAGTTGATACCAGATACTTCTGTCTCTCCGCCACCAATCAGATCCACAGCATCAGCAAATATCTTTCTTTTAGGTTCATTAGCTTTCATATCCCACCAACTCCTTTGCTAAATCTTCATAGGCACTGCAAGCTTTACTTTCAGGGGCATATTCTAAGAGAGGTTCACTGTAATAAACAGCCTCTCCTACCTTTACCGTATTTGGAATTTTGCTTTCAAAAATCTTTATCTGCCCCTCAAATGTTTCCATCACCTGCTCTATGATGACCTTACAGAGATTCGTTCTGGCATCGCACATAGTAAGCAAAATACCTTCCACTTCAAGCTTTGGATTAATACGGCTTTTTATCTTCTTTACAGTTTTCAAAAAATCCTGTAGCCCCATCATTGCCAATAGCTGAGGATTAACTGTAATTATTACACCGTCCGCTGCAGCTAATGCATTTATGGTTAAAGCACCAAGAGCCGGGCAAGTATCTATGATAATCGCATCATATCTGTCCTTTAGTGGTTCAAGAATATTAGAAAGCATCTTTTCAGCACCCATTTCCAATCGAAGCTTGGCATCCACTACCGAAAGCACCATAGATGAAGGGATAAAATCTACACCATTTCTACTCTGAATGTAGTTTTCTGGAGCTGGCATTTCTTCATCTTCAATCTGATTCATCATCAAATGCCCTATAGTAATTGGCACTGCAGTCGTATCTTCAACCCCGAAACAAGTACTCATATTTGCCTGACTGTCGAAATCGACAGCCAGAACCTTTTTACCAAGCTTAGCCAACGAATATGCCAGGTTATAGCTTGATACAGACTTTCCTACTCCCCCTTTTGTAGCTCCAACCAAATATACTTTTCCGTTTCTCATGCTCCATACCCCACTTTCCTCTCAGCAACAAACTGTGCTCTGATCTCTGCCTTCTCTGCTTCAAACCTTTTCTGCAGCTTCTTTGTCTCCTGCTCCATATATAAAGCCTCTGCTTCTACAAGTGCAGCTCTCTCAGCGTCTGGTGTAATAACAAGTTTGCCATCCTCACAACTTACTGAGATATAATCTCCAATTTCAAATCCCAGCTCCTGAAGCCACTGTCCTTTCAGCATAATTGCCGGTGTGCTCTTATAGTGGTATCCACTCTGTCCATAAACCTTCATCTGTCTTGATTTCTTAATAGCCATGTTCAATGTTCTCCTTTTCTTTGATTCAATGAGGCTTTGAGGCAAGGCTGCTTAGAACTTCCATACAACGAAAAAGAGCCACTCTCCTAAGTTTTTCACTTAGAAAAGTGGCTCATGGTAAGCGCATTATTTATATTCTCTTATCTACCGCATAATACTTTGTTTTTTCAAACTCCGTATTATCAAGCATTATCGGGTATTATAGGTTCAAAATTTGCTGTACTTTTGCTGTACTTTGGGTCAAAATGGGTCAAATTTTTATGTCCCAAGCGCCTTCAAACCCGCATAAATGCTGACTTTTACTTGTCTAATGATTTCATCGTCGGGAACAGCAGCACATCTCTGATGGCCGGAGAATTGGTTAAAAGCATCACCAGTCTGTCAATGCCGTAGCCGATACCTCCGGTAGGCGGCATGCCCACCTCTAAAGCGTTCATGAAATCCTCATCGGTGGTGTTGGCTTCCTCGTCGCCGGCGGCCAAAGCCGCTTCCTGAGCCTTGAATCGCTCTCTCTGATCAACAGGATCATTCAGCTCGGAGTAAGCATTGCACATTTCCCGTCCATAGATGAACAGTTCAAAACGCTCCACATATTCCGGCTTGTCCGGCTTCCTCTTGGTCAGAGGAGAAATCTCCACCGGGTGATCCATCACAAAGGTAGGCTGAATCAAGTGTTCCTCCACAAATTCCTCGAAAAACAGATTCAGGATATTGCCCTTGGTATGCCGCGCTTCGTAGTGAATACCCTTTTCGTCGGCAAGCTTTTTTGCCGCCTGAGTGTCCGGTACCTGGTCGAAATCAACTCCTGCATATTTCTTTACCGCATCCACCATGGTGATACGCTCAAAGGGTCTGCCCATATCGATCATTTCCTCGCCGTAGGGCACCACGGTGGTGCCGCATACCTCCTGGGCCACATAGCGGAACATATTTTCCGTCAGATCCATCATACCATAATAATCCGTATACGCCTGGTACAGCTCCATCATCGTAAACTCCGGATTGTGTCTGGTGTCCATTCCTTCGTTTCTAAATACCCTGCCGATCTCGTAGACCCTCTCCATGCCTCCCACGATCAGTCTCTTCAAATAAAGCTCCAGGGAAATCCGCAGCTTTACATCCTCGTCCAAAGCGTTATAGTGGGTTTCAAAGGGCCTGGCCGCAGCTCCGCCCGCATTGGCCACCAGCATGGGAGTCTCTACCTCCAGGAAGCCCTCACCCTCCAGATAATGGCGTATTGCGCTTATAATCCTGGAGCGCTTGATAAAGGTCTCCTTCACTTCCTGGTTCATAATCAGGTCAGTGTAGCGCTGACGATAACGGATATCCGTATTAGTCAATCCGTGGAACTTTTCAGGAAGAATCTGCAGGCTCTTGGAAAGCAGGGTTACAGAAGAAGCATGAATAGATATCTCGCCGGTTTTGGTGGTAAACACCTCGCCCTCCACTCCCACAATATCGCCCACATCGTACTTCTTAAAATCCGCATAGGCGTCCTCGCCGATGCAGTCCCTGGCCACATAACACTGGATGTTTCCGGCAAGATCCTGAATATTGCAGAAAGAGGCCTTTCCCATAACGCGTTTGGACATGATACGCCCCGCCGCACGGACGGTATTTCCCTCCAGCTGAGAATAGTTTTCCCGAATCTGGCTGCTGTGATGGGTCACATCATATTTGGTGTGGCGAAAGGGATCCTTTCCCGCCGCCTGCAAAGCCGCAAGCTTTTCTCTCCTGACCTGCAGCAGCTGATTTAAATCCTGTTCCTGTACGTTAGTGTTCTGTGCCTCTGCCATGTATGTCTCTCCTTATCTGTTTCCTGTCCGCTCCGCCTCATCGGGCTGTTCCCGGTACTTCTTTCATCCGCTGCCCATGGGCTTTCCCCCGGTATTTCTCACCCGAAATTCCCGCCTGGCGGTTCGGCAGAACTCAATTGCTCCTTTGAATGTCCAGTACCTTATAAGAAAATACGCCTGCTGCCGTCTCCACCTCCACAGTGTCACCCAGTCTGCAGCCCATCAGCGCCTTCCCCACAGGGCTTTCGTTGGAAATCCGGCCCTTTAGGCTGTTGGCCTCCGTGGAACCGACAATTTTGTATTCCAGCTCCTCGCTGTATTCAATATCCAGAAGCCTTACCTTGCAGCCAATGTTGATCTTATCCAGATCCACCTCATCTTCCACCACGACCTCTGCGTTTTTCAGAATTTTTTCCAGTTCCTCGATCCTGGCTTCGATGTCCCTCTGCTCATCCTTTGCCGCATCATACTCTGCATTTTCGGACAGATCCCCCTGCTCTCTGGCCTCCTTGATCTTCTGAGCCACCTCCTGGCGTTTTACCACCTTCAGCTCGTGAAGCTCATCCTCGTATTTCCGCAGCCCCTCGTAGGTCAAAATATTTTTCTTCTCCTGCATCTTAATACCCCTTCCTGTCTTATACCTTTCCTCTTATATATTGACTCTATAAAATATTTTCTCTGCCTCGTCTCTATAACTACCGTATTATAACCACTTTCCCCCACAGTGTCAAGGCACAACTTTTCTATTTTTCCCAATCATGTTACTACTCACAGCCACATGGAAATCAGCAGCCAGACTCATCAGGCTTACCATTGTCCGTCAGCCGCATGTACAAAGGAAGCTGTCCCTCCGGAAGCGTGGATGCCGTATCCCGGGGAATGCAAAAACCGGGCTTTGTCCGCTTCGGAAGCTTTTTCCAGTATTCCTTTAAGGACACATATCTTATATCGCCCCGGAGAGTCAGCCGGCGCCCCTTCTCCTCCCGGGAGGCCATATCGATCCAGACACTTCCCTCAGGCAGACCGGAAGACGAAATGCGGTACTCCTCTGTAAAGTCCAGTATGCTGCAGGGCTCCGGGCATTCCGGACGCAGCCTGGAAAAGGGGCATTTTCCCGGAAGCAGCTGAAGTGCCGCCGCCAGCCCGTTCTCTTCGTAAAAATCCTCCAGAAGCTCTTCCAGCTCCTCCGTATATTCCTCTTCCGGCAGGAACCAGCGCAGACTTTTCATCCGCCGGGCGCAATGCTCCAGCAACAGCGGTGCGCAGGACGGATTTCCCAAAATCACAAAGTGAAACGGTACCGCCTGGGGCAGCAGACATCTCACCCACTCCCACTGTGCATAATCTGCAAACTCCTCTCCCTGCCAGCACTCCTTCCACAGCTCCTGCAGGACACTGTCTCCCTTCACAGTCCCCGCCTTCTGCCTGGATCCGGCTCCGCTCACAATCCCTGAGCCCTGCCTGGATCCCGATGGCACAGACGAATCCTTATCCGCACTGTCCTTCCTTCCCACCAGGCAGTCCCTCACACTGTCTTCATAAACACACCGGCAGGAAGACATATCCCCGGAAAGGGCCAAAATATCCGCCGAAAGGCTTCGCATTTCCTGGCGCACCTGTTCTGTCATAGCCCGCTGGCTGGCCCGCCGGTGCTCCTGCTCCAGCCGGATCTGTTTTTCAATTTTCCGTTTTCCCAGCCTCATACCCAGCCGTCTCCAGAAAGGAATCCGCCGCTTTCTCCCGGACTCCGGCTCAACGCCCGGTTCGTCTGCTGGAGCTCTTCCCGGCTGCGCTGGGAAGCAAATGCTGTCAGCGCCAGAACCTTTTGCCACTGATTCCATTCCTCTCGAGCCTTTCGCCTCTTCGCTCTCCAGCTTCCAGCCAAACCACTGCTCCCTGCCCACATTCAGGCTTACCCGGATCAGCAGATATGTTTTCTGCCCTATGGCCTCCGTCAGCGGTTCCTCAATATCCCGTTTTCTGCAAAAAAATATTATGGTGTCCATGCCACAAATATATGCGGCCCATAAAATTTTATTCTCCGAATATTTCTTCCACCCCGGCTGTCAGCTCTTCCATACTCTCCATCTCGTTTATCATCCTGCGGAAACGGGAAGAATGGGGCATCCCTACCGTATACCAGGCCAGGTGCTTGCGCATCTCCCGCACGGCGGTGTACTCTCCCTTGCGCTCCAGCTGCAAAGCCGCATGGCGCAGAATCAGGGCCTTTTTCTCCTGCCGTCCCGGGTCCTCCGGCAGAGAGCCGTCCTCCAGAAATGCTGTAACCTTCCGGAATATCCAGGGATTCCCCTGAGCCGCCCGCCCGATCATTACGCCGTCGCAGCCTGTCTGCTCCAGCATGGCCTTTGCCGCCTGGGGGCTGTTCACGTCGCCGTTACCGATCACAGGGATTTTCACTGCCTCCTTCACTTTCCGGATAATCTCCCAGTCTGCTCTGCCGCTGTAATACTGCGCCCGGGTGCGCCCGTGGACAGCCACTGCCGCCACACCGCAGGCCTCCGCCACCCTGGCGATCTCCACAGCGTTTACGTTATCCTCATCAAAACCCTTGCGGATCTTTACCGTAACCGGTTTTTTCACAGCCTTCACCAGCCCGGTCAACAGCTCCTCCACCCGTTTGGGATCCTTCATCAGCGCAGATCCCTCGCCATTGTTTACCACCTTCGGCACCGGACAGCCCATATTGAAGTCCAGTATGGAAAAAGGCCTCTCCTGGATCCGCTCCGCCTGCTTTGCCACAATCAGCGGGTCGGATCCAAACAGCTGCAGGGAGGCAGGGCATTCCTCCGGATGTATGGTCAGAAGCTCTTCCGTGTTTCTATTATTATAATAAATCGCCTTGGCGCTGACCATTTCCATACACACCAGCCCCGCCCCCTGCTGTCTGCAAAGCAGGCGGAAGGGCAGGTCAGTCACTCCTGCCATGGGAGCCAATATCACATTATTGTCCAAGGTTACGTTTCCGATCACAAGCTTCATGAAGGTACCTTTCGTCTGTTTTTTTCATAAATAATCCGAAGACCCTCCAGGGTCAGACTGCTGTCATAAATATCTATGGCCTTCGTCTCGTTGGCAATCAATCTTCCCAGCCCTCCGGTAGCCACCACCTTCAGCTTACTGATCCTGCTTTCTTCCTTTACCTTTCGGATAATATATTCTGTCTGTCCGATCTGGCCGTACACAAGCCCCGCCTGCATACTGCTGATGGTCTCCTGTGCCAGAATGGATTTAGGCTTGCGGATCTCAAAATTAGGCAGCTTTGCCGCCTGGGTCCACAGTGCCTCGGAGCTGATGCGAATTCCAGGCGCGGTAATCCCTGCGGCAAACTCTCCGCTTGCCGTGATCAGATCGTAGGTTGTGGCAGTTCCAAAATCCAGCACCAGCACAGGTCCGCCGTATTTCTCATAAGCAGCCACCGCATCCACAATCCGGTCCGCGCCGATGGCCCTAGGATCCTCAGTAATGATACGAATGCCTGTCTTCACCCCCGGTCCCACATTCATGGGCCTGGTCTTTGTATACCGCACCAAAGCGCCCATCAGCGAATGCATTACATCCGGCACCACGCTGGCCACAATGGACCCTTCCAGGTCAGCCGCTCCGATGCCGCTGTTCTGCAGCAGCTGCATGATCATGACACCGTACTCATCCGAGGTTCTGGGGGTTTTTGTCATCATGCGGAAGGTGGCCTTCAGGCTCTGACCCTCATATACTCCCAAAGTCATATTGGTATTGCCCACATCAATCACCAGTATCATTCCAGTTCCTCCAATGTCTCCTTCAGCACAAATACTCTGTAGTACAGACTAAGGGATTCAAACAGCTCCTGCCGGCGCCTGCGGACCTCCGAAACCATCAGTCCGCTGCTGATCTCATCATAATATATGTCATCCTCGTCCGCATCGGTCTCCAACAGAATATTCCCGTCCTCCTCAAAGGAAATGGTAAATACTCCTCCCACCTCTTCGGTAAAGAGCACGCAGAGAATATGCAGCTCACTCTGGATTGACTCCGGAATCTGGCTGAACTGTTGGTTAAAATAATATTTCATTTCGTAAGCGCTGGCTCCGCAGAGCACGGTTCTGTTTCCTTCGTTTCCTTCCATAGATAATCTCCTGTTCCGCTCCCTTATCCGCCCGTTGCACAGATCCTCCGATAACGCCAGGTAAGCCTCCCCATGCCGCCAGGCAGCTGACGATAGGCCGGATAAGCTCCTGCAAAGCACCTCAGGTATAGCCATAAATTCCTCTCACGGACACCTCTCCGGCATATACCCTTTCCACACTGCCATCCTCCCGCTCCACCAAAAGCTCTCCCCGGGAATCGATTCCCCGGGAAATTCCCTGAAATTCCCCGGCCGGATCCAGAACCCGCACCTGCCTGTCGCGGTTTATCAGCAATTCATTATACCGCTCCAGCAGACCTGTAAGCTCCTCCGTTTCCAGAAAGATGTCATAGTATTTTTCAAATTCTTCCATTATACATGCTGCCAGCTCCGCCCTGGACACCCGTTTCCCGCAGACCTCCTGGAGACATGCCGCCATGGAAGCAATTTCCGGCGCAAATTCCTGGGCCCTCACATTGATGCCCACTCCGATGACCACATAATGGATGAACTCTCTCTCCACGCTCATTTCCGTCAGCATCCCGCAGACCTTTCTGCCGTCTATAACAATATCGTTGGGCCACTTAATCATGGCATCCGCACCGCAGGTGCGGCGGATACCCTCCGCCACTGCCAGTCCCATAACCAGGGTCAGCATGGAGGCCTTGTCCGGTGCCAGCTCCGGCTTCAAAATCAAGGTAAAATAGATATTTTTGCCCGCAGGGCTGCACCAGGATTTCCCTCTCCTGCCCCGTCCGGCAGTCTGCATATCCGCCACCACCAGCGCCCCCTGGGCCGCGCCGTTCTCCGCGTCCAGCTTGGCCTGAAGGTTTGTGGAGCCCAGCGACTCATAAAAGGACACGGGCCTTCCGGCCCACCGGGTATTCATGCGGCTTTCCAGCTCGTTTTTCCCGTAAACCTCTTCCTCTTTCGCCAGAAAATACCCCCGGTTGTTCACAGCTTCGATGCGGTACCCTTCCTTTTTCAGCTGGTTCACCGCTTTCCAAACAGCCGTGCGGGATACGCCAAACCGCTCGCACAGTTCCTGACCCGATACATAATCTCCCCGCTCCCGCAGAAGCGCCAATATCTCAGCCTTCACCTTTACACCCCCATGTGCACTTCAGCCTTCCTTATAATACCACATTGACAGGTATCTGTTCCAAACCTGATGCATCCTGCCCCGCAGGGCAAGCTTCCTTGTTATTCAGTCCAGCCCAGCGTGGCCGCCATCACGGCTTTTATGGTATGCATGCGGTTCTCCGCCTCCTGAAATACCAGTGACTTTTCAGACTCGAACACCTCATCCGTCACTTCCATCTCGGTAATACCGAACCTCTGTCCCATCTGTGCGCCGGTAGTGGTCTTTAAATCATGAAAAGCCGGCAGGCAATGCATGAAAACCGCATTATCTCCTGCATACTCCATCACCTTACGGTTCACCTGGTAGGGTGTGAGCTCCCTGATCCGCTCCTCCCAAACCTGTTCCGGCTCCCCCATTGAAACCCACACATCGGTATAGATCACATCCGCCCCCCGGGCGCCCTGCTCCACATTCTCCGTCAGGGTAATGCTGCCCCCCGAGGCCGCCGCCAGCTCCCTGCACTTTTTCACAAGATCCGCCGCCGGATAATATTTCGGAGTGGAACAGGCTGTAAAATGCATGCCCATCAGAGCACAGGCCGCCATCAGGGAATTTCCCATGTTGTATCTGGCGTCCCCCATATAGGTCAGCCGGATTCCCTGCAATCGTCCAAAATGCTCCCGAATGGTCAAAAGATCCGCCAGCATCTGGGTGGGATGAAATTCATTGGTGAGTCCGTTCCACACAGGTACGCTGGCATATTCCGCCAACTCCTCCACAATATTCTGCCCGAAGCCCCGGTATTCGATTCCCTCAAACATTCCCGAAAGCACTCTGGCCGTGTCCGCGATGCTCTCCTTTTTGCCGATCTGAGATCCCGAAGGATCCAGATAAGTGGTTCCCAGCCCCAGGTCATGGGCCGCCGTTTCAAAAGCACACCTGGTACGGGTACTTGTCTTTTCAAAAATCAGCGCCACATTTTTCCCCCGCAGCATATCTACAAGAATTCCCTTTTTCTTTTTATCCTTCAGCTCCGCCGCCAGATCCAGCAAAAAAAGGACCTCCTCCTGTGTAAAATCCAGCAGCTTCAGAAAATCCCGGCCTTTTAAATTCACCTTCAAATCCATAACATTCCTCTCTGATTTCATCATCACTCTCCGCAAATACCTGCAGGTGCCTGACCTTCTCTGACCACCTGCGCCCACGGGCAGACTTTTCCTTTAACAGCAAAAGACAGGGCTGTTACACCATGGCCCTCCGGCCACCGGCACAACAGCCCCGCAGTTTCAAATTGCCAGACGATCCTGTCCGCTTTCAGCAGATATTCATCTACAGCTGATATAACGGCTATTTCGCCGCGCTTTCCTTCCATGCGGCAGCAAGGCTTGCAATACCCTGCAGCTCTGCGGGAAGAAGGATCGTGGTGGCCTTGCCGTCGGCAACCTTTTCAAAGGCCTCCAGACTCTTGATCTTCAACACGGCCTCGTCGGCGCAGGCATCCTTCAGCATCCTGATGCCGTCTGCATTAGCCTGCTGAACCTTCAGGATGGCTTCCGCCTCACCTTCCGCCTCACGGATCATCTTTTCCTTCTCGGCCTCTGCACGGAGAATCGCGGACTGCTTATCGGCCTCCGCGCGAAGAATCGCGGATTCCTTGGCTCCTTCCGCCTCCAGGATCTTGGCCTTCTTTTCACCTTCCGCACGGGTTACGGCTTCACGTCTCTCACGCTCCGCCTTCATCTGCTTCTCCATGGCGTTCTGGATCTCGGCAGGAGGAATAATATTTTTCAGTTCCACGCGGTTTACCTTAATACCCCAGGGGTCGGTGGCAATGTCAAGGGCGGCGCGCATCTTGGTGTTGATAGTCTCGCGGCTGGTGAGGGTCTGATCCAGCTCCAGATCACCGATAATATTACGAAGCGTGGTGGCCGTCAGATTCTCGATAGCCATCATGGGATTCTCCACGCCGTAGGTAAACAGCTTGGGATCCGTGATCTGATAAAATACCACCGTATCGATTCTCATGGTTACGTTATCCTTTGTGATAACGGGCTGAGGCGGGAAATCCGCCACCTGCTCCTTCAGGTTCACCCTTCTGGCCACCTTATCCAGGAAAGGCACCTTTACATGGAAGCCTACCGACCAGGTGCCCTGGTATGCGCCCAGACGCTCGATAACATAGGCCTGCGCCTGAGGAACGATCTTCAAACAGGAGACCACTATAATCAGCAGCAGCACGATCAGTGTGATCAGTAAGTATAAAGGAAACATATTTTACCTCTTTCTGCGCCGAATCCCCATCGGCGCCGTTTTTTTATGAATTCAGAACAGTTCCCTTTCACTGCTCTGGATTTCCATTTTCATGGCTCTTTTCCCGGTCTTCTTCACTGCTCTCCAGACGGCCTTCCGACAGCATCTCCTCTGCCTCCAATTCCTCTATCTGGGACACGCTCATAGGCTCAGGAATCTGTTCGCTTTCCCCGGACTCAAATTTTTTCATCTGCTCGTCGGGCCTGACAATGAGCTTTACTCCGTTGATGGCCATCACGTTTACCACTGCCCCCACCGGAATCCGCACCTTATCGTCGCAGCTTCTGGCACTCCATTCCTGGCCGCTCACCGCCACCTGTCCGATTCCCTGAAGATTATCGATCTCGCTGATCACCACAGCCTGACGTCCCACCATGCTTTCCACATTTGTCTTTACCCGATCCTTGTTGAAATACTTTACCGCAACCGGTCTGGTAAAAAACAAAAGCATCAGTGAAACCAGGAAAAAGAGAATGATCTGAATAAATACAGGGGCGCGCAGCGCCGTCGCCAGAATCGCCACCAAAGCGCCTCCCGCAAACCATATCGTCGTCAGTCCCATGGTCAGAAGCTCCGCCACAATAGCCACAATCAACAGAGCCAGCCAGAAAATCATCATTTCATTCATCCTGTCACTTCCTTCCGCACTTTCCTTCCACGCCCCAACCTATTGGCTGAATCAATTGATTCCGGAAAGAACATCTGCTTTTGATATTCAGTATACACCAAATCTGCCTTTTCGGCAATCCATTTCGTGTATAAGTTGCTGCCCGCTGTAACAGTTCAGTTGCTGTCTTCTCCACAACAACCACCTCTATCGCGGCAATGATCCTTGAATTTTGAACCATACCCAAAAGCGGCAGTGCCGGTTTGATCCGGACACTGCCGCTCTGGAGACTGCTTACAGCCATAACATTTCAAAGTAAGAAAATGCATCAATAGAATACATGGTTTCCGATCACCAGGCCTTCGCGCCCGTTGTTTCTCCTGAAGTGTGTCAATCCTCCTACGTTGGACACGCCGGACAAAGCTTCCTCCGCCGCCCTGATACAGCTTTCGTAAATCCTTCCGGATTCATATACCCTGTTCAGCTTACCGGTCATAGCCGGTGTAAACTGCCCCGAAGCATAGATAACACCGTGAATACTGTCGGGATATGCGGCGCTTCTGACACGGTTCATGACTACCGCTCCCACGGCCACCTGGCCCTCGTAGCTCTCTCCGCCGGCCTCGCACTGAATCAATGCTGCCAACAGCAGTGTCGTATCCGCATCGGTGGTATATTCGCCGTAGTTCACGTGGCGCTTCGCTTCCTTCTCGGCCTCTTCCCTGGCCTTGATCTCATCCATGGTCTCACCGTTATCAATGAGGAAATCGATCACAATACAATCCGAAGACACATACCCGTCCGCACCGTCGTAGTCGATGCAGGCCCATCCGTCCTCGCTCTCGCTTAAGACCTCCACAATCTCCCCTTTCGGAAGCAGGCCGTAGATCTCCGCATCCGTGCTGGGCGCCTTCCTGACCCGAAGCATCTCTGTGTCAATGGTTCCGATCATCTTCCCCACCTCGTTGGCAAGCGTCAGCGCCTCCTCTCCGAACAGCAGATACTCATTGGAAGCCCATCCCACAATGTTGCCGGACTGAAGCTTCGTCCAGCCGTCCCGCTGCTCCAGGATAATCCCGCCGCAGTCCTTGTAGAGCTTTCCCACCTTATCGGCTTCTTCACTGGCGTCGCTGCGCACATTCAGCGCATTTTTTACATTTGCCATCACCAGCCGGCTTTCATGTTCCTCCTGTGCCGCCATGAAGTCCGGATCCAGATTCAGCGTCCGCGCCATGGCGGCTGCTACCTCCACCGTATCGGAATCCCCGGGATTCAGCAGGCTTTCCACACCGCCCCGCATTTCATCCAGAAAATTCCCGCCTTCCGCCTGAACCGAAGTCCCGGCCTGTAAAAACAGAATCAGAGACAAAAGCCATCCCAGCACCGCAGCAGATCGTCTTCTGCTATCTGACATTTTCCTCACCTCCAAACAACTGATTCATTTTATTCCATTTCTTCATAAACTTATTACAAAGTTGTTAAATTTGTTACAGAAAATATCTTAACAGAAGTCGTTCTCTTTGTCAAGCCACCCTCAGACTCCGATCAGCGCATCAAAAGTTCCCACCATATTCAGCCTGCCATATCCCCACTCCCGGCTGGGGTAGGAGATGTCAAAGGACCGGGATGCCCCGCGGATCAGATAATTTTTGATTCCCCGGCTCTCCACCACAATATTGTTCTCTTCCACCACGGCCCACTGCAGGAACTGGGCTGCCGCTCCGGCGGTAATGGCCGCCGCCAGGGAGCTTCCGGAAGCCTTTCCCCGGATGGTGGATACATTTACACCGGGAGCGGCCAGGTCCGGCTTAATGTCTCCGGTTCTGGAAAATCCTCTCCCGGAATTAATATAAAAGCTGTTGTTGTCGGAGTCATAGGTGGAAACGCTGATGGCGTTTTTGGCAAAAGAAGGATCCGTCATGGTCACATAAGGAGAGGGCTCCAGAAAATATGCGGGGGCGCTGAGGAATTGGGAGATGGGAAGCCACACATGAAACACTCCGTTGTGAATATCCCCCACCGCGCTCACCTGAAAGGTCCAGATCCCCGGTGTGGGATCCTGCAGCCGAAGCAGAATCAGCTCCTCTCCGGAAACCGGGTCCGCCAGGGTACCCGCGATGGTCACCCTGGTGCGCTCGTATACAAAGCTGTAGGTAATGCTCTCCCTTACCCCCAGGCGGATACGGGGAATGGTCTCACCCCCCGGAGATCGGACGGAAACCGTATAGGCATCCGGAATACTTCCCCACAATTCCATGATAAATCCGTCGTTTCCCGCCTCCACCCTGATCTCCACCGAAATACTGTCCCCGTTTCGATCTCCCAGCCTTCCCTGATAATGATGGAGGGCATTCCCCTCATTCCCGCCCGGCAGTACCACCGCCCGGCTGCGCTTTACCGCCACCAGGTCCAGATACCGGGCAAGAGGCGCCGTTCCTGCATGATCCCCATAGCTTGTACCCAGCCCGAGACAAATCACCACCGGCTTCTGGAAGGGTACGGCAAACCCGTCCGCATACTGGACAGCCAGCATAATATCATTTTCCTGATAGGCCGGCACCTTTTCCGGAACCATGTAAAAATCCCGCAGATACTGCTTACATTCCTTCAGCCTCACCACCACAATATCCGCATCCGGAGCCGCTCCCTGGTAGGTCAGCCCCCCGCTGACACGGCTGCCTGCCGCCACTCCCGCCATCATACTTCCATGGCCGTTCTCATCCCGGCTGGGTACGACGGAATAAGCATCCTCAGCCTCCAGGGCCCTGTCAATCGCCTCTTTCGTGTACTCCGTTCCATACTGAAAGCCCTCTGGAGGACTTCCCTCCTGTATGGTCTGATCCCATATGGCCAGGATCCGGCTGGTGCCGTCTGGATTTCGGAACGCCGGATTGGTGTAATCGATTCCTGTATCTATAACGCAAATGATAACACCCCTTCCCGTAAGTGCCAGAGGCTCCCGCTGGATTTGTGTGATTCCGCTGGCAATGAGACTGTTGGGGTCAAAGCCTCCCGCAAGCATTCCGCCCTCCTGCATCAGCCCGTACAGCTTGGGTACATTTCTGAATTGAAAAAAATATTCGTTGGTATTTCCCACAATGCTCCTGTCATAATAAAATATACGAAACTGATTTTCAATGATGGCAGCGCACGGCTCCTTCACGTCTGCCTGAAGGGAGAAATCCGTAATCACATCAAAATAATCATTGGAAAGAATCTGTGTGCGGCAGTCCATATCAAAAGTCCCTCTCTTTGCTCTTCATATATAAAGAATACGCAAAGAGAGGGACCCTGTGTTTGTCTATATCACATTACCTTATTCACTTTTTTTCAAATCCTTCAACGCCGTGCTCAGCTTGATGGGATTGCCATAACGAAGAGTACCCATCCGGTAAAGCCTGGCGCCCAGCACACCGGTTCCCACAATGGATGCCGCCAGGATCAGGAAGGATACCACAACCTCCCAGGGAGCCACGGTTCCCATGGCAATCCGGGCAAACATGGTGCTGTAGGAGCTCACCGGAAGGAAGGACAGCACCTTGATGACAGGTCCGTCAATATTCATCAGCTGGAGCAGTGAGAAGAAATAAACTACCATGATCACCACCTGAAGTCCGCCGGAGCTCTTGCTCACATCCTCGGTCTTGCTGACCAGCGCTCCCATGGCCCCGTACAGGAATCCATAGAACAGATAGCCGCCCAGTCCGAAGAAGGCAAAGCTCAGCAGCACATCTCCTGGAATATGGAGGAACATATCCAGCATGCCGCCCCACTGCTCCCGGTTCACCTGATAAGAGATCAGCACAGCCCCCATGACCAGGCCAGTCTGAACCAGACCGCTGATGGCGCCGGCGATCACCTTGCCGAAAAGCAGGCTGTTGGGCGTGGTGCTGGTGACCAGAACCTCTATCGCTCTGTTGCTCTTTTCGTTAGTAACAGCTACGGCAATCATCTGGCCGTACATTATGATGAGCATAAACACGATGATCACCAGGAAATAGCAATACCAATAATTGCTGCCGGAATCCTTGTTCAGAATCCGCTCGCTGACAGTGATGGGAACATCGTACATGGCTGTAATCTCGTTCAGATCTATATTGTTTGCTGCACAATAATCCATCCGGTAAAATAGCTTCATGGCCTGATCGAACATAGCTGTGTTGCTGTCGGACATGCTCTTGTTAAACACATAGTACTCGTACTCCACAGGTCCGGTAACCACAAAACCGGCTTCCGCCTCCTGAGCCTCCACGGCCGCTGTCAAAGCCTCCCGGCTCTCCGCCTGCCTCCAGTCCGTTCCGTAGAAGATCTGACCCAGCAGCTCCTCCCGGACCACGCCCGCCTGATCATAATACAGATAAAGCTCCTTTTCCCCGGTCTGGCCGGCTTCTCCTGATTCTCCCTGGCCGTCTCCCTGCTGTTTTCCGCCGATAACCTGCACTCCCGTAAAATCCGACATGTCAATAAACCGGGGCAGGAACAGCAGCGCGGCTCCCACCAGCGCCAGAACAATGGTAAAGGCCACGAAGCCCTTACTTTCCAGATACTCCTTCAGCTCATATCTTAAGACAATACCAATCTTTTTCATTCTTCCTCACCAACCTTTGCCACAAATATATCATTCAGGGACGGTGCATAGCCGCCGAAACGCTCTACCTCAATGTCGGAGCCCGCCAGCCTCTCCATCACCTTCCGCCTGCTGCCCTTTTCCGTAAGCTCCAGAATCAGAAACTCCTTCTTTCTGCCCGAAATGGAAACCAAATCTCCAAACTCCTTCTCCACCTTTTCCGCCAGACGATTCTGGTCATAATTCTCTGCGGAAAGCATCAGACGGTTTCTGCCGTAATCCTTTTTGATCTCCCGCAGTTCTCCGGCCAGAACCACCTCGCCCTGGTTGATAATGGCGATGTTGTCACAGAATTCCTCCACATAGCTCATTTGATGACTGGAGAAGATCACCAGCCGTCTGTCCGCGATCAATTCGTTCACTACATCCTTCAGGATCTGGGAGTTCACCGGATCCAGCCCGCTGAAGGGCTCATCCAGAATCACGATATCCGGATTGGTCACCAGCGTGGCCGCCAGCTGCACCTTCTGCTGATTACCCTTGGACAGAGTCTCCAGCTTCCGCGTTTCATACTCCGACACCTCCAGCCTGGCCAGCCATTTTTTTGCATTCTCCCTGGCCTCGCCGGTGTTCATCCCCCGCAGTCTGGCCAGAAAAATCATCTGATCCAAAACGGTGCGCTTAGGGTAAAGCCCTCTTTCCTCCGGCAGGTAACCGATCCTGTGTTTCGACGGCACAAATTTTTTCTCGTCCAACAGGATCTCGCCGCTGTTTGCGTGAAATACATCCATCAGAATGCGGATGGTGGTGGTTTTTCCTGCGCCGTTCCTGCCCAGCAGTCCCAGCGCCCTGCCGCTCTCCACCTGAAAGCTTACGCCATGGAGCACTTCCTTCTCTCCAAAGCTTTTGCGGATGTTCTTTACCTCCAGTTTCATTTTACTCCTCCTCTTTACCAATGATCTATGAATATCCATAAATGGAACAATGGTATCTGAATATGAATTATACTGCAGCTCCAAAGCTCAGTACAGTGTAAACCGTTTGTGCTATTTTTCCAAATACCCTATGATAAATCCCACAATGCCTCCTGCAATGGCGCTTAACAGCATATAGAAGCCGTATTCCCCGATCAGGGACACCCAGCGCAGGCTGTTGTCATATCTGGGATCATTCAGAGGCTCTGCCTGCCCGGCCTCCCCCCGATAAATGACGGCTCTGTTTTCCAGGGCACAGACGAAGATCCAGCCCTTCTCCTGGGCATCCCTGACGCTCTGCAGCTCCCAGTCGCTGTTGATTCCGCTCCAGTCCTTGCCGTCGCCGATCTGTTTCCTGCTCTGGGCCTTCAGACGCTTATTCACCAGACTTTTGCTGTCCATGGTATAAATCTGGTTTTTGCTTTGGTCTTTCACAAAGAAATACCGCAGGGGCGTAACCGCCGTCAGAACCCATCCCTGGCCGGCCTGCTTTCCCAGAAACCGATTCAGCCCTCTGTTGGTCAAAATCAGCTTCCACATTGTTTTATGAAAAGCAGGATCCCTGCTTTCCTCCCATTCCTGCCCGGTCATGGACAATTCCTTTTCCGTCCGAAAGCCCAGTTTCCAATATCCCAGCGCCGCCGCGCTGCATACGACTGCATAAATCAAAGCAAACCATTCGTACCATATAAGGCTGGGCTTCCCCCAGAGTCCCAGCAGAGACTTTATGGCAAGATCCACCAGCAAAACAACAAATATCTGAACCACCAGCTTTTTTGCATGATTATGAGCATATCTCCTGAATTTGGCCGCTCTGTAGCCGCGGGATTCCCGATCATTGTGCAGCTCATTGATGCCGCCCTCCTCATATTCCTTGGAAAAGTAGTATGTCATATCCTCGTCATGAGTGACCTCCTGCCATCCCAGCTCCCGGGCCATCTCCATAAAAATTTCCTTATGGCGTATTTCTTCCAGATCAGGCTTTTTCGGCAGGCAGAACCGATCAATACCATACAACAGATGTTTTGGCTCCCCTCTTCTGAAGGTATAGATCATTCCCATCGATATATTTTCCAGGAACCAGCCCTGAAGGGCCATTTCCTCCAGCCATTTTCTCTCCTTCTGGAAGCTCAGAAAAGCCTTGCATCTTTTTATTCGTCCTCTTTCTTCCTTATTCATCCTCAGCCCCCATATTCAAGATCTGCCTTCCGTCCTTCAGCTGCTTTCCCAGTCTGACTGTCTCCAGCTCCAGCAGTTTTCTTCCTGTCTCCGTGATCTGATAGGCCTTTTTGCCTTCCTCGTTGGGCACCGTCACAATCATGTTGTCTGCCGCCAGCCTGCCTACCATGGTATACAAAGTTCCGGTGCCGAGAACGATCCTGCCCTTGGTCAGCTCATTCACGTACTGCATAATAGCATAACCATGCCTGGGAACCGTCACCGAAAGAAGCGTATAATAAGTGGTCTCCGTCATGGGAATGTACTTTTTCTGTAAGCCTTCCTCCAAACAACTCCCCCCTGTCTTTTTATAGCCTCAAAATGCCGGCAGAATGATATGATCAGTGTCTACAGGCGACATGTTTTCATTCGACATGTCGATACTCGACATGTCGTCTGTAAACACAAAATACCATAAGCTCTCTGATTTGTCAACAGGAAACTTTTTGCGCACCGAAAAAAACGGCACAGCCAAAATGGCCATGCCGCAAATAATTACAGATCCGTTTTCATAAACAGCGCCTCAGGTCCTCATCAATCCATCCACGCTCAGCACCACACCGGAGATATAGGATGCCTTTTCCGATGCCAGAAATACAAACGCATTGGCGATGTCCTCCGGCTGTCCCAGACGGCGCAGGGGAATCCTGGCGATCATGGGCTCGATGACCTCCTTGGGAACCGCCTTCATCATGTCGGTCTCGGTAATGCCCGGAGCCACCGCATTTACACGAATTCCCTTGGGCCCCAGCTCCCGGGCCAGCGAAAGGGTAAAGCCATTTACGGCAAATTTCGATGTGGGGTAGGCCACACCGCTGGGCTGTCCGGAAATGCTGACCATGGAGGATGTATTCAGAATCACTCCTGCGCCCTGCCTTTCCATAATCTCGACCACCGCTCTGGAGCAGTTGAAGGTGCCTTTTACATTCAGATCCATAACCTTGTCAAAGGTCTCTTCCGTATATTCCGAAAAAGGCGTACTTTCCGATACGCCGGCATTGTTCACCAGAATATCGATCCTGCCGTACACCTGCGCCACTCTGTCAAAAGCGGCTTTTACAGAAGCGTAACTGGAAAGGTCAGGCCAGATTCCCTCTACCCTTGCCCCTGGGATCTCCTCCTGCAGCTGCACCACGGCCTTGTCCGCAGTCTCCTGACGGCTGGCACACAGCACCACCGCGGCTCCTTCCTGCAGAAAAGCCTTTACGGTGGTGAACCCGATCCCGCGGCTTCCTCCTGTCACAATCGCAACCTTGTCCATTAACTCCATAGTTCCCTCCATGATATTTCGATCTTGACGGCCGCCCGAAGCCGCGGTGCACAAAATGCGGTCTGCGGTCATTTTTGTGTTACAGTTTTATTATATTCCATGGTCTGCCGCCTGTCAAATCACCCTTGCCACAAAATTTCACGGGCAGTCAAGGCCTGTGGGAATCTAAGCAGATACGCCCCGAAAATTTACTCCATTTGAAAGGCTTCAGTGCCGTTCGTCGCTGTCAAAGGTCTCGCAGAACCGGGCAGAAAAAGAGGGCTCGTCCCCTCCGGCATACAGATGAGAGGTATCCCCAAAGCTGCTGATCCGGAAAACGGCCTCTCCCTGTCTGCGTTCTTCCGTGTAAACGGTGGTGACAGAGGAAGGAGCGGCACAGGTGTGGTGCCAGAGAATCATGGGAGAAAGATTCATCAGCCGGCTCAAAAGCACGCACTCCAGCCCGAAATGACAAAAAAATACCAGCGTGTCCCGGTTGGCTCTCTCCACCCGGTAGAATTCGCCGTCCCGCACATAGCCGTGCTCTGCCAACAGCCGGTCAAAATTTTCCGTCACATAACGGTAAGTTTCTCCTACATTCCCTTCACGCATGACCTCCGTATCTGCCCACCGTTCTCTGTCCCGGTACAGCGCCTCTCCCATCCAGTCCCCGGGAATCCAATCCCAGGCCAGGGTTTTCCGGTCCGTAGTGTCCGGACGGTTGATCCGGGGAGGAAATTCCTGGAGCCAGTCGCACTCCACGGCGCTTCTTCCCATCTTTTTTAAAGTCAAAGACGCCGTATCCCTCGCTCTCCCCAAAGGAGACACGTAAAACTGCTTCACCTCAAGTCCTGCAATCCGCTCCGCCAGCAGCTCCGCTTCCCTCCAGCCCTTTTCTGTCAATGAGTCCTTCACATAGTCGGGATCTCCATGCCGTATGATTATCAGCCGCATATTACCTCCTGTTTCCACGCCGCGCTCCTGCCCCGCGCATCCTGTGTATATTTTTATCGTGAACTCCAAAACCGCTTCACAACTCCACACACATCATAAAACAATTCCACGCTTATTTCAATTCTTTTCCGACAGCAAAAAGCCCGAATCCCGCCACGATACTGACCGCACCCTCAAGCACTGGTATTTTATGCAAACTGCATAATTATTACATGTATTTCTTTTTGTTTTTGTAACATTCACCAAGTTTTTACAGGGAGTTCATACTTTGTTCACAGACAATTGCTATACTATGGTTGTCATTAAGAATTACTTTTATGAGTTACAGCAAACAAGATTTTTTTTTCATAATAGCCCGGATACCGAAAGGCATCCGGGCACTCCTCTTTTCAGCTTCTGTTTTAGTCTTTGTTCATTTTCCGGCTGATCGCAAGGATTTCTTCATTCAGCGATAGCATTCTGGCGTCCAGATCACTGACCATTTTGGCACACTCCACCAGCTCGCTTTTAATATGCTCCGGCGCATCCCCCTCAAACTTATAATGAATCTTATGCTCCAGGCTTGCCCAGAAATCCATGGCGACCGTCCGGATCTGGATCTCCACCTTGGCATCCACGGTACGATCCGAGAGATATACCGGCACGGTCACGATCATATGGTAGCTTTTGTAACCGCTGGCCTTGGGAAAAGTAATATAGTCCTTCACGGCGATCACCTTGATATCCCTTTGCTCCGCGATCATGGCAACAATCCGGTATATGTCCGACGTAAAAGAGCAAATGACGCGAATACCGGCAATATCGTTTATGTACTTAACCATATTTTCAATAGTAGATTCGTATCCGTTCCGCTTCAGCTTTTTGACAATGCTCTCGGGCGTCTTGATCCTCGACTTGATATGTTCAATCGGATTATATCGATGTACATGCTGAAACTCCTCATTCAGAATCTCCATCCTTGTCTGAATCTGTCTCAGTGCGGCATTGTAGATCAGGGTCACTTCTTTCCAGCTGTCGATCCCTTCTCCGTTATCTGGTTTTAACTCCATTCTGGCACCTTCATCCCGGGTAACTCCCAATATAGTATATTCAGTATAGCATAACAGGTGATACAAATGTATATTATTCACTAAAGCTTAATCCTTTTTTAATAAAATACGGCAAAATCACCAATAAAACGCATACCTTTTATATATATGCCGGCGCCAGACCGGTTATGTGTATTGTATTAGTATAGTGGCTGCTGTCCGCCGGAGAGCTTCAGAACATTTCGTTTTGCTTCCTCCTGTGTAATCCCCAAGCCTTTACATACCATCGCCTCAGTTTTCGCAAGAGCGTGAATGAACTTGCGGTATCTGAAAAGCTATCACGTATCTTCCTCAATTACATGAATCTCCAGATAGTCAAATTCCACAGATTCTATAAAATTGTCCTGTGTGAAGCGGGTTTTTTTATGACGCTTAAAATCAGATATATTTTTGTCAAGCCAGACAGGTTTGCTCAGATCAAACTGACGGCAGATTTCGTCCAGGGCGTGAAATACCTTGTGGGTTCGGGTATCGGCGCTTTCATCAGCAATACAGGTGTCCTGAAGCATGCGATTATCCTTGAAAATTTTTGCCCAAAGCCGAAACATATTTTACCCTGCCTTTCCATAGATTCTCAGATTACTGTTCAGATAAGCTTCATGGTAATCGATTTGGCAGAGGAAAGCAAGGATTTTTTGTATTGACATTTCTTTCATTCAGATGTATTATCTATTCAATGACATATAGTTTCAAAAACTACATGACGAACTATTTGAGTGCAATTGGTCGTTTTATATACTATAATGTATAGTTTTCTCTTATTGTACAAATGATAGGATTAATAATGATCCATGCAGATGGAAATGTTTTGTATGGACTGCAGAACAGCGAAAATGTATGCAGGGTATTTACAGGGAGGTATGAATATGCAGATCACAATCCGAGAGCCCGGAAGCGCTATTACACATTTTATCGGCATGATAGCGGCAGTTTTCGCCGCAGTGCCGCTCTTAGTCAAGGCAGGCCTCACCTCAGGAGAAAAAAGCTTCACTGCCATGGCTGTTTTTATGGCCAGCATGGTTCTTTTATACGGAGCCAGCGCCGCTTATCATTCTGTGAATTTAAAGGGAAGAGCCCTGCGGATATTCCGAAAGCTTGATCATATGATGATTTTTGTCCTTATCGCAGGATCCTACACCCCCGTCTGCCTGATTGTGCTGGGCGGTGAAATGGGATACACCCTGCTGGCGCTGGTGTGGGGCATTGCGCTGGCAGGCATGCTGATCAAAGCCTTCTGGATCACCTGCCCCAAATGGTTTTCTTCCGTTATTTACATTTCCATGGGATGGGTATGCGTGCTGGTATTCGGAAGGCTCCTGGACACTCTGTCCACAGGCGCGTTCCTCTGGCTTCTTGCCGGCGGCATTATTTACACCGTGGGCGGCGTCATTTACGCTCTGAAGCTTCCGCTTTTCAATTCCAGGCATAAAAGCTTCGGTTCCCATGAGGTGTTCCACCTGTTTGTCATGGCTGGCAGCATATGCCACTTTATATTTATGTATGTGTACGTGGCATAAATTGTCTCTGCCGGGCAGATTATTCTGCCCGGCAGTTCTTTCATTACCAGTTATATACTTGTTCTGACATCCCGCTATATCGTGTCAGTCCCCGTATCCCTGGGGGTTATTCTTCTGCCACCTCCAGGAATCCTCGCACATTTCCCGAATGCCGTACTGCGCTTCCCAGCCCAGCTCCTTTTTAGCCAGGCCGGCGTCTGCATAGCAGGACGCGATATCGCCGGGGCGCCGGTCCTTGATCACATAAGGGATCTTAACACCGGTAGCCTCTTCAAAATTCTTTACAATGTCCAAAACACTGTAACCGGTGCCGGTACCCAGGTTATAAATTTTCAGGCCCGCCTTCTCCTCTATTTTCTTCAGAGCCTTCACATGCCCTATGGCCAGATCCACCACGTGAATATAATCTCTCACTCCGGTTCCGTCATGGGTATCGTAATCGTTTCCGAAAACGCCCAGCTCCTTAAGCTTCCCTACCGCCACCTGTGTGATGTAGGGCATCAGGTTGTTGGGAATCCCGTTGGGATTCTCCCCTATAGTGCCGCTCCTGTGAGCGCCGATGGGATTAAAGTACCGAAGCAGGATCACGTTCCACTCCTGGTCCGCCTTCTGAATATCGGAAAGAATCTGCTCCAGCATGGATTTGGTCCATCCATACGGGTTGGTGCACTGACCCTTGGGACATTCCTCCGTGATGGGAATGAAAGCCGGGTCCCCGTATACCGTGGCGCTGGAGGAAAAGATGATGTTTTTCACATAATGCTTTCTCATCACATCTACCAAAGTCAGCGTGCCTGCAATATTGTTCTCATAGTACTCCCAGGGCTTGCTCACGGACTCTCCTACGGCCTTCAAGCCCGCAAAATGGATTACTGCGTCGATGCCCTCCCGGCCAAAAATTTCTTCCAGAGCCTTCCGGTCCAGGATATCCGCTTTATAAAAGGGAACCTTTTTACCGGTTATGGCCTCCACCCTCTCCAGAGACTTTTCGCTTGAATTGCTCAGATTATCCAGCACCACAACATCATATCCCGCCTGCTGCAGCTCCACTACCGTATGGCTTCCGATAAATCCGGCGCCGCCTGTGACCAAAATTTTCATAGCTTCCTCTTTTCCGCGCATCCATGGGCAGATCTCTCCGCCGGGCGCATCCACTATTTGTTGTCTGTTGCACTTAAAGAATACCCAAAAATTCCGCGTTTCTCAATACTAATTTGTTAGCAGAATCTGTCGTAATGTTTAATACGTCACCGTTCAGCGAGGATTTTGTCCGCTGTTTGTACAAAAGACTGAGGCATCACGCACCATCCGCATCTCAATCATCCAGGGACAGCCCCTCAAAGAAATCCTCCGGCCCGGATCCCCCTCCCTGGCATTTTAAAAAATAAGCCTTCATCTCCGGGTGTCCTTCTCCGATATCCGCAAGGATATCTCCCAGATTGTCCGGCCTAAGACAGCCAAGCCGGGCAAACAGACTGTAATACGCTCTGTCATCCCCATGCTCCTCCAGTACCACCAGCCAGGTCTCCTGACTATCCTCTCCCTTGGTATGTGACACAAGATATTCCTCCAGCTCCTTCTGAAGGGTCTCCTTCAGCCCCAGAGGAAGCAACAGCCGCAGAAACGCCAGTCTCACCTTTCCCTTTCTTTTTTCCCGGACATACGCCCCCAGATCCGTGCTGCCGTAATCCTCTTCCCCGCAGAGAACCTGTCTGGAATAGCCCTCCTGATCCGGAGTATGAAGAAAAGCTGTCAGCCTGGCATCCCACTTTTCCAGCCATTCCCCGCTTCCTGCCTGAAGAGGCTCCAGCAGATAATATGCATCAAAAACCCTCACAGCCGCCGCCAGAAGCTGGGGCACACATTCCCCGCTGTCCTTGCCGGTCCCGGAACCAGGCACGCTCTCTCCAAAGATCTCTGCGGATCCTTCCGAGGGCGGAGCGGATATCAAACGGATCCGCTGCAGGCTGCCGCACTCCAGAAAAACCGATTTTCCGAACCGGATCTGCTTTTGGGGCAATGTCACCTGCACCAGGCCGCTGCAATAGCCAAAGGCCCAGTCCCCCACCTCCTCCAGGGTGTCCGGAAGGGTCACCCTGCGCAGATCCTTTCGGCTTAAAAATGCTTTTTTGAACAGCCCCCTGACAGGCCTTCCCTCTATGGCCGCCGGAACGGTGACCCGGGCCGCCGTTCCCTGAAACCGGGTGACCAAAACTCCACTCTCCGAAACCGTATAGTATAGACTGCCGTCCGGTATCACAAACTCTTTTTCCTCCTCCATAGACCTTTCCTCCTGCAAGACTTTTCCGGCCAGATTCATCAAAAATGTGCCGCACTCTACAGCTCCAGCTGTGCAATCTGCTGCTGAATATCGCTGCTCCGCTGGCTGAGCATAAGTTCCTCATTGTGTCTGTCATAGTCAGGACTTCCGAAAGCCGCAATAAACTGGGCGCTGATATTATTCACCGTCAGCTCCGTAACCAGAATCAGCATTTCATTCCCCTGGCCAAAGGCCTCCTCCGCAAAGACAAACAAAGCATGCAGTTCCCGGCCCGCCCGGGCAGTGTCCTGCTTCATCCGGTCCACCAGCTGAGAATACTTTTCTTTCAAAAAACCATAGGCCTCCGTTCCGGTGAAAACGCCGCCCACATACAATTCCTTTTTTCCCTCCTCCAGGAAACGGATCACGCTGCGGTGCTTTTTACGATCTGCATCGGACAGAGAATTGGCACTCTGAAGACTCTCCAACAGCTTTTTGCGCCCCTGGGCCTGGGCGTCCAGAAGCCCCAGCACAGGCTCCACATAATCCCCGGCAGATGCGCCCACAGCCTTTAATGCTTTTTTCAAATCTGTAAGGCAGGCCGCCTGCTCCATTACCTCCCCCATTCGCGCCGTGACCCGGTCCAGCAGCATACCCACCAGAGACAGACGTTCGTCGAAGGCCGCCTCCCGGGCTCTGGCAATGGCCTGAACGGAAGGACGTCCCTCCAGAATGTCCCCGATGTGGTAATCCTTCTTATATTTATTGTACAAATCGTAGTAGGCGGTAAATTCCCGAACCACCTTATCGTTTCGCAGATACTGCCCCACCAGGCTTTCGTCCACAGGGAGCTGCTCATCCTCATAGAGCATCAGAATTTCCGACAGGTCCTCCCAGCCCCTGGCCGTCACAAAGCTGCGGCCCTTGGGAGTCATCTCCATACAGTAAAAATGTTCCTTTTTCAGATCCAGATAGCTGATCACCGCATTGTGGATCCTTTTCTCCACCGCATATTCCTTCCAGATCCGATACTCCGGCTCCACCTCCAAAACCTTTAAACGATCCAGGGTCACCACGTCAAATTCCCGAACCGAACGATTATATTCCGGGGGATTTCCTGCGGTGACAATGACCCAGCCCTCCGGTACCCGATGTCTGCCGAACACCTTATACTGCAGAAACTGCAGCATGGAGGGCGCCAACGTCTCGGAGACGCAGTTAATCTCATCCAAAAACAGAATGCCCTCCTTTTTGCCGCTTGCCTCCATGGTGTCATAGATGGATGCAATGATCTCGCTCATGGTATATTCCGACACGCTGACACTTCTCTCCCCATATACCTTCTGGGTGATAAAGGGAAGGCCCAGCGCCGACTGCCTGGTATGGTGGGTCATGGAGTAGGACACCAGAGCAAGTCCCATCTCCTGGGCAATCTGCTCCATTATAGCTGTCTTTCCGATGCCGGGCGCTCCCAACAGGAAGATGGGCCTCTGCCTCACCACCGATACACGATATTCCCCAAAATCATCTTTTTTGAGGTATAAGTTCACTGAATTCTTAATATAATCCTTCGCCTGTCTGATGTTCATAATCTATCCTTCCCGGCCCTCTCCCCTGGGGCGCAAAACAGCTATTCCTCCGGCTCCAGCACTACCTTCATGCTCCAGGGCGGCACCGGAGACCGGTTCTCGTCCTCCTCCGGAAAAGCAAAAATCACCTTGTAATCCGGCATGCGCTCCGGGTAAATGCCGTAGCCGTCCGTAAAGTAGATGAGCCCCTTCAGATTTTCAAATTCCCCCTGCCGGCAAAGCTCCTCCACATAAGAAAACACAGGCCGAAAATCCGTGGCCCCAAACCCGTTCAGCTTCCCGTATTTCATAAACGCCTCAAAGTCATCGTCGCAGGTTATCTTTGTATCGCTCCTGATCTGGCTGTCGCACTGAATAATGTGAATATTCACCTTATGAAAAAAGTTTTCGCTGGCCTTCAGCAGAGAGTAGGTTTTTCTCAAAAAACCCCTGACAACAGGTCCCCGGCAGGATGCAGAGGTATCAACGGCCACCACAAACTCCCGTACCTTTCGGACCTCCCTGTACTCCAGCGGCTCGATCAGAGGCAGATTGCCGTAATGTTCCAATCCATAGGTGTAATAAATATAATCAAACTCCTCGTCGCTTAGCGCCAAATCCTCCCCTGTGACAGCAAATCTGCGCAGAATTTCCCCATAATCATACCGGTCTCGGACCGTCTCCTTCAGATTTTCCTCCAGGGCTTCGCCTCCCTCCCTGCCTTTGGTAAAGGATTTCAGATCCGCCCGGACCCGCTCACTGATCCTTTTCCATTCCTCCTGCCCAATCTCCAGCTGCTCCGCAGGCTTCCACAGAGAATGCACATCCCTGGAAAAAAGCCGCCGAAGCTCCTCTTCCGTCTCCGGCATCAGGGGATTTTCCTTCAGGTATCTGTATATCCGCTCGGCGGTCAATGGTCCCACATCCTCCCGCAATACCTTCCGCTTTCTGTCCGCCTCCTGGTCGGTCTCCAGGGCAGTTCCCGGCAGCCCCATATCCAGAATCACATTTTCTACGGCGATATCCGCCGCCAGATCCCATTTTTCCCGATCCAGCTTTTGATATTGAAAGCCATGAGAAAAAATACAGTGAAGCAGAATATGCAGATACATCCTGGTAATGGCTTCAGGCTCCCTCCGATACAGCCTCAGCACATACACCGGGTCATAAAAGCAGCTGCTGCCGTCGGTAGCCATACATCCCATATGGGGCCGCTCCCGCCATTCCAGACGGGCCAGGGCGCGGTCAAAAAAGCGCAGATGCATCAGTATATGGTCATGGGCCAAAGACACCACCTGTTCTGCAAGCTTATGAATCTTTTCCGAATCCGCCATAACACCGCCTCCTTTCCGAAATTCCGCTTCCTTGCTATCTTATCTTAACCGAATTTGCTCTAAAAAACCATCCCTAATTTATACTCATGACCGATAACATTTGCCAAGCCTAATATATAACGAAAGACTGTCCATGCAAAAAGACCGGTATGGAATCCAAAATTCCAATCCGGCCTTTCTGCATACTTTATTACACGCTTACAGCCCTGTTTACCTTTTCCCGAAGCCCCAAAAGGAATCCGGGATCTCTGGGCCAGCGCCTGGCGGTCAGCTCCTCTCCCGCCTCGCTGCGGATCAGCTCCATCACCCGGTCTCTTCCCCATTGGCTCTCCAGCAGCTGCAGCGCCCTCAGATCCTGCATGGCCTCCTGCATCAGCAGCATGCGCTGAGAATCCTCCGGCCTGCCGCCCTCTCCCGGATAAACCAGGAAGGAGTCCCCCGAGGGAAAAGCTCCCCCCGCATCCGTCACAGCATAAGGGTCGATATGCTCCAGGGAATACTGGGAATTGTAGAAATTATATCCCCAGTGCAGGAAGCCTTCCACCTGGTACACATAAAGCAAAACTCCCAACACCCTCACCTGACTGGCCGGCATGGCCATATACCGATTGGGTGTCCCTTCACTGTGAGCGCCGCAGTAATAAGTCCACAAAGGACTTGCCCCCTTTTCCGCAAACAGCGGCAGACTGTTCATGCTGGGCACGGCATAATCCACTGCACCGGTCTCGTAAAAGGAATAATCGGACATGGCGTCCATCAATGGATACGGTGCGATCCACCCGGTAATCTTCCCGCGCAGGAAACTATAACGCTTCAGTGTTTCCTCTCCTCCGGGCTCGTCAGAAAGATGGAAAAATGCCCGTCCCTCATAGCCCCACTGGGTCAGCTTTTCTGTAAGCGCCTTCAAAAACTGCTCCAGAAAGCCCAGGTATTCCGGACTGTCCGATGCCGTGTCCCAGCCGAAGCGGCGGACAAGCACATCCCCCCGCCGCACCATCACCTTGGGGGCGCTTTTGGCTCCCCACTGAGTAAACAGATGGGCAATCTCCAGATAGCGGATCCCTGCCTTTCTGCACAGCTCCACATACCGCTCCACCCGCTCAAACCCGAAGCTCCAGCTTCCGTCCTCTTCTTCCCGGACCTCCGTCAGCTGAACCGTGGTGCGCTCCCGCCCCACCGCTGTATCCAGAGGCGGCGTAAATACCGGCACCAGCACCATATTCATGCCCATAGCTCCATAATGCATCAAAAACCGCTCCACAATCTCCCAATGGGCCTCACTCCAGGGCTCCACCCTATAATAATCTGCCAGACAATCCACATGAAACCACTCCGTGTGGATCAGTCTCTGCTCCGGAAGACTGGCAGAAAGCAGCTCCAGCTTCACACTCCCCTTCACCGGCTCCCCCTGATCCGGCGTCAAAGTCAGTTCCAGCTCATGGATTCCCGCAGGAAGCTCCCCGCCTGACTCCTGCCCGCTGCATTTTACAGTGATCCAAAGCCCCTGCCACTGACCAGGATACAGCTTGATACGATTCTGCCGCAGCTCCTTCAACAGATCCGGGTACATCCCCGGCGCATACATCCGCTCTTCTCCGTTTTCCCATGTGGTTCCGGCATACCGGGAAGGCACCGGACAGACCTCCCGAACCGCGGCATATTCTGCAAAGTCCCCGGAAAGTGTTACCTCCGCCCAGCCTTCCGCATTCCGTCCTGCCAGGAAGGCGCACTGCAGAGAAAATACCTCCCCTTCCAAAAAGCAGGGAACCACATCCGGAAAGGATGAAGCTGCCCCGGACTGGCCGGCTGCCTCCCTTCCCGGAGAAATGCCGCCGTCCCCAAGTCCCGGCTCCTTATCCGGAAATACCTTCTCCAACGAACTAATCCATTTTACCCTCTCAATCATCAAAAACCTCCACCTTCACTCCCCCTGAGCCCATAAACTCATAGGTGAAACGCACCGCCGTGTTATCCTTTTTCGTGCAGAACCACTCCCTGGGACCCGAACCGCTGCGGGGATACCGGTCAGCGGTATAGACCGCCGACAGCGTGCCGTAGGTGGATACGCCGAAATGATATTGCCCTGCAAAGGGAATCAGCACCGACAGTACATAGATATTGTTCCCCACATAGTACATCCGTGTCACTTCACTGTTGGAATCATTCTCCACCGCACCCACATAAGGCTGGAAACTTCCATAGACCACCACCCGCTCCGGAAGCTTGTAGCCGGTCTTCTCATCATACACCTCCCGGGCTCCATGGTCATACACAACAGGCGGATTGCCTGCCCGCTCCCGCAGGCTGTGGCCCTGATTCCAGATCCTGCAGATCGTCTCCTCCTGGGAAAATCCCATGGGACAGGCCGGGCTTTTTTCGTTACACTGATAAAAGTCCTGAACCTGCCTGCGGCCATTGTCGGCCCGTTCCATCTCCACCCCGGCGTCGCCCAGCATTCTGCGGAAGGGAACCTCAAAATATGCGTTCACATTCATGATCTCCGTCCAGCGGTAGGTGTACTCCAGGAAGCGATCCCGCTCCTCCCCGGGCTGGTTGGCAAACCAGGCGATCTGGTCATAGCCCCACCAGTCTCTGGCCGCCAGCTCCTGGCGGGTCAGCCTTTCAGGCTCCTCCACCACCCGTCCGCCCCAATTGTCATATTCCATCAAAAGCGGCATGGCCTCCGCGCTCCAGCCGTCGGGGTTCTTCCCGCCCTCGCTGAAGCCCTCCCGCACCAGCACCAGCTTCTGTCCCTCCTCCTTCAAAAGAGGCACCCGGGTAAAGGGCATGGCATGATAGTCAAACAGCAGCTTTCCTCCAATACTCACCCCATGAGTATGGGCATCCATCAAAACCTTGTGGCGTCTTCCATGTTTGGCAGCATATTCCCGGATCATGCCAAAGACCTCCGCCGTCCTGGCCATACCCGGATCATTGGCGGTATACAGATGCACCTGCCCCATGTGAAGCGCCTCATAACCGCAGTCGATGTAACGGGTGGCCCGGTAGTAAAACCACATGGCCGCCTCGATGCGGCTCAGATCAGGAATCCCGCCGTTCTTTGCCGGGTCGTCCCTTTTGCTGCGAAATCCCACAGGCTCCCCTGGAAACAGCATATCCATCAGGCGGAAATTTCTCCGCTCCTCCTTCTGCCCAAAAGCCTGCAGCACATAAAGAGGAATCTCCACCTCCTCCACCCGCTGCACCACAATCTCAAAAACGCAGGACTGCAATATAACTTCCGGGTCCATCTCATGCACCAGCTCTGCCAGGCGCCGGGATTTTTCAAAATGCTCCTCCTCCGGCTCTGTCATATACCAGATTCCGGAAGCCCGGCCCAGGAATTTTGCCCCGATCCTTTTCAGGGCCCTCAGGTCATCCTCCAGGGTATCGCTGGCGTACAGCCCCGATGCAGTCACCGACCTGCTCAGATAATTCTCCAATACTGGCTTTGTTATTTTTTCGTCAAATGTAAAATTCATATGCCTCCTTACACCATTCCTGCTGCCGGCTTCGGAACAAACTCCAAATCCCTCATTATCGACAGAAGGTATTTACCGTCCGGGAACACTTAAGTTTCGCTGCTCCACCACAAACAGCGCAAATAATGAATTGGCCCAGGCAAACCATTCTCTGGTAAACCTCTCCGGACAGTCCACGTCAAAGCTTTCATGCATCAGCTCCGTGCCTGCGTCCGTCTCCGTCAGCACCCGAAGCAGTTCCTCCCGCTCCTGTTTCTCCCGGGAGGTCAGCCCCTGCATAGTCAAGGCGATGGGCCAGACATTTTTTCCGGGCGTGTGGGGGCTTCCGATGCCCCTGGCCGCCCTTCCTTCAAAATAAAAAGGATTGTTCCTGCTCAGCACAAAGGCACGGGTATTCCTCCAGATTTCTTCATCCACTCCCGGCGCCTCCAGCCAGGGAAGGGAAAGCAGACTGGGCACATTGGCATCATCCATCAGGTTATAATGGCCAAGCCCATCGGTTTCATAGGCGTATACAGGCCCAAATTCCCGGGTTTCAACAATTCCATACTTTCGGATTCCCTCCAGGATTTGCTCCGCCAGCCGCTCTGCACGCAGGGCCAGCTTCTCATCCTTATAAATCTCCCTTGCAAATTCCGTCACATACCCCAAAGCCGCCGCCGCAAAGAAATTGGCAGGGATCAGATATCCATACTGACAAGCATCATCGCTGGGCCGAAAGCCGCTCCAGGTCATGCCGGTGTAAGCACAGGGGCTTCCCTTTCCATTATTGGACAGAGTATCCGAGTCCGGGCAGTCCCGGCGCACAAAGGAATAATCCAAACACTCCTCATGACGCTGCTGGGCCTCCCATACACCCACGATCCGCTCCAGCGCCTCCTTTGTCCTGTCTCCAAAAATACTGTCGTCCCCCGCTGCCTGCCGATACTGCTTCAAAAGGCGGATGGGATAGCACAGGGAATCCACCTCATACTTCCGCTCCCAAACCCAGGGAGAGCTTTCCGTCTCATCCTTTTCAAAGCATCTGCCGTTGGCCTCCTGATTAAAGGCATTGGCATACGGATCTATGCAGATAAATTCCATTTGCTGCAGCACCAGCCCACGCACCAGCTCCCGGAGCATGGGAAAATGCTTTAAATAAGGCAGATAGTGAGAAACCTGGGCCGAAGAATCTCTCAGCCACATAGCTTCGATATCCCCTGTGATCACATAGGCCCGGCCCTCCGGCAGAAAGCGGGCCGTAGTATCCGCCGTACTGACGAAGCACCCCAGGAACATCTCCTTCAGCTTTCCTTCCTCCAAACCTGCCGCCAGCTCCTTCGCCAAAGCGGCAACCTCCCGCTTAAGCTCCTCTTCCTTCCTTTTTTCCTCCTGTCCCATTCCGATCCTCTCCCTTCGTCAAACCGCACTCCAAAAGCTTTGCCGCCGCCGCAAACATCCGTCCTGCGGCGCCCTTCTCCATCCTGCCGTTTTCCGCACGCTGCACTGCCGGTCCAACCATGTCAAAATGTACCCAGGGCTTTCCTTCCACAAATTCCTCCAGAAAACACCCTGCCACGCTGGCCCCGGCTCTTTTATCGGGCATATAGTTAGCCATATCCGCCACCTTGGACCAGAACAGCTGACGCCGGTAGCGCTCACCCAACGGCAGACGCCACACCATTTCCCCACTGATCTTCGCCGCATTCTCCACCTGGGACGCCAGCGCCTCATCATTGCAGAAAAATCCTGCGGTCTCGTCCCCCAGGGCATCCCGGCAAGAGTATGTCAGCGTAGCCAGATCCACCAGCCGGTCCGCCTCCCTGGCCGCAAAAGCCAGAGCGTCCGCCAGAATCAGCCTTCCCTCCGCATCCGTGTTATACACCTCCACAGTTGTGCCGGATACCATGGTAATCACATCCCCCATCCGAAGACTGTTTTCCCCTGTGGCGTTTTCCACCAGCGGGATGGCCGCCGCAAGCGGAAGGTCCATGCCTGTCTCCGCCGCATATTCCATCAGACACAACACATCCGCCCCGCCGCACATATCATATTTCATGCCCTCCATGTCACTCATGGATTTCAGATGGATACCGCCGCTGTCAAACATGACACCCTTTCCCACCAGCGCCGTCACAGGGCCTTCACCCCTGCCCTCATAGCGCAGGTGCAGAAGAGCGGCAGAGGTTTTGGAGGCCTGATTTACGCCCAGAATCCCCCCGCAGCCCATCCTGCGAAGCTCCTGATCCCGGAAAATCTCCAGGGACAGAATAGGCTTTGCCTCCGCCAGCCTTTGGGCATAGAGGCAGAGCTCATCCGCCGTGAGATAATTTGCCGGCAGATCCCCCAGCATTCTGGCATAATTCCGGCAGCGCCCCAGGCACTGACCCCTTGCTATTTCATCCTCTACAGCCTTTCCTTCCGCAGCCTTCCCGGAAAGCACCAGGTACACGGTAATCTCCGGCAAGGCCGCCAACTCATCCCGCAGCTCAAAAATTTTTTCAGAAGCGCCCGGTCCCAGCGCCTTCCTTCCAAACCGGTAAGCGCCCTGCATAAGCGCCTCTGTAAGAAAACCCGCCGCCTCAGAAACCGGACCCTGAAACATTTCCGCTCCAAAGGCCTCCAGATCAATCTGGCAATCCTCCTTTAACGAATATCCCCACTGATTCACCATATCCCGCAGGGATGCTCTGTCGCCGCCCTGTTTTTCCCAGGTAAGCGCGGGAATCCCTTGTTCCATTTTCCCTTTCAGTACAAACTGCATTCTGCCACCCCGCCTTCCCATAGCCACAGCCCAGCCTCCTGCCGTAAAGGTCAGGGCGGGAAAGCACCGGGCTGTAAATGATCCTAAAATTACATTCAATTATTTCATCCGAAACAGCAGTGTCTTGATTTCATAGGGAGTAACCTCCACCTCCACAGAACCCTCCTGCCAGTCAGTACAGGGCTCCTCCATAAGATTACACTCACACCAGGCCGCGCTGCTCCAGGCCGTCTCCAGCCTTACCCTGCCCCGTCTTCCGGTGTATTCATGGAAACGAAGCACAATCTCATCTCCGTTCTCCGCACGCTTTACCGCATCTACCTCCACAAAATCCCCGTCCAGACGAACAGCGCTCTCCCGGCTTCCCTTCCAACTGCCGGCAAATGCCGTCAAGGGCTCATTTAACTCAAAAGCCTCCTGCTCCAGACCTGCCGCATACCATTCCTCCTGATGAGGCAGAAGGGAATAGGTAAATTCATGCAGGCCGTTGTCCGCGTCGTAATCCGGATCCACCGCCGACTTCAGCAAGGACAGGCGGATGGTATTCTCCTTAATGTCATGGCCATATTTGCAGTTATTCAGCAATGCCACCCCATAGCCTGTTTCGGAAAAGTCCACCCATTTATGAGCCACCGTCTCAAACCGGGCCGCATCCCAGGAGGTGTTGCACACCACAGGACGCACAATATTGCCCTCCTGAATATCATACCGGGCGCTGACAGCCCTGATATCCACGGGGAATGCTGCCTTCAAAAGCTTCTGATGCTCTCTCCAGTCCACCCGGGTGACAAAATCGATCCGGCGCTTTCTCTCATAAAAGCATACCGTCTGCCAAATGTGAGAATGGTGCCATTGGTGATGGGTATGTACAAAGGTTCCCAGTTCATTGTGCTCCACAGTAATACTCTGGCAATCCTCCACCGGCCTGCATTTTTCGTCAATGGTAGGCTCCATCTCCCAGGCATCGAAGCACCGGGGCTTATCCTCAAAGATCTGCAGTATATTTCCGCATTTTCCCGGCGCCAGTACGTTACGTCCGGCGATTTTGTCGTACAGCACAGTCAGCTGGCCGGAAGCATTCCACTCCGCGTGATAATACGGAGTATCCACCTGTTCCGCCCCCTTTGCTGAAGTTTTGGCAATACCTTCCGCTGGACCGCGGACAATTCCTTCCCCAGCGCTGTCCCGGGCGCTTCCCACCAGAATCACCTCCGGACCAAAGGGTCTGGCCTGATCAATCCACACATAATCCGCTTCCTTTCCGCACACGGCAGGAAGACGCTTTCCATCCTCATCCAGATAAGTATTTCCGCCCTTGTCCAGGGATCCGGGCAGCTTCACCGCGCCGCTCAGCGCCCAGTTGGAGCTGTTCCACACGGTAAAGGTATCGGCCCGGGGCACAATAAGCGCCTCCTTTGCCGCCTCCTGCACCTCTTCAAGCAGCTGTGCCGCCTTTCCATATTCCTCATGACTGTCCTCATACACCTCGTGAATAGAGGATCCGGGCAGGATGTCGTGGAACTGCTGGCAGAGCACGATCTTCCAGGCCCGCAGCAGTCTTTCTCTGTCATAAAGATGCCTCTGTCCGCTTTCCTCTCCTGCCAGCACACCCAGAAGCTCGGTGCGGCGCAGCCAATATTCCAGCTGTCTGTTGGTCTTTTTATTGTAGGCCTGAGAGGTATAGGTTCCCCGGTGAAATTCCAGGTACAGCTCTCCGTCCCACACCGGAAGATATCCCCCTAACGGATTTTTCTCAATGGTTTCGTTCAGCCTGTCAAAATAAGCCGTGGCGCTCTCCCATCTCACGTGGGGAATACCGGGCATTTTCTCCAGGCACTCCACGGTTTTGATCATATCTCTGTTAGGGCCTCCTCCTCCGTCTCCGTAGCCGAAGGAGATCAGAAGCTCCCGGTTCAGATCCTTATTCTTGTAATTGTCCCACACTCCTTTTACCGCATATGGCCTGGTGTCTCCATTGTAAGTGTAGGAGCTGGAGCCTTCATCCGTGGTGGTGATAAAATGAGTGGTCAGCAGGCTGCCGTCCATTCCCTTCCAGAGGAAGGTGTCAAAAGGCAGCTGATTGGTGTCATTCCAGCTGATTTTTGTGGTCATAAAGGTTTCCACCCCGGACTTTTTCAGAATCTGAGGAAGGGCCCAGGAATATCCGAATACATCCGGAAGCCACAGGAAAGTGTTGTTATAGCCAAATTCCTGGCGGAAAAACTGCTTGCCCACCAAAATCTGCCGGATAATGGATTCGCCCGAGGTCAGGTTGCAGTCGCATTCCACCCACATGGCGCCGGAGGGCTCCCAGCGTCCCTGGGAAACTCTCTTCCGGATGTGCTCATAGATATCGGGATAATCTGTCTTGATAAACTCATACAGCTGCGCCTGGGACTGCAAAAACTGATAAGACGGGTACTTCTCCATAAGACGGTTCACTGTGGAGAAGGAACGGGCCGCCTTCTCTCTGGTATGGCGGACCCTCCACAGCCAGCCCACATCGATATGAGTATGCCCCAGCATGGTCACCGTTACATCCGGTTTCCCATTTCCCTGCAGTTCTTCCGCCAGGAACTCATAGGCCTGCCGGATACTCTCATAAAAGGCGGCATCCCCGGGCTCGGTGTAATCCACCAGCCGGAAGGCCTTTGTCAGCCTGCCCAGCAGCCACTCCTTATATTCACTTTCCTTGGGAAGCAGATCATAGGTGTCCAGCGCCGTGCGTGCCAGATAGTAAAAGTCATCCGTGGCCCTGTCCATAATACCGATCTGCGCACGTACGATTCTCATATGCATGTCATGGGGTCTTCCCCCGCCGCACAATCCGGACCAGACCCGGAATTTCAAATCCAATGTCCTTCCCGTTTCCTCTATGGGGAAAAAGACTTCCTTGTGGTTTCCGTCCACTCCCTGATAGGGTTCTCCGTTTACATAAAGGAGGCTTTCAAAATGGCTGTTGTTACCGGTTCCCTCACGCACGCCAAAGTCAAAGAGTCCCACAATGTCTCCGTCTGCGGCTTCCCGAACCAGCTCCTCTTCCACCTCCACCCTTGTGCACAGCCAGTTATACCGGTCCCAGCCGCTCCAGGCAAATCCTTTTCCCACCTTTTCCGGGCTTTCCAGATCCCCCGGCTGTCTGCTGCCGATTTCTCCTGCATCACTGTACCATTCAAATTCTCCGATCTCCCTCAGGCATCGGTAACGGAGCTCCTTCAGTTCATCGATCCAAGACTCCATTCTGTCCCTGTTGTGAAAATCAAAAGGCATGTTGTGTCCTCCTTTCACTGTTGCACCTTATCATCTCAATCTCATTTGCTGCACTTATCTGCAGCATCTGTCATTTTTTGAACATGCCTTCATAGGCTTCTTCGTATTCCTTCACTAACCGCTCTGCCAGAGAATAGGAATTGATCAGAGGATGCAGCATCAACGCCCTGACTGCCTCCCTGGAGGAGCCTTCCATAATAGCTTTTACCGCCAGCCTCTCATAATGCTTGATGCTGTGAATCAAAAGCATGCAGTCCTGAGGCGGATTTTCCACCGACACAGGCCGGATGCCCTCTTTGGACACCAGACAGGTCATTTCCACCACGTCCTCCGGATTCAGCTGTGGCAAAGCCCCCTGATTTTCCACAGACAGCACCAGATATCTGCCGGTATCCGACTGCATTCCTTCAATGCAGTCCAGCATTACTCCTGCATAACCGATTCCCTCGGGTATAGGCAGCTGTCCTCTTTCCAGGATGGGGCGTCCCTCTCCTCCTGTCTCCACAGCCATATAGGAATTTTCCCTCAGCTGCATATAATAGAGGAATGTCTGCAGGGCTCCCTCCGGATCCTTGTCCATATCCATTCCCCGCAGCTCTTCAAACATTCTGCGATTGATCTCCTCGATGTTGCGCCCTCTGGCGGAGCCGGCTTTTACAATGTTCTCCAGCGCCTTCTCCCTGTGGTAATAATAGTAGAGATATTCGTTGGGAAGGAGACCCACCAGCCGGATTACCTCCGGATCAAACCGCTCAAATTCTTCTACCCCTTTCAGGAAATCGGAATCCTTCAGCAGCTCTCCCATAATTTCCCGGCCCGATACCTTGACGCTTCGGATCCAGGATAAATGGTTTAGTCCAAAAAACTCCACATACAGCTCTTCCTCTGTCACTCCCAGATAATCAGCCATCCGGAACTTGGCGCTGCTGGGAGCGTCGCAGATCCCGATCACCCTGTCATGTCCGGCGCTCTTCAGCGCCTGAGTCACCAGCCCGGAAGGATTTGTGAAATTAAAAATCCAGGCATTGGGCGCACAGCTGCGGATCAATTCACAATATTCCAGAAGCACGGGGATGGTCCGGGCAGCCATGGAAAACCCTCCCACACCGGTGGTCTCCTGGCCGATCACCCCACAGCGCAATGCAATCTCCTCGTCCATGGTCCGGGAATGGTCTCCCCCTACCCGCAGGGTAGTTACCACATAGTCCGCTCCCATTACGGCCTCCCGGGCATCCTGAGCCGCATATACCCGCAGCTCGCCGCCCGCCCGGCTTACCACATGGGCACAGAGCTTCTGAATGATCCCAAGCTTGTCCCTGTCAATATCATACAATGCCACCTCATCAATGTCCAGCTTCCGGCAGCGCTTTAACAGCCCATTGATAAAAATCACTGTCCTGACACCGGCTCCTCCGATTACCGCTATTTTCATGGTTATACCTCCCTTAACACTCTCCAGCATACGCTTGTAATCATTTTGGGGAATCTCCCGTTTCCATGTTTCTGTGTGACACCTTCCTACGCTCTCCCGCTTTTCAGGAAATCCTGCAGTCCTTCCAACGTGGGAAACATAACGTTGCCTCCCAGTCCGGTACAGGAAAGGGCGCCGCAGCCATTTCCCAGATCAAGAGCGGTCTCCGGATCCGCCCCCGTTAAAAAGCCATATACAAATCCGGCGTTAAAGGAATCCCCTGCTCCCGTAGTGTCCACTACAGGCACGGAAAAGCCCTCCCGGACAAAAATCTGACCGTCCCGACAGCAAAGCGCTCCCTTCTTTCCCAGCTTGATGGCGGCAAGACACCCGTTTTCCGCAAAATCCAGCGCCGCCTCGCGGGCGGTGGATTTCCCGCTGTAATGCAGACACTCTGTTTCATTCATCAGCAATACGTCCAGATAGGGAAACAGCTCATAGATCCGCCGGCTCCACTCTCCCGAGCTGTCCCAGCCTACATCAAAGGAAACCGTCACATCCGTCTCCCGGCGGAGCCTTTGCAGAAAGGCAAGATAGGCATCATGGTTCTGCGCCTCCGCATAGCCCGTGAGATGAATGTGCCTGGCGCAGGATACCTGCTCCAGGGAAACCTCCCCGATATCCGGCACTCTGCAGCCTCCCCGATACGTCAGAAAGCATCTGTCCTTATCATCTGTAAAGCTGATGGAAATTCCCGTCCGGGCGCCGGGTCTGGTCTCCAGAAGGGAAAGATCCACTCCCGCCTTCTCCATGCTGCTTTTTAAATAATCACCGTAAATGTCCTCTCCCACACTGCCCAAAAATACCGGCTTCATCCCAAGCTTTGCAAGGCCCAGTGCAAACAGCAGAGCTCCTCCCCCCGGCTCCGTCCGCATCCGGGGCACCTCCCATTCTTCTCCTGCGGGCGGCAGACTGCTTACCCCCGGTATCAGCAGATCAATATTAATATCGCCGAAGACAAAAACATCCCACTTTTTCAAACTTATACCTCCTGCCCACCTTAGCTCATCAATTCAGGCTTCACGCAAAACCGCCGCACAAAGCCCTAATTTTCAAACACATCCGGCTTTTGTGCGGCGGTTAAATCAATACATCCTTGCGCCCTGGAAACTTTTGTTTATCCCTTTACGGCTCCGATCATGGTACCCTGTGCGAAATATTTCTGTATGAAGGGATACACACACAGGATAGGAACCGTTGTGACAACCACGGCTGCCATCTTAAGCGCGTTGGAGGTTACGCCTCCGGCGCTGGCGATAGCCTGAGCCACACTGGTGATCTGCTGCTGGCTCATGGCCTTGTTCAGCATCTGCTGCAGAACCGTCTGCACGGGCCACTTCTTTGTGTCCATCATGTAGAAAGCTCCGGAGAACCAGTCGTTCCAGTGGCCTACCGCCGTATACAGGCCTACCACGGCGATAACCGGCTTACTGAGGGGCATCATGATCTTGGCGTAAATTCCAAAGTATCCGCATCCGTCCAGCTTGGCCGATTCCTCCAGACTGTCCGGAATCCCTTCAAAGAAGGTCCGCATCATCATCAGGTAGGTCACGCTGAAAAGCCCCGGTATGACATACACCCAGAAATTATTGAGCAGGCCAAGCCTTCTGTACTGGATGTAGGTAGGCACGGTACCGCCGCCAAAGAGCATGGTAAAGGTAATCATGAAATTGATAAAGGTTCTTCCCGGAAGCTGCTTCTCCTTCAGGGCAAAGGCCGCAAGGGACAAAAGCAACAGACTCATAAAGGTTCCGATCACCGTCCTGGCTATGGTGATGCCATAGCCGCGGATGATGCCCTTATTCTTGAATACCTCCTGAAAGTTTTCCAGGGTGAACATCCTGGGCCAGAAGTACACACCGCCTCTGGCCGCGTCCTTGCCGTCGTTAAAGGCAAGCGCCACCACATTCAGGCAGGGAAGGACAATGAGCAGGCAGACTGCAATCAGAACCAGATAAATGATGACCTGTATTATCCTTTCACCAAGGCTCCTCTTTACTTTTATTCCCGTGTGTAAGTGCCGCATTTTACTCATAGCGCCCTCCCCGCATGTTTATTAATTATAGAACAGGATCGCTGTAGGATCTTCGTTGTAGATCCTCATCAGCTCTTCCTTGAACTCGTCAACGCCCGCGCGTTTCAGCCGGTCACGGAATGCGTTGATAATGCTCTCCACATCGCTCTCGTTCGCATAGAATGCCTTCACCAATTCTTCCTTCCATGCATCGTGAGCCTCCTTCAGCGCCGCCTCACAGGACAGACCCGTCAGGAAAGCAGTAGCCTTTAAGCCTTCCTTCAGCTTATACTCTCTGGGATACTCCTCGGCAATCCGAACGCTTCTGGCAAAGATGTTTTCACTGTCATCGCCTCCGGATGCACCGGGTCTTGTCTCGCCGAAGTTGTCAATATTGTTCTTGTTGGTCAAAACACACTCAAAGAAGTATGCTCCGCTTCCGCCGAAGGCTGCGCCCACATTATTGATCAGCCAGTCCTCGTCGCCTTCATTCAGCTTCGCCTTAACCTCTTCCGTCAGACGGGGCTGTCCGTCCACCATGGTGTAGGAAACGCCCTCTACGCCGTACTGGCACAGCAGCTGTCCTTCATAGGTGCAAAGCCAGTCAAAGAACTTGAAAACTTCTTCAGGATTCTCGGCCTGATCCATAATTGCCAGACAGCAGGAACCGCCTTTTCCGGTGGTAACCATCTTATTGTCGCCCTCAATGTCGTTCAGAGGCCCCAAAGGCACCCAGTCCTCAGAAGAATAGATAATGTCCACATAGTTGTGAACGTCGCCCATGATAGCGTAGCTGTGGCTCCAATATTTCTCTCCGGCTCTCTCTTCGGACATATCAAAATATTCCTTGTCCATGAGACCTTCGTTCAGAAGCTTACGTACATAGTTGATCAGATCATAGATATGCTCTGTCTCGGCCTCATGATAAATCTGGCCGTCTGTGTCCATGTTGTAGCCATCGCTGATGCCCCACCGCAGGCCTCTCATATCCCAGTCCAGTGCGTCGAAGGAGCCGCCCCAGAATTTGGGTCCCAGAGGAATAACATCCTGGCCGTTGTCATCCTTAAAGCCATGCTCTTTGATCTTTACCAGAAGATCGTAAAACTCCTCGGGAGTTCTTATTGACTTAGGATCGATATTAAGCTCTTCTGCAATGCTCTTCTGGATATAGGGACCGCCCAGGTATTCTTCATTGGGATCATAGATCATGGACCGGTCAACCTCATCCACGTTCAGGTGAAGCAGATATACGCCGTCCAGATCCTCACGGAACACAATGTTCTTGTAAGTGTCGTTGGGCAGGAAACCTTCCTCATAATACTTGGAGTACACCTTGGAATTTTTCATGTACTCGGACACATCCGCAAACATCTCATCCACCTTGGCTGCCTTCAGCAGAACCGGAAACTCCGGTCTGGTGGAGTTGTTCAAATAGCAGATCAGAGCATCCACACTGGGATCCAGTCCTGCATTCAGCTGAGTGGTCAATGCATCCAGACTACCGTTCTGACCGGGTGTAAACTGCAGCTTCAGAGAAATACCCGTGCGCCTTTTGATCTCCTGGAATACCGGTGTATTCTCCTGATCCTCCGGCAGCGCATTGCCGGCATCGCTTACAAAGATCTGTACAACGATTTCGCGGTCTGCGATCCACTCGTCGTTCTGTGCCTCATCGCCTCCCTGATTTTCCTGGGCGGATCCGGTCTGATCCGATCCGGTATTAGACTGCTGCGGTGTGCTGTTGTCCGCGGGCTTATCGCCGCCGTCGCCGCAGCCTGTAAGCAGGCCTGCTACCATGGTTCCCACCAACAGCGTGGAAAACACACGTTTTAAAAATTGCTTTTTCATGTTCTTTCCTCCTTTAATTTTCCTTCTATATAAAGACTTGCGTCAGAAGGTTCTCAATTTCCTTCGCTACCAGAGACTGACCTCTGTCATCTTCTTGCATATCTTGTTTGCCGTCACCACCATGACCAGTCCTACCAGTCCCTGAATCAACCCGATGGCCGTGGCATATCCGAACTGTCCTCCCAACAGACCGATCCGCACTACATATACGTCCAGGGTGTCCGCCAGATCCATGTTGCCGGGTGTACGCAGCAGATAAATCTGTTCAAACCCCGATGAGAGCAGGCCGCCGATACCCATGATAAACAAAAGGCCGATGGTTCCCCGGATCCCCGGCAGAGTAATATGCCACATGCGCTTCAGCTTGCCGCAGCCGTCCATCTCCGCCGCCTCATAAAGCGAGCTGTCCACTCCGGCTATGGCTGCCAGATAAATAATGGAGTCCCAGCCGATGTTGCGCCACAGATCCATGGAGAACAAAATCTGATAAAAGTACTTGGTTTCCATCAGGAAGAAGGTATCTCCGCTTCCTCCCATCTGAGCTATGATCTGGTTCAGAAGACCTTCTCCGGGAGCCAGAATCCTCTGCAGCATGGTGATAATGATAACCGTGGACAGGAAGTGAGGAAGATATGTAATGGTCTGGGTTATCTTCTTGAATTTCATGTTCCGCACCTCATTCAGCATCAGCGCCAGAATGATGGCGAAGGGAAATTCCAGGATACATTTGATCAATCCGACCACCAGCGTGTTCTTAATCAGCCGCAGGCAGTCATAGCTGGTGAAAAAGGTTTCAAAATAACGCCAGCCCACCCAGGGGCTTCCAAAAATCCCTTTTTTGTAGGAGTAATCCTTAAACGCCAGCAAAAGTCCGGCCATGGGTACATACTTGATCAAAATATAGTAGATAATACACGGCACCAGCATGACATACAGCGGCCAGAACTTGACGAGCCGCTTTCCGATGGGCGCTTTTTGAGCCTTTACACTGCTTTTCATGTAATACCCTCCTCTTCCTTGCTCTAGTGGAATTATTATACTGAAACGCCATCTTCTGAAACAATGGACTATTTTCCTTTATTCTCTGTAAATTTCTACACTTATTCGATTATAATCTGATAGTTATTTATCCCTCCGCCCTTTTTTCCAACGGTTCATACCGCCAAGGATCGTCCACCACAATGCCGCCCTCCAGGCTTACATAGGTAGTGTAAGAAGAGGCATCCTCCTGGTTCAGCACAAACACCCTTCCCCCCCGGGCAAAATCCTGGGCTCCATAGGTTCCGTAGCCGGTGGCCCGGCCGTACCCTAAAGTCACGCCGTAGAGCTTCCCGTAAAAATCATTCACATGATCATGTCCCACAAACATGCTGGGATTGTGGCCTGCCTGAACCATGGCCGCGAAAAATCCCGTGTTGATCCTGGGACATCCAAACCCCTCCCGCCTTGTACCGTAGCAGGTCTCATAGCGGAACACCTCCGCATATTCCGGCAGGGCCATATGCTGAAAGATCAGAACCCCAAAATCCTCTCCCTGCTGCTCCTGTCTGCGGATCTGATCCTGATACCAATGGATCTGATTGTGGGTCACAAAGCCGTAGCCTCCAACCTGCTTCAACGGATTGTAGTCTCCCGAATCCATGCCGAAAATCAGCCACCGCACTCTTCCCTCTCCGTCTTCAATGCCAATGGTATGGTTTCCCATGCCGTCCAAAGAGGCCGGATCGTGATACGCCATACACCCCGGCAGCCTCCGAACCGCCGCAAACAGTTCTTCACGGTTTCCCGCAAACTCCACATCATGGTTTCCGAAGGTAAAGGTCCAGGGAATTTTGGACTCCGTCAGCGGCGCCAGCGCCAGAGGCAGATACTCCAGATTTTTTTCCCCGTAAACGGTATCTCCTGTAGTGACAATAAAATCGGGCTGCTCCCGCCGGATCAAATCCCGCATCAGCGCCACGGTTCTATGATCCCGCTCGTCATCCTCGGTGTAATGAATATCTGTCAGCTGAAGGATCCGAAAAGTTCCGTCCTCCCTGAAATGCAGTTTCTTTTCCAATCCGTCTTTCCTCCCTGAAATCTTTTTATTATAATAGGAAAATTCCGTTCTGTTCCACAATGGAGAAAACTCCGATCTGTATTGGGAAATTTTCCACCTCTCCTCTTTGATTTGTCCATTCCGCACAGGGTGTTTTTCCGTTATAGTAAGGTTGACGGCAAACAGTTAAGACTGCTGTCCCTGCCGTCAAACTATCTGAAAATCAGGAGGAACTGAAAATGCAGCAATTATATGAGGCCAAGGGCCTTCTCAGCAGAGAGTTCATCGGCCAGATCACCTATACCTTCTGTCTGACGGATCCCCTGGAGGAGCTGGATATCTGTCTTGCCTTCGACAAACAGCATTATGAATCTCCCTCTCAGGTACCGGTGGAAGAGTTGGTAGATTACTGTCGTCTCCGGTACAACACCAGCGCCTATGAAGCCATGAGCCGGGAGCAGCTGGCCGAACTGTTTTTCCGGGAGACCAAGACGGAGATCCACATTTCCGCTTTCCTGAACGATGAATTTATAGGCTGTATCCACAAACAGCTCACCTGCCGGCATATGCACTTTGGTCCGGGAGAGCTCTCCCAGGGCTGTATTATGCCCGAACGCCTGGAGGGTGTGCTGAAGGTTACGGTTTTGGTATTTCAGGTTCTGTTGGACGATACGCCTTACACAGTAACCATTAAGGGGAAAAAGCTGGAAAACTGCAAAGAAGCAGAACAAAAGATGATTACGAAAGCAGAAACGGCTGAAGCTGAATCAGACATTGCAAAAACTGAGGCAGACGCACCGGAAACAAAAAACACAAAAACAGAAAGCCCGCAAAAATTTTTAAGACTGGAGCTGCACAATCACACTACAGAATCCGATGCCTCCCTGAGCTGTCAAGACCTGCTGGATCATATGGCAGCAGACGGTGTCGACGCCTTTGCGCTGACGGACCACAATACCATTTCCGGCCACCCGAAAATGAAGGCGCTGCTGGAGGAAACACCCAATTCCATCCAGTGCATTTACGGCATGGAATATACTACCTATTACGGACATATTCTGTGTCTTAATCTGCGGGAATATGTTCCCTGGGATTCCATCGATCCCCGCCGTCCTGAGCTGATCTTTCGCAAAATCCGAAGCACAGGCGCCCTGGCAGGCATCGCCCATCCCTTCTCCTACGGCTACCCCTTTGCCACCGGCTGCCGCTTTGAGATGCAGATGACAGATTACTCTGATGTGGATTTCATCGAGATTTTCAACAATCCCGAGCCCTTGAAGGAGGTAAATGAGCCGGCTCTTCTGCTCTGGGAAAAGCTGATTCTGGCCGGCTGGCACATTGCGGTTACCTGCGGCATGGATCTTCACGGAAAATGGAAGCTGGCAGGAAACTACGCCACCTTTGTCCAGGACCGGGGCCTTCCTGCCTCCGAAGCCCTGGATCTGGCAGTGAGAGAACGCTGTACCTGGGTATCAAAGGGCCCTCTGCTGGCGGCGGAAAATCTCCCGGAGCAGCGGTGCACCGTCTTCCGCATTCTGGACGGCGGAAAGCCCGGGTGTCCCGTCGACCCGGGCAAAACATATCTCATGACTCTGCGGCTGTCCGGCGGCACCATAGAGGAACGGATCTCTCCGGACAGCCCCTTAAGCATTCCCTGGGAAAAGTTCGCACACCTGGCAGCCTTGGACCTCGGGGACTCAGGCGCCGGGATTTCGGATCCGCTCTGTCCCGTGATTCCTAAGCTCTACGAAGAGGCTGCCGAGCCGGAATCACTGCTCTGTGTATCGCCGGTTCTGTACCTGCCTCTCACGGCCAGGCAGACCACCAGTCCCACCGCCGTCACTGCCAGCCATCCGGCCACTGTAGCGCCCCATCCCAATCCCTCCACCATCAGGCCAATGGAAAAGGTAGAGACTGCGGTGCCAAGATAAGCGCAGGCATTCAAGAAGCCGGATACACTGGACACCTTCCCCTCCTTCTCATAGCGGAGGGGAAGCAGGTTCACAAACAGCGTATTGACTCCCATCATGGAGGCGGTGATTATCGAAAGCAATACCACCGTCAGCACCAGAGAAAAGGATCCCACAGTCCAGAGGGCCAGCAGGGCCGCTACCGACACACTGAAAAAGACGGCGGATGCCCTGACCTCGTTGCCGCCACATTTGCGGTAAAGGGCCCGGGCCAGGTAGGCGCCGGAAAGATTGACGATGGGAAGCACCGTGGTCACCAGCACAGACAGGGATGCTGAGGTATGAAAGGTCTCCAGTATGTATGTGGGAACCCAGGAGGTAACGCCGTCCTTCAAAATTCCGTGGACTACCACCGGCAGAATGATCAGCCAGAGTCCTCCCCCAATCAATGTAAGAAAACTCCTTCCGCCCTTTCCGGCAGCAGGTGCGGATTCCTCGGCCTTGTCTTTCTTCCCCTCAAAAAGCTTTCTGCCATTCCGGGATGCCCCGGCCTGCCCTCCGGCAATTCGCTCCACCCGGGCGTAGCCTGCGGCCCAGAGAATGGCGGCTGCCAGCAGGCAAAGTCCCGCTCCCCAGAACACTGTCCGCCAGCCGGACACTGCCAGCACCGCTGCCGACAGCACATAGGCCGCCAGAGTGCCCGCCGCCTGAGTGGAGACGATATCCACACAATAGCGCAGACGCACGGCCTCCTCCAGCCTTCTGGCAAAAATCCGGATAATAGGGGGCCACACCATGGACTGGGCATATCCGTTGATGCCCCACACCACGGCCATAATGCCGAAGGAGCCTGACACGCCCATCAGCAGATTGCAGATCATGGACAGGAATAATCCCCCAAAGATCATTCTTCCCGGAGGAAGCCGGTCTCCCAAAAAGCCGTTCAACAGCTGCCCGGAGCCGTAGACAAAAAAGTACACCATGCTGATGGTTCCGGCCTGTGTCTTGGTCAGAACCGCTTCCTCGATCATGGCCGCCATGGCAGATGAATAATTCAGCCTTCCGATATAGCAGGTAAAATATGCCATCCAGCAGATGACAAACAGGAAAAATGCCTGCCTTTTATCCGTTATCTTTCTCTCTGTCACTTCGTTCACTTGCATTTTTTCTGTATTCCTTTCGATACATCAGGGGAGTCATCCCCATAGTCTTTTTAAACACCCTGAAAAAGTATTGACTGTCCTCATATCCCACCCGCTGGGAGATATCCACTGCGCTCTCTTCTGTATTTTCCAGATACCAGGCCGCCTTTTGTACCCGCAGATTTGTCAGATAGGCAATAGCTGACTGGTTTGTCTCCTTTTTGAACATGGTGGAAAAATAGTTGGGGCTCATTCCGTACCGTCCCGCCAGCTCGTTGATCACAATATTCCGCTCGAAATTCTGCTGCATATACTGAATGGCCAGTTTGATCTTATCCTCCGCATGAGCCTCCTGGAATTCCTGCCCAATATAGCGAAGCAGCAGGGCGTAAAGCCGTTCCGCCAGCTCCTTGGGCTCCCCGGTCTCATCCGCCAGGGTAAAACCGGACATCAGCTCCTCCAGCCTCTCCTCTCTTCCCTCGCTGGCCGGAAAGGCCAGCAGAGCCATGTTGAGAATGCGTCCCAGGATCATATGGGTAAACTGAGCACTGTACCGGGAATGAAGCTGTTCCGCTAAAATCCGCCCAATGGATTTACGCATGCCCTCCAGGTCTCCCCTCTCCATAAAGACGCCCAACAGATTCAGCTCCGCCGTAGGAAAATTCTTTACCTCCAGCATTTTCCGGTCCCCGTAAAAGCAAAGGGCCAGCCTGTCCTGGGCATCACGCCATTTCAATGCTTCTCCCGCCTCTCTTCTGGCGGCGGCATCCAGAGATTTCCGGCAGCTGCTGACCCCCATGGACAGAAACACATCCAGCTTCCTCTCGAACAACGTATATATTCTGACGAAAATCCGTTCCACCTCCTCCCGGAGGCTCATGGGCTCGCTTCCGATAAAGATCAGATACATCTGTTCCATATTGGTGAGGTTGTCCGCAATGAGCTTGGCTCCCCTGGATGCCAGCTCGGAAAACACGTTCCGCACCGAAAAGCGCAGCAGCTCCGCATCCTCTCTCGCAAAGCTTCCCTGCTGTATGTCCGCCTCAATGTTCAATATTCCCAGCATCAGCATCCGTTCTCCCGCACAGAGCAGTTCGGGATGTCTTTCCTGAAGCTGGGGATAGCGTTTTCTGTTTTCCAGCGGCTTTTTCTCATTCAACAGAGCGTTGATCTCCCGTTCCAGCCAGAAGTCCTGCTGGGTCCTGGCCAGGTGCTCCCGGGATGCGGCCGTAGCCCGCCGCCTGGCCTCCTCCTCCAGAAGGCCCATGGCTTTATTCATAGCCCTGGACAGCTCCTCATTGGCCAGAGGCTTCAGCAGGTAGTCCGACACTCCCAGCGAAATAGCCCGCTCGGCATAGGAAAACTCCGCATAGCCGCTCAATAGGATAAATTGTGTTTTCATTCCTCCCCGGAGCTGCTTTGCTCTTTCGATAAAAGTCAGGCCGTCCAGATCCGGCATCTGAATATCCGCGATGCAGATGTCCACCGGCGATTCCTCCAGAATCTTAAAAGCCTCCGTTCCGCCTCCGGCCTCCCACACCTGCTCAAAGGCAAACCCCAAAAACTCCAATCTGGCCAGCAGTCCCTGACGGATCAACGCTTCATCGTCCACAACCATCAATCTGTACATTTTCAGTCCTCTCTTCTGCGCAATGGAAATGTGATCAGGAAACTGGAGCCCCGATACGGCTCAGATTCAATGGTGACTCCATATTGTTCCCCGCAGGCCAGCCGGATACGCCGATGCACATTCCGTACCCCGATGCTTCCCTTCCCCTGCTCCCCGGAGCTGCTCTCCGGGCCGTTGATATGCTCCTCCAGCTCCGCTTTTTTCATGCTGTCCATGCCGACCCCGTCATCCTCCACCCGCACACACAATGTCTCTTCCCGTCTTTCCACAGTGATCTCCAGAGTTCCGCACCCCGTCATGGGTGCAATGCCGTGTAGAATGGCATTTTCCACCACAGGCTGCAGAATAAAGCGAAGAATCAGACACTGCCGCACCTCAGGCTCCACATGGTAAAACACCTCAAACTTATCTCCATAGCGCACCTTTTGGATATAAACATAGTTTTCCACATGATGCAGCTCCTGCTCCACCGTGACAAACTCCCCGTAATCCTTTCCCAGACTGTACCGGAAAATCTCTCCCAGCCTGCCGCACAGCTCACAGACCGCGAAGGTCTGCCGTACAGCCGCAATAGAGCTGATGGTCTCCAGCGTATTGTACAGAAAGTGGGGATTGATCTGAAGCTGAAGATTCTGCAGCTCCGTCTCCTTTTTTTCCAGCTCCTGAACATAATTTTCTCTGATCAGAGAGTTGATGGTCTCCAGCATATGACTGAACTGATCGTCCAGTATCCGAAGCTCATCCTTTCCGGAGACAGGCGCCGTCACAGAGAAATCGCCTGTCTCCACCCGTTTGAACTTGTTAACAAGAAAATTGACTCTCTTGGAAAACATTCCGGCAAATATGTAACAGCCCACACTGTCGATGCCTGTCACCAGAAGAATCAGAGGAAGGATCATCCGGTTCACCTCCCGGCGTTTTTCCTCCAGCCCGTCCCGGCCAAAAAAGAGCAGAAGATTCAAACCGCACTCCTCCAGGCGCCGGGCACATATCATCTGCCCGCTCACATTTCTGACATTTCCATCGTCCCAGCCTTTCCCCTGAACCACCGTCAGACATTTCCGCGCTTCCGGTTCATCCACTCCGTCGCTTTGATACCAGATCTGGCGATTATCATCAAAAACCGCCACTCGAAAGCTGTTTCTGTCCTCCCTGGCAGGAGCAAACAAACGCGGCAGATAAAACTCCAGCTTTACGATTCCAATCTGCTCCCACTTCAGCGCCGTCAGATCCTGATGGTAAATGGGATATACCAGCACTCCCAGATTTTCTCCGACATTCACAGGATTTTCATAAAAAAACCACTCTTCTACCGCCCCCTTCCAGAACTGATACCATTTCTCCCGCACTGCCACGTCCCCCATGGTAACCCTGGTACCATACACCGGCGTATCCTCCAGATAGGAATAGATCAGACAGCTGCGAATAGTGTTTCTGTCATCCAAAATCAGAGACTGAGACACCTCCTCGCTGATCATCTTGCCCCGGACATAAGAATTCATCTCCCCATTTCCCAGCTGCTCATTGATTATGGTATTTTTCGCAATAAAGTCCAGGCTGGTCTCATACTGCATTACCTTTTCCTGCACCGCCCCCAGATACTGGGAGGCCAGAAGCTCATAGGAATGGGTCAGCTCCTGTCCCGCCAGACTGCTGATGCGGCTGTACATATATATCCCCAATATGGCGATGGGCAGGATGCCGGCCACAAAGAAAAACAGCGCCAGCTGATAAAAAACTGTACTGTATTGTTTTCTTCTCATGTCACCTGCCCCCCCTTCGCACAAAACATCAGTGTTCAGTATAGATGCAAAAATAGGAAGCGTAAATAACGAAAAGTAATATTATTTGTGGATTTTTTTCAAAATGTCTCTTTCAAGGACGCAAAAAAGGGAACAGAACGCCAAATTTCTGTCCCCTGACACTTTGTAATCCCCGGTGCCTCCTCTTTATCCAATTCGGATGCTACTGGATTTCAAGAGGCTTTGCTTCCGGTTGAATCTATGGTATAATGACCTTATTCAAGGCAGAGAATGGCCGAATGGCCATCCATACCGTGATCGCGAAGCAATCATGGTATAATTGTCCCTGCTGCTTATACGGCTCCACTGTGCTGGTGCATATATTTCTCTTTCGTGGCAAGCCCTCCCCGGATATGGCGTTCCGATTTGTTCACATCCAGCACCTGCCTGGCCTGTTTTGCGAGAGCCGGATTGATCTGCATCAGCCTGTCTGTTACGTCTTTATGTACCGTGCTCTTGCTGACCCCAAAAGCCTTAGCTGTCTGCCTGACCGTGGCATTACTGTCAATGATATAGTTTGCAATGCTGACGGCACGTTCTTCGATATAATCCTTCAAAGGAATACCCCTTTAAGATACCTTTTTTCCATTGTATGAGGGACTTCGAAAGGATATGACTGAATCGGATGTCTGATGGGGACTTTTTAGCTAAACTCCCCTGCCGCCCACTTCACCACTATGAATATTTCGACACGGCCTGAGGACTGACCTGCAGCCGCGCTGCCAATGCCTCACCCGTATATCCCCGCTCCCTGCGCAGGGATGCAATTCTCCCTGCAATTTTCTGCAATTCCACCATAGGTGATTACCTTCAATCTGTTTTCAGCGCTGTAAATCTATTATAGGCAAAAACAATCGGATTTACCAGGTATGTGGAATTAAGCGGAAACGGGAAAAATCAACCGGAGGTTGAAGCGCCGCACTATGATGGGCCGGCCTTCAGCCTGTAAACATTAAACCGCCCCGCCGCCTGATCCTGCAGTTCCATTGTCAGACGTATCCCCTTCTCCTCATAGAATCCCACAAGCCAAGCAAGATCCGCTTCATGGGCAGCCACAAAATACACATTCCCGTTCTCCAGAAGAGCCTCCTCCACGGAAGATATTCCATACCGACGATACTTTTCCAGGGTCAACGGACTTTTTGCCAGCCACCCGCCGCAGATATCGTAGTTGTAGCCCCGCTCTTCCTCCACAGGCATGGGCCTGTCAAACATTTTTTCCGAATAATTCACCATGGAATACACATCCACAAAATAGAAGGATTCACTGTTTTCCCTGAAATACTCCTGCAGCTCATACCATTCCCGGTTTTGAGCTGTGGTGACAGCATATTCCTCCCTGAAGCTTCCCCAGGCCGCTGCTGTCAGGAAACATGCGCCCAATATCAGCACTCCCCCGGCAGCTTTGAATATCCCCTTTTTCCCCACACACCTTTTCGGCTTCCCGATACTTCGCAGGTACCACAGCTCCTCAAAAATCAAAAGCAGAAGGCAGGCCATTTCCATGGCAAACAGCGAATGAGTCACCCGGGCAGGCGTCCTCTGTTTCAATATAATATACATCCACAAAACGGAGCGCACTCCAAACATTCCCGTCATAAACAAAAGATTCATCCATCTGCGGGAACGACAAGTCAATATGAAAAAAGCAAGGTACAAAAAAATGCAGATAATATTCCAGGGATATTCCTCCCCCCAGGGGCGGTCCTCCCCGGAAAGCGCCGGAATATACAGGACTCTGTGTCCATAGGACCACAGCCCCTCGCCAAGGGGCAGGGTAAACATCTGCAGATACAGCCTGTCCAGTCCCTCACTGCCGGAAAGCCTTTTTTCATTGGTATAATCTACAATTTTCTGCATTGTATCCGCAGTGATCTCTTCATCCAGGGAATAGTTATAGGTATCCAGCAAATCATATTGGGCCTTTGTAATTCCCGCAGACTCATAGAATTCCCTGTTTTCGTCATAGGCCGGAAGCTCCAGGAAATCGTAAAGAGTGGTTCTGCAGGCATCCACCTCTTTATACTGGCGCCACCCCTCTCCGGTGTAGGCAGCTGTATTCATAAAATACATGACAGCCGTTCCAAAAACGATGCCTCCCCATACAATTCCCCACCTGCCCAGCTCCTTTCTTACAAAATGGAACCCGTTCTCTCTGTAAAAACGAACAAGACACATAAGAAATGAAAGTGGAAGCAGAAACAGAAAGATTTCTTCTCTCATGCAGAAGGCCAGAAGATACTGAAGCAGAATCCCTCCATACCGAAGAATCCCCCTGCCCGTAAAAAAATTTTCCCCATCCATGTAATACAGACAGATTGTGCCAGAGGCCATCAGCAGCGCCGCCGTAAAGGTGTATTGAACCATGACGGTTTCACGGATCAGAAGTCCAAAAGACAGTATATTCAACAAAAACAGACACAGATAGGTCCATCTTTGGCCCATTTCCATTCTTTCCGCCAGAAGGGAAAAAATCAGGTACAGGCAGCCGAACTGACAAAACAGCAGCAGCAGCGCAAACCAGGGTACATAACTGGTTATGCTGTTCAGCCCGCACAGCAATGCGTTCAGCGGTGCTCCCATGGATACATTATGCACATCCGGCGTTCCGGAATATCTCCCCGATACAATAGAGTCGATCAGCACATCGTCATTCATGGCAAAATGATAATCAAACAAAACCGGAACCACGCACATCAGAATGAGGATAAAAACCGCCTCCACCGCGTACACACCCTTTTTGCCAGCCAAAAATTTCTTCACTGCATCCATTTTTGTTCCTCTCAGAATTGTGTTTCTCTCAAATTGCGTTCCGCCAGGATTGTACTACTCTCAGACCACATTCCTCCCAAACCGGATTTTCACCCCCCGGATTACCGTCTTTTCCAGGTGGTTCTGGAAAAGAGAATCAGAATCGGAAAAATCTCCAGTCTTCCCGCCAGCATATCCATGATCAGCACCAGCTTGGAAAAAGCTCCGTAAGCCGCAAAGTTACTGGCAGGCCCCACCATCTCAAATCCCGGCCCGATATTGTTGAAGCAGGCCAACACAGCCGAAAGGTTAGTGGTAATGGAAAATCCATCCACTGAAATCAACAGAAAACTCAAAATTATGATGATGGTATAAGCCGCCAGATACGCGTTGGTATTCTGGAGAATCTTTTCCCCCACGGGCTGTCCGTTCATTCGAACCGCCTGTATTTTTCTGGGATGCACTACCTGCTGTACGCTCCTGCGCAGGCTTTTCAGCACCAGAAGCACCCTTCCGCACTTGAAACCGCCTCCTGTACTTCCTGCGCTGGCGCCCACGATCATCAATGCCAGCAATATTGCCTTGGACAGCCCCGGCCACAGATCAAAATCTGCCGTGGCGTACCCGGTAGTGGTAATGATGCTGGATACCTGGAAGGCGGCGTGCCGTACCGTCTCCTCCAGGGTCTTATAGGTTCCCTGGAGATTCCATGCAATCAAAAGGATGCTTCCGGCCACCAGACCCAGATAGAGCCTAAGCTCCTCGTCCCGCAGCACGTTTTTTACCTGACGGATCAAAAGCAGATAATAACAGCTGAAATTGACGCCGAATAGCAGCATAAATATGGTGCACACATTCTGGATATAGGGGCTGTAGCCGGCTATGCTGTCGTTTTTGACGCCAAAGCCCCCTGTGCCCGCGGTTCCAAAAGCCGTACAAACCGCATCAAAAAGCGGCATCTTTCCTGCCAGCAGAAAAATTATGTTGGCTATGGTCAGCAGGATATAAAGCAGATACAGAATGCCTGCCGTCTTCTTCATGCGGGGCACCAGCTTGCCCACATTCGGCCCCGGGCTTTCCGCCCGCAGAAGGTGCATGGTAAAACCGTTGTCACTGCCGCTTACAGTGGAGATGGCCAGCAGAAAAACCAGCACTCCCATCCCTCCCAGCCAGTGGCTGAAGCTTCTCCAGTAAAGGATTCCCATGGACAGCTCCTCCACCGCAGGCACAATCGAAGCTCCCGTAGTGGTAAACCCGGAAACAATCTCAAAAAACGCATCCACAAAGCCGGGAATTTCTCCGGACAGATAAAAAGGCAGACAGCCCAGAAGACTCATAATAATCCAGCTGATGCCCACACAGGCCAGGCCCTCCCTGGCATAAAACTTATTTTTTGATCCCCGGCAAAACCACGTCAGTCCCCAGGCCAGCAGCGCGGTGGTTCCTATGCTCCACATAAAAGCCCTGACTGCCGCAGTTTCTCCTTCCCAGACGCTGATCAATAGAGCCGGCACCATAAATGCCGCCTCCAGCATTAATATTTTGCCGATGAATCTTCCCATCATCTTATAGTTCATGATAGACCTCGCACCTCAATTACCGGAAGTTTCTTACTCGAAAATATCCTTCAGCTGACGTATGCCTCTCTCGCTGTTGGTGACAATAATCAGACTGTCCCCCTGATAATAGCAGGAATCACCATTAGGAATCTCCTGACTGCCTCCCTTGGTGATACATACCACCAGCACGCCCTTCTTCAGTTTCAGCTTCTTCAAAGGCTCTCCGCAGTGAGGCGTATCCTTATCCACCATAAATTCCATGGCTTCCGCCTGACCCTCCGCAATGGTATGCATGGTCAGGGCCGCCCCTGTCTGGTTCTTCATGGCCCGGACATATCGCACAATGGTGTTGCAGCACAGTTCCTTGGGGCTGATCACACTTCCCAGCGACAGTCTGTCCAGAATATTGGAATTGTCCATACGGCCCAGCTTGGTAATCACCTGGGGCACACCACAGCTGACGCCGTAGAGAGATATAATCATATTCAATTCGTCAAGTCCGGTCATGGTCACCAAAGCATCGCACTCGGATATACCTTCACTCTCCAGTACAAACTGACTGCTGGCATCCCCCTGGATAATGCTGATATTGGGCAGCATTGACGCCAGGTGTTCACAGCGCCCCTGATCCCTCTCGATGATACTGACCCCCATGCCGCTCTTCTGCAGCTCCTTCGCCAGGTAGTAGCTCATGCGCCCCCCGCCGCACAGAATGACGCTTTTGACCTTGTGGGTGATCACCCCTAGATTATGCAGCAGCACTGCCAGCGTATTGGTAGGCGCCGTCACAAAAATCCTGTCGCCCTCCTGAAGAACAAAACCGCCTCCGGGCATAAAAGCGGAACCGTTTCTCAGCACGGCACACACCAGGATTTTGCACTTTACGATACCATCCATATCATTCAGCGCCACATTGCAGAGCTTGCTGTTTTTCTCGATCCTCAGCTCCACGATCTCCACCCGTCCTTTGGCAAAGGTGTCCCGCTTTAAAAAGCCCGGATATCTGAGCAGACGGACGATCTCCGAAGCCGCCTGCCTCTCCGGATTCACGGTCAGAGACAGGGCGAACATCTCTCTCATCTTATAAACCTGATCCGTATATTCCGGATTCCGCACTCTGGCAATGGTATGAATATTGGGATTCATGCTGTGGGCCGTCACACAGCACAAAAGGTTGATCTCATCGGCTCCGGCCATAGCGATCAAAAGATCGGCCTCTCTGACTCCCGCCTGGGACAATGTCTCCATGGAAGCACAGTTTCCCTGCACCACCATCACGTCATAACGCTCTTCGCTGGACTCCAGCACCTTGGGATTGGAATCGATCAGCGTCAGATCGTCCCCCTCCGCGGACAGCTGGCGGGTCAGCGTGGCTCCCATCTTCCCGTCACCGGCAATAATTATCTTCACATCGATACCTCCGCATCCTGACCGCAGCACATATTCCGCAGCATGGCAATCTCCGCCTGATACCCCTCCAGCTCGTTGGGCGTCTCCAGATAAAAGGGCAGCCCTTTAAGTCTGGGATGGTTTACGATCCTTTCAAAGGCCTCCAGGCCAATATGCCCCTGCCCGATTTTTTCATGTCTGTCCTTCCGGCTTCCCCGGGCATTCATGGAGTCGTTCAGATGAATGGCCTTAAGGCGGTTCAGTCCTATGATGCAATCAAACTCCTCCAGCACGCCCTCCAGGTCGTCCACGATATCATACCCCGCGTCCCACACATGACAGGTGTCCAGGCAGACCCCCAGCTTCTCCTGAAGCGCAGTTCTGTCCATGATCGCCCGAAGCTGCTCAAAGCTTCGCCCCACCTCGCTTCCCTTGCCCGCCATGGTTTCCAGCAGCACTATCGTCTGCTGGTCCTTCCAAAGAGTGCGGTTCAGCGTGTCGGCAATGAGCTCGATTCCCTTTTCATCCCCCTGCCCCACATGGCTTCCCGGGTGGAAATTGTACATGGCCCCGGGAATCATCTCCAGCTTCCTCAGATCCTCCGCCATGGCCTCCAAAGCAAAGTTCCTGGTCTTTTCTTCCCCGGCACAGGCATTCAGCGTGTAGGGCGCATGGGCCAGGGGCATCCCCACCCCCGATCCTTCAAAATATGCCAGCATGGCATTCACATCCGCTTCCTGCCACTGTTTTGCGGCCCCGCCTCTGGGATTTCTGGTAAAAAACTGGAAGGCGGAAGCCCCTATGGACTCCGCCGTCTTTGCCATGGCGAGAAAACCCTTTGATGAAGATAAATGACATCCAATCCGTAACATGTCTCTTCCTTTCACTTCCCGGCTATATAATGCGTCTCACCGATAATATTGTCTTGTACTGCGCTCTGCTGACCTTGATTCCTGTCTTGGAAGTACTGGCATGAACGATCAGCCCTCCGCCAATATAGATGCCAACATGCCCTTCATAGCAGATCAAATCTCCGGGCTGCGCACTGTCATAATCCACTCCCGTTCCTGCACTCCTCTGCTGGTAGGAGGTCCGGGGCAGACTGTACTGAAAATCCTGATAGACCCTGTAGGTAAAGCCGGAACAGTCGGCACCGTTGGTCAGGCTTGTGCCTCCCGACACGTAGGGGTTTCCGATAAACTGGCAGGCGTATTTAGCCACCTTTTTACCCAGATCGCTTCCGGAGGAATTTTCAATGATTGACGTATAATCCGTAGTGGTATAAGTGGCATTGGCGGCATTCTGCACCGGCTTCTGCGCTTCCTGCAGCTGCTTCAGCCTCTGCTGCTCCTGCTGCAAAAGCTTCTTTGCCACTGCTGCAGCCTGCCGTGCCTTTCCGATCTCGGCCTCAAAATCAGCCGATTCCTGTTTCTTTCTCTCCATCTGGATATCCAGATTGGATTTCAGATCCTGCAGCTCGGTCCGGTCCGCCTCCAACAGCCGCCGGTCTTCCTCCAGCTGCTGCCGGTCCGCTTCCAGTCCTGTCTTTTCTTCCTCCAATTGATTCCACAGCTGAAGAACCTGTTCCTTGGTCTCCATATATTCTTCCAGCCTGGCCTTGCTGTATGCGTAGATCCTTTCAATATAGTCCATCCGGTTCAGGATCCCTGACAGTCCCTTGCCCTCCACAATGGCCTCCAGGTAGCTGGTCTCTCCCTGCTCATAGAGCAGACGGGTGCTGACAGCCATGCTCTGGCGCTGGGCTTCCTCACGCTCCCTGGCCGCCTCATACTCCGCCTCCGTCTGCTGGATCTGAAGACGCTTATCTTCAATCTGCGCCTCCTTGGCGGCGATTTCTTCCTCCTTGGCGGCAATCTCCTCCTCCTTCAGGCCGATGCTGGTCATGGTGTTGATAATCTCGGCGTTCAGGTCCTCCATTTCCTCCAGACGCAGATCCTGTTCCTCCTCCATTTCACTGATCTGGCTGTAAATGCGCTCCAGCTCCCGCTGATGAGCGTCAATCTGCCCCTGGATATCCGAAATGGATCCTGCCTTCACCGTAAGAGGGCCGTACGCCGCAGGGTCCGCCGCTGCCGCTATGCTGAGAATTAATATGAAATTAATAAAATATTTTCTTCTTTTATTCATGCAAAAAGCATATCACACTTTCCGGGATATGATAACCCCCGAAAACCTTAAGATTTTAAGGCAAACCTTCATCCGTGTTTCATTACAGCTCACAGTTTTTCACAGTCCGGGGGAAGGGGATTACGTCGCGGATATTGCCCATGCCCGTAAGATACATGACGCACCGTTCAAAGCCCAGGCCAAAGCCCGCATGCCGGGCAGAGCCGTACCTGCGCAGATCCAGGTAAAAGCTGTAGTCCTCCTTGTTCAGGCCCAGCTCATCCATCCGCTTTTCAAGCACTTCCAGCTTGTCTTCCCTCTGACTGCCTCCGATAATCTCACCGATGCCGGGCACCAGGCAGTCCATGGCCGCCACAGTCTTCCCATCCTCATTCAGCTTCATGTAAAACGCCTTGATTTCCTTAGGATAATCCGTGACGAATACAGGGCGCTTAAACACCTCCTCCGTCAGGTATCTCTCATGCTCTGTCTGCAAATCGCAGCCCCAGGAAACCTTATACTCAAAGGCATCATTGTGCTTCTGCAAAATCTCCACCGCCTCCGTATAGGTCACATGGGCAAAATCGGAATCCGCCACATGCTGCAGACGTTCGATCAGTCCCTTATCCACAAACTGGTTGAAAAACGCCATCTCCTCCGGCGCATTTTCCAGCACATAGCGTATAATATATTTCAGCATCCCCTCGGCCAGCAGCATATCGTCCTTCAGATCCGCAAAGGCCATCTCCGGCTCGATCATCCAAAATTCCGCCGCATGGCGCGTGGTGTTGGAATTTTCCGCCCGGAAGGTGGGACCGAAGGTATATATATTTTTAAAAGCAAAGGCGAAGGTCTCTCCGTTCAGCTGACCGCTGACGGTAAGATTTGCCGCCTTTCCGAAAAAGTCCTGGGCAAAATCCACACTCCCGTCCTCTTTTCTGGGCACCTTATCCAGATCCAGCGTGGTTACCTGAAACATTTCCCCTGCTCCCTCACAGTCACTGCCCGTAATCAGAGGCGTGTGCACATACACAAAGCCTCTCTCCATAAAAAAGCTGTGGATGGCATATGCGATCAGCGAACGCACCCGGAACACCGCCTGAAAGGTGTTGGTTCTGGGACGCAGATGAGAGATGGTCCGCAGGTATTCAAAGCTGTGCCTCTTTTTCTGTAAAGGATAATCTGCGCCCGAGGGGCCTTCTACCATAATTTGTGCCGCCTGCATCTCAAAGGGCTGCTTCGCCCCCGGCGTCTCCACAATGGTGCCGGTGATCACCAGCGCCGCTCCCACATTGATCCTGCGAAGTTCCTGAAAATTTTCCAGTCCCTCTCCGTAGACTACCTGCAAAGGCTCAAAAAAGGTACCGTCGTTGATCACAAGGAAGCCGAAATTTTTAGAGTCTCTGTTGCTCCTGACCCAGCCTCCCACGGTCACCTCCTTCCCGATATAGCTCTCCCTTTCCCGATAAAGTACCCTGATGTCTGTCAATTCCATGTTTTGTCTCTCCTCTCTGTGTGATCTGTACAAGCTCCGAATTCCCTTCTATTCCGTTTTCACTTTCTCTATGAGATAGTCCATCACCTTTTCATTCATAAAATAATCCCGATAATCCTCCAGGGAGTCCTCCCCGATAAACTCTTCCACGGTTTCAAAGCCCGCCCTCACAGCATATTCCAGGAGAAGCTCCTGAAGCTCCTCATCCCCCACAGTAAGCCCCTCGGCATTGGCTATGGCCTGCATGGCCAGATTCTGGCGCAGAGAGTCCTCCGCATAGGTGTTTACCATATCCTCACAATTCATTCCATAGTTGTAGAGAGCATAGGAGTCCGCCGAAATTCCGTAGGACGCTGCTGCAGTCTCCAGATTGTCCTGCATCTTCTGCCGGTACTCCTCCACCATTTCCTCCGGAATATTTTCAAAGCTGCTCTGCTCCAGCAGCGCTCCCACGATGGCATCCTGCAGACTGTAATGATAATTGGTATTGGCATTTTCATAAAGATAATCATAAGCATACTGCCGCAGGCCCTCCACGGTATCCACACCTTCTATGCCCATTCCCGCCACCACGGCATCCTCCATCTGTGTGGGAACAATAAAGTGCACGGTGACGGTAAATACCACCGCCTGCCCCGCCAGCTCCGCATTTCCATACCCCTCAGGAAAAGAAAGCTTCAAATCCACCGTCTCTCCGGGCATCACGCCTATAAGTCCATCTTCAAATCCGGGGATAAACCGGCCGCTTCCGATGGTAAGGCTGGCGTTCTGGGCCGTGCCTCCATCAAAGGCAACCCCGTCCTTTTTTCCCTCATAGTCCATGACCACCGTATCGCCCTGTTCCACCGGGCGGTCCGTCACCCCGCCGGACTGGGCCGTTACATGGGCGCTGTAAACACTGCGCAGCAGCTGCTCCAATTCCTCTTCGTCCACGGAGGCCGGAGCCACGGACACACTGAGATTGTTGTAATCTCCCAGGGTCACATATCTTTCCACCTCCATCTGATTCAGAGGCACATCTACCCTGCTGCCGCATCCGGCTGAAAGAAAAGCCGCTGCCAGCAGGACCGGCAAAACCATCGTCCATTTTTTCATATAATGTACTATACCCTCCTGCCCGCTTAGGGCTCTCTGCGCCGAAGCGCGGCGTATACTCTTTACATTTATACCACAGTTGCTTTCTTTTTAAAAGCCCCCTGCATATTTTTTGATGAGCAAAATACCCTGCCCTGTGAACAGCGGCCCCTGTGCTACAACAGCGGCGACAGCAGTCTGCACATCTGCTCCCTGATGCGTATTTTCAGCGGCCTGGCTGCGTACACGTCCATGGAGATCTGCCGGCATTCCTTCACATCTTCCCAAAAGATTCGTTCCATCTCCTCCGCTTTCTTTGGGCTGTAAACTATGGCGTTCACCTCAAAATTCAGGGCAAAGCTTCGGATGTCCATATTGGCTGTTCCGTAGCAGAACACCTCTCCGTCCACAATAATGCCCTTGCTGTGAAGAAAGCCGTTGCAATAGGCATAGCAGCGGGCACCTGCGCCAACCAGCTGGCCCGCATAAGAATAGGTGGCCCAATACACAAACGGATGATCCGGCTTGCAGGGAATCATCAGATTCACCTCTATGCCTGAGCGCACAGCGATCAGCAGCGCATTCAGCACCGGCTCATCGGGAATAAAATACGGTGTCTGAATACAGACTCTTCGTTTGGCCCGGGTAATCAGTCTGAGATAATTGTCTCTGATCTGCTCAAGGGAATTGTCCGGGCCGCTGCTGATAATCTGCAATCTGCAGAAATCCCTGATGCCCGGATCAGGCTCCGGAAACATAAGACGGCTGCACAGCAGATTTTCCCCGGACGCATAATTCCAATCCAGTATAAACCGCATCTGCAGCCCCATGACTCCGTTGCCTCGAATGCGCAGATGGGTGTCACGCCAATGCCCTAATTTTTCATCCAGATCGATATATTCCTTCCCCACATTGAATCCGCCCACATATGCCACCCGGTTGTCTATAACCACGATCTTGCGGTGATTACGATAATTGACGCGCAGCTGAAATCGCCCCAAAAAGGCCGGAAAAAATTCCGCAGTTCCGATGCCTGCCTGCCGAAGCCGTTTCCAGCAGCTGCCCCTGACCCCTCTGCAGCCCATCCCATCAAACAGGATGCGGACCTCCACCCCCTGAGCTGCCTTCCTTTCCAACACCTCCGCGATCCGATGAAACAGCACATCATCCCGAATAATATAGTATTGAAAATTAATAAAATACTGTGCGGATTCCAGATCCGCCAACAGGGCCTCAAATTTCCTGTTTCCATCCGTAAAAATATCCACATCGTTTCCGCCCAGCAGCATGGCGGAGGCCGTCTTCAGATTGTACATCACCAGATCCATGTAACCGGCAATATCCTCCTGCTCCTCCGGGGGCCTGCTTCTGATCTGGTCCTGCTGATACCGGAGCATCTGCCCCAGATCCTCCTCCAGCTCCTTCGCGCGGAACATTCTTCTCTTACGCATGTCCCCTCCCAGAAACAAATAAAAAATAAATCCGGCTCCCGGCAGAAAAAACAGCAAAAGGAGCCAGGCCCACACACTCTTGGGATCCCGCCTCTCAAAGAAAACAATGATAATTGCAAAAATCATATTCCAGAAAAACAAGCTTCCGGTAACCGCCGCCAGCACCTTCCAGGCGGCCTCCATCACATTTTCCATAAGTATCTCCATGTTCTTTTTAATTGCTGTCTATCCAAATTGATAATGCTGCTTTTCCATATACTGTCTCTTCAATCATGCCACAGTATGGGCAAAATCATGCGTGATTTGCCGCATGGCTGAATTGTTAAGTCTTGTGGCTGTAAATAGTAACGTCTTGTGCCTTCATTAATAAATCTCTTATTGCTTATCCACACACATATGTGTTAGAATAAAATTGACAAAAAGTAGGAGGTTTACCGGATATGCAACCATGGATGATCACCCTGATCGTAATTGCAGTCATATTGATCGCCGCCATCGCGGCATTATATTTTCTTGGAAAAAAGGCCCAGAAAAAACAGGCCCAGCAGCAGGAAATGATGGAGGCCAACAAGCAGACCATCTCCATGCTGATCATTGACAAAAAGCGGATGAAACTGAAAAATTCAGGCCTGCCCCAGGCAGTTCTGGATCAGACCCCCAAGCTCATGCGCGGCTCCAAGCTGCCCATTATCAAAGCCAAAGTAGGCCCCCAGATTATGTCTCTGATCTGCGACGAAAAAATTTTTGAATCGGTGCCCGTGAAAAAAGAGGTCAAGGCCGTGGTCAGCGGCATCTATGTTCTGGGGGTGAAGGGCCTGCACGGCAAGCAGGAAGCCGCTCCCGCAAAAAAGAAGGGGCGCTTCCGCCGCCTGCTGGAATCCGCCCAGGAAAAGGCCGGAGCAAAACCGCTGAAATAAATTCAACTGCCGCCCGGCTCATTTTCAGCGGAAGGCAGCCCTTCCGCTCACAGCCGCAGCCCGGCTGACAGTAACGTTGAACAGCAATGTAAATACTCAACAATCGCATGAAAAGCCGGGGAAACTTTCCCCGGTTTTTGACACAGGGACAGAAAATGAATGAATATCAAATAACAGCATATGCCAAGATCAACCTGGGACTGGATGTGGTAAAACGACTTCCCGACGGCTATCATCAGGTAAAAATGATCATGCAGAGTATCGGAATCCGAGACGAGCTGCTTCTGGAAAAAGCCGGGCACGGCGTCACATTTACCACCGACTCGGAAGAGCTTCCTGCGGACGAGAGTAACCTGGCCTGCAGAGCCGCCCGGCTGATGCTGGAAAAATACCGGATTTCCGGCGGCGTCCGCATTCATTTACAGAAAAATATTCCCATTGCTGCCGGCATGGCAGGCGGAAGCGCCGATGCCGCCGCCGTCATGAAGGGCATGAACCGGCTTTTCGATCTGGACGCTCCGCTGTCACAACTGATGGAATACGGCGTATCCATCGGCGCCGATGTACCCTACTGCATTCTGGGCGGAACCGCACTGGCAGAAGGCATTGGCGAAAAGCTGACCCCTCTTCCTCCTATTCCTGCATGCCGGATCCTGGCAGCCAAGCCGGATATCAGTGTTTCCACCCGATATGTTTACGAGCATTTGGACGCCCGGGGCATTCCCTGCCACCCGGATATTGACGGAATGGAGGCCGCAGTCAGGGCGGGAGACCTGCCGGGGATTCTGTGCCGCATGGCCAATGTACTGGAGGCAGTCACCGTCCCTGCACACCCTGTTATCAGTACTCTCAAAAACAGGATGCTAAAGCTGGGTGCGGAAGGCAGCCTCATGAGCGGCAGCGGGCCCACGGTATTCGGAATATTCACAGATCCGCAGGCCGCGCTGTCTGCCCTGGAGCAGTTACAAAAAGACGGCCTTGCCAGACAGGTCTTTCTCACCGAACCGGTCTGACTTTTCCCTTGAAATTGCAGTCTGAAGAAAGGCAAGGATACCAAAATGGAACATACCTTTCAAACGAATATCAACGATTTCCTGCCCCTCCGGGATGTTGTCCTGAACACCCTGCGCCAGGCCATTCTCACCGGCGAGCTTAAACCCGGCGAGCGCCTTATGGAGATCCATCTGGCGGATAAAATGGGGGTCAGCCGTACTCCCATCCGGGAGGCTATCCGCAGGCTCGAACTGGAAGGATTAGTCACCATGATCCCCCGCCGGGGCGCAGTGGTGGCACAAATTACAGAAAAAAGCATGGCCGATGTGCTGGAGGTGCGGCGTGCTCTAGACGCTTTTTGTGCGGAGCTGGCCTGTGACCGGATCACCGAGGAAGAGCTTAAAAATCTGGAGCTGGCCTGCCGGCATTTTGAAAACGCAGTGAAAACAAAGGATTCCCGAAAAATTGCTCAGGCAGATGTGGCGCTCCACGATATCATCGTGCAGGCCACCGGCAATCAACGGCTTCTACAGCTGATAAACGATCTGTCCCAGCAGATGTACCGGTATCGTTTCGAATATATTAAGGATTCCAGCCAGCATGAAAGGCTGGTGGAGGAGCATAAAATTATTTATCAGAGCATCCTGAACAAGGATAAGGCCACAGCGGCCCATGCCGCAAAGGTCCATATCGACAATCAGGAAAAGGCAATTATTCAGCAGATCCGCCTGGAAAGGCAAAAGAACAAAAGTAAATAAACCGGTATAGACCACATATTTCCGGCAATAATCTATCTGACAGAAAGTGAGGTTATTGTCTATGGAAAAGAAGTGGACTAAATTTCGTATTATAGCAGGCATGTGCGCAGCACTTGGCTGGTGGGGGCTGCTCTATCCCGAGCTGGCTCTGACTCCCGATACCGTAAAGGTGATTTATATTGATCAGGAGGGACGGGAACAGCTCCTGCCGTCGGAGTGGAGCTTTGACGATGACCTGTATCTGGAGCTTCTGGAAGCTGATCCGGACAAAATTCATTTTCGAAGCAAACTGCTGACCAGCCTGCAAAGCTTGTGGGAGGCTTTTCAACATGGAAATCAATAAGGAGCTGATGCGGAGAGACGCGCCCATCGGGGTTTTTGATTCCGGTGTGGGCGGGCTCACTGTAGTCCGTGAAATTATGCGGCAGATCCCAAATGAACGAATCATTTACTTTGGGGATACCGCGCGGGTTCCCTACGGAAGTAAATCACAGGAAACCGTAACACGTTTTTCCGAGCAGATTGTCCGCTTTCTGCGAACCTTTCAGGTTAAGACTATCGTAGTCGCCTGTAACACCGCAAGCGCCTACGCCATGGATATTCTGGAGGAGGAAAGCGATATTCCTATCATAGGCGTGGTAAAGCCCGGAGCCAGGGTCGCCGCCCAAACCACCAGGAACGGACGCATTGGTGTGATCGCCACAGAGGCCACCATCGGAAGCCATATCTATGCCAAATTTCTCAGGGAACTGAACCGGGAGGTAACCGTATACGGCAAGGCCTGTCCGCTGTTTGTTCCTCTGGTGGAGGAAGGGCTGCTGGTAGATCCTGTGACCGATGAGATCGCCCGCCGCTATCTGGCAGAGCTGATCGACATCGATATTGACACCCTGATCCTGGGCTGCACCCACTATCCGCTGATTCGTTCCACCCTTTCCAGAATCATGGGAGAAAGGGTCACCCTGGTAAATCCCGCCTATGAGACAGCCCGGGAACTAAAAGAGCTGCTGGGGCAGATGGATATGTTAAGTCAGACTCCCCCGGGACTTGGCAGCAATTGTTATCAGTTTTATGTCAGCGATAAGGCGGAAAAATTTCTGCGTTTTGCAAATTCCATTATCAAATACGGAATTCTTTCCGCTAAAGCCGTCAACATTGAGGAATATTGAATTGACAAAGCATGTATACATAACTGTGACCGGCTGCTGCCGGGATAAAAACCTTCCGTCCTATAGCCAAAATTGTCCTCCCGGGATTGATGAGACCGTCGCCGCATTGGGTGAATTCTATCAGCGGGAGGATGGGTTTTATATCCTGTATGATGAGCCTTCAGACCCGGACAGCCGGCAGCACACTCCTGTAAAAAATATTATCCGCCTGCGGAATTCGGTGCTGGAGCTTACCAAAAAAGGAGAGATTACTGCCCGTATGGTATTTGTGCCGGGACAGCGGCACCGGACAGATTATGTCACTCCCTGGGGTGCATTGCTTTTGGAGACAGAGACCCGATATTTGAATGTGAACCGCACCGAAGATAAAATCCATATTGAGGCGGAATATCTGCTGTCAGCAGATGGTTTTCCCGTTAACACGCGATTTATTTCCATAAAAATACAAAATTGCCTCCAATCAGGCTAAATTTCTCTGCCCGGCCTGCCGATAAAAAAGGTAGAGATCATGGATGATGCGCCCGATTCACGGGCAGAAACAGGCGAATTTTCGTCAGAAGGAGTGATGCTATGAGTGTAAACGGAGTTACATCAAACGAGGCTGTAACAGCCTACAATTATTCTACAGAAATCAAGACAGATACTGCGGCTGCTGAAAAGGTCAAGACAGAGAGTACCGGCACCGCGGGTGTCAAGACAGAAGACAAGGGTACCGGATCCGGTGTGGTATATGAGCCGTCCAAGGAGACTGCTTCTACAACCAAAAAGACCTATACCCCCGACACAAATCTGATCAATAAGCTGAAGGCGGACGCCGAGGCCCGCACTCAGCAGCTTCGCAGCCTGGTAGAAAAAATGATGGCAGGCCAGGCCAAAGCCTACGGCAATGCAAATGATATCTGGTCCTTCCTGAGGGAGGGTAACTTTACCGTCGATCCCGCCACAAAGATGCAGGCTCAGGCGGATATTGCAGAGGATGGCTACTGGGGAGTAAAACAGACCTCCGGCCGGATTCTGGATTTCGCAACGGCTCTGACCGGCGGCGATCCTGACAAGATCGAAGATATGCGTGCGGCTTTTGAAAAAGGCTATAAGCAGGCGGAAAAGACCTGGGGCGGTTCTCTTCCTGATATTTCCCAGCGTACTTACGATGCAGTCATGAAGGGTTTTGACGATATGGCTGAAGCCGCAAAGAAGACTACTGTCACGGAAGACCCTACGCAGGTATAGACCAGATAAGATCATTTCCCCTTTTGTTTATAGATGAAGGCTTCCGCCCGAACCGGGCGGAAGCCTTCTCGGTTAACTGCCTTTTACGATCAGCAGTTTCTGACCCGCTTTCAATTCATCACTGTCCAAACTGTTCATCTCCCGAAGGGAATCCACCGGCACATAATACTTTTTGCCGATATTCCACAGATTATCCCCGTCCTTCACCACATAGACCACCATTCCCGGAAGACTGCTCATCTTTCCGCTGTCCAGCTCGCTTACAGTCACCTGGCTGATCAGCTCCACAGGTACACTTTTGAACACCACCGTAGAGAAGCACAGCACCGCCTTCACGTCCATCTCCTCACCGTCCAGCATTGTCACCTGAAGCTGCTCCACCTCAGCATGTACCTTTCCCATATCCTCCGGTGCAATTTCGGGAATCTCCAGGGTATAATGATATGGGATCTGGGCCTGGGTACAGCCATAGGGCGCATCATCCTCCCCTGAAATATACATGACCTTCACCTGAAGGCTGCCCTGCAGCAAAATACCGTTTTCCACCACCTCCTGCTGTTCCAGAGAGACGCATCCCTCGCTGTGAAGCAGCTGAAGAACGCTTCCTCCCGTCACATGAACATGGTCTGTTACCTTTGTTTTCCCGGTAACCCTGGACAAAAGCCTTCGCAGCGAAGCCTTATGAGTCACTGTTTTGACTTCATTGGAGACACCGTAAATATCGGAAATAATCTCCAGCTTTTCCTCCTCATAAATGCGGATCACAATATCCAGCACCATCTCAAGCCCGACGCACCGCTCCTCACCGTCAAAGTCCGGTCTGATGGAAATTTCCTTCTGTCCCAGCCGATAACGAATATCCGGCAGCATCCCTTCCCTGCAGCCATGGCACTCCAAAATGCCGCTGAAGGGAATCGTGGTCTCAAAGGACCGAACCGGGTGATCCTCACCTTCTCCCTCGTACAGCACAAAGAGGTGCACATCACCGGAAATGGTGAGCTTTTCTTCCATCACCTTAAACTCCACATCTCCCAGGGACACGTTGTCCCACAGAATCTGGAAAATGTTCGGATAATTGGAGGGAAGGGTGATCTCCTCCTTCAGGCGAAAAATATCGTTTTTGCTGATTGCGATTTGGGCCAGCTCCAGCGGCATCTTCCTGTATTCCGTTTTTTCGTCCCCATGGACGGCAACCGGAGCCTCCTCGTCGTAGATTTCCTCCACCTGGGCGCTGAGTGTGACCAGCGACTGTACATTCAGCTTTCTGGAATTGATCATACTTATGGTAAGATCCTCCACCTCCCCTTCCACGGTCACACTGTCCGTGGGCATGGCTCCCCGGAGATTGATCTTTTCGTCAAAGGAAAGCTTTCCCTCCAGCACCACCAGGCTGCTGCCCTCCTCCACCGTGTGATACAGCACTACATAGGCCATCCTCCCCCGCACTGTGACAGAGTCCGTGCCCGGTTTGATCTCATCAATGATCAGCTCTGCCTTTTCCAGATTCAGTGCATTTACATCAGGCTTATTCTCCGGTATGTTCACATCATCCTCCAGAGTAAACTGGGTGACTGCCTCTGCCCGGAGACGGTCCATATGTATATTTCTCTTAATCAGTTCCACAAAAATACCTCCATAAATATACCTGTATAAGTATATATATGAAGGTACCGGCATGTTTATGCGCCGTTGTTTTACCCCTGCACCGCTCCGATCAGCTCCGTAATTTCATGGATTTCATATCGCTTCATATAAGACTCTATCTCCTCCAGCACCCGGATCGTGGCACAGGGATCCGCAAAATTCATGGCTCCTACACTGACTGCACTGGCTCCTGCCAGCAGAAATTCCACGGCATCCTCTCCCGTGGAAATCCCTCCCATGCCGATAATGGGAATCTTCACCGCATGAGCCGCCTGATAAACCATACGTACGGCCACAGGCTTTATGGCCGGGCCGCTCATTCCGCCGGTCTTGTTGGCAATTGCAAAGCTGCGTCTGTGCACATCGATTTTCATACCGGTAATGGTATTGATCATCGACAGGGCATCTGCTCCTGCGGCTTCCGCTGCCCTGGCCATCTCCGTGATATCCGTCACATTAGGGCTCAGCTTCATAATAACCGGCTGTTTCGCATGCTTTTTGATCTCCTGGGTAATATGGTACAGCGCATCCGCCTTCTGGCCGAAGGCAATGGCGCCTTCCTTCACATTGGGGCAGGATACATTAATCTCCAGCATGGATACGGCGTCCTCCTCCCCCAGTCTTTCCACCACATCAACATAATCCTCCACAGTCTTTCCGCAGACATTAACGATAATCTTGGTATGAAACTGCTTCAGAAAAGGGATATCTCTCTCCATAAATACCTGAATTCCCGGATTCTGCAGTCCAATAGCGTTCAGCATTCCCCCGTAAACCTCCGCCACCCGGGGCACAGGGTTTCCTGGCCAGGGAACATTGGCCACCCCCTTGGTGACTACTGCTCCAAGTCTGTTCAAATCGACAAATTCCGAATACTCCATCCCGGACCCGAAGGTTCCCGATGCTGTCATAACGGGGTTTTGAAAGGTCACCCCTGCTATGGTCACCTGTGTGTTCATCGAATTATCCTCCTAATTATCTGCTTTTCAAGCTCCTATTTCTGCTTTCCAAGCTTTATCAAGCCGGCACTGCGGCAAACACTCTCACGCCTTCCCTCATACGTTATCGTTCATACCCGCGCCATTCGCATACCGCCTCCAGGCTGTTTCATATTTCCACATCGTCTGCCAGAAACACCGGCCCTTCCGTACAGATACGGGCATTGTGCACATGAGAATGAGAATCCAGATTTTTTGTCTTTACCACGCATCCAAGGCATGCCCCCACACCGCAGGCCATATGCTCCTCCAGGGAAATATAAGCCTTGATCCCTTTTTCGCCTGCATAGTGCTTTACCGCCCGAAGCATGGGCATGGGCCCGCAGGCAAAGATCATCTCCGCCTCCAGGCAGTTTTTGGCAGCCGCATCCAGCACATTACCTCTGGTGCCCACACTGCCATCCTCCGCCGCCACATAGACCCTCCCGTATTTCTCCAGCTCTTCCCGCAAAAAGGTATTGCCGTCCCGATACCCCAGCAGGATCTGCTTTTTGGCATCCATCTCCTTTGCCAGCTCCAAAATAGGAGGAATCCCAATACCTCCGCCTATGAGAAAAACCGTTTTTCCCACAGCCTCCTCCACAGGAAAACCATTTCCCAGCGTTCCCATTACGGCAATGGGATCCTGAGCCTTGTAATGAGAAAATTCCTCTGTTCCGGCCCCCGCTACCCGGTAAACGATCCGCAGCGCATCCCGGCTCCGGTTCACTTCGCATACGCTGATGGGTCTGGGAAGCAGGGTCGCCCTGTCCCTGGGGTAGACACAGATAAACTGCCCCGGCCTTGCCTGCCCGGCCAGCTGCGTCTGTATCCACATATCATAAATCCGGGGTGCAATCTCCTTCTGGGAAAGCACCAATGCAATCTCCTTTTTCTTCATCCTGCTTCCTCCCTGTCCGTTTCATCTGTCTGTAAGCCGCAAGCCCGGCTTTCGTACACGGGCTTTCCCTTGCAGATCGTGGCCCTGACTGCTCCCTTCAGCTTCCATCCTGTAAATGGTGTATTGCAGGATCTGGAGGCATATACTGCGGGAACAAATTCCGCAGAAGGGTCCAGCAGCACTATGTCAGCCGGACCGCCCTCCTCCAAATACCCTGCATCCAGGTGATACAAAGCCGCAGGGTTGGTGCTCATCAGCTCCAGCAGCTTTCTCATGGAAAGATATCCCTTATCCACCAGCTCTGTGATCCCCAAAGCCAGGGCTGTCTCCAGGCCGATAATTCCGCTTGGCGCCTCCGTGATGGAACGTGCTTTTTCCTCTGCTGTATGAGGCGCATGGTCCGTAGCTATCATATCTATGGTGCCGTCTGCCAGACCCCGTATGATTTCCTGCCTGTCCGCCTCCTCCCTCAGGGGCGGATTCATTTTTGCCAAAGTGCCATATTGGACGGCCGCTTCCTCTGTCAATGTAAAATGATGGGGCGTGGCTTCCGCATGGACATCCCCGCCTCTTTCTTTGGCCTGCCTCACCAGCTCCACAGACTCTCTGGCACTGATGTGCTGAATGCAGACACGGGCTCCCGTCTCCAGCGCCAGCTGCAGATCACGCTCTGTCAGCCTGATCTCGGCCTCTCTGGGAGAACCGCTGATACCAAAGTATTCGCTGGCCTTTCCCCGGTTAATGCCATTATTGCCGATCAATCCGGGATCCTCCTCATGAAGGCTCACCGGCATGTCCAGTCGAACCGCCTCTTCCATAGCCTCTCTTACGATCCGTTCCTCCAAAAGAGGAATTCCGTCGTCAGTAAAGCCTGCCGCCCCTGCTGCCGCCAGCTCCTTCATAGGAACAAGCTGTCTGCCGCCCATTCCCAAGGTTACATTGGCGCAGGACTTTACATGGATCCCCGTCTCCCGTCCCCGTTTCAGCACATAATCCAGGGTCTCCACGTTATCGATCACCGGCCTGGTGTTCGCCATCATCACCACAGTAGTGAATCCACCCTTTGCCGCCGCAGCTGCGCCGGTCATGATATCCTCCTTCAGAGGATATCCGGGATCCCGAAAATGCACATGTACATCCACCAGCCCCGGAGCTGCCACAAGCCCTTTGGCATCAATCACCCTGCAATTTTCTGCTGGTTTCTCAATTCCCTTCCCAATCCTTGCTATGGTATTTCCGTCAATCAGGATGTCGTACTGCCCCTCTCTGCCGGACCTGGGGTCTATCATATATCCGTTTTGAATCAACAGCATAAGCTACCTCCATACTTCTCACGATCTGCGAAGCAGATTACCAAGCGCGACAGCGCGGCAGACGCGCAGCGGCTGGATTCTTGAGTGTATTTTACCGCTGGTGCAGAAAATCAAGCGGCTGCAAAGCAGACATTTGATTTTCAAGCCGCGGTAACGAAAGAATCTAATCTGCGAAGCAGATTATCAAGCGCGACAGCGCGGCAGACGCGCAGCGGCTGGATTCTTGAGTGTATTTTACCGCTGGTGCAGAAAATCTGCAACTATTTTTAAGTTAAAGGCGCTCGGTTCCTGCCAGTGTATGGAAGAACTGGCAGGTATGTATCATTTTATCTCTGTCACCCTGCCCTCGTCCATGGTTAAAACCCGGTCATAATCCCCCAACAATCCGTCCTTAATCCGGTGGGTTATGGTCAGCAGAGTCAGATTTTCCATGTCCAACAAATCCTGCTCTATCGCATTGGCGGATTCCACGTCAATGGCGGACACGCCCTCATCAAGAATCAGAAAATCTATGCCTCGGACCAAAGCCCTGGCCAGAGCAATCCGCTGCTTCTGTCCTCCGGACAGATTCGCCCCGTCTTCGCCGCACAGCCCGTCCACACCGCCTGTAACGGACGGAAGAAATCCGTCCACGCCGCTCAGTCTTAAAGCATTCTCAAAATCTTCTTCCGGGAACTCTTCGCCCAGACATATGTTGTAGCGTATCGTGTCATTAAAAATATGCGTATTTTGATGGATGACAGTGACTATTTTGCGTAATTCCAGAATATCTAACTGCCTTAACTCAACGCCGTCATAACAGATTCCGCCCTGATAGTCGCTGTAATTTCCGCTTAACAGTTTAATGAAGGTAGACTTGCCGCAGCCGCTGGCGCCTACCAAAGCCAGTTTTTCTTTTTTATTTATACTCAGATCGCAGCCTGTCAATACAGGAAATCCTTCCTTATATTGAAAGTGTAAATCAGTTACACGGATTTCATGGGAAAAAGATGGTTTTCTGCTTCCCGTAAAGGTATCACCCCCGCCATCTATGATGGCTGTCAGCTTGCTTATGACCGGCTTACAGCCTCTGAGCAGAGGAACGCACTGCGAAAACAGCATGATACCCGAACTGAAGAAACCATAGAGCGATACAAATAAAATGACTGTGCCAATGCTGATCTGTCCTTTCATTGCCATCCCTCCTGCTATCAGAAAGGTAATAAACTTGATGATCTTCCCCACCACCGCAGAACAATTCTCCAAACCGGCCAGCAACAGCGTAAACTTGTAGTACGAATTCGCCAGAGCTCTATTTGCCTCTGAAAACCGGATGCGTATTTTGTCCAAAACACGAAAGGCGGAAATTGTGTCATGACCGTTCAGCGCTTCCTTCAGTCGGACGGACAAGTCAGCTTCGTACATTGTTTTCTCAACCAGCTTCTTTTTTATCTGTTTTGTAAAGATCGTCGGAACCAAAAAAGAAAGCAGCGAACACAGGACTGCCGCTGCAGCCAGCAATGGGCTGTACACAAGCATGATGCTCAGCGATAAGACTGTCGAAAATCCTATGCCCGCCAACGTCCATATGGGTGATGAGAAATTGGCAGTCAGCGTGTCCACATCATTGTTTATGATGGAGATGTATTCTGCCGTATCCTGGTCCTGAAAATCTGCGGTCCCCTTACGCATTATCCCATCATATAAGTCATTGCGTAGTTCTTCCGTAAACCTGGCTTTAAACCGGTTTTCCGTCAACGCCTTCAAATAATATGCGACCCCTGTAGTCAAAGCGATAAGGGCAACATACCACAGCATTTTCCGAAAGCCTTCCATGTCACCCTGAACGATGAAATCGATCATATTTTGCTCGAGAACAGCGGATATGGGCGCGGTAATCTGGGTTATTATACTGATGAACAGTGCCAGCAACGCTAATATAAAATGCCTTTTCATGTATCTGAACATAATTCCTCCCTAGTGTTCCAGTTCCGCACCAGTCCGTATTTTTGCCAATGCTTACGTATGGGATTTCGACTGGCGCTTTTATAAGCAAAAGGGCTTTATTTTTGAATGATCCATTGTATGCCGCCCTGGTCCTGCTGCCCTTCCTGTATCTGACGCTTCCGTTGCTCTTCCCTCTCCTCCCTTGTCATGGCAAGCTGTAGTATTCCCTGGCTCACCTCTTCCAGTCCCTGCTTTTTTATCCGATAATACACCTTCTTTTTCTCTGTCGTCACCTGTATTTCGATCAGCCTCTCTGCCATCAATACACTCACATGATGAAGCACCGTAGCCGGGGTTAATCCCAATGCCTTCGCCATTTCCTGAAGATAGCAGGGGTGCTCCGCCAGCTGATGCAGGATTTTCAGCCGGGTAAGGTCACTCAGAGCCTTCAACCGGGCCAAAAGACCTTCATCTTGACAGAAAGCCTCTTCTTCGGAACGCTGGAGATAGAAGGTCTCAATCCCTATGTGAAACTTTGTTTTGAAATGCCATGGATTCTCCTGCAGCGTCCTGAGTTCAATCCGACATCTGTTGTACGGCAGAATCACCGGCGTAATCTGGCCGCTGAATTTTTCCCCGCCCTGAATACCCACCCTTTCCAGCAATCTTTCGGCTGTTTCTGGTTTTTTCAGTTCTTCCATGCAGGCATCAAAGCGCTCCTGCACTGATTCCAGGCATTCCCGCCCTATCTCCGTGCAAAATCCCTGAAAGCTCCACAGCTGATCCATCACTTCCCGTCGTTCCGAATACAAGCGCAGCATTTTGAATTTATCCGCATCACTCCCCTGCCATCCCTCCAGTGCCGCCATCACATCCGACAGTCCGCCCTCCGATATTTTTTGAGAATCCGGCAGACTGCTCTCCAGCATTCTCTGAAATGCCAAATTCAGCTCCGTCTCAAGTTCCTCCTCAGGCGGCAGCTCCTCTGCCTCAAGCACATGCTGTATTTCTACCAGAAATAACATCATGGGCGGTTCACTGCTTTTTGAGCTCTCCTGTTCACGGGGAGCGGAATCCACATATCCAGCCAACAGAGAGAACTGTGCCATAATCGGCTGCAGCCTGGTCCGCATGGAGCCCCGGTAGCTGCGATAAGGAAACAGAAATTCCTCTTTCTGCCGTCTGCTCCAGCCATCGCTCTTATTCAGCCATTCCTCACTGTCCAGCATAGGGACGTAGTTCATACATGTAAATGCTTCCTGAAGCCAGAACGGCTCGGAACGAACGGATAAGTTAAATTCTCTGCTCATATTGAGGCGCTCCCTCCTTTTCTTCCTTGCGAATGTTGAGTTGTCTTCGTCATGTATCTCATCTATATTTTATATATATCATAATATTTGATATTTGTCAAATATTAAATATCCATTTAATGATGCCCTGCGCGTGCTGTCTCGGGTTTTGTGTGCAAAATGCGCACGAAAATACCTCGCGGCCCCTGCCCGTGAAAAGTAACCAAATAACCCTGATATGGCTCTCCGCTTACACAGGCGCTGTTGACAATATCGTAAACCTCAGAGTATGCTATAAGTTAAGAGAGTATCTCTTGTCCGAAAGATCAAGGAACGTATTCGCCGCCTGACGGATGATGTGGAGCAGCGATATATGGAAGCGGTGTATAAAAAATATAAATTTTATGTCACAGGGCCGTTCTTCGGTTGTCTAATGATATATAGGAGGTAAAGAGCCATGAAAAATATAACAAACGAAGAACTGCCGGCTTTAATCGAAAAAGCCACAGCCGGAGATAAAGAATCTCTGGAAACTGTGATTCTCAGCGTACAGGATTTGGTGTTCAACCTATCTTTGCGTATGCTCGGTACTTTCCCGGACGCAGAGGACGCCGCACAGGATATTCTGCTGAAAATCCTAACGCACTTGTCCTCTTTTAAGGGGGAAAGCGCCTTTTCTACTTGGGTATTCCGCATTGCAATAAATCATCTGAAAAACTATCAGAAGCATGTGTTCGCAAAGTTTCCTCTCAGCTTTGAATTTTATGGGGATGACATTAATAACGGAAACATTGACGATGTGCCTGATTTGACGCAGAATGTAGAGAAATCTATTTTAGCAGAAGAACTCAAACTGTCCTGCACAAATGTCATGCTGCAATGTCTTGATCCCGAAAGCAGATGTATCTTTATTTTAGGAACAATGTTCAAGGTGGACAGCCGAATTGCCGGAGATATTTTAGGTGTCAGCCCCGAAGCCTACCGCCAGCGGCTTTCAAGAATCCGTAGAAAAATGGCGGATTTCTTAATGGAATACTGCGGCGAGTACGGAAGCGGAAGGTGCCGATGTGCAAACAGGGTGAATTATGCAATCCAAAATCACAGAATTAACCCTGCACAGTTGGATTTCACTTCTGCCGTCCCGAAAAAAATAATTGAAGTAAAAGAAGCTATGGAAAATATCGACGTTCTTTCACAGGAATTTGCTTTTTGCAAAACCTGGCAATCCCCGGCAAGTCTGAAAGAGTTTATCCAGATGTTTTTAGACGGAGCCTCCTGTTCCGTTGTCACGAATGCGTAGGAGGAATGAAAAGTGAATACACAACTTATTTTAAAATATTTGACTGATTTAAGTGAAAATAACAATCGGGAATGGTATCACGCACATAAAACAGAAAATAAGGCCGCAAATGCAGCGTTTGAATCCCTGGTACAGGAGCTGATTTTTCGGATCGGTGAATTTGACAACAGTGTTATACATAATGAACCAAAAAGCCTTACCTTTAAGCTGGTGAGGGATACCCGATTCAGCCACGATAAATCCCCTTATAATCCGGCGTTCCGCGCGCATATTTCCTCACAGGGAAAGCTGCCGATCCCTGTGGGATATTATCTTATGATAAAGCCCGGCAGCCAGTCGTTTTTAGGCGGCGGCCTGTTTGCGGATATGTTCAAGGACGCGACAACAATGGTACGGGACTATATTGTTCAAAACGGTGAAGAATTAGAAGCCATTATCAGAGAGCCTGAATTCCAGAAATATTTTGTGGTACGGGGAGCGGCGCTCAAGAATGTTCCCGCAGGATATGAAAAGGAACATCCGCAGGCGGAATATCTAAAGTTCAAAAGCTGGTATCTGGAATACCCGATAACGGATGAGGAACTATGCGATGGCGATGCGTTTGTCGCAAAGGCCGCCGAGCTTTTCCAAGTGATGAAGCCTTTTAACGATTACCTGAACAGGGGGCTTTCCGGCTTTCAAATGCCCACAAGGTAAAGAATGACAGCCATGGTTTTCTGATGGCTTAGCTGAGCTTAATCAGCAGACACTACTTAGGGGTATTTTTACATACCGCTCTCCGTCAATTCCGATAGCGGCGAAAAGGTGTACCCCATCTCCTCCCACTTAGTAAGCAGCTCATCCAGAATCTCTCCGTTTGTTTGGGAGGTGTTGTGTAAAAGCACTACCGCCCCAGGATGAATCCGGCTGGTAAGCTTGTCCAATGCCGCCTCATGGCTGGGCTGGTTATTCGTATCCCAATCCACATATGCCAGACTCCAAAATATAGTGGAATACCCCAGCTCTTCCGCCATCTTTAGATTATAGATCCCGCACTTCCCCTCCGGGGGACGGTAATAAGGAGAAAGCTCCTTTCCCGTAAGCTCCTGAAAAAGCTTTGCAACATCCTCCAGTTCCGCCTGAAAGGTCTCCTGATCCAGCGTATCAATGTCATAGTGATGCCATGTATGGTTTCCTACGGCATGTCCCTCTTGCGCCATTCGCTTCACCAGCTCCGGCTCTGTCTCCAAAAAGTGCCCCACCACAAAAAAGGTTGCGGGCACACTATGCTTCTTCAAGGCATCCAGAATGGGCTCCGTATTACCGTTCTCATATCCGCAGTCAAACGTCAGGTAGATCACCTGATCACTGTCATTCCCCATAAAATAGGCGTCATACTGCGCCAGCTCCTGGACAGACGCATTTCCCACAGGCTGTGTCCCCGGCTCGCCGAAGCCAAGTCCCCACCCTTTTCCTTCCTCCGTCAGTTTATCGATAAAAATCTCCTTAACGGGGGGATCAGATTCCAAATCTCCATCCGGATCCTCTCCATCCAAGGTGTCGTTTTCTCCATTACTTATATCTTTCTCCCCCGATTCCGATGCTTCCGTTTTTTCCTCCTGAATGTCATTGTTCTCAAGATTATCATTGTCCTGCACCGGCTCCCGGGACAATCCGTCCGTTTTTTGAGATTGTTCTTCCGTCTCCAGGTTTTCAGCGTCTCTATTCTCCGAGGACTCTCCCCTCTCCGCCGGACTTGCAGAACAGCTCGTGAAAGAGAGCAGGAGAAACATGACAATCAGCGCCGCTTTTATCCCTGACCGTATTCTTTTTTTCAGTTCCACGTTTTTACCGTTATATTTCTCTGTAATGTTGAGGTAGTTCAAAAATTTCATATGACAATCGCTCCCCCCTGATGCATTTTCTTATATTATAAAGAAGCAGAGCATCATATTTCCATCATTTCCTTGTCATGCTTGTTACTTCTGCGGGTATATTTTCAGACTTATCACAAAATGCAGACTAATCCTCTTCAAAGTCCACATAAATATCCCGGATATTCTTTTCTATATTTACTCCATGAATATAGCCAAAGTTTATTTTGCGCTCACGTATTACATTCATGAATTGATGGTATTTTGAATGGCTGATAGCATCAGTAAAGAAATAGACGTAATCCGCTTTGTCAACAATCGAAACATCTGTCGAGCCACCGGCCTTTGGATCTACAAATATCCAGTCCGGGAATTCCTTCCTCATCTTCGACAGCCAATTTGAATGTCCGCCTACTATAACAATCCGGCAACCGGCAATCGTTTCCTTCATGCCTTCAATCGTCTTATCTGTTATGGGATTATCGCTTTCTGTCAATTTATACACATAATTTCTAAGCACTGCCAGTTCACGGTTCGATGCCTCCAGTTGTTTTCTGATATCTTTTGATTCCTCTTCAAGCTTTCTTTTATCAGCCAGACTGGCACGCAGACTACTGTTATCCGATTCAAGTTTATGGACTTTACGGCGTAATTTATCCACTTCCTCAATGAGCACAGACTCATCATATCTGCATTCCTCTGTTCCGGCATATTTCTCAAAATCCTTTGCCTGTCTTTCTGTCTTAATATTCCCTGGTCCGCCAGTCTTGACCTGCACATCCTCCGGATGAAACATCGGCGGAAAATCATCATAATAAAATGTTCCGGCTTCTCCATAAGCCAATGTCCTAAGCGTTTCAGCCAGCCATGAGGAATTACACGTCATTGCGCTTGCACAATGAAGGATCATTCCATAAAGCGTAAGCTCCTCTGCAGAATATTCTCTATTGCTTTTGGGGAAAGTCTTCTTTAATATGGACAGCACAATGGCAAGGCGGTCTTCCACTCCTCTGTCGTTTTCATCACACCAATCTGCATATTCCGGGCTGTATCCCAGCCATTGAAATACATTTCCAAGAAATTTCGACATCCTTGCATCAAGTGAATATAATTTCTTCTGATCAAAACGCTCATCTATTTCCGTCCGGCAATCCTTAAAGCTGTCATCCGCAGCCTCATCAAACATATACCCACCGTTTAAGCCAGATTTATTGCTGAATTCATTTAAGATTCCGTATACAATGTTACATTCCCTGCCAATCCTAATGCCATATATTGGCGCCATACAAAGAATCCTTGACAGATTTGCATAGTAATGATGTCTTATCCCTTCCGGCTTTGCCAATGCCATCAGTTCACTGAGTGACATCGTACTGAATTTTTTGAGTGTCCGGTATTCCTTTTTGTAATATGTTTTATGTAAATACAAAAACAATGCTTTCGTATATTCGCTTCCGTTATTCACCGCGTTCATCATCAGACCAAGCGTAAATCTGTTGAACATCAGTTCCGGCCAGTCATTACCGGACTGAATATCGAAATACACTACATCCTGGTATTTTGGAATGTTTGCAAATTCATGGGCATAAAAATCCCTTGCAATCAGCGGAAAGTCGTCTCCCATCTCATCATTGATAAAAAAATCAACAAAAAGACGCTCACATCCATATGTATCTGGCGTTGTTCCACCAAAATCCGGCATCAGCTTTTTATCATCATGAATTTTCATCATATAATTGACATAGTTTCCGCCTGATTCTATCCTGTTCTGAAGCAGGTTATTTAATTCGTCTGCATCCGGTATCCCGTCAATTGGGGAATTAACATTCTTCATGCTTGTTGTACCTCTCGTTACTTTATAAAAATCTCCTATAGAAAAAAGTGTACCGTATCACCTCGTCACGATACACCCTTTTCATGCGGCAGTCTGCATTTCACTTAAAATCAGCGTAAGCATTTCCATATTAAAATTAAAGATTTCCCAATATTATAATCCTGATAATGTCCTCATCACCAAATCCACATCCTTATTCTCAAGCTCCTGAATAATGTGCAGATATGTCTTCTGCGTTGTTGTCATGCTGGCGTGTCCCAATCTGCGGGCAACGCTGGCAATCGTCACTCCCGCAAAAAGCAGCAGGGAGGCATGGGTATGGCGCAGCCCGTGGATTGAGATCACGGAAATGCCGCACTCCCTGCAATGCCTTGTCAGCACATCATTTACCGTGGAATTATAGATTTTGTCCCGTCCGGCAAAAATAGGCTTATCTTCCGGCAGGCCTTTGACCAGCTCCGAAAATTTAACTACAATCTGCCAGTCGATCTGTATCTTCCTCACAGACGACTTGTTTTTCGTGGGCAGGAAACCGCCCTCGCCTTTGTAGTCCCATGTCTTGCTGATAGATAATGTCTGCCTTGCAAAATCAAAATCTCCCGGCGTTACCGCAAGCGCCTCCGAAAACCTCATGCCCGTCTTGGCGACAAGCAGGATAAACCAGTCCCAGTTCGCTTCCTCTTTAATATCAAGATGCGCTATCAGTGTATGAAGTTCAAACTGGTTTAAGTATTTAATCTTCTTGGCTCTCGGCGTCTTTCCCTTAATGATCGCCTTTCTGGTCGGGTCACGCTCAATCAGCCCCTCGTCAACGGCGTCAAGAACTGCCCCCTTAAGCTGATGGTGGAAATCAAGCGTCGTCTGCCTTTCATGCTCTTTCGCATAATCGTTTAAGATCTGCTGATAGGCGGTTCTCGAAAGCTCACACAGCTTCAGTTGCGGCGCAAGCTTTTCAACCCATCTCTGCGTCATCAGGTACTTTGACATCGTAGCTTCCCTTATCGCTCCTTTCTTGTATACGTCTACCCATTGTCTGTAATACTCGCAAAAAAGCGTTTCACTGTTCATATCTCTTAGCATAAGCCGCCTCCATTTTCTAAAATTACTTACGCTGATACAAACAGCCGGATAGAATAAAGCAACACCGCATTTAATGGCCTGTAAGCGGTTTAATTTCCTCGTCCAGCGTTTTCTTAAGTTCTGCCATCATCTGTGCATAATATTTGAACTTAGGAAGGGTTTTTTCCTTCGCTGCCTTATAACTGGTAAAATCCAGTGTTGCTTTTATCCTGCTCTCATTTGGTATCACCCCGTTCCTGTAATGATTTGCCGCATACATGACGTCATCCTTCGATGCATACCATATCAGGCAGAAATCCGTGATCACTCGGTCTATGCAGTCCTGCTTCATATTCTCTACGATATTTAAGATGGATTTTCCTTTATATTTTTCCGCATCCGTTTCAATCTCATCAATCAGCCCAGACATGATATCCGCAATCTTCGGGTTGTCCCTGCGGAGTTCCTCCACATACTGCCTTATCTCGCCAATCTTCTTCTGCCGTACCTCGGGTGTGATGTCCCCTTCGCCATCATCCGGCGTGACAATATTCTGGATCAGGTTAATGATATACTCATAATCTATTTTTGTGCTGCTGTACGCCATCAGCTCATAATCAGAATCTATCTGCACAGATTCAGCGCCAGCCGTTTCCTTATCCGGCTTACTCTCCTTTATTTCCTCCAGCACATTAAAATAATGCCCCGCATAATCATCATATTCCGCCTGTGTAATACCGTACCCTGCAAGCATTCCATCATCATAATTCGTAAATGACTTCATCTGGGCAAATAACCTGTCAAAATTCTGGAACATCTTGGCAAATACTTCCTTCTCTTTCATCGACATCCCGGAAATTTCCGAGGGTTCTTCCGCCGAAACACGCAGCGCCGAAAGAGCTTTTTTAAATGCAGGCTCTATTTCGTCCCATTCCGCTACCAGCGCATCCTTCGTCCCTCCTGCGGAGTATAGCTTTACTGCCTCGTCCACACACTTTTTGAATAATACGGGAGCCTGGAAGGTCACAATCTGTCCATATGCTTTGTTTTTGTCATAAATACGGTTCGTCCTCGAAAAAGCCTGTATCAGGTCATGGGGGCCCATCGGCTGCCTGTCAATAAAAATAGTTGACATACATGGTGCGTCAAATCCTGTCAGAAGACGGTCTACAACAATTACCAGATCAAGCTGCTCGCTCCTGCTTTGGAATTTGGCATCTTTCCTCGCAAGCCTCTTATTCAGGTTTCCATTGTAACCCTGAATCTGTGAAAGCTCATATTTCGTCCCGAACATCTCATTGTAATCATCAAGGGAAGCCTGCATTTTCTGCTGGTTCACCTGGGAACCTTCCTCGTTCTCGGAAACGGAATAGGTAATAGCAAATTTGGGGAAATCCGGAAGCACCTGATTTATTTTCTCGTCTATCACGAGGGATGTTTCCCCCTTCTTTACCTTTGCCAGCAGTTCGTAATATTTCTGCGCAAGCTGAATGGAACTTGTTGTAAGAAGTCCTTCGTATGTCATTCCCCTGCCATTTTGAAACCCTAATTTATGATAAGACCTGTTCAGGATGACATCCAGCACATTAAGCATATGCGCCTCATTGTCATAGGCGTTTTTGTCCGTCTCGCCAGCAATGTCCTTAGGTCCGTTGTGTTCCACCTGAAATCCGAGGACGGCATTATCATGGATCGCATTCTGTATCGTATACTTATGCAGCCTTTCTCCATACAACTCCTCTGTTGTCCTCGGCAAATCCCCCATCTGCGGATATGGATTTTCCGCAAATCTGGGCGTCCCGGTGAATCCGAACCACAGGGACTTTCCAAAAAACCGTTCCAGTTCCCTTTTCATGCCCGGCGTGACCGCCCTGTGACACTCGTCCACGACAAAAGCGATTTTAAGGTTCCGTATTTTCCAGTATTCCGGCGTGTCTTCCTGAAGCCTCTTCGTAATCAGCCTTTGCAGTTTTTGGATGGTTGTCACAATCACCTGCCTGTCGCCCGATTTCAGTTTTTTCTTCAGGTCGTTTACATTGTCCGTTTCGTCAACATCCACCAGATCGTTATTTGCATAAGCCTGAAACGCCATTGTAGTCTGGGCATCCAAATCTTTGCGGTCAATCAGGAATACAGCCTTATCAATGGCAGGTATGTCCATCAGCAGATTCCTTGTCGCCTTGTACGATGTCAGCGTTTTTCCGGAACCTGTCGTATGCCACACATAGCCTGACCTGCCTGTTTTGGACGCTTCACGGATTGCCTCAATCGCATGAACCTGATACGGCCTCAGCAGAATCAGCTTTTTTGCATCTTCATCCAACACGGTATATTTCGCAATCATCTCGTGCGCCTCCGGGATGCGGAGGACGCTTTTTGCAAAATCCATACAGTCCGTTACCGGATTATTGTCCTTATCAAGCCAGCCGCTGATAAACTTGGGGTTCAGTTCTGTGTCACCAGCCGCGGAAAAATATTTCGTATTTACGCCGTTGCTGATGACAAACATCTGTACCGCCGAAAAAATGCCCGTAAATTTCCCTTCCCCAATATATTTCTTAATCTGCCAGAATCCGTCCATATAGGAGTGCTGCTTATTTTTCAGTTCGATATGTATCATGGGAAGCCCATTGATTAAAAGCGTCACGTCAAACCGTCTGTCCCTTGCGGGAGTTTTGCTGTCCTCATCCGTCTTTAATGCGCTGTACTGGTTGATGACCTCATAGACACTGCTGCCGCCCGCAATATGCTCATGGTTCATTACAACAAGGTGGAGGCGCTCCGTATCCCTCTGCACATGCACCTGGACTTTTCCGTTCTCTCCTACCAGCCACTCGCCCGCCCTGTAAAATGATGAAAACTGAAGCTGGTTCTTTACCTGTTCAAACTCTCTTTCCGTAAGAGATTCCCCATTCAGCCTGTCTTTATTGTTCTGCTCAAGGATATATTTGAAATTCGCCCATAAATCATTTTCCGTTTTCAAATCCTCCCTGTATACCCACTGTGAATCTCCGTAGACAAGCTGTTCTATCAGTTTCTTTTCAATCGCTGACTCTGATTCGAGCATTTTTATCGTCTCCTTTGCTATGATAATCTCAATTTCCATGTAATTCAGGGTATTTTTAATGCAAATACACTTCCGCTGGTGAAGGGTGATGAGGTGGTCAAGCTTAGAAAAATATGCCGAAACCTGTTGTTGTTCTGCCCCTGAAGGCACTGGAATTATATATTCCGAAACACTCTTTGCTGACAGATTTGGCTGTGCAGCTCCTTCATCTCTGACGATTCTTTGTCTATACTCAATATCCGAGTTTAAGATGAAATACAGATACTTCCCATCTATGTTTTTAGGACGCAAAGCAACTAATGAAGACGCTACTGTTCCTTCATCAAAGTTGTCGATAAATGCGTTCTTTCCAAGGGTTCCACGAAGACAATAAATAATATCTCCTCGCTGTAATTTTGCTCCACCAAGGTCATTGTATTTTTCTCTGGAAATCCTATTACATGTCATCAAATTAACAGTGCCATTTTCCAAGTCACCTGCATTTATAAATGGTATTCCATCACTTACCATATCATCAGCATTAGGGTATTTAGAACTCCTGTCACCATTGAACATATCACAGTAATCCCCCAGCTTACGCTGTTCCCAAGCTAACGTTACCGTTTCGATTTCAAGGACTCGGCACAGGCGGTTGGTTAGACCTCACTTGATAGAATTTTCCTACTGTATGATTATCTGCTTACCAAGGCTTGCAGAATTATTTTCCTCGCCAAGGCTTTTATACTCCCTTATCATGTCTATCAGCGTCGTTTTTCCAGTCGTACTGTTCCCCTGATAACCGTAAGATTTCTCCGAAGAACAAATTCATACTTTATCCTCTCATCTTGTACAATGATATGAACGTTGCCTATCATTTTTCTCACCTTACAATACCAAAACATATTTACAGCCCTATGGCTCAGTTCTACCATCAGATAATGCTCTTTCATCCTGCTTTCTGCAAAGCAGTATTCAATCTTTACAGGAACCATTTCCCTGCAGTTTGTCCCGTGCCATCATCAGGGCATAACCAAGCAGGTTACATCCCTTCCACCGGGTTCTGTCAAGCCTGTCGGGATCCTTCATGGACAAACCAATTCCCCAAATACGATCCTTTACGGCACATTCCGCCAGCAGGGCATTCCCCGTCCCTTTGAGCAATCCCTTCAACTCCTCATTTTGAGAAAACTTTGCAAGCAGCCCCTCATAAACGATAATCTGCCGCATTCCGTTCCAAACATTATCGTCATACCCCGATACCATCCGTCCAAGCGCCTTAATTTTAGAAACATCCTCTGTATCAAGAACCTGAGCCGCTATATTGGCATCCTGAAAGCAGACTGCCTTGCGGTACATCATAAACTGCTCCATTGAAGAAAAGGCCGCCCCCTCCACCGTGAAGCGGACAGGATACCAATTGCTCAGATATCCGTTTTCCTCATCCGGATTGTGAAAACAGACAATCCTCATTGCACCTCACCCACTTTCTGTACTGCCAGATCAAGCTCTAAATCATGAAGTCCATAATAGGCTTTTTTCAGGAAAATCAACGGCAGTTTTTCGATAATCTCCGCACTGGGAATATTGTAATACCATTGATAATACGCATAAAATTCCCCGATCCAATCCGGCATAAAACCGTCAAGAGCCTTGCCGGGCTTCAGAGCATACTGTTCCGTCTCGGAAAAGTATGCCCAAAGCGTTTTCGCATCCATCGTATTGACGTAGGCTTTCGCTTCGTCAATGCTCTTCCTTGTCCTGCCAGCCATATAGGCACAGATAAAATCTTCCGTATCCTTATCAGGGTATGACTGCGCCACAAAGTCAAAGAGCTTTCCCTGACTCTCGACCACATCATTTAAATAAACCTCGGAATAAGCCCTCATAATCACCGCTCCTCAAATAATGTGCTAAATACCCTGGTTACCTTGTTCGCTTCGGAATTGACCAGCTCGCGCATATTCCTTCTCGCCGTAATATCGCGCTGATTATACTTCTCGTTAAATTCAGAGTAATTTACGGGAAACGGACTTCCCTCGGCTTCGTGAAGCCTGGAATATGCCATTTCCGACACAATGCAATACTGAATGCCCAAACCGCCCAAAGACAGTAGCTCCTCCAATATGTCCATGTCAATATTGTCCCGCACAAATTCCTTTGCAATATAAAAGTAGGAGGCATTGGCCCTCCAGCCCTTGATAATATCGTATCCATCCGTATTCACACCGTATTTCTCAATAAATTTTCCGGCAAGCATACGATACCGCCTGGTATCGGCGGCATCTCTATGTTTCATCAGTTCTGCCAGCCATACAAGTACATTCAGCCGCTGAAAATCCAGAATTTTCAGTCCATCGGTGTCAATCTCGTATTCGTGCACCCATCCATTCGCTTCATTCGGCCTACAAACCGCCCACTCTTTGGCGAGTTCTATGCTTTCCGTTAGATAAAAACCCTTTCCGTAATCATGTTTTTCATTGCCAAGCCCATATGTCGGCACTATCATTTTGTCAGGAGAGCCATGAAATAATGTTAAATTCCCCATTTTCATTCTCCTCCCTGCACAAACATATTTTGGAGCATAAATTTTTTTATATTCTGCAATTCTTCACACTTATGCTGGTGAAGGGTGATGAGGTAGTCGAGGCGAGAAAAATATTCTCCAATTTTCTTTTGCTCATCTTTTAGTGGAAGTTGAATCGGAGTCTTTTTGCCAGTATCAATAGTATAGGTTCCCACTGTTCCAGTGCCAGCAGAAGCTTTAATAAATGATTGTATTCCGTTACCAATAAATGAGTAATATAAGAATTTTCCATCTATCTCATTTTGGTTTTGAAACCATATTATGTTTCCATCTTTGAAGTACAGTGGCTCAGTATTTTCCACTAAATATGGTACTCCAATGGTTCCAACACCTGTCACAAGCAAGTCATCAATATCCACTTTTCCAGAGATTGCACTATACTCTTCATACTTCTCTTTAGAAATATATAAATAGTCGTCAGGCTCTTCATTTTTCGATGCTGCAACTATATCCCTGGCTCTAAGGAATCTCACTCCACTGTCAGTCCAATCTGATTGATGAATACGTTTAACGGACGTAACATTCATCAGTTCCCCCAGCTTACGCTGTTCCCAAGCGTCCGTAAAACCATCAAAGCGAATCTCCGGAACATTTGCTCCATTTTGGGGGAACATTTTTTGCAACATGTATTTTTTTAGTTTTTTTATCTCCTCACACTTCCGCTGGTGAAGGGTGATGAGATTGTCAATGTGGCTCAAACACTCCGCAATTTGTCTTTGTTCCTCTTTATTTTGAGGTAAACATATTATAAATTTTCTGATGTTTTCCATACTCAATGCTGGCTGTGATGAAGTTGCTATTAACGGAAAAATAACTTTTTTATAGAACTGTTCTGTTCTCATATATTGGCTAATATATTCTGGCGAATCATCACTTTCAATTCGTATTCTTGAAACATTAGGAGCTAAATAGAAACGGTCATTCTCCTTGATTATAGCCACTTCTCCTACTGTTCCAACATATGTAAACATAATGTCATTTATATATAATTTGCTCCTATTCAATTTTGAGAAATTGCTATCATCAATGTATTTAACATCGTCCAGTACCAGTTGACCATTTTTAATATTTAAACCTCTTAGAGCAATTATATTCCCTTGGTCTGAATACACAACATGCTCTGTAAATTCAAACCCTGCTAACTTAGTTACATCAGCAATCTCCCCCAGCTTACGCTGTTCCCAAGCATCCGTATATCCCTTAAACCTAACCCTCGGTTTATCCCTGCCCTTATCCATATCCATCACCTCCCAACCATCCGAATCAAACCACTTAACGTCTGCCTGATGCCCTCATCAGAAGAAGTCAGGTCTTTCATCAGGGATACAAATTCCCCCTGAATCCGGTTGATTTCTTCCTCCGTCTGCTTCATATCGTTCAGAAGGGCATTCAGGTCTATTTCTTCCTCTTTCTCAAAATTGTCCACATATCTGGGAATGTTCAGATTGAAGTCATTTTTTTCAACATCCTCAAATTCCGCAAGAAAGGACTCTTTTTCCACGGTTTCCCGCCTGTTGTACAGTTCTATGACAGAATCAATGTGCTCGTCCGTCATTGCGTTCTGTTTTTTCCCCTTTTCAAATTTCCGGGACGCGTCTATGAACAAGACATCCCGTCCGTCCCTGTGTTTTTTCAATACGATAATGCAAGTAGGAATGGACGTATTGTAGAATAAATTCGCCGGAAGCCCAATCACGGCATAGATATTTCCGGCCCGGAGCAGCTTTTCCCTTATCTTCCCTTCCGCCGCGCCCCGGAACAAGACTCCGTGGGGCAGTACGATTGCCATTGTTCCGCTGCTTTTCAGATGGTACAGGCCATGCAGCAGAAACGCATAATCGGCTTTCGACTTTGGCGCTAACACGCCGTACTCGCTGAACCTTTCATCCTGAAGAAATCCGGCGGCGGCGCTCCAGTTTGCCGAGTACGGCGGATTCATAAGCACCATGTTAAAATCGTTTTCCTCATCCGCAGGCCAGTCCCCGTCAAGGGTATCGCCGTTGCGGAGCTTCTGGTTCTCAGGCACAATGCCGTGCAGGAACATATTCATTCTTGCAAGGTTATAGGTAGACGTCATCAGTTCCTGCCCGTAATATCTAATGTAACCCGGCTCTGCGGCGTATTTCTTTGCATTCAACAGAAGAGAACCGGAACCCATGCAGGGATCATACACCGACAGCCCCCTCTTTCCCTCCTGCCCTGCAATCGCAATTCTGGTCAGGATTTTTGACACTGCCTGGGGCGTGTAAAATTCCCCTGCCTTCTTGCCCGTTTCGGAGGCAAACTGTCCGATTAAATATTCATAGGCATTTCCAAGAATGTCCGAATCCGTATTCAGAAGATCAGCCCTGTCAATTTCTCTGATCAGACTTGATATGGTGTCGCTCTGTTTCTGATCTCCTGTCCCCAGACGGTTGGAATACAGGTCAATATCGGTAAACAGATCCGCAAACAGCGGGTCGCTCTGCTCGATGTTGTTAAAGGCTTTCTGAAGCTGCTCACGGCTGAATGCGTTATTCCTGGCAGCATCCGCAAAACAGGTATACGTCAGATCCGGCTCAATGACATAATGGCATTCCTCCCTGACCTGTTCTTTCAGTTCTTCCGCACTTTCATCCTCCAGTGCTTCCCTGTATGCCTCCAGCGCCGCCTTTAAGTTTTGCGGCTTCTCATCATAAATCAAATCATACGCCTTGATCAGAAAAGAGTCTGATAGATATTTGTAAAATATAATGCCCAACAGATAATCTTTATACTCATTTGCATCCATTTTGGAACGCAGGATATCCGCACCGCTCCACAGCACACTGATCAAGTCCCTGCTGTTTTCCAATTCTGTCATCTTAATCCCTCCCTATATTACCCTTCAATACATACCGCAGCCTCATCCATAGTTATATTAATATACATCAAAATGCCGCATTCATTTGTCCCCGCAGCTTTACCGTCTACGGCCTAAAAGTCAGGCATTTTACGCCAAAACATCCAGTTCTTTGTATGCTTTAACCCTCTGCTCAATGGCCTCCCAGGTAATATCGGAACATACAAATTCATAATCACTCTGAATCCGCGCCAGCTCGGCCTTTATTCCCGGAGCCTCCTCCAAGACATCTGTTCCTGTCCGCACATAATAATCCGGCAGCAATGCTCCCAGGATAATGCCGGTTTCCGGTTCCGGAGTATCCTGCCCCTGGCCCAGAGCACACACCATCTTCATGTGATTGTCCAAATAAGCGTCTATCTCCAGATGAACTCCCATCAATCCGTTAAAGTCGAAAACCTGGAATGGTGCCTTGCCCGGGACAGCGAACTCGCTTCCCATCCCCCAGAAAGCCGGGCTGTCCCCCAGCTCATAAAGGGCCCCGCACAACTCCTGCAGCCCGTTAAACTCCTCTTCAGAAGGCGGACTCTGAAGGGATTTCAGCACTGTATCTACTGCCCGGCCCAATTTCCCCAGCGCCTCACAGCCGGGAAGCACCGCCAGACGCTCTCCCAGCTTTACAAGCCGGGCTAATGACAAAAGCCCCCACACCCGTGCCTTAACTTCGCTTATGTTTTCCGCCATTTCCTCAATCCGGGCAGGCACCTCATTATATAATAATGCCTCATCCTCCAACTGCCCGATGCGCTGGGAGCAATCGTCGATAATTTTCTTTCCCACTTTTTTATACACACTGTCATCAGCGCTGTAAATCGTATCCGCCCGGCTCAGCCAAAGCTGTGCCCGATTCAGATTTCCCTCCTCCATAGCCGCCACGCCCAGATGATAATAGGCCCTGGCCAATCCTGCCCAATCACGCTTCTGCTGGTATTCCGCCAGCCCTTCCTCTGTAATTTCATCTTTTTTTCCAAATAAATGAATCATTTCACCTCTTAACCCCTTTACTGAATATATTTGGCTTTCATGCAGACCTGCATTCTGTTCCAGGAATTATTCTACCATCCTCATGTCCACGCTTCAAGGCCCTGAAGTAACTTTAACCCTTGCATTCCTCCGTCCTTCGTGCTATAGTAGCAAAGGCTGTGCAATCTGTGATTCCCCGGCTGCTGTTCCACAGCCGTCGGGCCTTAAAACAGACACCGTGAGTTCGAGACCTTCCTCACGTAAAACAAAACTAAAGGAGAACAAAAAATGAATCGAAAAACACTTTATCTGGTGCATGCGGCGGTCATCGCCGCTCTCTATGTGGTGCTGACGCTTCTGGCCAACGCATTGGGACTGGCCAATTACGCCATACAGGTCCGCTTCTCGGAAGCGCTCACCATCCTGCCCTTTTTTACCCCTGCCGCCATACCGGGACTTTTTGTGGGATGCATTCTCAGCAATCTTCTCACTGGGTGTATGCCCCTGGATGTGGTCTTCGGCAGTCTTGCCACTCTGGCAGGTGCTCTTGGCACATATTTTTTATCCAGCCCTCTCCGCAGGACCCTGGTGCCGCAAAATCAAAATAAGCCGTCCGGCAACGCCGCCCGCAGACAATGGCTGGCTCCCCTTCCGCCCATTGTGGCAAATACGCTGGTAGTTCCCTTTGTGCTTGCCTATGTCTATCGGTTTGAAGGGTCTATCCCTTATTTTATGTTGACTGTAGGCGCCGGTGAACTGATCTCCTGCGGCATTCTGGGAATGCTTCTTTTGAAGGTTCTTGAAAAATATAAGAAGCACATATTCCCATCCGAAAATATGTCAGCCGGAGGAAAATGACCCTTTTCCGAGCTTTTATTTGTCTTTCACATATGTGATAAAGCAATTGCCGTTCTCTTCAAACCATTGGGATGAGTCATTGATTCCCTTTCTGTACATGGCCGGATCGGCAGAGGGCTCCAGAATCAGCACATTCAGCTCGTTAAAACCGGTGATAAGCACTGCTTCCCCATTTTCCAGCATTGCCATCACGGGAATATCCTGATCCACATAATATAACACCGAATCCAGATTGCAGCCAGCCATGTCCAGAATCTGGGCATTTTCCAGATTGTCTGCCAGGATTTCCCGGACGGACTGTCCCTGGGCCAGCAGATACTCCGAATTGCGCGCCAGGCCTTCATATTGGAAAATAGTGTCCAGGCAGGCAGCCACACTGCTTTTTTCCTCCCCGGCCGACACCTCTTTGATAGCCATGATCTGGTTTCTGGTATGTCGGTTTCCTCGCATCCAGATACTTTCTCCCGTGTAATCTACTACCACCCCGGCCATGTCATATGCCAGATTTACAGCCCTTGCCGGTGAAAAGAAAATGCCGCTCACTCCGTATGGTCCATAGACATAGTACCGCGGGCGCTCCTGGCCGTCCGGAAATCTCAATTCCCTTCCGTCTTCAAAGACTACCTCCTTGGGCGTCACAATCTTGATGCCCTTTCTGTCAATCTCGCTTTTTGTCTGGATCTGCACATAACGCTCATAAACGTCAATATCCGCTGTCACCACAAAATTTTTAGCCGTATCCTGCTCCGTGTTATTCATTATATGATCTGGATAGGTTGCGACATATTCTCCTGCTTCGTTCCGGATCAGCCTCTCCAGGGCGATCTGATTATTCTCCACAGTACAGCCTGTGACATAAGTCCTCGCCTGTGTGTATTCTTTCATCAGCTTTCCCGCAGAATCGCAGATGCAGATCCTGTACATGGGGAAAAAGGTTCTGCCTGAATTCTCCTGGACGATATCTTCCATCCGGGCCACACCATAGATGATATCCTCATCCATAAAGCCCAGGGGCATAACGGCTTCCCCCTCTCCCACGGTCACCTTATGCAGCACATCACTGCTGAGATTCCGGATGTTCAGCACTCGGTTGCGATATGTGTCGTTCCCCTCCGTCCACACGACAATTTTATGATCTTCAGACACCTGAAGCGCCCCGTCATGGGTAATATTGATCAACTCTGACCAGGTCTTTCCCGCAGTGTTCACAACATAGATCATATCATTCAGCTGCAGATACAGCTTCTGGTCCCGGTTGAGATAAAGCAGTCTGTCCAACTCTGCCGCCAGTACAGAATAAGTCCGCTCATAAGGAATATAAACCAGTTCTTCCACGGTGTTTCGCCTGCTGTCATAGGTATACAGGGAAACCCCCACTTCTCCTTCATGCCGTCCCCGGTTCATATAACCATACAGTGCAAACTGCACATTTCCTCCCTCATCCACATCCAATATCTTGATGGAATGCTGGTTGTAAATCACTCGCGGATCCAGACTGTCCGTATCATAAAAACTGAAAATCACCGCCAGACGGTTTGCCGCCACATCATAGCTGAGCAGACGGTTTGCCGCCTGAAACACCACAACGCTCCCGTCCTCATTCTCCATCATGGGCACATCAGTGCCTGTAATTCCCAGGAGCAGCTTGTCATTGGCGCACATATTCTCCTGATCGGGAATCTGTGTCATAGTCCTCTCATAGTCCAACAGATACATTCTTTCAGTGGTATAGCGTACCCTGTAGTACTCCTGCACCAAATATCTGTTCTGCCCGTTTTCCCCTGATACAGCCACTACATAATCCATCAGGAAGGATGCGGTCTGGCTGGCGGCCTCTGTCATACGAATCCAGGGACCGGCAATTTCCTCCACACTCAGTTCACCCCAGGTAATCTGCCGAAAGCTGCTGTGGATATTGACCTTATGAAAAGAGCTGTTATCCTCCAGCCGGGAATCCGTCTCCAGATACTTAATCAGTTCTCGGGCCGCCTCCCTGTCGTACAGCCTCTGGTGGAAATCAATAACATATTCCAGCTTTTCCTTTGCATAAAGGCTGTCGCCCCAAATGATCCTCGTATAATAATAGACTTCTTCGCCTTCGTCCAGCTTTAAAATAATAGACAAAGAATAGTCCGTATCCTTGTCCAGCAGATCCTTCAGGGCAATTTTTCCCCTGATCTGTCCCCTCTGGGTCCTGTAATCCGTGATCTCCAGATTCTCAACCAGCCGTGTTCCGTCTGCGCTTCGGACCTCCGCAGAGATCCCGGTCACACTGCACCCATAGGTATCCACCACAAAACCGGTATCCCGTCCCTCTCCCAGCACTGTCACCGTATCCCGCTGAAAAGCAGTATCCATGCTTCTGGTATATCCGTGAAGCTGATTATATATAACCCCATCCATTTCCATGGATAAAAGGGGAAGTGACGCCGGCGCCATTTCAATGGTCAGATTGTCATGCCCTCTGTTCATAATTCTTCCGATCACAATGAGGGCAAGTACAAATACGGCACAAAACACCAGCAGCTTTATCATGCCTTTTTTCATAGCAGCTCCTTTAAAGTGGGCTTCACATGTAAAAATTCCATTGTCTTCTCCAGAGATATATTTTTTCCTGCGGGACGCAGCCTGTCCGTCTTCACAGCGCGTATCATCAGATTCTTGGGCGTATGCTCCATATCTATGAACTCCAGAATCTGAGTCTCATAGCCCTGCTGTTCCAAAAGCTGGGCTCGCAGCGCGTCTGTGATCAACGCCGCCATGCGCTCTTTGATTACACCGTATTTCAGCACCGGCTGCAGCTCCTCGGCACTGATCTGTCCATTCAGCTCGTGCTGACAGCAGGGCACGGCCAGAATCACGGCAGCCTTCCATTTCACGGCTTTTTCCAGGGCATAGTCCGTAGCCTTATCACAGGCATGAAGGGACACCACCATGTCCACTCCTTCCTCTCCGGCAAAATCCTTGATGTCGCCCTGCCGGAAGGAAAGTCCATCATAGTGAAGCTTCCGCGCCAGATCATTGCAATGCTCTATCACATCCCTCTTCAGATCCAGCCCGGTGACCCGGATATCCCGGTGCTGCAGCTGGTGCAGATAATAATACATTGCAAAGGTCAGGTAGGATTTTCCGCACCCGAAGTCCACGATCCTGACGGTTCTGTCTATAGGAAGTTTATCCAATATATCCTCTATGAATTCCAGATAACGGTTAATCTGGCGGAACTTGTCATACCTGCGCCCGGTAATATGCCCTTCCGGCGTCTGCACGCCCAGTTCCACCAGAAAATCCACCGCCTCTCCCTCCGGCAGGATATACTGCTTTGTACGGTTATGGGACAAGCTGTAGGAAACAGGTTTTTGTTCCCGCTTTTTACGTTTGATGGTCACCCTGCCCTTTTTCCCTACCAGCACGGATGCTTCCATCCCGTTGCAGACAATCTGGGCCTGGCGGAACAAAGCTTCCATATATTCCTCCAGTCTGGCGCACATCTCCTCCGAAGAAAAGTTTCCATGAAACACCTGAGTTCCCCGATAAAGCGTCTCCTGAAACAGCACCTCGCCCCTGATCATCACCGGGCGTACCCTGACCTTGGACGCTCTGTCAGAATCCAACGTATTGCTCAATACGATCTGTATCAGATCTGAGTTCAGTACCTGACGAAAAAGTTCTTTCCGCTCATCCATTCTCATACCCCTGGGCCCGCCTGTGACGAACATAATAACCTGCGGCAGACTTTATGCTTTCCTATTTCCCAGGCATGTGTGTACCGCGTAAAAGCACCCTCAGAAAATTTTGCCGCGCTTTCCGCCATGCCTGCGCTTATATATTTCATCACACAGCAGGATTTGTATCATATCCTCTGTGGGACAGTTTTCCTCTTCATTTTCCAGAACCTTCCTCACAGAACCTGTCAGAGCCCTGAGACTGCAGGCGTCCGGATACTCGTCATATATCATACTGCCTTCATAATCGGCCTTATCCAGCATCTGCGCAATTCTGCGCTGAAGACGCTTTACCTGTGCCGGATAGGTCTGCTGCAGATAATCCAGATCCTGGACCAATGCCGCCTCCTGTGCCGGACCAAAATATCCCGGATATGCCATATAAAAAGGAAGGGGCCCATTCCAGCCCCTTACCCTTTGATCCGGCAGCGGCTGTAACAACTTCGAATGAAATTCCATATGCATCCCTCAAAATACTTTTGTAACAGCATATGCATACTTTCTTCCGATTGTTACAGCCGTTGTTAAAACTTATCTCAGCACCTCTATACGTGCCACCGCTCTCTGCAGAGCAGTCTCCGCCCTGGCCACGTCTGTCTCGGAAGCCTTGTTCCGCAGACGCTCCTGGGCTCTGTCCTTTGCCGCTTCCGCCCGATCCTCGTCGATCTCCTCGGGCCATTCCACGATCTCGGCCAAAATCTTCACACTGTCCGGAAGAATCTCCGCAAATCCCGCATGAAGAGCCGCTTCCTTTTCGGCTTCCGCCTCATGGATCCTCAGAATCCCCGGTTTCAGGATCACAGTAAGCGGAATATGTCCCGGCAATATGCCGATCTCTCCCTCTGTGGTATTAAATTCCACCATCTCCGCCTGACCTTCATAAAATATCCGGTCCGGTGTGATGATTCTCAGGAGAAGGCTTTTCTTATCCGCCATGCTCATTCCTCCCTAACCAACACGCCGTCCAAACGGCACAATGTCTACGGGGGCATCTCCCCCGCCGAGCGTCACTTCTTCTGCACCTTCGCCAGTACATCATCGATGCTGCCCGCATTCAGGAAATAGCTTTCCGGAATATCGTCATGCTTTCCGTCAAGAATCTCACGGAAACCGCGGATCGTCTCATTGATGGGTACATACTTTCCTTCCAGACCTGTAAACTGTCCGGCCACGAAGAAGGGCTGTGACAGGAATCTCTGCACCTTACGGGCACGGGATACCACAAGTTTATCCTCCTCGGACAATTCATCCATACCCAGAATTGCAATGATATCCTGCAGCTCCTTGTACCTCTGCAGAATCTCCTGCACTCCCCGGGCCGTGCGGTAATGCTCCTCACCCACGATTCTGGGATCCAGGATTCGGGATGTGGACTCCAGAGGATCCACTGCCGGATAAATTCCCAGCTCCACGATGCCTCGGGAAAGCACGGTGGTAGCATCCAGATGAGCAAAGGTGGTGGCAGGCGCCGGGTCCGTCAGGTCATCCGCAGGCACGTAGACCGCCTGAACGGAGGTGATGGAACCGTTTCTCGTGGATGTGATTCTCTCCTGAAGAGCGCCCATTTCGGTCTGCAGTGTGGGCTGATATCCCACCGCGGAAGGCATACGTCCCAAAAGCGCGGACACCTCACTTCCTGCCTGGGTAAAACGGAAAATATTATCAATGAACAGCAGCACGTCCTTGCCGCCCTTATCACGAAAATACTCTGCCATGGTAAGCCCTGTAAGGCCCACCCGCATTCTGGCCCCGGGGGGCTCATTCATCTGTCCGAACACCATGGTGGTCTTATCGATAACCCCGGATTCCGTCATTTCATGGTACAAATCGTTTCCCTCACGGGTACGCTCGCCCACGCCGGTAAACACGGAATAGCCGCCGTGCTCCGTGGCGATATTTCTGATCAGCTCCTGAATCAGCACGGTTTTTCCTACACCCGCACCGCCGAACAGACCGATCTTTCCGCCCTTCTGATAGGGGCAGAGCAGATCCACCACCTTGATGCCTGTTTCCAAAAGCTCCGTTTCCGTAGACTGTTCCTCGAACTGGGGAGCAGGCCTGTGAATCGGCTCATAGGATACTCCCTCCGGAGCAGGCTTATTGTCTATAGGCTGCCCCAGCACATTGAATATCCGCCCCAGTGTTTTTTCACCCACCGGGACAGAAATGGGAGCGCCGGCTGCAACCGCATCCATTCCCCTCACCAGACCGTCGGTGCTGCCCATGGCAATACATCTGACCGTATCGTCGCCCAGATGCTGGGAAACCTCCACGGTCAGCTCACCGCCCTCTCTGGTAGGAATGCGGATCGCTTCGTTAATCTCGGGCAGCTTACCCTCGTCGAAGCGGATGTCAAGCACCGCGCCCACGACCTGAGTAACCTTGCCTCTGTTTTCTCCTGCCATTTCTACCTCTTTCCGCCCGCTGTCTGCGGGCATATTTCTTCTCATCCCAGCGCTTCCGCGCCGGCTATGATCTCTGTCAATTCCTGTGTGATGGAACCCTGGCGGGCTCTGTTATACTTCAGCGCCAGATCCTGGATCATTTCCTCCGCATTACTGGTGGCATTGTCCATAGCCTGCATACGGGCTCCGTTTTCGCTGGCCACAGCCTCCATCAGCGCGCCGTAGATCAGGCTTGTCACATATTTGGGAATGATCAGATTCAGAGCTTCCTCATCCTCCGGTTCAAAGTTCATGATGGCGGATGCTTTTCCGGCATCCTCCTCATTCCCCTCTGTACGTTCTATGGGAAGCAGCCTCAGCAGGGTAGGGACATGGCTCACAGTATTTTTAAACGCTGTGTACGCCAGGTATATCTCCCCTACCTCACCCGCCGCAAAGGCCTGCAGCAGCTCCTCCGACAATGCAAGCGCATCCCCGTAGGCAGGGCTCTCTACCACATCGTTATAGCCATCCTTCACCTCATACCCATACCGGACAAAAGCCTCACGGCCCTTGTTACCCACGGTGTAAATCACCAGGTCTTCCTTTTCCCACTGAGGGTTTCTGGTCACCAGCTTGATCACATTGGAATTATAGCCTCCCGCCAGACCCCGGTTCGAAGTGATGACAATCACAGCTTTTTTCCGGGAAGCACCTGAGACCAAATATCTGTGCTCGATATGTCCCACCCGCTTCAGGATACTGTTCACCGTGTCATACATACTGGTAAAATAATCCTTGGAGCGCTCCGCGTTTGCTCTGGCGCGCTGCAGTTTGACAGTGGACACCAGCTTCATGGCCTTAGTGATCTGCTGGGTGCCCTGAATACTGCTTCTGCGGCGCTTTATATCACGCATTGATGCCATATTCTGTCCTCATTTCTATTCTTTTGGGGCGGTTTCCCGCCGCCTGATCTAGAACTGTTTTTTAAACTCCTGGATGGCCTTCACCAGAATTTCCTCTGTGGCATCGGAAATCACCTTCTCCGATGCAATGTTTCCGGGAACCTCAGGATATTTTGTATCCAGGAAATCAAACAGCCCCTGCTCAAACCTGGTGATATCCTCCACAGGTATATCCAGCAGATATTTATGCGTAACCGCATAAATGATAACCACCTGATACTGAACAGGCATGGGTTTATACTGGGGCTGCTTCAGCACCTCCTTGATCCGTTCGCCCTGTGCCAGCTTTTCCTTGGTGTCCGCATCCAGCTCGGATCCGAACTGTGCAAAACTGGCCAGCTCTCTGTACTGAGCAAGCTCTGTACGGATAGGAGCCGCGATCTTCTTCATGGCCTTGATCTGAGCGGCGCCTCCCACACGGGACACGGAAAGACCTGCATTGACTGCAGGACGGAATCCGGAGTTGAACATTTCTGTCTCCAGATAAATCTGGCCGTCTGTGATGGAAATCACGTTGGTAGGAATATACGCGGATACGTCTCCTGCCTGGGTCTCAATGATCGGAAGAGCGGTCAGCGATCCGCCGCCGTACTCCTCGTTCATCCTGGCCGCACGCTCCAACAGCCTGGAATGCAGATAAAACACGTCTCCGGGATACGCCTCACGCCCGGGCGGACGACGAAGGAGCAGGGAGAGTGTTCTGTAAGCAGTAGCATGCTTGCTCAGGTCATCATAAACCACCAGTACATCCTGTCCATTTTCCATCCACTCCTCGCCGATGGCGCATCCGGAGTAGGGAGCAATATACTGCAGGGGGGCAAGGTCGCTGGCCGTGGACACCACCACCGTGGTATATGCCATTGCGCCGTACTCCTCCAGAGTCTTTACAATGTTGGCAATGGTCGAAGCCTTCTGACCGATAGCCACATAAATACATTTTACGTTCTGTCCTTTTTGATTGATGATCGTGTCGATGGCGATAGCCGTCTTACCTGTCTGGCGGTCACCGATAATCAGCTCACGCTGGCCTCTTCCGATGGGCACCATGGCATCGATTGCCTTGATACCTGTCTGCAACGGTGTATCCACGCTCTTTCTGGTGATAACGCCGCTGGCCACACGCTCGATCTTGCGGTAAGCGGTAGTCTGAATAGGTCCTTTGCCGTCGATGGGCTGCCCCAGGGAATTGACTACTCTTCCCAGCATGGCATCACCTACCGGAACCTCCACCACGCGTCCCGTAGTTTTGACAATATCGCCTTCATTGATATTTTTGGCGCTTCCCAGAAGAACAACACCTACGTTGTCCTCTTCCAGATTCAGCACCATACCGTACACCTCGCCGGGGAACTCCAGAAGCTCACCCTGCATGGCGTTTTCCAGACCATGGACACGGGCAATACCGTCTGCCACCTGGATAACGGTACCCACGTCGGACACATCCAGCGCAGCCGAATATCTCTTAATCTGATCCTTGATCACAGAACTTATTTCTTCAGGTCTTAAACTCATGGATCTGTCGCACCTTTCTTTCAGCCGGTCAGCCCAGCTGAATTTTTAATAATTGTTTTGTCAGTCCGTCCAGCTTCGTGCGGATACTGCTGTCCACAACTCTGTCGTTGATCCGGACAATCATGCCTCCGATGATAGAAGGATCCACCTTGTAGTGCATTTCCATTCTGCGATAACCACTGGTGGCCAGAAGTCTTGCCTCCACTGCGGATCTCTGGGCCGCAGTAAGCTCCACCGCGGTAGTCACATAGGCTTCCCCGATTCCCTTCTGCTCCTTCACCCTGTCTTCAAAATATGCGAAAACAGCAGGCAGCTCTCCGTATCTTTCCTTGGATATGACCACCTCCAGGAAATTCACCAGCTCGTCGCTGGCATGCCCCCGGAAGGCCTCCTCCACTGCCCGGAGCTTCTCCTGCTTCGGAATCCCCGGATGCTTCATCAGCTCATCAAACTGCGGATTCGCTGACAGGATCTCCATAATCCCCCTTACTTCCTCCAGCAGCTCTCCGGCCTTGTCACCGCCGGACTCCATCGCAACCTCAAACAAGGCTTCACCGTATGTTTTGGATACTAATTTAGCCATGTCTTTTCACCCATTTCCTTTAAGGTCTCATCGATCAGCTGGTTCTGCACGGTGGTATCGATGGATGCCGCCACCACCTTGCCGGCTACCAGCGCCGCAACGGAGATGATTTCCTTCTTCACATCGTCAGACATTTTCTGCTTCTCAAGTTCGGCCTCCTTGCGCGCATGTGCCAGTATGCGGGCTGCTTCTTCCCTGGCCTCGGCAATGATCTGGTTTTCATTGCCAAGCGCCTTTTTGCGCGCTTCGCTTAAGATGCTCTCCGCTTCCCTGTCGATCTCTCTGAGCTTTGTCTCATATTCTTCCTTTAAGCTCCCTGCCGTTTCCATATCCCGCTTTGCTGTCTCAAGCTCGCCGCGGATCTTATCCCGGCGGCCCTGCAGCATCTTTCTGGCAGGATTGAACAAAAGGAAACTCATCAGAAGAAACAGGACAAAGATCGCAATGATCATCAGAGAGGCGTCAGCCAGCAGCTGCCAGTCCAGGTCAAACAGCCTGGACATAGACTGGCCTTCTGTTAAAAGTATCATCCTTGGTCTCCTTTCTGCCTCCTAAATGGTGCATATTATTTTGCGCCTTTCCATTAAGGCAGAAGAGGTTTTACGAACAGCAGCAGGAATGCGATCAACAGACCGTACAGACCTGTGGTCTCTGCCACTGCCTGACCCAAAAGCATCATGGTTCTGATCTCGGACTGAGCGCCGGGATTACGTCCCACAGCAGAAGCAGCATGACCTGCCGCGATACCCTGTCCTACACCAGGTCCGATACCGGCGATTACTGCCAGGCCGGCGCCAATTGCGGAACATCCCAGAATAAAATTTTCATTGAAATCCATTTTTTGTCTCCTCCTAGTAAAAAATTTACATTATTGTTTGGTCCGGAAAGAGTTTTTTTCGCACCGCCCACACCGGACTTCGGGCGGATGCGGCACACGTTCCAGACACCTCAGCGCCTGGTTCCGTCACCGATCTCACTTGAAATGTATGTCATGGTCAGCATACAGAATACATATGTCTGAATCGCTCCGGAGAACAGATCCAGATAAATATGCAGTGCCGCCGGCCAAATGGTGGCAAACCACTTCAGCAGTCCGTACACCAGCGCCATCATGATCGTGCCGGACAGAACATTGGCAAACAGACGCAGGGACAGAGATACCGGCACGGCAAACCAGCTGATCAGGTTAATAGGTATCCAGATCGGCAGCCAGGGTGGCAGCGGTGAACACGCGTCTTCCCAAATGGTCTTTGGCCTCTGGTATTTCCACTTGTTAAAGTGGATCATGGTAAACGTGATCAATGCCAGGGGCAGCGTCACGCCGTAATCGGCAGTGGGCGGCCTCAATCCCAGAAGACCGGAAATATTGCTGACCAGAATAAAGATGAACACCGTACCGATATAATTGTAAAATTTCGGTGCAGCCTTGCCCATGGAGGTGTCCACCATACCATCCAGCTTTTCCACGATCAGTTCCACCACATTCTGAAACCCGCCGGGCACCTGAGCCGCCTTTGCAATACAGCGGTTAGCAGCTATGGCGAATCCCACCAGAATCAGCATGACGATCAGGATGCAGACATGTGTCGTTGTTATCCAGACCGTATGACCGAAAAATGAATACTGAAATATCCCGTGGATCATAAAGTCCACATCGGCTCCCCCGGATAACAAAATCCCATATTCCATACTCTCACCTCCTTTTTATTGAGATTCAGAACCGGCAGAAACGTCCTCCGCCTCCGGCGCAGGCCCGGGCACAGGATCTGTCTCATGAAACAATCTGTTATAGAGTTTATGCGTAAAAGGCTGAATATAGGCCGCCGCTTTTAAACTCATATACCCCAGAAAAACCACCAGCACGTTCAAAACCTTTGTCACGGCAATAATTCCCATGATCACGATAATCATGATATATCGGAAAACATATCCCCGGGTGATCACCTTTGCAGCGCCGTCGCCGCAGGCAAGCGCCCGGTCCAGAGTACGGGCCATATGTATGCTCCCCACCATGGCAAAAGCGATTCCGAACCACAGGCTCCCTGCATAAAGACCCTGATCCGAAGCAAAAAAAGACCCCACTATCTGGCAGATGAGGCCAAAGCACAGCATTCCCGTATGCATTTCCAGAAGGGTTCTATCTGCCCCCTTCAGCTTTTCCGTCATTTTCATCGGATGTACTCCGCCCCTTATTATGCCCCTCGTCCCCAAAAATCTGCCTGATCATGCGGTAAATCCCCTGAACGCCAGCTGCAGCCCCCAGAAAAAAGAAAATAACCGTGAGGAAAGAAGTGCCCAGTTTCTGGTCCAGCCAGATCCCCAGCGCTGTAGTCATCCCCAGAGAAGCTATCATCATAAGACCCAGCTGTGTGATCAAAGACAATGTCTGGAAAGTCTTTTTTTTGTCGTCTTTTCCATGTCTTCCCATAAAAAGCCTGCCGTTTCCCTCCAACGTGCAAGTCGAATCCCCGCTGTTTACCTTTGGGGTTCCTGCCGACAAAGTACATTATACTCACATTTGCCTGAATTGTCCAGTATAACTACAGACAGTTCACAAAAAAATCTTCCGGTCCGCATTGACTTGCGCCCCCGGACGTTGTAGTATTTTTATTAAATCAGAAACAGGGCGTCCCCCGGAAAGGAGTTCCATCATGAACATATCCAAGCTATACCGCAGGCGCATCATTCCTTCCGAGTGCCTTCTCCTGAAGGATGACGAAATCCTTGAGCAAAATGATGAATTTCTTATCACCAGGTGGAACACTCTGAAGCCGAAACCGGATTTTTCCCACGGCTGTTCCTGCTATTTTCTGCGGGAGGGCGTCAAAGTAAGCAAAATCTACCGAACGGATGATTCTTTGCTGTACTGGTACTGTGATATTGTGGATTACGCTTTTGACCGGGACAAAACCTCCCTCACCGTCACCGACCTGCTGGCCGACGTAATCATTCACCCGGACGGCTATGTGGAGGTTCTGGACCTGGGCGAGCTGGCCGAGGCCACAGAGCGGGATCTGCTCACAGAAAAGCAGATGACCCTGTGCCTGCGCCGGCTGGACCATCTGCTCACTATGATTTACCGTGATAAATTCGACAGGTTTCAGGCTCCCCTGAATCGTCGAAGGCTGTGACTTGACTGTAACTCGTGACTCCAGTTCACGGCTCATGTTCCCGGGCAGCCGCCGCAGAAGGTCCGAAAAGCCGGGGCCCCGGACAGCTCTAATAAAATATATGTCCGCCGATACTGATCCCGGTGAGACCTTCTATGGGCGTTCGGAAATACACACAATTACCCACGTTGGTGATTCCCGCCATGGCTTCGTCCGCCGCCTGATAGCATTTTTCAGTGGCCCTGTTTTCCGCCAGGGCCAGAGCCAGCCGGCCGCTGCCCACCGGAGAAAACTGCTTGTTCTGATAGATGACTCCCACCACCGAGTCAGGATATTGGGAACTCAGCACCCTGTTGATCACCACGCTGCCCACCGCCAGCTGTCCCGCATAAGGCTCGCCTCCCGCTTCGCAGTAAATCAGATTGGCCAGCAAATACCTGTCCCCGTCTGCAAAGCTCACCTCCGAAATATCTCTCCAGGCAGCGTTGGCAGCCGCCTGGGACATGGCAATCTCCTCCGCCAGCTTTTTCCTCAGGTACTCCAGGTTTTCCTCCTGCTTGCGGATCTCCTCCTCATATTCTCTGGCTTTCTGCTCCGCCTCCGATATCTGATCCGCATATCCGGCAATGGAATTGGAGGTCTGGCTGATCAGACCGGAAACCTTGTTCCGCTCCGCCTCCGCGTCCACCTTCAAATTGTCCAGCTCCACCTTCTCATTCTGCAGACGTTTCTCCTGTTCCTCGATCAATGCCCGGTTTTCTTTGAATTCATCCATCTTCATCCGCTCGTAGGCAGCAATCCGCTCAAAATAATCTGCTCTGTTCAAAATGTCCGAAAGTCCCCCCGACTGAAGGAGTGCGCCAAGATAATCGTCCTCCTGCCGTTCATACATCTGCCGGATACGGGCTACCATACACTCATATTGCCATTTTTCCGTCGCCCGGGCTTCCTCCAGGGCTGCCTGGGCCGTCAGGATCTCTTCCTCCTTATTCCGGATCTGCGCTTCCAGGTTTTCCAGGTTCTCCACTACCGCCATAAGCTGGTCATTGAGATTATTCAGTTCTCTCTTCAGACTATTCTGCTCCCCCTTCAGACCCTGCAGATCCTCCTGGTTTTCATCCAGTTTGTCCTCCAGATCCTTCTTGTCCTGCTCTGCCTGGTCGATCTTCTGCTGTGTGGAGGATGCAGCCACTGCCATATGGGTATCAGGGGCGTTAAGAACCGCCCCAGCAAAAAGCACTATACTCATGACTGCCGCCGTTTTCTTCCAACCCTTCAAGTGTGGTAAACCTTCCTTTCCCGGTTTTGCCGGTTATGCCCGCTATACCTGAATGTGTATCTGATGCCCCGTTCTGGAATAGGGAATATATGTGACCCCCGCGGCATCAAACATTTTCTTTGAAGCCCGGTTTGCCGGTGTCCCAAGATACTTATCAGAGTCATAAACAATGGTCTTTATGCCTGCCTGAATGATCGCTTTGGCACATTCGTTGCAGGGAAACAGGGACACATACAGCTTTGTCCCCTCCAGAGAACCTCCCCGGTAATTGAGAATAGCATTCAATTCTCCGTGGGTCACAAAGGGATACTTTGTCTCCAGCTCATCTCCCTCTCTGTCCCAGGGAAACTCATCGTCGGAACAACCGTTGGGAAATCCGTTGTACCCCATGGACAGTATCTTGTTATCACTACTGACAATACAGGCCCCCACCTGCGTACTCGGATCCTTGGACCGCATTCCCGACAGCTGGGCCACTCCCATAAAGTATTCGTCCCAGCTCAGATACCCCTCCCTCTTGCCGCTCATTGTGCCTCCTCTTTTCACGGCTCATTCCGCCGGCTTTTCTACCGCCGCGCCGTTTTCTCCGTTTCCGTTTTCAGCCTTCCGCCAGACTCCCGGGCACCGCATCACTATTTCGTCCCGAAAATCCTGTCTCCGGCGTCTCCCAGCCCCGGTACAATATATCCGTGGTCATTCAGCTTCTCATCCATTGCACCCACATACAAATCCACATCAGGATGTGCCTTCGCCATAGCCTCGACGCCCTCCGGCGCAGCGATGATACACATAAAGTGAATGTTTTTGCATCCCTTGTCCTTCAGCATCTGAACTGCCGCCACAGAGGAGCCGCCGGTAGCCAGCATGGGATCTACCACGAACACCTCCCGCTCCGCACAGTCGGCAGGCAGCTTACAGTAATACTCCACCGGCTTCAAAGTTTCGGGATCCCTGTAAAGCCCGATATGCCCCACCTTGGCCGCCGGAATCAACTGAAGCATGCCGTCCACCATTCCCAGGCCTGCCCGCAGAATAGGAACAATCGCCATCTTCTTGCCCTTCAGCTCCTTTACCGTGGCCTTACAGATGGGCGTCTCGATCTCCACATCCCCCAGCTTCAGATCCCTGGTGGCCTCGTAGCAGATCAGCATGGCGATCTCGCTGATCGTCTGGCGGAAGTCCTTGGTGCCTGTCTCCTTTCTACGGATAATGCCGATCTTGTGCTGAATCAGCGGATGATCCATGACCATTACCTTTGCCATTGCCTTTTCCTCCTGTTTGTATACTTTGAATGTTTTGTGACAGAATCTACAGTTCCTCTATGGCATCTATTCTGCGCCGATGCTTCGCTTCCCCGGAAAAAGGTGTATTTAAAAAGGTGTCCACAATGTCCAGGGCCATATTCGCCCCAAGCATGCCGCCGCCCAGTGCCAGCATGTTGGCATCATTATGCAGTCTTGTCATTTTGGCGGAAAGCGGGTCGGCGCAGAGAGCACATCGAATCCCCTTCACCTTGTTGGCAGCAATACTAATACCGATGCCCGTGGTACATATCACAATCCCTTTTTCACACTGTCCCCCGGCCACTGCGTCTGCAACGGCACGTCCGAACTGAGGATAGTCGCAACTGTCTGTACTATAACAGCCCATATCCTCAAAAAGAATTTCCTTCTCCTTCAGATAGCCGATAATCTTCTGCTTCAAATCATAGCCTCCGTGATCACTTCCTATTGCCAGCATAATATACCTCCTCATATTAATAATGTATTTTTTCTCTCACGGTTTTCACAGCTTCACAACGCGGTGGCCTGCAGCCTTCAAAAGCCTGTTCATAATCGCCTGTCCAAATCCGGAACAGACAAAGCTTTCGGAATAAATCCTGGTAACCCCTTCGTCGTCAAATTCCCTCAATATCCTGTAAAGGGAATGGGCAATACCTGCCTCATCCTCCCTGCTTCCCGCACATTTTATCACATCTGCGTGATATCTGTCCAGATATTCCCGAGATCCAATGACTCCTGTTTTTTCTCCCGCCATATGGTCAGCCGCTGTCTGACGGTTAATATAATCCGCCGCTGAATCTGCTTCCCCCTCCACAATCACCAGCTCTCCCAAGGGTGCATAGTGACGGTATTTCATACCCGGAGCCCTGGGAGCCTGTCCACTGTCAGCTCCCAGGCTCCCGGCGTCCGTATCCACATGGCCCAGCACTCGTCCCAGCATTTCCTTGGTAATATAACCTGGACGCAGGATCTGAGGCGGACTGACCGTAAGATCCACAATGGTGGACTCCAGTCCGATTCCTACCTGCCCGCCGTCCACGATCATATCGATCCGTCCCTCCAGGTCCTCCGCCACATATTTTGCCAGTGTGGGACTGGGCTTACCCGAAGTGTTAGCGCTGGGCGCCGCTACAAAGCCCCCTGCATATTCAATAATCTTTTGGGCGGCCTTATGGGAAGGAAACCTGACAGCCACCGTCTTAAGCCCTCCCGTGGTCTCCGAGGGAACTCTCTCCGATTTTTCCAAAATCATGGTAAGCGGCCCCGGCCAAAAGGCTTCGGCAATTCTTACCGCCTCCTCCGGCACCCGGGAAACGATCTTTTCCAGATCCTCAAACCTGCATATATGCACGATCAGAGGATTGTCCTGGGGCCGCCCTTTGGCCTGGTAAATCTTTCGGGAGGATTCCCGGTCCAGGGCGTCTCCCCCAAGTCCGTACACTGTCTCCGTGGGAAAGGCAGCCAGACCGCCGTTTTTTATCACCCTGCCTGCCCACTGCAGGGCTTCCTCCTCCTGTGGGGTAAAACGTTCCGCATCCTGCCTGATCCTGACTGTTATTGTCTCCATATCCTGACCCTTTTCCAATGATCTCTTTAAAATATGCTCAATTTCTGTAGAAAGTATAGCACACTTCTTTCAAAAGATAAAGTAGTTCCGGACTGCCTGGCATAGCCGCTGTCCAAAAAGAATATATTGAAAAAAACAGCCGCAGGTAACGGAATATGAAAAAAATCGGACGCAGGTTCCTGACAATGGCAGCCCTGGGGCTTTTTTTCCTCTCCATGTTCTATGTGGGAAGAGCTGCCGCTTTTCTGACCCTGGGAGATAACGTAAATGCTTCGGAGCGGGCCAGGTGTGTGGTCATCGATGCCGGCCACGGAGGCGATGATCCGGGAAAGGTGGGCATTAACGGTGCCAATGAAAAAGATGTAAATCTGCAGATCGCAATGCTGTTGAAGCAATATCTGGAAGCAAACGATATCCGGGTGGTGATGACTCGTGAAGATAATGACGGGTTATATGACCCGGAAGCCCCCAACAAAAAGGTGCAGGACATGAAAAATCGGATTGCTCTCATCGATGAAGTGTCCCCTGCGCTTACAGTAAGCATTCATCAAAACAGCTATCCTGAAGAATATGTCCATGGAGCCCAGGTGTTTTACTATACCGGAAGCACCCAGGGGCAGATGCTTGCTGAATCAATCCAAAAACAGCTGATCGCAAAGGCAGACCCCGAAAATAAGCGTCAGATCAAAGCAAATGACAGCTACTATCTGCTGAAAAAAACAGGAATTCCCATCGTGATCGTGGAATGTGGTTTTCTGTCCAACAGCAATGAGGCGGAAAAGCTCTGCACACCACAATACCAGGACCGGATAGCCTGGGCCATACATATGGGGATTCTACAGTTTCTCAATGGCGCCGATTGAACGCAATCCCTGCTTTTTCAATTGTTACTACTCAAGGCTACGTGGTTACTTTTCACGGCTCCGCCGTTCAAAGCAACATGATGCCCGTGAAAAGTAACAGGCAACGTGAACAGCAGCACTTGAAAAGGCTTCAGCTCAATTGTTTTTTACTTTCAGGTATGATATAATGACCTTATGAAAGCAACTGCCTGAAAGGAGCCGCCCGAGATGAATAAAAAGAAACGAAAAATTGCTGCCCTGTTGACTCTGTCTGTATTCCTTTTGGGCGCATGCTCCGGTCAAAGCGCCCCGGAGAAGCCTCTGTCCTCCTCCCCGGCCCGGACCGCCGAGCCTGCCTCCCAGCCATCGTCCTCCCAGCCCATCGTTTCTCCTCCGGATTCCACTGATGGTTCCCACAGCGTCACCGTTACCCCTTCCTCCCTGAACCCGTCAGACAGCAGACCACGCCTGATCCAAACGATTCTGAAAGATGACGCTGTTGATGTAACCCCTTCCGTAGAGCCCTATCAGGCGGACCCTGATCTGGGCAATATTGATAACCTGTGGCAGTTCAGCATTGACGAGGAAGAGGCCCGCATGCTTGCGGAAAACGGTTTCACAGTCAGTACAGCCTATCAAAGCGAATATTACCAGATATATGAAAACAATCGCTATCTGGCAATTCCCAATTTCGTGACAGTAGACTCCCTGATGCACACATATCACCTGTATTTCGGCCATCTGCTGAAAAACATTGAGCGGGACCATCTGGCAGGAGCTGTCACAGATCTAAGCCGCCAGATGCTGGACAAAAGTCTCTCTCAGTATGATCTTTTGAAAGGAACAGAATGGGAAAATGCGGCAATGCGCAACGCCGCCTTCTTTACCGTAGGATTAAATCTGCTGGACGAAGATGCCGGTATCCAGGATTCGCTGGAATCTGTTGTCCGCCAGGAGCTGGACTCTATTCAAAGCGCCGAAGGAATCCGGATATCCCAAATCACCGGCACAAAGGAGGATTATTCTCAATACATTCCCAGAGGATACTATGAGGGTGAAGCGCTGTTAGAGTCCTACTTCAAAGCCATGATCTGGTATGGAAGAATTCATTTCTCGCAGGAAGACGCCGATCTGGACAGAAGTGCTCTTTTGATGACCCTGGCTTTAGCCCAGGATCCCGAAATGCTTCGTCTCTGGGAATCTGTCTATGCCGTGACTTCCTTTTTTGCCGGCGCCAGCGATGACCTGGGTGTATGCGAATATGCCCCGCTGCTGCAGGAGGCTTACGGCGGTTTCCCTTCTCTTCAGGATCTGACGGGAAACCCGGAAGCTTTTGAGGTGTTTCGGTCTCTGGCCTCCGCCCTTCCAACACCCCGGATCAATTCCGTTCCCGTTTATGAAGACGAAGATAATGTCATTCCCGGCTTTCGCTTTATGGGCCAACGCTTTACTGTGGATGCTGCCGTAATGCAGCAGTTAGTTTACCGCAATGTCGGGGCCAACAGCGCCGGAGAAAATCGTATGCTTCCCGATGTGCTGGATGTACCTGCCGCTCTGGGCAGCGACGCCGCCCTTAATATCCTGGAAAAAAACGGAGCCGCAGATTATGAAGGCTATAGCGAAAACATGATTCGTCTGCGAGATTTTCTGTCGGAGGAGAACGAAACTCTATGGGCCTCCAGCCTCTACGCGGGCTGGCTTCATACCCTCCGTCCACTGCTCACGCCCAAAGGCGAAGGATATCCGATGTTTATGCAAAATGAGGAGTGGGTGAAAAAGGATTTGGAATGCTTTTCCGGAAGCTTTACGGAGCTGAAGCATGATACAGTTCTTTACTCCAAGCAATCCATGGCAGAAATGGGCGGCGGGTATGACAGGGAGCCTGATGACAGAGGGTATGTGGAACCCGAGCCTCTGGTTTACGCCCGTTTTTCCCACCTTGCCTCCCAGACCGCCCAGGGGCTTCGCAGCTATGGAATGCTGAGCCGGACGGACGAAGATAATCTGTCCCTGCTGGCCCAGATAGCGGACCGTCTGCTGACTATTTCCGTCAAGGAGCTTCAAAATGAGGATCTGAGCGAAGACGAATATGAATTCATTCGATGCTACGGGGGCAACCTGGAGCACTTCTGGATGGAGGCTGCAAAAGAACAGGTTTCCTCTGAATGGATTTCAGCTCTGGAATATCCGGCTGCTATTATAACAGATATCGCCACCGATCCTAACGGCCAGGTTCTGGAGGCTGCCACAGGCAATCCTTCCTCGATCTATGTGGTGGTCAATGTAGATGGTCGTCTGAAGCTTGCCCACGGAGCCGTCTACACCTTCTACCAGTTTCCCTGGCCCATGAACGACAGACTGACAGACACCAAATGGCGCCAGATGATGGGCTGGCAGCCGGATGAAAACGGAGATTATAGTTCCGAAAGACCAGTTGGGCAGCCGGACTGGGTCAACAGCTATCGGTACAGATATGCATGGGAATAAACTCCGCAAAAGGGCCGGATGGCTGCTGACAGCACTGGTTTTCAGCGCAGTCTTTGCATACTGCCTATGGCGCTGCTGGCTTAACGGGGCCTTTCTGCCCCACTGGATTCGCTGGGAGACCTGCCGCCTGCAGGATCAATGGGATGGCTGTGAGGTTCTTCTGAGCCGCCGGCAGGTGACCGTTGTCCGAGAGGGATTCAGTCTCTGGACTTCTCCAAAGGATATACAGGTCCAGGATATTCTCATCTTCGACGCAGACAATGACGGCGAAGATGAAATGCTCCTGCTCTGCTGGAAAATAGGGCGGTACGGGCCTCATCGTCCCTTTTGGGTGGAAAAGGATGAGCAAAAATGGTCCCAGCACATTTTTGTATATGAGTACTCGCAAGATCAAATATCACCCAAGTGGATGTCTTCCTATATCGGATCCGATGTATGGGCCATGTCCTCCAACGGCAGACCGGCTCCCTACGTCCGTCTGGTGCTGACGGATCCCCTGGGAAAGGAAACCTGCTGGAGGTGGAACTCTTGGGGTTTTACAAAGGAGTCAATCACCCCGCCGCAAGCAGCGGGGCATGGAAATTGAAACGCCCCAAGGGGCGGGGTATTGACCCTCGCGGCATTCGTCAAATACCCATGCAAGCATGGTTATTTTCCTCATTGCTCGCGGGAATAAACAGGTGTTTGTTAAGATTTCCTTAAAGCGTCCAAAAGTGTTGCATTATACATATTTTTAGTCTAATATGAAAGTGTTCTACACGATTTTACTATCCCGAGTTTCACACCCGAAGAGAAATTGTTTTTTCGGGTGCGTCTGCCGCTCTATGCGGCATAGGAGCCGCCATGAAAAATTCCAGAAAAATTTGGATCCTCCTGCTGGTATTCCTGGGAGTGGTCTGTCTGGCTGCCTCAGGCATTCTGATTTTCTTTCAATTGCAGGATGACAGGCATTCCCGGGACACCATCAGCGACCTCCAGGCATCAATGCCGGATCCGGATCCATCAGAAACACCCACCGAAGCGGACAACCCCTCCGAAACGGAGCCTTCGGAAACGTCTGCACCGTACACGCCGGAGCCTGCTCCACAGCCCACACCTGAACCCACGCCGGAGCCCATAGTCAATCCGTACCAGAACATTTTTCTTTCCAACGAGGATATGGCCGCCTGGCTGCAGATTCCCGGCACAGTCATCGATTATCCTGTTATGTGGACACCCAGAGATGAGGAGTACTATCTTTACAGAGATTTTGACGGCTCTCGCAATCAGAACGGCTGTCTTATCCTGGATACCGACAGCAGTCTGGATCCTCTCTCCACAAACCTGATCATCCATGGCCATAACATGAAATCAGGGGCCATGTTCGGCAATCTGACAGATTACGAAAGTGAAGAATACTATCAGGAACATAAGAACATTATTTTATATACAAAAGAATGTCAGAGAAATTATGAAGTGATCGCCGTATTCCGGTCACAGGTCTACAAAAAAACGGACCAGGTGTTTAAATTCTATAAGTTTTTTCAGGCTGATACTCAGGAAGAGTTTGATGACTTCTACCAGAATATAAAGGCTCTGTCCCTGTATGATACAGGTGTAACGGCCCAATTCGGAGATAATTTCATTACGCTCTCCACCTGTGTGTATCATGTGGAACGAGGCCGTTTTGTAGTTGTGGCCAAGGAGGTGGAAAGCGGAGATCGCTATCTGCCGCTGCAGACTCCGGACGCCGAACAGCAAAACTGAAGCCTGTTCCTTCCCTTCCGCCAAAGAAAAAGTCATTAATGCCTGATATGGCAGACACTTAACAAATTGATTAACAAATCATACTATCAAGGAGGTTGTAACATGAAAAGATTTCGAAAATTTGTGTCTCTGCTGACAGCCGCTGGCCTGTTGGCCCTGCTTCCGGGAAGCGCTTCCCTCACTGTACGGGCGGATGATCCCGTCACCTATTCCGTAAAGTTCACATCCGGCGAAACCAATTGCTGGTGTTATGTGACAGGCTCCACTTTTGATGAAAATGCCATCCGCTTGGAGACGAAGTACCTGGTAGACATCCTGAAGGACGGCGATACTGTGGTTGTCTACAGCGGCGACATGGCTCCGGATAAAGCGTTGGATCTGGGCACTGCCCGTCTGGCAAACCTGACGGTTCATCAGAATGTAAGCGCTGTCATCCACACCGGCGGCGTGCAGGATTGTTATGTTCTGGCCGGAAACTACAGCGCCATCAGCGGAGATATCGTCAATGCCTATCTCTATGACAAGGTCACTTGTACCTTTAACGGCAATGTATCGGAAATGACACTCTATGTTGAGGGCGATCCCACCTCCAGTATTACCTGTTCCGGTACTGTGGGACATTTTTTCTGTGGCATTCCGTTTCGTACCTATTTTCAAATGTACAATGTAAAGGAAGGAAAATTTAATATAGCCAACGGCTATTCTCAGATTCCCGATTGGGAATATTCCAGCACCCCGCCGGAAGAAACGACACCCACTCCAGAGCAGCCGCCTGTTACGGATCAGCAGCCTGCCCCTGCAGAGTCGCCTGCACCGAATCAGTCCGAAGCAGCTTCCACACCGGCAGAGACTCCGGCTCCTGCCCCTTCTGCAGACAGTGAATATGATGCCGTTCCCAAAACCGGACAGAATTATTTGTATCTCTGGCTGTTGGGTATTTCCGCCCTTTCATTTGCGGGAAGCATCATATTGAAAAAGACAGAAAAACACAATTAAAACAAAAACTGCAATCAGTATACTTTATGTACTCCATACAATAGGAAAAAGACGAGGTGTAACGCCTCGTCTTTTTTAACCGCCTTCATATAAATGCACTTTTCCCTCATGTGCCTGCAAAAGTCCGCACCAGCTCCCATGCACCTGGCGTCCCATAGCCCAATCTCCATACCGCCACACCGCCAATATTTTTGTTGCTCATCACATTCAGCTTCACCTTGATGGATTCCTCATCCTCCACCCAGATCTGGCAGAGCGCATCGCCTTCCTGCCATTCTGCATAATTCTGGCAGGTAACCTCATCCCACTCCGGTGTTGCGTTAACACGTTTTAAATAGTCTGCCACATTATTCAGCGTGACATATTGGTCCGTTACCGTAGTGCCCTCCGTCTTCCATACGATTGTATAGAAGGGCAGTGCATTCACCACCTTTTGTGCGGGAACCTGATCCAGTGTCCTGTCCAGCCCGTTGGACACATATTCAATACTCGCTACACTTCCGGGATTTCCGCAGCCATGCCAATGCTCATCATATCCCATGATAACCACATAATCCGCAATCTGGCCCTGTATATCCAGCCTGTAGAAATTATTAAACTGGAACGGGACGTAATTGTCTACCGACAAAACCAATTCATTGCTTCTGCACTGTACGGACAATTCCTTTAAGAACTGAACATAGTGTGTTCCCACGTCCTCCGTAAGGCCTTCAAAATCTATATTGATACCGTCAAGCCCCAGCTCCAGTGCCGTAGCCACTATATTCTGTACCAGTCTCTGACGGATCGTGGTAGAGGACAGCACCTGGTAGCTGCTCACATCTGCGCCTGATTCGTTTTTATAATTGAAGTTATCCCATACTCCCCAAACCTGGATTCCTTTGTTATGAGCCTTGCTTATATACTGCTCTGAAGCAAAAGAGCGGAAGGAACCTTCATTATCCGTCAGGCTGAACCAGGTGGGGGCGATCACATTGATCCCCTTTCCCTCCGCCAGCATACTGTCCAGCGTATCGTTTCCTCCAGCGCCGCCAATGGCATGAAATCCCAGGTTTACCTTTCCTTCCATGAGCACAGACGTATACTCTGCAGGTACATAATCCGTCACCGGTGTTTCCACATCCGTATCCAAATTGGTCAGACGCTTATTTTCCACATATCCGATGATGGAATCTGATGTTTTCACCTTGCTCCAGGTATCCATCTGCTCCAGCAGCTCTACCGTCTCACCCTTTACCAGATCCCGCAGAATGGGACTTTTGATCCCTCCCAGCTCACGAAGCTGCGTGTTCTTAGCGATCTGATAAGTCTGTACCACTCCCCATTCCGTATATAACTGCAGGTGCAGGTCAAACTGAGAATAGGAATAATTGGTAAAAAGCTTTACATAATCAGCCGCCACATAAAGCTTGTCCCCCTCCATATAGCAGATTGTATATTCCGTCCCGTGGCTTCCGTTTTTGTCCTCATAGCCCTTCCCCCCAAACAGCACTGTAACCGTGTCATCCGCTGTAGTATAGAGAAGCTTCTGTTCCACTGGATCTACATAAAAGCCTTCGTTCAAATAGCTGTGGATCGTATCTATATCAAAATAAACACTTTCGCCTGTAATTACAGCCTGTTCTTCAATCATCTCATCCTGCAGAATAATGGCCAGTCTGTTCCCGGTCACCCCGAAATGTTCATTTAAATCTGCGCGCTCCTTACTGTAGGAATATTTATCCCACAATTTCCCTCCGAATCCTACCGCGCCCACCACTACGATCAGCAGCAACGCTATTATCACTGGTATTACTCTTTTCATTATCTGTCGCAATTCCTTCCTGTTGTGTACAAATGAGCCTGTTTTTTGCCGGCTTGACTTCGTGCCGCGAGTAAGTTTATTATATCACATTCCCCATCCCAAGTCATTAACATTTTTGTAACAGTTTGGATTTTCTGCCGCCCTCAGCAAGAGAGGCAGTCCTGTTTTCAAGGCGGCAGTTATCCATATTCGTTTGACCAAAGGCACCCGGCTATCGGCTTGTCACCTTATCAAAGCGCACCTGCTCAATATTGCCGGTATCCCCAAACACATAGTCTGCCATGTAGAAGCTGTCTTCCTGAACCGCTTTCAAAGCCGCTTCCTCCGGAAGCGCCCTTTCGCCATCCACAAAGAGCGCCACTCCCTTCTCCTGCATCTGCTGCAAAAGCATCCGGCAGTGTTCTCTGGCATCTCCTAAATCCTTTTTTTTGTACTCTTCATACAAGAATATACCTCCATCCCGGGCCTCCGCCAAAAGGATTTGTGACGAATCATTTTTCCTGGAAGCCCTATCCCATATGTTTTCCTTCTCGGTGCTATAAAGGGTAAATGCCTTCAGCAGTACGTTCATTGACAAAAATTGCCAATGGACAATAAGATTAAAATGAATTATAGTTGTGAAAATATTAGGTGAATTACCATGATCAAGCAGGCTGCTTTATTAGATTCCAGCGCCAATACTTGTAAGACATCCTCAGAATATATGTCAGTTTTTAAAACCCGCCATATAATATAGCAAAATAAAGGATGAAACGGGACGACCTGTCCCAAAACGGCTATATCAACCTGATGTCAAGACTGCTGCCTCCTTCCCCGTACAGAGTGCCGAAGGCTTTTACTAGGCTGATTATATCTCAATAATCCGCCTATTGCAAGCATAATTTATAAAATATAAAAAAATATTAATCTTAAGCCCTGCTATTGACTTCATGGTTGCAAGAGGATATTATACATTTAATTACCTGACATGCCTGTTATACAGAAAGGAAAAGTAATCCTATGAAAATAGAAAAGGTAAATGAAAATCAAATTCGCTGCACTCTGACCCGGGAGGATCTCGTAAGCCGCGAATTGAAAATAAGCGAGCTGGCCTATGGTACAGAAAAGGCAAAGACCCTGTTCCGCGACATGATGCGGCAGGCCAATTTTGAATTTGGATTTGAAGCGGAAGACATTCCGCTGATGATTGAAGCAATTCCGCTGAATGCTGAATGTATTGTACTGATTATTACAAAAGTAGAAGATCCCGAAGAGCTGGATACCCGTTTTTCCAGATTTGCCCCTTCTGTTACGGAAGGCGATGACGATTTCCCTGACGATTATATGCCGGGCGGTTCCGAGGAGGGTTTGGAGCTCTTTCAAAAGATTCAGGCAAATCAGACCGAAGAAGAGCCTTCCGGAGAGAATTCTCCCGGCGGCGAAGCCAAGCCCCAGACTCGTATTTTCCGAATCAGCTCTCTGCAGCAGGTCATGAGCGCATGCGCCATTATTGCAGACCACTATCAGGGAGCCAGCGCGCTGTATAAAGACAGCCGCACAGGCAAATATCTGCTTCTTGTGGCACAGGAGGCGGAACAGAAGGACGCTTTTGACAAGGCCTGCAACATTCTTTCCGAATATGGCGCTCCCCAGCATGGCCCGGCCTGTGGCGGCGCATTTCTGGCGGAGCACTGTGAGTCCCTGATTCCCGCCGGTGCAGTCCAGGCATTGGGAATGCGATAAGCTTTATCTGATACCATAAAAGAGTATCCTGACCTCAATACAGGATACTCTTTTTTACCGCACTTTTGTCTTTTCCTGTCAGAAAAATTGTGATAAAATAATAGGTGCACAACAGATAAGGAGACAATCGTTTATGGTATCACAGTTTTTCCTTGACAAGCAAAAGAAAAAGAAGATCTTACCTTCTGCCATTTTGGTCCTGGCCGCAATATCTCTGCTGTCATGTGCATTTTGGCTGTTTTCCGCCCAGTGTAAGGATTACTGGCAGATCCGCAGGAAGCAATATGACACTGTGCTTCTCTCAATGTTTCCTGTCAGCACATATGACGCAGAACCCTTTTCCCATTATCGGGGAATGACTCTTCTCCGAACCGAGCATACTATTTCCAATTATTCCACATTAAAAAAATATATGCGCCATATTGCCAAATCAGGCAATACCGTATCCACCATATACTTGGGAATTCGTCCGGACCGAATTTCCATAGATGACCTCTGTTCCCTTTTAGCGGATTATCCTTCTGTCCGCTTTGAGCTTATTACCGCTTATCCCTCAATCAATTATTGGACAAATCTGGCGCCCTCCGAATTTGAACAAATTGTGGATTTATATTGTGCCCTCTTAGAGCAGGCTCCAGATCTGCCCTCCAACGGAAACTTATATTTTTATTCATCCCAGGAGTGGATGGTGTGCAATCCCGGAAACTATGAAAATGACTGGCTTGTAACTGCGGATTGCGCTCTCTTCGTCACAACACATAGTGACTATCTTCATCAATATATGATCACGTCCGAGAATGCCGAGGCCTCTGCGCAGGCCTTTCGGGTATTTTTGGATGAGCAGCGCGGTGATCCTCCCCATTATCCCAATCTGGATCAAACTACTGTGATCTTTTTGGGTGACAGCGTCATCGCCAATTATACAGATGCCACCTCCATACCCGGTATCACACAGGCCCTCACAAACGCCACTGTTTATAATTGTGGTCTGGGCGGCGGTACTGCCTCCGCTTATGACAAATACTCTACCTCCCTCCCCGGGATCCTGGATACATATTTTGCAGGCAATCCTTCCACATTGCCTCGGGATACACAAGCATACAAGGGCATTGTTTCTACTCTCGCCGATTCTTCTTCAGACCAGAATCAATGCTTTGTGATCAACTATGGCCTGAATGATTACTTCTGGCAGTGCCCCATTTATTCTGACGATCCCTACGATGTGAACACCTATGCCGGTGCCATCCGAAAAGCCGTATCCAAAATCCGGGAAAACCGCTTAAATGCACAAATCATTCTCTGCACTCCCACCTTTACCAGCTATTACCAAGGTATTACTGATCCAGAAAAGCACCTTGAAGACTATGTAGACGCAGTGGTAAAGCTGGCAGAGGAACTAAATGTGTTTCTGTTAGATAATTATCATTCTCTTGGCATTAATGCGCAAAATCAGCAGGAGTATCTGCCTGACCTGGTGCACCCTAATGAAGAATGCCGCTACCGAATCGCTCAAAATCTTATCGAACTCATCCGGCGGCAATGATCCACGTTTACGCTCAATCTGTCCTTGGCTGTTGCGAACTGCGGATTCTTTCATATACTACCAAACTTGCATCTCTTCCGATCTCCCGGTATCCGGCCTCAGCGCACATTGCATCAATTTCGCCTCCGGAAAGAACCGCCAGATATCGGCTCTGAAGCATGTCCAGATTCTCCTTTATATAGTCCGGCATACAGCAACTGATGCCGAATCCTTCCGGCAGCGCATATAAAAGCTGCCAATCCGTATTTCTGGCGCCTGTGGAATCTGTATCGCTGAAAACCCAGATTACCACATTTTCAAAACAGGGGATGCCGCCTTCCAGGGACAGCTCCAGCTCCTCCCGGAAGATTTCTTCCCAGGCTTTCACCTGCTCCACCCGCTCCTGTGTGGTAAAAGGGACCTGATAGTCCATGGGATCCACCGCCATATATATATAAAGATAGGCAAAGACCGCCCCCATAAACACTGCCTTTTTATAATATCTGGTATCCATCAATGCCAGAATAAAAATTCCTGCCGCCATAAAAGTGAGCAGGTGCTTGCTCCCTTCTGTGAGCTTATACATAAGCAGAAGTGCAAAAAGCATAGCCACAAAACTGAATATCATGTGAAGCTGTATGGCCAATCTTCCCTTATTCTCTTTTCTTTTCCAGTCCTTAATGCTTTGCGCCGTAAGCACGCCAAGCATGGCCAGATATCCTGCAAAGTATGCTCCGGAAGCCATTCCGCCGCGAATCCCCTGCAGTGTATATGCGCCGAAGCTTTTCCCCATATAATAAAGCTTCCCCAGGGTAAACCGGAGCCCCTCCAGCAATCCTCCCTGGAAAAAGGCTTCCACCCAGTCCGTAAAAAACAACGGCGCAAAATATTCCGCTCCCAGATAATGCTTAATGCTCCAATATATCACAAGCACCGCTGCGGTCACTGCGGCAGAACCCGCCGCCCCTTTCCAGCCTCTTTTTCTGACCCAGAAATATCCGGGAAGCAGTAAAAAGAGCAGAAGATACGGCCTCATCAACGTCATAACTCCCGCCATAACAAACAAAAGCGCCAGCTTATATCCCCGTTCCCGCTCTACATAATTGACAGCTGCTCCATAGAAAAGAATCAGCATGCTGAAGCAGATGATCTCAGGCATGGCAGAGAGCATATATCTGGAAAAAGGCGTATAGAGGCAAAACAGGAGCGCCATAATCCCCAGCTGTTTCCATGTGGGCTTTACAAGCCACACAAAGAAAAAACAAGCCAGCGTCAGCAGCACGATATTGCAGATCACGGGGGACATAAGATTCCACCCGAGCATCAATCCCCACAGCACCCAGGGAAATACCAGTACCGGACTCCAGGCCGCAAAGGAAAGCTTCAGCGCATGGCTTTCATTGAAGCCGAAAAATCCCTGGGGATATCCATAGGTTATAATTCCCTCCACCTGCTTATAATAAAATAACTCATCATTCCACTGGGATCCGGGCAAATAAACCTGGCCGATGCTCCCTCCCTGAACCGCACAGCGGGCCATAGCGCATAAAAGCGGAAGCAACGCCAAAAGCGCCGCCTTTATTAAGGTCACATATCTTTTATCCCGTATCCACCATTCTTTAAACTTGCTCATCAAAATTGATCTTCTCCCGAATGACATACTGGGGGGAATTGTTCAGACTGATGTAAATGCGTCCGATATATTCACCGATTAAGCCAAGCATCAGCATAATCATCCCGCCAAAAAACACGATAGCCGACATAGTGGAGCTGAAGCCCATAGGCACGTCCGGATTTACAAAGCGCTTAATAATAGTAAAAAGTCCATATAAAAAACCGATACCCGCGCTCAAAGCGCCGATGCCCGTAGCGATCCGCAGAGGCTTCACCGAAAAAGCCGTAAATCCGTTGAACCAGAGACCGATCAGCTTTTTCAATGTATAACCCGAGCTTCCCTCCTCCCGCTCCCTGTGATTCACCGTTACATTGGCAATCCTCTTGGTAGCCCGCAGTACCAGACCGATTACATAGGGATATGAATTTTCATAGCGGATCATGTCAGCCGCCACAAATTTTTTTACCGCAAAATAGCTGGAAATATATAAGTCCTTCGGCTTCCCCAGCATCATCCGAGTCATGATCTCATTGACCTTACTCCCCAGATTGCGGAAGGCGGAATGCTGCTTATGCTCATATTTTGCATAGACGGCATCATAGCCCTCTTCCAGACTGTTGATCAGCTTATCCACCTCATCTGCCGGCGTCTGTCCATCGTCGTCCAGGCAGACGATAAAATCTCCGTCGCAATGGCGAAGCCCCGCCATAAGTGCAGAATGCTGTCCGAAGTTCCTTGCAAAATCAATTCCTTTTATATAACTTTTTTCTCCGCACAGCCTGCGGATTACTTCAAAGGTATTATCAGGAGAGCAATCGTTAACCAGAAAAATATCATATTCATACTGCTCCAGCGTTTTCATTTTTTCTTCGATTTCGGCCACTACATGCAGAAGCGTATGCTCTGACCGATAACAGGGAATCACAAAACTGACCTTTTTCATCCTTACACTCCTCGCCCGCCAAGGGCGGACTTATCACATTGTGGGGAAGCTTGCATCCTATCCATGCTTTTTTCGGGATTCAGCGCCGCCATCCAAACCATGTCATAATATTTTCCTTCGACGCAGACATCCTCCCGAAGCAGGCCTTCCCGTACAAAGCCGGCCTTCTCGTAACTACGGACAGCCTGCATATTATCGGAAAAAGCCCTCAGATATACTCTGTTGAGCCCCGCCTCCTGAAAACTATAGCGAAGCATAAGCTTTGCCGCCGCAGTTCCAACGCCATGCCCTCTGGCGGCAGCCTCACCGATAAAAATTCCATATTCCGCTTTATTATGCTTTCTGTCAATGTCGCGGATATAAACAGATCCAAGAGGCCTGTCCGTGTCCAACTCACAGATAATCATCTGAACCGCTTTCCCCGTCTCTATCATATTCCGGATCCAGCTTTCATGGCTCTCCCGGGTAAACAATTCCTGATAAATAAAATGCTTCCTCACTTCATCGTTGTTGCGCCAGGCCAAAATGCTGTCTGTATCCCCTCTGGTCATAAGGCGCAGGTAAATCCCCGACGCTTCATCCACATATTCACTGCGCATCTGCTTTTCCATTCCCTTGACACTCCCCGTCATGCCGCCCCGGCAGAACTGCAACTTTAGAAAAAAACACTTTCCTTCTCTTCTCTCCGCTGACCTCCATCAGCCGATACTCAAAGTCCCGCCTGTCCTTCGCCGCCATCACCTGCAGTATCATTCCGGAAAAAAAAGACTGAATTCCGGCCAATACCATAAAACCGCAGACGATCAGCGTAGGAAACCGGGGCACAAGCCCTGTCTCCATGTATACACTTATAACAGGAATCATCAAAATCACCGCCGCCAGAACCAGCAGAAAACAGAACACACTGAAAAACTGCAGAGGCCTGTAATTTTTATACAGCTGGAGCATCTTATGAATGACACGGGCCCCGTCCTTATAAGTGTTCAGCTTTGACACGCTCCCCTCGGGTCTGTCCCTGTACTCCACTACCACGTTCTCCACCTGCATGCCATAGTTTACCGCATGAATAGACATCTCCGTCTCAATTTCAAAGCCTTTGGAAAACACGGGAAACGTCTTGACAAATTCATAGCTGAAAGCCCTGTAACCAGTCATAATATCTTTGATATCTGTATGAAACAGCCGATTGATGCCAAAACGCATCAGACTGTTGCCAAAATTATGGAAAGGGCGCTTATTTTCCGTAAAATAGGTGGATGAAAGCCTGTCCCCTACCACCATATCCGCATTATGCTCCAGCACACCGGCCACCATCTCACCCGCACAGTCAAGCGGATATGTGTCGTCTCCATCTATCATCAGATAGCATTCCGCATCGATCTCCCGAAACATTCTGCGGATTACATTGCCTTTTCCCTGTCTGGACTCCTGCCGAACCACAGCCCCTTCCGCCCGGGCAAGCTGGGCAGTCATGTCCGTGGAATTATTATCATAGACATACACTACCGCATCCGGCAATGCCTTCTGCACATCCCGTACCACCTTGGCGATAGTCTGTTCCTCATTATAGCAAGGGATTAATACCGCGATTTTATCCATTCCGCACAGCCCCCATAAAATATCCACCGGATATTTCCACATCGTATATTGCTTTCCTCGTAAATCTTATCATAATTGCATCTATCCCGCAAGCCTCACAAAGCTGTGGCGCCGTTGTTTATGCTCTTCAAGCGACTATTGGCCCCACATTCCCGCATAGTCATAGCCTTGGGCAAATTCGTACATGTCCCGGATCTTTTCTTCCATATTTTCCTTCGTGACACGCTTTTCCCCATTTTTAATGCACTCAAAAATATACCTGTTATACTCGGGGCGGTGATGTGCCATATCCATGTAATTGTCTAAATTCGTGATAATATCCCACTCATTCTGAAAATCATATAATGTAACATTGGGATACTCCAGCAGCTCTTCCATTGTGTAATAATAAAGCTGAAGCATCTTCTCCAAATCTCTGTATAAAACCCTCTGCTCCCAGTAGAGCATACTGTAAGGTGGAAAATAAATAATAAATTCCGTGTCCTGATTATCTCGAATAAAGGGCAATATATTATCCAGGTTATCCTGACAAACGCTTAACATATCCTGCAGGGCAACCCCTTCCGTCTCTCCGGAATAATACGCAGCAAGCATCTGCCCCCTGCCTGCTTCAGCCTCTTTCATGGCATTCTGAGCGCCAAACAGCTCCGGGTCCTCCCAGGTATATGCCGTATCAATATTATCTGCTTTTCCCATAATGCCATCCAAAATTCTACCCCAGGAATCCGCCGCCACATCTCGATTAAATAAATACGGCAAATCATTTATCACTATACTATCATACAAATATCCTGGCCTTTCTGCATAGGCCGTCCAGCTGGGAGAAGTCAGCTGATACATGTTAATGTCCATAAAAATATGGTGAACCGGCTCTTCCCTGGAAAAAATCTGTGAAAATATTGCCTTCAGGTCATCTGTTCGGGCGCCGGAATAAGATAGCTTCATAGTATTCCATCCCATTTCTTCATCAAACCAGCTTGTGTGAAAATTTTCTGTCATGGAAGTTCCCACTATGGCATCTGTATATTCCAGATTTCTGGCCGCCCCGGGCGTCTGATAAACGGCATTCTCAAGGATCACTGGCATTCCCAGCCATGGCTTATGATATTGATAAAAGGGATCGGCTATCACAACCAGCAATGCCGATGCCGACACTATTGTCAAAAAAGTAATTAAAAATATCTTACAAAATCTGCAAAATTCCTTTTTACTGTCCTTCATAATCCAACCCGCGCCTAAAAGTTAAAGTAAATAAATTTTGATACCTGCGAAAGCTGTAAAAATGCTGCCGCAAAAGCTGCTCCCAGCGTAATGTAATATGCCGTTCCTCTGCGCCTTCTCTCCACCATCTCATGGCTGGAAGGAAGCTTTACACAAATCACAGTCCAAAGCACAAACCATCCTGTCACAGCAAAAGCACCGATCACCTGCAATGCCTGGCCGCTGACCAGTCTCTCCAGGGTGACCTTCCACATGGTATGATCCCATACAGCCGCGATCATATCCGGGTGAAGCTGTATTCCTCCTGCTGTCAACCGCCCAAACAGCTGCCTCGACTGTCCGAAATATTCCGCCCGAAAGAAGACCCATGCCCCATTCACAAACAGAAATGTTGCAAGCCACACAAGGGTCTTCGGCAGGCGGTCAATCAGCTTTTTTCCTACCCGGTATATTACCATGGCCGCCCCATGCAGCATTCCCCATAGCACATAGGTCCAGGCTGCTCCATGCCAGAGTCCGCTGACAGTGAACACAATCATTATATTTACACAGGTCCGCACCATTCCCCTGCGGTTCCCGCCCAGAGGAATATACACATACGTAGTCAGGAAACGGGTCAGCGTCATATGCCAGCGTCTCCAGAAATCCGCAATATTGGCAGCCTTATAGGGCGAATCAAAATTCTTGGGCAGCCGAATGTCAAAAAGTCTTCCCAGCCCCAGCGCCATATCACAATATCCGCTGAAATCAAAATAGATCTGCAATGTGAACGCCAAGATCGTAAGCATTGCGCTCACGGAGCTCAGTTCCGCCAGATTATCATATCCGGCGTCACAGATCCGTGCAAAGGAATCGGCGATCATCACTTTTTTTGCAAAACCAATAACAAAATACTCAATGCCGGAAAGCATATTTTCATAGTGTTCTTCCGATGATACTCGGGAATTGGTTTCTTTAGCCTTTTTCAGCTGAGGTATCATTTCCTGATGGAGCACAATGGGGCCTGCCACCAGCTGAGGAAAGAAGCATACAAACAGACAATATTCCGGAAAAGAATATCGCCCCATACTCTTCTTGTAGCTGTCTATGACAAAAGATAACTGCTGAAAGGTGTAAAAACTGATTCCCAAAGGCAATGCAATCCCTCTCAGCGCAAATCCGGTGCCAAAGAGACGGTTCCAATTATTAATTGTAAAATCCAGATACTTAAAATAAAACAGAAGCCCCAGATTCAACAACAGACCTGCTGCCAGAAGCAGCCCTCTGATGAACCTTCCGCCTTTTTCCCATGTCAGTCCCAAATGGAACAGGTAGTTGATCGCTATGCTGAACGCCAAAAGAAAACAAAGCTTATAGTCTTCTTTACCGTAAAAAACAAAAGACCCTATCACAAGAGCAAGCTGAGCCGCCCGGAACAGTCGGAAACGGTTCAGGGCGGACCAGGCAAACCACAGAATCGGCAGAAAAGCCAAAAAAGTGTAAGAATTAAAAAGCATATGAACAGACCTGCCTTTTCTTATCTTCTGTAATATTCCACAACCTTATTCACTGCGTGAATCACATCCTCCACATCGCTGTCAGTCATAGAATAATATAAGGGAATGCTCATGGATTCCTCATAATATTTTTCCGCGTTGGGACACAGCCCCTTTTCATATCCCAGCTTTTCGTAATAGGAATGCCGGTAAACCGGCAGATAATGTACCTGAGGACAGGTATTTTCTGCATACAGGGCGTCATAGAATTCCCTTCTTGTGCATGTCAGCCTCTCCGGCTTCAGCCTGAGTACATACAAGTGTCTGGTTGTGTCGGACTCCGGAAGCTCCTTCTGCACATAAAGCTCCGGAAGCTGCGAAAAGGCCTGGTCATACCTGGCTGTGATCTCTTTCCTCCGGGCAGCAAATTTAGGCAGCTTATTCAGCTGACTCAAAAGCAGCGCCGCCTGAAAATCCGTCATCCGGTAATTGTACCCTAATTCTACCTGTTCATTATACCATTTGGCATCGTCAGGGTGAACCATCTCCTCCCTGCACCGTGTAATACCATGCGTCCGGACCCGCATGAGACGCCGGTAAAGCGACTCGTCATTTGTAGTGATGGCTCCGCCCTCGCCGCCGGTGACTGTCTTAACAGGGTGAAAGCTGAAACAGGTCATATCTGCAATGCTCCCAATGGGCTGATTCCTGTATTTTGTGCCGATGGCATGAGCAGCATCCTCAATCAAAGTAAGCCCATACTCCCTGCAGATGCTGCGCAGCTCATCATGCTCCACAGCCTGACCGGTGAAGTCCACTGCCACAATCCCTTTTGTCCGTGGCGTAATCAGCTTTCTGACTGCACCGGGATCTATATTATAGGTGTCCGGCCTGATGTCCGCAAATACAGGCTTGGCTCCGCAGTATAACACACAGTTGGCCGAAGCCGCAAAGGTAATGGCACTGACAATGACCTCATCTCCCTGTTCAAAGCCCGCGGTCAGAGCAGCCAGGTGCAGCGCAGCCGTACCGTTCGCAACCACCACCGCATATCTGGCCCCTGTGACCTGGCACAGCTTTCTCTCCAGCTCCTCCACTCGGGGTCCACAGGTGATCAGATCGCTTTTCAAGGTCCTTACCACCGCCTCTATATCATCGTCCTCAATACACTGTCTCCCGTAAAATATAGGTGTCTCCCGCACCGGAGTCCCGCCCAATACAGCCAATCGCTCCATATGAATACCCATACCTTTCCGTGCCCTGCACACTTCTCCATATATTTATATAGTTTAACAGGAAACGCCAAATGTTACAAGGAATTTTATAACTGTATGAGCATATCCATAATTTCTGCCAGCTGTCTCAATCTGCCCGCATTCCACGTATAAATCGCCTTTTCCCTCCCCATGCGGCAGATCAAGGCGGTCAGGGCGGCACATTCCTTCTCGGTAACGGTTATCCTCTCCTTGGGCTCAACGATTTTCAGGAATATCTGCGATATTTCTATCCTGTCAATCATGTCCGTAATTATATAATCAATATCGCATTTCCGCTCATACCCTGCTATCACATCCATATGATAATACCTTCGTCTTCTCCGGATCATGTCCTTGATCCCCTGAAGAAGCTCCATGGCCTCGCCTTCCACGACCCCCGGTTTCAGATACGGCTGAAGGCGAAGCAGACTCTGATAAATGTCCTCAAAGCTTTTTTCCTCCGCAGTCAAGTCCCTGTGGCATTTCCTTTTTGCAACCTTTTCCGATATTTGTTTTACAATTTTCATCCCCTTATTTCCCTTTAGTAATCATATAATATATTACCGGATTCTCGTTATATTTCGTACAGTTGTCAATGTCTTTAACGCGTTTTTTAGTTTTCCTGAAGTGCAATCCGCAATAATTTAGATATATCATAAATTGCTTCGGACGCAAAAAGGCTGCTGCAAATTTTGCAACAACCCTTCCGTTCCGCGGCTTTGGCCGTGACTGCTGGTACTCATTCAAAGTCTGAGGCATAAACTCACGACTCCTTCTCCAACTTCTCGACTTCACTCACAAGTTTATCGATTTTCGCCTCTGTCTCAGCGGATTTTCCAAGCAGAGCAATACAAAAATTCTTCAGTTTTCCATCGTAGTACTCGTCCAGAATCCGCCGCGCCAGTTTCCTCATAAGCTCTTCCTCCGTCAATGCCGCTATTACATAGCCGCGCTTCCGGATTACCAGTCCTTTACTGTCCAGGCGGCTGATGACTGTATTCAGAGTCTGCCTTTTCCAATTTCTTCCTCTGGCCGCCATCAGTTCCAGCAGATCCCTTGTCAAAATCATCTTTTCCTGTTCCCAGAGAACTTCCATGACCTCCACTTCAGCGGGAGCAACTTTATAAAATATCTTCACATTTTCCACCTCCTTTCCTTATTATTTACTATTATACAATACTACTCTCGATTAATCAAACATTTCTTTGAAAATTAATAAAATTTTAAGATACAAATACCTTCATGCCCCATATATTTCCCGAAGCTTCTCCATACAGATCCAGTAATTCCTCTCTCCTGTTGTTTCCGCCTGTTCTTTTCTTTCCCTGAGCTCTCTGCCGTCGTCCATCCAGTCTCCCCGCACAATTCCCAGCCGCAGAGCACGTTCTGCTTCCTTCAATGCATCGGCTCCTGCACCGGCTCTCTGCAGATTTTTTAGAAGTACCCTCGCCGCAGTATCATAATCCGGATTGCGAAACTCGCCGCTTTCCAAAGCATACTCCAGTTCAAACAGACGTGTTTCCCCCATATCCGGCAAAAAGCAGGTATCCTCGCAGGTATCATTTATATGAAGATAATATAATGACGCTCTCGCTTTCCCCTCTTTGTTCCGAATAACTCTTCCCATACGCTGAATTCGCTGCCGCCGGGCCGATGTTCCGGATAAAATAATCCCCGTGGATACTGCCGGTATATCTATGCCCTCATCCACAGCCTTGCATGCAATAAGAATTCTCAGCTCCCCATTCCGAAATCTTTCCATCGCATTTTTATTGGCCTGCTTCCCCATCCCGGAATGATACCTCCCCACTCTGCCGGGATATGGATTCCGAAGAAGCTGATATAATTTCTCCGCCTGAGCGATGCGTTCTCCAAAAACAATGATCCTGCCCATATCAGGCAGCCTGCTCACAAGCTCACAGGCGCAGTCCGTCCTGGCAGATGCCAGACAAATCAGGCTCTTTCTCCTGTAGGCAAGCCGTATGTACATGGATGCCATCTGCGCAGTTTTTCGATTCCTGCTGCCGGAAAGCCTTTCCAGCATTTGAAAGCGCTCCTTCTGTCCCATATTTTTCAGAAACGGACAGGCTTTCATCAGATTTCCATAAATATAGGTCATCCGTTCCGTGAGCTCTTCATACTCTGCTCTTTCCTCCGCCTGAAGCTCCAGTCCTATATGATAAATGTCCGCAGGGCAGACCGTGCGGGATACAAAAGCCTGTCCGATTCCATAGCTGTAAATCCGTTTTCCCAAAGCCGAAGCCAAATACTGCTGTGCTTCCCCGGAAGGCAGGGTGGCTGAGAGCCCCAAAGAGAAAAATTCTCCCCGGGCAGCCTCCGCAAATGGCAGGAATTCAAAAATCAGCCGATTCTGGCCGCTTTCGTATCGGTGGCATTCATCGGCGATCAGCAAAACCGATTCTCCCTGGCGAAGCTGTTTCAGAATCTGGCGGGCCAGCTCGTACCGCGCAGAATTGATCACGTAGATCATATAGGCGCAATCAGGAGAAGCCTGGTTTCCCCCGCCCCGCAGGCCGATCCTGCCCCGCAGACTCCCCGGGGTCTCTTCTGCCTCCGCATATGAAAATTCTTTCAGATATTCTCTCAAAGCCCGGTCCCACTGACGCATCAGTGCCGCTGTAGGAACGACGACCTTTACACGGAGTTTTTCCCCCAGCTTCTTTTCCAGCCTCCGGGCAGCCTCCAATGCCAATAATGTCTTTCCGGTCCCTGTAGCCGCCTGAACCATTCCTCTTCCGTTATTCGCGAACCAACGCTCCAGGCACTCCTCCTGCCACGGATAAAGCTCTCTGCTCACGCCTGCTTCCTCCATTCCGTTTCCCATCTGGGTTTTCGCTCATTCATACATATATTCTATCAGATTTTAAGTCCTATAAAACGGACCGAAAAAATAAACAGTTGAAAACGTCCATTATTTCATATATACTCCCGTTTTCAACACTTGAATAGTTTAAAAAAGCCGATATCCCGCATAAACACTGGGATTGTCGGCTTTTCTAAAGGGCAGAAATGTTGTATGTGAACCCTATGTCAAAATTTTTTTGAGTTTTCCGTTCAGGTCTTTGGGTCTGTAGTGGAGTTTGTCCAGCCCCAGCTGGGTCATTTCAGACAGGGCATCAAGTGTTCTGCTTCCGTTATAAAGGGCCATGTACTCAACATCATGTATATTAGTAACATTCATATTCTTTAATGTGGAGATCAGGTTCTCTGTTGTCACATGAGTCTTTTGGTCATCTAGCTTTGCTTCCAGCAAACGGTATACCAACAGCGCTGTGTAGCAGATCAAAAAATGTGCCTTTATACGGTCTGGAAGCCTGTGGTTGATCGGTCTGCCGGAAAAATTTGTTTTCATGATCCGGAAACAGTCTTCGATCCGGTATCTTTTGTGTGAAACTGCCAGTATGTCTTTTGCCGGATCC
>CAJTVB010000007.1 GCA_910579755.1 uncultured Acetatifactor sp. | reverse complement strand
ACACAGTTCGATGTTGAAACTGGCGGAATCCTCTTTTTCAGCTTCGTTCATAAGGCGCACCTGTTCCTTGGCCCATGCTTTGGCATCGACAACACCATAAGTATCACGGATATATTTTTCAGAACCGAGGCGCCTGACGACCAGGGATTTATTTTTTCCGTCCACATATATGGTTTTCTGTACATAGTAAGAAACAGAATATTTTGTTTTCGTCCATCCTAATCTCACGATAGTCCACCATCCCTTCAGTTACCATTATAGCACAACTAGGAGTAACGTGGAAGTAAAAAATATAAATTTGACAAAAAAATAAAGCCATTACTGGCTTTGCGGGTTATTTCGTAGTTCTTAGGTGTCAAACTCCCGGCAAACCACAAAGCCACTGTCACCCCCAGACTGGCCAGGGTAACTAATGTCAAAATAAGCGCTTTCACTTTCATGCTATTTCCTCCTCACAAGCTTAATAGCCGTTTTTCTAAAATAAAAGTATCACAAAATGCCGAATGATTCAACGATCGAATCAACATTAACGCAGGTTTTTGTGCAGACAGCGCATTTAATGTCACATATCTATTTTCCACTTGACAAGCGGCCATTTTTTTAATATGATTTTAATATTGAAATCGATGCGTGGCTCAGCTTGGTAGAGCGCTGCGTTCGGGACGCAGAGGTCGCAGGTTCAAATCCTGTCGCATCGACTGAAGAAAGCCCGTTGGAAAAGCGGGCTTTTTGTCTTAGAATATAATCAGAATCCCGGGCCGCTGCCCTTCTTAAGCCTTTGGCCCAATCAGATATTTCCTGCCATCCATATCAGTATATAGAACCTTTATCAACAAAAAATTAATCAATTAATGCGTCCAGCACAAACGTTCCGGCCTTCTCCCTTGCTGCCTGTCTATCATTTGACTGATACAGCAAATAGCTTCCGTCAAATTTTAAAAGAGCATATATGATGCCATTATCTTTAGACACGATCCCACATCCAATGACTGAAATCAAAATACAAATATCTTAAAGCATTTGACGAATAGGGCTATCTGCCTTATGATGGATAAAGATATTTGGAAACATTTAAAAAAGCTGACTGTCTGTATCAAGGGAGGCCTTCATGCTTAAAACACCGGGGAAAAAGAACATAAAGCAGCCAAGAAGCCTTGAGAACACTCTGTTCCTGTTTTTTCGATGTCTTCTGGATTATATGGTATGTATATATCTTCTATTGATCCTGGCTGTCATGCCGTTTTATTTCAGCGACGGCTACGGCTACATCGGTACAGATAAAGCCGCTTTTTTCACCAGAGTTGCCCGGGACATGTGCATACCGCTGATTATACTGCTGGCTATATATGGAAGCCTGGCCTTGATAAGATATTTTCGGGATAGCCGGCGCCCTTGGAAGCAGTTTAAAGCTTCTCTGTCTGCCGTGGATATTTTCGCCGCCGCTTATGGCCTGGCGGTGATTCTTTCCTATCTGTGCTCCCCCTACAAAAGCTATGCTCTGTGGGGAGCGGAACACTGGTATATGGGACTCTTCACCCAGCTTGCTCTGGTCGTCTCCTATTTTCTCATATCCAGGGCCTGGAAGCCCCGTAAGCTTATGTTCTGCCTGATGTTTCCTGTATCGGCGGCAGTTTTTCTTTTAGGATATTTGAATCGTTTTGGGATTTATCCCATAAAAATGGAGTATGCAAGCCCATCCTTCATTTCTACCATCGGCAATCTCAACTGGTATTGCGGATATGTGGTGTCGGTTCTCTTTGGGGGAATAGCTCTCTTGTGGCTGGGAAGCGCCCAAAAGCCATGGCAGAGGGTTCTGCTGACCGCCTACGCAGTCCTTGGGCTGGGTACCCTGGTCACTCAGGGAAGCGACAGCGGCGTGGCGGCTTTGGCGGCGGTGCTGATCATACTTTTCTGGCTGTCCGCGGCATCCCCTGAAAGAATGGCCGGCTTCTGGCGGATTATGCTGACCTTCTGCGGAAGCTGTCTGTTTACCTATGCCATTCAAAAAACCGGCCTGGCAGAACTGAATTATTGGAGCGACCCCATGCAGATTTTATTACACGAGTGGTTCCTCTTTCCAATGACAGCAGTCTCGGTTTTCTTTTTTCTATGGGGAAAATTTGATCAGCGGCATGGGGTCTTTCGTCAAAAGCTGTATCGTTTTTTGGCGATAGCTCTCATGGGAGCAGCGCTTTTGGGAATAGTTCTCCTGTTGGTTCTGGCAGCGGTAAACACACTGCGTCCCGGCAGCCTCGGCCCCTTGTCGGAGCACCCCATGTTCAGCTTTTCGGACCGTTGGGGCAGCAAAAGAGGCGCCACCTGGAAGGCCGGATGGATGTGTTTTACGGAATTGGACCTGATGCACAAGCTGACAGGAGCCGGCCCTGACGCCATGTGGCCCTTTATAGTCATGGACGGCAGTCAGGAACTGTATTCCATGGTTGTGAACAATTTCGGAGAAAATATTTCACTGGCCAACACTCACAATGAATGGCTCACCGTGCTGGTGGACACAGGTATTCTGGGACTGGCGGCTTTTGCCGGGCTGATGATCACATCTATCCGGGACTTTATGCGCAGGACCGGAAAAAAGCCTCTGGTCTGTGCCTGCGGACTTTGTTTACTGGCTTATACCATAAACAACATATTCAGCTTCCAGCAGGCTATGAGTGCCTCCACAATTTTTGTAATCCTGGGAATGGGAAGAGCCTTCGAACGGCATACTGCTTCATAAAGAAAGTCAATCCCCCGCTGCAGGCGGCGCAGAAAGTGAGGAAAATCTATGAGTCAAAATAAGTGGGATGAATCCCGCCCAAACAATCTGGAAAAACTGAGCAGAGAATTGAAGATTACCAGAATACTCTGTCTCATCACTTCCCTTATGACAGCATTTTTAATGGCAGGAGGCCTTTTTCTCTATATCCAGACAAAGGAATTTATTTCCACAACCCTGCTGCCTGTGGCAGAACAGGCAGCCCATGTGGATATCGAGGCCCTGAATACTGCCGTCAGGCAGATCGATTCCTCGCTGGAACAGGTGGATTGGGCACAGGTGTCAGACACATTAGGTAAGCTGAACGTAGATGCCCTGAACATCGCCATAGAGAATTTGGATACCCGGGAGCTGTCCCGGACTCTGGCCAATCTGAACGCGGCGGTTGACACTCTTCAGAAAGCAAAAGAAGCTCTGGATTCGCTTTTGTCACGGCTGGGATTAAAATAGTAAACCGTCTTATCATGATTCTTTTAAGCTTTTGATGATTCACTATTCCGAAAAATGCAGGCATATGCCTGGCTGATCATAATAAAGCCCAGGGGGCCTCCCACGATGCCCCATAGTCCGAAAAGCCGGATCCCAGCATAAATAGACAGCAAGATGGCGATAGGCGATACCCCCACCTTTTTCCCGATCAGCTTGGGCTCCAGAAATTCACGGATAAAAATGCATGCCACGTATAGCAAAAGGCAACACACTGCACGCCCGTAGCTTCCCAGAAATACCTGCTGGATCCCCAGGGGTACCAATACGATGCCTGTGCCGATGAAGGGAAGCGCATCCAGCACGCCGGCCAGCAGCCCCCACAATACTCCCTGCTGGATTCCGCCAATTCCCAATGTGACTGCCGCAGCGATTCCTATAATAGTCATAATGATGACCTGGGCCTTTACGTAGGTGGCGATGTACCGAATGACGCCGCATACCACCTCCAGGAACAGATAGCATTCCTCCCTGTCCAGCAGCCGGTTCATAATATTGTCATAGTCCTTTGCCAAAAGCACCGTGGCAATGAGGAAGGTCACCAAAAATCCCCCAAAAGCACCCAGCCCCTTTACAAACTCCAGGGATTGGGAAAACATGCCCGGCAGAAACTGCAGCTGAAAATAATCGATCCCCTGCTGGATCCCTGAAAATATCGTATTTTCCAAATATTCGCTGTCAATCCTTATAGTTCTTCCCACTGTCTCACAGATCCGGTGTACGATAACGCCCATATTTTTCTCCAGCGTTTCCAAGCCATCGATCCAGTCCGGAAGACTTCCCACAATCCAGGAAAACAATACCCACACCAGCGCCCCCAGAAACACACAGGCTATCAACAGCAGAAGCACCGCTCCGGCCTGTCTGTGCAGTCTCAGCCTTTTCTGCATCCGCTGGAGCAAGGGACCGAAAATCGTCACAAACAGCATAGCCAGCAAAATAGGCGCCGTCACAGGCACGATCACCTTCAGGAAAAAATAAACTGCCCCCGTCAGAAGGAGCAGCATTGTAATTCTATTGTTTCTGATTTTCTCTACCATACAAAAGAGCCTCCGGGCATACAGAATAATGGGTTGCTCTTAGTATGCTTATCTTAGGTGAAAATATAACTGTCATTCCTGAAAATTTCAATTCAGCCAGGAACGCTGTACGCAGAAGCCCCCAAAAATCTTTCTGAAGGTCAGGAAAACAAACGAAAAGCCTCCCCCTCGGCTTCTGTTTGAAAACGTAGCTTCTCCTTTGTGGCCGGATGTGTAAACTCCAGGCAGTACGCACAAAGAGCCGCATTTTTGATTCCCAGCTGCCGGGACAGGGCCATGGAGGCTTCACTTCCATACTTCATATCCCCCAAAAGAGGCAGGCCCTTATGTGCCATCTGGGCCCGAATCTGATGAAAGCGCCCTGTATCGATCCGGATATCCGCTAAAGTCAGCTTTTCCGGAAGAGCCTTTCTGTCCCGCAGGCCTGTGTCCGGCACCCGCATCTTTTTCAGCACAGAAAAGAAGAGAACCGCTTTCCCTGCCTGAGGAAACCGCCCCCGGTCCTCTCGGTCCAGAACAACCGCTCTACGGCTATTATCCTTATACATGTAATCAATAAGCTCTTCCGCATCCTGCGCAGGCTCACCGCAGAGCACCGCATAGTAACGCTTGTTCAGTGCCCCCGCACTCTCCCGGCCCTGAAGCTGGGCAGATAAATCTGCTGCCGTTTTTTTGTTTTTGGCAAACACAAGAAGCCCTTCCACGGGCTGGTCCAGACGATGAACCACTCCCAGAAAGGGCTCCTGATGACGAATCTTGTATGCCGTCGCTTCCTCCGACAACGGGTCTTTGAAGCAATGTGCTGACAGATAATTCTTCAGCTCGCTCACCACGTCCTGCCTGCGAACCTCCGATGTCTGAGACGCCAGCCCTGCAGGCTTGCGAACCACCAGTAAGTCTCTGTCTTCGTATATAATCTCTGTCCTCATAGCTTCTCCCGGCGGCTGCAGGTATTTATTTTGTCTCTGGAACAGCCCGCAGCCACCGCTTTTCTATGTTTTCTTATTTTTTGTGAAGCACAAGATGCTGAGGCAGACCATTTACCATGAACGGCTGGTAATCGCCCTGGATCAGAGGCTCAATGTAATTGATAAACTCATCTGTTACATAGTTGCCCTCTTTGTTAACCCAGTTGCGGGGAACCAGTCTCTCATTGTTGGCAATCCGATGAACATCATAAATTCCGGCAGCGCTCATGTAAGGATCGTCGGATACACGGTCTATAACTACCATCTTACCGGTATCACCTTCGTCCGCAGCCTTTACGGCAGCACCGCCCACCATGAAGGCCTCATCCACGTCCACGCGTGAAGCCATATGAGAGGCGCTGCGCTGCAGAGTGGAAAACTCAATGCCGCGGGTCTTGCAGCCGATCTCGGCTCCCAGGAAGCCAGCCAGGTAGGTGGCTGTACCCTGCAGCTGCTTGTGGCCAAAGGCATCTACATATTCCGCTCCTCCGGACAACTCGCAGACATACCTGCCGTCAGCCAGCTTGATCCCCTCGGAAACGGCGATCACAAGAGAATGCTTCTTTTTCAGCAGCTCCTGAACCTTCTTCAGGAACTTTTCAATGTCAAATTCTACCTCCGGCAGATAAATCAGATCCGGACCGTCGCATTCCTCTGTCTTTGCCAGAGCCGTGGCGCCGGTGAGCCAGCCTGCATTGCGCCCCATGATCTCGATCACGGTAATGGATTCCTTGTTGTAGGTCAGGCCAAGGGCATCACGGATTACTTCCTTGGTGGAAGCGGCAATATACTTAGCAGCGCTTCCGAAGCCGGGAGTATGGTCAGTCAGCGCCAGATCGTTGTCTATGGTCTTAGGCACTCCCAGGAACTTCTGGGAATGTCCCTTGATAATCGCATAGTCGGACAGCTTCTTGATGGTATCCATGGAATCATTTCCGCCGATATAAATAAACGCCTCGATCTCCAGCTTGTCCAGTATGGAAAAGATCTTCTCATAGATATCGGGATTCTCATGGATCTCCGGCAGCTTATAGCGGCAGGATCCCAGGAATGCAGAGGGCGTCCTCTTCAGCAGCTCGATATCCATATCCGAATGGATCTGGGTGGAAAGGTCTACATACTGCTCATCCAGAAAGCCCTGGACCCCATGCAGCATTCCGTAAACCTTATGAAAGCCGCGCTCTCTGGCAGTCTTGTATACGCCAGCCAGACTGGAGTTGATTACGGAAGTGGGGCCTCCCGACTGTCCTACAATGATGTTGCGTTTCTTCCCCATTTTGCAAATCCTCCTTCGATTTGAAATTTTTATTTCATTATACTCAAAGCCGGTACAATTTACAATCCCATGAAGGCAAGAAAAATCAGAAAATTTACCGTACACTTCTCAGCCCCCTGGGATAATGATTTTTCATAATGCCTGCCGACAGCTTTCCCCATCCCAGGGAAAAGCCGTCCACACAGATCAAATACCATCCCTTTTCCCCCTGAGCAGGAAATGTCTGTCCGTTCAGATAGACCGCCGTCTCCTCATCCTCCGCCCTCAGATTCCATACATGAACGGCATCCCGGGGAGACATAGCCAAAGCCAGCGCATGGGAAGGCTGAAAGCGGTTCTTTTTCAGCTCTCCCAGGTGCAGCCCCGGGCGCACCACCTTCAGACCCTCCAAACCGGGCATTTCCGGCGGCGCCAGATACAGATTATCCCCAAAGCGCAGGAAAAGAGGCCGGGAGTCCTCTTTGCCCTCCGGCACAGGCATCCGCAAAAGCGCTTCCCTGCAAAAAGCAGGAAACTCTCCAAGCTCTCTCTCACCGAGTCCCTTGAGTACGCCGTTGCCACTGCCCCTGCGGCACCCCGGCTCCTGGTCTCCCGCCTTCTTCAGCACTGCCGCAAAATGCCCCTCTCCCCGGATGCGATGAGGCCACAGGCGCAGATAAGGTCCCTCACCGCCGTCAGGCAGACCGAATCGTTTTCTATCAATGGAGACCATCTCATATTCTCCCCAGCGCTCCGTAAAGCTGCTGATCGTTTCCTCGTTTTCCTCCGGTGCGAAAGTACAGGTAGAATAGACAAGCCTGCCTCCGGGCCGCAGCATCCTTGCGGCACAATCCAGTATCTCCTTCTGTCGTTCTGCGCACATAGCCACATTCTCCGGGCTCCACTCGCCGCAGGCCTCCGGATTCTTCCGAAACATCCCTTCTCCGGAGCAGGGAGCATCCACCAGGATCCTGTCAAAATATCCCGGAAAGATCTCCGCCAGCCGCCCGGGCTGCTCATTGGCAACACAGGCGTTCACAACACCCATACGCTCAATATTTTCCGACAGAGCCCGGGCCCTGGCCAAATGGATTTCATTACACAGAAGAAATCCCTGTCCTTTCATTTCCGCGGCAATCCGGGTGGCCTTTCCTCCCGGTGCCGCACACAGATCCAGAATCCTCTCCCCCGGCTGTGCCTCCAAAAGCTCTGCCACAGCCATGGCACTGGGCTCCTGGATATAATACAATCCTGCCTGATGGTAAGGATGGCGCCCGGGATGAGCCTCTTCATTATAGTAATATCCGTTTTCCGTCCAGGGCACCCTTTCCAGCCGGGCGAAGCTCTTCACCGCTCCCTCTCCCGGGCCGCCTGATTCCCCAGGTTCCCATGTTTCATCCCGTATTCCAAAAGCCTCTGCCGCATTCCTGCCGTCTGCTCCCATCTTCAGAGAATTCAGCCGCAGGGCCTGACAGGGCTTGCCCTGAAGGCTCTCCAAAAAAGCATTATACTCCTGTCCCAGCATCTGCTGCATTCTTTCCAAAAACTGCTCCGGAAACATCGATCCGCCTCCCCTCCATCTTTCCGATACCCTTTCCGCAAGCCGTCAGAATAAAGAATACCTCTATCTTATGATACAAAAAAGCGCCGGAAATTTTGTCAGCCGCCTCAGCCGTTTTCTCTGCAGCCGCAAAATTTCCTGACGCCTCAATTTCTCCGAATCAGTTCAATATTTCCTCCAGCGTCTCAAACAGTTTTTCCACATCAATGGGTTTTGCAATATGGCCATTCATACCGCACTGTATCGCCCGCTGCTTATCCTCCTCAAAGGCATTGGCCGTCATAGCCAAAATCGGTATGGAAGCAAGCCCGCCATTCTCCAGAGCGCGAATCTCGCGGGTGGCCTCATATCCGTTCATCACAGGCATCTGCACATCCATTAGAATCATCTGATAATAGCCCGGCTCGGATTTTTCAAGCATCTCCACCGCAATCTGTCCATTCTCCGCCACTTCCGTGGTAAAGCCTGCATCCCCCAGAATCGCCGTGGCAATCTCCTGATTCAATTCATTATCCTCAGCCAGAAGAATCCGTCCCGCCTGGAAGTTCTCCTTTCTTTCGCTGGTTTTTATCTCTTCCTTCTCTTCCGCACCGATCACGGAATGCAGACAGCTGCGAAGCTCCGACAGAAACAGCGGCTTACTGCAGAAGGCCGTCACTCCCGCCTCCCTGGCCTCTTCCTCAATGTCGGACCAATCATAGGCCGTCAGAACTATCACCGGCACATTTCCACCGGTCTCCTTCCGGATCCGCCGGGTCACCTCCACACCGTTCATATCCGGCAGCATCCAGTCAATAATATAGACGCAATAGTTGTCCTCCCGCATGATCGCCTGCTTGGTGCGAAGCACCGCTTCCTTTCCCGAAAGCGTCCACTCCGCTCTCATCCCCAGCTGCCCCAGCATGTAGGACACACTGTCGCAGGTATTAAAATCATCGTCCACCACAAGCGCCCGGCAGCCCTTCAGCTTCGGAATGTCCCTGGGCTCCTGAGATCCTGAATGAACACGGAAGGTAAAGGATACAGTGATCTCCGTTCCCACCCCCGGCTCGCTCTTTATCTGTATCGTACCGTTCATCATATCCACAATATTTTTCGTGATGGCCATCCCCAGGCCGGTTCCCTGAATTTTGCTGATGGTGGAGGTTGTTTCCCTCTCAAAGGGTTCAAAAATGCGTTCTACAAACTCCTTGCTCATGCCGATGCCGGTATCCTTAATTAAAAACTCATACTTGGCACGGCCCTCCGGCGCTCCCGGCTTTTCCGTGATCCGCATGGTGACGATCCCTCCGGCACAGGTATACTTCACCGCGTTGCTGAGCAGATTCAATAATACCTGATTCAGCCGGAGCTTATCACAGTAAATTTCCTCATCCATCACATCCACGGCATCAATGTACAGCTCCAACTGCTTGGAGCGGATATCCGCCTGCAGAATACTGCGCAACCCATGCAAAATGTCCGGCAGACTGCATGGTTTCTCATCCAAATGCATTTTCCCGCTTTCAATACGGCTCATATCCAGGACATCATTAATCAGGCTCAGCAGATGATTTCCGGAGGTCATGATTTTTTTCAAATATTCCTCCACCTGCTCTTTACGGTCTATATGGGCAATCGCCAGGGCTGTAAAGCCCACGATGGCATTCATGGGCGTCCGGATATCGTGGGACATATTGGAAAGGAATATGCTTTTAGCCTTGTTGGCCTGATTCGCCTGCATCAGAGCATCCTCCAGCAGACTCTTCTTCTCCATTTCATTGCGAATCTCCTCGTCCACACTCCGAAAGCCCAGAACGATCCCGTGATCCGCCTCCCAGCTTCCCGAACGCACCGCCTTCATCTGGAAGTACTTCATCTCACCGTCAATCAAAATACGATGATCCACATAATACTGCTTCTTTTCCGCCAATTCCTCCTTCAGTCCACGGGCGGCCTCCCGCAGCATTTCCCGATCCTCTTCATATACATATTCCTGTATGTACGTCTCCATGTTTTCGCAGAATGATCTTTCGCCGTTAAAGGCAGTCCCAAAGACACCCCCGGTATCCTCATCATTCCGGAGAACAGAAACCTTTTCCACATCCAGATCAACAGCAAAGACAAAATTATAATCAGTGCTTAACGCCTGGAGCAGGGCATTCAGATATTGCTCTTTCTTTTTCTCCTGCAGTTTCTGAGCCGTACAGTCTAAGAGGAAACGCTGATATACCAGTTCTCCGTTTTCCTCCAAAAGCTTCACATTTCCCATGATATGCAGGATTTCACCGTTTTTGTGCAGTACCCGGTAGCTTACGCTGGCGCTGTCTCCCACATTTTTCAGCTCCCGGATATCCTCCCGAAGCTTTTCCTTGTCCTCCTCCACAATAGAAGCCGCCACCAGGTCGAATCCTCCTGCCGCAAGCTCCTCCTGGGACTCGTAGCCTAAAATTTTCAATGCAGCCCGGTTTATGTTCAGAATCTTCTTTCCATCCAGCGTATGAAGAATTACGCCGCAATCTATGGAAGTAAAAATCGCTTCCAAAGTATGGTTCTTTTTTATAATCTCCTGCTCATAGGCACGCTCCTGGGTCACATCGATGGCCACACCCACCGTTCCCATAACACTTCCGTCCAGATCATAAAGAGGCGACTTATACGTGGTAAGAGTTCTCATTCCTTTCCCCGTCTTAATTATCTCCTCAGATACGCAGGTGGCCCTTTTGCGCATTACCTCCTGCTCCGACTCGATGCAGGCCGGATCATCCTCCTCTACGTCCCAGATATAGGCATGCCCCCGTCCTTCCACCTGCTGTCTGGTCTTGTTTACCGTGTTGCAGAAGCTGTCGTTAACCTTTCTGTGGATCCCTTCTTTATCTTTATACCAGACCAAATTAGGACTATGATTAATAGCAGCCTCCAAGTATTGCTTGGTTTCCCAGAAATCCTTCTCGGCTTTGCAGGCTTGCTGCCATCTCAAAAATCGAAATCGAATCTCTCTGTCAGACATTGATGCAGTCCAGATATCTCTGATCTGCGGCGGATATTCCTCCAGTTCAAAAAACTGATCCTCCTGTACAATCAAAATAACCTGTTTCCCTTCGTCCTTCTTCGGAGCCAGAGTTTCTAAGATTCCAACGGCCTTGATACTCTCCAAATCTGCCAGGATCACATCAGCCTCCGCTGCCAGCGCCTGGTCCAACTCGGAGCTCTCCGCAAATTCATGGGCAAAATTCTCCAGAGGCGGCATTTCTTTAATAATGTCAAACACCCTGTTTTGACGGCCTGCTAAATAAAAATGAAGATGACAGTGATACATAATACATATCCTCTCTGCACTTGTCTAATAGTCACGGGCACTGTTTCCTTATTATTTTATAAAAAACGTTAACCCTGTGGCTATTGTAACAAGCCCTATAGGAATATGTCAATATTGGATATAGGATTCTTCCGGCAATCCATGCCGTTCAAGCCATGGGCAGCTCCGTTCCCTCCATCCGGGTGTTCAGATACCTTCTCACGGCTCTCACCCTGGCTCCCGTCTGTCCCGAGGTCATTTCTCGCAATGCCCTGTTACGGGCTTCACGACTGGTACGGACATGAACTCCGACGGCCACTGCAAAACTGATCAGCAAAAATGCATAGAAGCTGATGCCCCGGGATACCAGCATGGCCGGCGTCACCAGCTGGGCTCCAAATACGGCGGTAAAGGCAGTGACAAAGCCCACTTCGGCAGGCCCTACGGCACCGGGAAGCGGCAGATTACACACAGCCAAAGTCAGCAACGCCTGAAGGCCCGCCACCTGGATCCAGCTCTGCCCCTGAAGCCCAAAAGCCAGATACACCGCCCAGGGAACGGAAAACAGCATTCCCAGCTGCACCACACACAAAAGCAACACTCTAAGCACCAGTCCCGGGTTCTTCCGAATGCAGACCGCACCCCGGGCATACTCGGCCAGATGCCGGTCCAGCCTTTCCCTGGCCGCCTTAGGATTCCGAAGAATTCTCAGCGCCTGGAGCAGAGCCAGCACTTTGTTGCAGATACGCCTGGAAGGTCCCGGCAGAAACATAACCATGGCCATACCCAGAGTAAGCACCATCATCATTCCCGCTCCATAAAGCAAAAACACTCCCAGACCACTTCCCATGACGGCGCGCACAGCAGGGAAAAGCATCCACACCGCCCCTCCCCATATCAGAGCAGATACCTGGTAGCAGGCGGCTATAAGCATCATATTCAGCGCTCCGTGGGCGGCGGGAATTCCATCCTTACTCATGTAATAAATCTGTGCCGGCTGTCCTCCCGTGGCGGAAGGCGTGATGGAGCTCACGTAAAAACCCACGAAGGAATATCCCAGACAATGGCCATAGGAAATCTTGTGCCCCAGCCGCCCCAGAATCAGTCTGCTGCACAGAGCTTCACAGCCTACATATCCAAACATCAAAGCAAGCCCCAGCAACAAAAACCAGGGGTTCAAATGCTTCAAGCATGCCCAGAGAAGGCTCACGGGCTGTCCCCTGAACAAAACAATCCCGGTAACACACATCAATGCCGCCATCATAAGCAGCCCCAGCCAGCTTTTCTTTCCCTGCATCATACTGCCACCTCCTCTGTCCTGGCGATCTCCGCCATCAAACGATCCAGGCTTTCCAGCTCCAGCCGCTCCTTAATCCTCCTCATCCGCGCCGCCGCACCTGTGAGTCTCTGTCTGTCCATCAGAATCTCCCGAATCTCTCCTGCACAGTCCTGCCGGTCCGCCACCCAGCCAATCCCTTCCTGAACCAGCCAGCTGGCATTGCCCCTCTCCTGCTGCAGCGTGGGCGGCCAGGTAAAAATCGGCACCTGGGCAAAAATTGTCTCAAACAAAGTGATCCCGCCCGGCTTGGAAACGATCAGATCTGCCCGTGACATATACTCCCAGACCCGGTTGGTATAGCCCTCAACCTGAATATTTTCCCATCGCCCCTGCAGGCGCTCCAAAAGCTTCCTGTTTCGTCCTGTGATAATGGTGGTATGTGTATCGGGAATCGAATTAAGCGCATCGTAAAAGTCTTCTGTCTTCGGCAGAAGCCCCAGACCGCCTCCCATAATCAGCAGCTCCCGCTTCTCCCCCGGTTCCCGGTGAGACAGACTGCGAAACTCTTCCCGCACGGGAATACCGGTGACGCAGACAAGCGCCGGATCCACTCCCTTTTCTATCAGGCTGCGGCGGATCTCCTGGCTGGCCACCATATAGCAGTCCGTATTCTGGTTAATCCATTCCGGATGCGAAGACACATCGGTAACGCAGGTGATCAGGGGCAGGTCCAGCCCGGCTTTTCTTTTAAGCCGTGATACCAACTGGGCACAAAGAGGATGGGTGGCGATCACCGCGTTGGGCTGCCGTTTATGGAGCAGCTCCACCAGCTTATCCAGAAACACCCCCTCGAAGGGCGGCACGGCATCCGGGTGTCCCATTGCAGTCAATTTATAATAGGTATTGAACAGATGGCTTCCGTGAGATACCACCAGATTGAAGCATTTATACATAGCCTCGGAAAGATTCGGCATGGCATAGGCCGGGAAATCCACCACTTCCACCTCCGCGTCGGGAAAGCTGTGCAGCAGCTGTTGACGCAGGGACTGGGAAGCGACCCAATGGCCCATGCCAAATTTGCCGGTGAGGATCAGGATATTCATGTTACATTCTCCTTTCATAACGCTCCCCAGCTATCGGCACACAAACACAGAATGCCGGTTTCAGGAAGCGTCTCAATGGAGTTAGTGTAGCATTTTATCCTAAAATCAGACGCAGAAAAAACTAAAAACTTCCTAAAGATCTCCGTATGGATTCGTAAAGACAGCGCTGAAAAGAGCGTTCCTTAGATCAGACCTTAAAGCGATATCCCACTCCCCAGATGGTCTCAATATACTGCGGCTTGGCCGTGTCCGCTTCGATCTTTTCACGGATCTTTTTGATGTGCACCGTAACAGTGGCGATGTCTCCGATGGAATCCATGTCCCATATCTCACGGAACAGCTCCTCCTTGGTAAACACATGGTTGGGATTTTCCGCCAAAAAGGTCAGCAGGTCGAACTCCTTGGTGGTAAAGGTTCTCTCCACCCCGTCCACATAGACCCGCCGGGCCGTTTTGTCGATACGGATACCCCTGATCTCCACAATGTCATTCTGAGGCTTCTGGTTTGTGCCCACCAGTCTTTCATAACGCGCCATATGGGCCTTCACCCTGGCCACCAGCTCGCTGGGGCTGAAAGGCTTTGTCATATAATCGTCGGCTCCCAGACCCAGGCCTCTGATCTTATCAATATCGTCCTTCTTGGCAGAAACCATCAAAATAGGGATATTTTTTCCCTCCCGAATCTTGCGGCACACCTCAAAGCCGTCCATTCCCGGCAGCATCAGATCCAGAATCACCAGATCATAATTACCGTTTAAAGCCTCCGTCAGGCCCTCGTCCCCGGTATTACAGATGGATACCTGAAAATCGCTCAGCTCCAGATAATCCTTCTCCAGATCCGCAATGGCCACCTCGTCCTCAATGATCAAAATCCTGCTCATATCATTACCTGCCTTTCCACAGTTTATCACTACACTCTCTGCGTTACCCGATACCCGCGCCGCACAATAGGCGCGGCACATCCAAGCCTTCCGTCACTCCTGCCTCTCGTCCTGCAGTTCAATATACTTCCTCAGCACAAAATGCATACAGGTTCCCTCTCCCTCTCTGCTGGTGGCCCAGATATACCCGCCATGGTCCTCAATAATCTTCTTCACGATAGACAGACCAATACCGCTGCCCCCCTGAGCGGAATTCCGGGCGGCGTCCGTCCTGTAAAACCGCTCGAAAATTCTGGGCACATTTTTCTGGGCGATACCCTTTCCGTTATCCTCGATCTCCACGCGGATGGAGTCCATTTCGTCCAGTATACGGATATCAATGACTCCCCGGGGCTTATCCATATATTTAATACTGTTGCTGATAATATTGTTGATAACCTTTTTCATCTGCTCCGGATCGGCAATAACCATGGTGTCGGGACGGGCCAGGTTGGAATAGTTCAGCTCAATATTCCTCTGCTCCAGATCCAGCCCCACCTCTTCGATACAGTCTCCAAAGTAGTCAGCCACATTGATGCGGTGAAAATTGTAGGGAATTCGATTGTTGTCAATACCCGAATAAAAGGTCAGCTCATTGATCAGCTTCTCCATATCGTTGGCCTTGCTGTAGATGGTCTTGATATATTTATCCATCTTTTCCGGCGTGTCCGCCACCCCGTCCATAATACCCTCCACGTAACCCTTGATGGCGGTGATGGGTGTCTTCAGGTCGTGGGAGATATTACTGACCAGCTCCCGGTTCTGCTTCTCCTGCTCCTTATTTTCCTCTGTGGTCTCCTTCAGCCGCAGACGCATATCCTCGTAGTTGCGGTAAAGATCCCCGATCTCCCCTCTTACGCCTGTCTCCAGGGCATACTCAAAATTGCCCTCCTTGATTCTGCGCATGGCCACATTCAGCTCGCTGATGGGAGTAAATACCCCCCGGTGAATCCATTTGGTAAGCATGATGCCCGTAAAAATCAGGATCAGTAAAATCGCCACGAACATATCGACCAACAGATGTCTGGAGATCAGCGCATTCATTCTGGAAATCACAAACGCACTGCCGGGGCTTCCGTCCGGAAAAAGAAAATCGATCTGCCTGACATATTTGTCATATTCTTCATAGTATAATCCGGGCTCTTCAGCGGCCTCGCTGCTTCTGTATTCCGGAAGCTCCGAAAAAATAGCCCGGGCAGCCTCCTCGTTTCCCGCATAATACAGCTCGTCGCCCTTCCTCACCAAAATATAGGTGGATTTCCTGGCAATTTCGGAATTGACCATCTCCAGATATCCCTTATCCTCCAGCCGGGAAGGATCCTTTTTTGCCTGCTTCAGCAATTCATTGTAGGCCCTGTCGGTTCCTCTCACCACCTCCTGCAGATTTTCCGACAAAACCGTATAGTCCATAGGACCGATGGGCAGGCCCTTCTGCGCGTTGATCAGATACAGTCCGATCCCGCAAAAGGCCATGGCCGTCAACGCCAACGGAAGCACAATGATTATAATCAGTGTCACTCTCAGCCTTGTCTTAAACTTCATCACTCTGCTCCTTCCTGCCGCATTTTCATTAGTATAGCACATTCTATTGTGAAAAGTGTAAAGCCCCGAAAATATTATCATAAAAAAATTATAAAATTCCTGCTATTTACAATTTGCCACTTTGAATGTAGGATAAGAAGGAATGCAAAACAGCAAAATAAATGGGAATGAGACAGAATAGAATATATGGTCAAGAAAGGAATGCAAGCTATGAAAAAGAAAAATATCCTTGTCATCTTCGGAGGCTGCTCCTCGGAATACAGTGTATCCCTCTCCTCCGGTACCGCGGTGATCCGTCATCTGGACCCGGAAAAATTTGAGCCTCTCATGCTGGGCATCACCCAGCAGGGCCGGTGGCTCTACTATACCGGGCCGGTGGAGAAGATTCTGGACGACACCTGGCATACTTCCTCTTTCTGCGCCCCTGCCGTTCTCTCTCCCAGCCGGGACGACTGCTGCCTGCTGGTGCAGAAGGGCAGCGAGCTTCTGAGGCTCCCGGTGGATATGGCCTTTCCGGTGCTCCACGGAAAAAACGGCGAGGACGGAACCATTCAGGGACTTATCGAGCTGGCCGGAATCCCTCTGGCAGGCTGCGGCACCTTATCCTCCGCTCTCTGCATGGATAAGGACCGGGCCCACAGGCTGGTAAAGCTGGAAGGCATCCGGGTTCCCCGGTCCCTGGTCTTGGAAAAGGATTTTTGCCCTGAGGATGCCATGGCCTTCGGACGAATCACAGGGTATCCTCTCTATGTAAAGCCAGTAAAGGCAGGCTCCTCCTACGGCGTCTCAAAGGTGGCAGGGGAAGAGGAACTGACAGAAGCCATTGCTCTGGCCTTCCGGCATGATGATCAGGTGATTTTGGAAGAAAACATTCCCGGCTTCGAGGTCGGCTGTGCCGTTCTTGGAAATCAGGAGCTTATGGTGGGCGAGGTGGACGAAATCGAGCTTTCCGGCGGTTTTTTTGACTTTACGGAAAAATACACCCTGAAGACCTCCGCCATCCACGTTCCCGCCAGAATCGCTCCCGAAAAGGCGGAAGAGATCAAGGAGACCGCCAGGAGCATTTACAGGGCTCTGGGCTGTACCGGTTTTGCCAGAGTGGACCTGTTCCTGACTCCGGAGGGACAGATTTACTTTAATGAAGTCAACACCATCCCGGGCTTTACAGAGCACAGCCGTTATCCCGGCATGATGAAGGCCGCCGGGCATTCCTTCGGGGAGATTCTGACCCGTATCGTGGAGCTGGGCATGGAAAAGACCGCCGGATATTCCTGTCATTTCCAGGAGGCGGAGACCCTATGAGCGGACACGGGATATCCGAACATCAATTGTATTCCGGTGAAGAACCCTGTGAGGAATTTCTGATCCTGGTGAACGCAGGCCACGCTTTGGCGGAGGATATTCCGGAACCTCTGGTTCCGGTCCATCCCCAGGCGCCCTCCATTCTCATGCGAAGCTCCGCCGCCGTCATGCTTTCCCGGCTGATGCAGGACATACACGGCTGGAAGGGAATTGTTCCGGTGAGCGGATGGCGTTCCCGGGAGGAACAGCAGGCGATCTGGGACAGCTCCCTTCAGGAAAACGGGCTGACTTTTACTCAAAAGTACGTAGCACTTCCGGGGCACAGCGAACACCAGACCGGACTTGCCATTGATCTGGGACTGCGGCAGGATCACATCGACTTTATCTGCCCGGAATTTCCCGATACGGGAATTTGCCGGCTTTTCCGGGAAAAGGCATCCGATTACGGATTTATTCTTCGGTATCCCCCGGGAAAGGAACATATCACAGGCATCAGCCATGAGCCCTGGCATTTTCGTTATGTAGGCCGGCCTCATGCCCAAATCATGGAGCAGGAAGGCCTGACTCTGGAAGAATATGTTGCACGAATTGGCTGAATCGTCAAAGACAATACCGTTATCGCACATAGCACGTCAAAAAGTGTAAATGTGCCATTGAAATTTTGATTTATATGCCCGCCACAGCGGACAAAAGGGGTGTACTATGAATACTTTGAAATCAAAAACCTCTTTATACGGAGGCCTGGACAGATTCCGGACGGCAGCCTCTCTGCTGGTCATAGCCATCCATACCTCTCCCCTGGCTTCCCTGAATGAATCCGCCGATTTTTTTCTCACTCGGATTCTGGCCCGGATTGCGGTTCCGTTTTTTCTCATGGTAACCGGACAATTTGTGCTGGCAGATTTATTTTTTCCTTCATCCGAGAATAGTGCTTTGGGAAACCTGCGTCGCTTTCTGAAAAAAACAGCCCTGCTCTATGGTCTGGCCATACTGCTTTATCTCCCTCTGGGGATTTATGCGGGACATTTTCAGGGCTTGACTGTCGGTGCATTCCTGCGCATGCTGATCTTCGACGGCACCTTTTATCATTTATGGTATTTCCCTGCCTGTATTCTCGGGACGGCCCTGGTATGGCTTTTCAGCCGGTTTATGAGTCTGAAGAGCGTGACCGTTTTGTCGGCGGTCCTGTATGTGCTGGGGCTTATGGGGGACAGCTATTACGGACTGGCGCAAAAAGTTCCCGGGCTGGAGACGGTCTATGACTTTGGTTTTCAGATTTTTTCCTATACCCGGAACGGAATTTTTCTGGCTCCTCTGTTCCTGATTCTGGGAGTATGGGCCGCCAAAGGGGAACAAAAATCTGCTGAGAATGTATCGTCCCGCCTTTTCCCGTGCCTGGCAGGCCTTGCACTTTCCTTTGGAATCATGACAGCGGAGGCCTTTTTGCTTCGCCATTTCCAGCTTCAGCGCCATGACAGCATGTACCTGGCGCTGGTTCCCGTTATGATCCTTCTGTATCAATGCCTGTTAAAATGGAAAGCCGTGTCTTCCCGGTTCTTTCGTTCTGCCGCCGCCTGGATTTATTTGCTCCACCCCGCCTGGATCGTGGCAGTCAGAGGGCTGGGGAAAATATCCGGGCAAACCTCGCTGCTGGTGGACAACAGCCTGGTTCATTATCTGGCAGTGGCGGCACTGTCCGCAGGTTCCGGCTTTTGCGCCGCATATTGCCTGGAAAAGCTACGGTTCCTTCAAAAGCCGCGCACTATCGAATCGCCCTCTGATTTTTGGGAAAATCTGGCCGGAGAAGATGACTCGGCGCCTGATGGGAGTCTCTCCGGAAAGGGCTTCCCCGCCCCCGAATGCGGCCCTTCCGGAGAAGACCTCCCCTCTCCCGAATGCGGCCCTTCCGGAGAAGACTTCCCTGCTCCCGAATGCGGCCCTTCCGGAGAAGACTTCCCTGCTCCCGAATGCGGCCCTTCCGGAGAAGACTTCCCTGCTCCCGAATGCGCCTCTTTCGGGAAGAATGTCTCCGCACCCCCGGCGCCGGATCCTGCAGGCCGCGCCTGGATCGAACTGGATCCCGGTGCTCTTGCCCACAACGTTGCCTTTCTCCGCTCTATCATACCGAAGGGCTGCCGGCTGATGCCGGCAGTTAAAGCCGAAGCCTATGGCCACGGAGCAGTTCTCATATCAAAAGAATTAAACCGTCTGGGTGTGGACGCATTCTGCGTAGCCGGCATTCAGGAGGGAATCGACCTGCGGAAAGCAGGGATCACCGGAGAAATTCTGATCCTGGGTTATACCGCTCCCCAGGACTTTCCCCTGCTGGAGCAATACCAGCTGATCCAGTCCGTACTGGATTACCCTTACGCCCTGGCGCTGGAGAGCTGCGGCCTTCCTCTTCACGTCCACATTGCCGTGGACACGGGCATGCACCGTCAGGGGATCCGCTGTGAGCATCCTCAGGAAATTGCCGCAGTATACAAAATGAAAAGTCTGTCCGTAGACGGCATTTTTACCCATCTGTCCGCATCCGACTCTCTGCGCCCCCGGGAAAGGGACTTCACCGCCGGGCAGCTGGAAGCCTTTTTCTATGTGATTTCTCTTTTGGAGGAACAGGGAATCGTCTGTAAGGGAATCCATATCGTGGCAAGCTACGGCATGCTGAACCTGCTTTACAGGAAGCCTGAGCCCGGCTTTTCCGCACCGGAACAGATCGCAGGGGACTATGTCCGTCCCGGGATCGTTCTATACGGCATGCTCAGCTCCAGGCCGGACAGTGATGTCTGGAGAGAATTTGTCCGTCCGGTTCTCTCTCTTAAAGCCAGAATTACCTCCATCCGAATGCTCTATGCCGGGGAGGCTGCAGGCTACGGGCTGGCCTTTACCGCCGAACAGGATATGCGGATTGCCACCATTGCCATCGGCTATGCCGACGGGCTGCCCCGAGAGCTGTCCAACGGCAAGGGCGGCGTTCTTATAGACGGCTGCCGGGCCCCCATTATCGGACGAATCTGCATGGATCAGACCATTGTGGATGTAAGTCATATTCCACATATCCGTCCCGGAGACATTGCCGTGATCATCGGAAAATCAGGCACTCAGGAAATCACTGCGGATGCCCTGGCACAACAGTGTGCCACCATTTCCAATGAAACTCTGACCCGCCTGGGCGCACGGCTGGAAAGATTTATGCTCCCCCGGTAAACGCCGTTGACCGCACTTTAGCAAAAGGAGAACCATGGACTTTGAAAACTGTTTTCCTGTCTGGAAAAAGCTTACGGATGCTCAGAAAAAGAGAATAAAAGACAACTTATACCAGCGCCATGTGGCAAAGGGCACTATCCTCCATCATGGTAGCATGGACTGTACAGGGCTTCTGCTGATACAAAAGGGGCTGCTCCGGGCATACATTCTGTCCGACCAGGGCCGCGAAATCACCCTTTACCGTCTGTTTGACCTGGATCTGTGCCTGCTGTCCGCCTCCTGTATCATTCGCTCTATTCAGTTTGATATTATCGTTGAAGCCCAAAAGGATACGGATCTTTGGATCATTCCATCGGAAGCTTATCAGGAGATCATGGCGCAGTCGGCTCCTGTGGCAAATTTCACCAACGAAGTAATAGCCGCCCGTTTCTCCGAGGTTATGTGGCTAATGGAGCAAATCCTGTGGAAAAGCTTTGACAGCCGCCTGGCCCAGTTTCTTCTGGAGGAAAGCTCCCTGGAGGAAACAGACACCCTGAAACTCACCCACGAAGCCATCGGAAACCATCTGGGAAATCCCCGGGAGGTAGTCACCCGCATGCTCCGCTATTTTCAAAGCGAGGGCATGGTCAGACTGTCCCGGGGAATCGTGGAAATCACAGACAAAGAAAAGCTGCTATCCCTGGTCCATACCGCAGGGAGCCGCTGAATCAATCAGCCCGCGGTCATTCATCACCGCATCATAAAAACGAAAGCCTCCGGCCAGATGACAGGCCTCATAACCATTTTCCTCCAGAATCCGGGCGGCAATGTAGCTGCGCAGGCCGCTCTGGCAAATCAGATACACCCTTTTACCCGGTTCAAGCTCTTTCAGCCGATCTCTCAGCTCATCTACCGGTATGTTGTAAAAGCCCTCCACATGTCCCTTTGCATACTCTTCCGCCGTCCGCACATCCAACAGCGTCACACTTTTGTCCCGTGGAATTTTCTCTACATCCTCCACATGGAACTGCTTTACCAATCCCTTTGCTATATTTTCCACCATAAAGCCCGCCATATTTACCGGATCCTTGGCGGAAGAATAAGGCGGCGCATAGGCCAAATCCAGGTCCTTGAGTTCAATGGCAGTCATCCCTCCATGAATGGCTGACGCCAGCACATCGATGCGCTTGTCCACACCCTCAAAGCCTATGATCTGAGCCCCCAACAGACGAAAGGTTTCTCTTTCAAAAACCACCTTCATGGTCATCAGCCTGCCGCCGGGATAATAGCCCGCATGGCTCATGGGTGAAAGAATTACCTTATCCACCTGGAGCCCTGCCTTCCTGGCATTGGTCTCATTAATGCCCGTGACGGCAGCTGTCATTTCAAATACCTTGATGATGGAGCTTCCCTGGCTGCCCTGATACCGGCTGGCGCCGCCGCAGATATTATCCGCGGCTATGCGCCCCTGCTTATTGGCTGGCCCCGCCAGCGAAATCAAAGCATCCTGCCCTGTCACTGCGTGTCTGACCTGCACCGCATCGCCCACGGCATAAATATCCGGATCGGAGGTTCTCATACCATCATCCACCACAATACTGTCCCGGATTCCCAGCTTCAAACCGGCTTCCTTCGCCAGCTGTGTATCAGGAGTGACGCCGATGGCCACAATTACCATATCCCCATGAAGAGGCGCCTCCTCCTTCAGCAGCACATCTACACCGCCGTCTCTCTCTTCAAAGCCTTCCACCGTATGCCCCAGCGCAAGCCTCACCCCGGCTTTGCGCATCTGGGCGTGAATAAAGGATGCCATATCCGGATCAAAAGGGTTCATCAGCTGACGGGGCCTCTGGACAATGGTGACTTCCATCCCCAGTTCCCGCAGGTTTTCCGCCAGCTCCAGACCGATAAATCCGCCCCCGGCCAGCACCGCGGAACCGGGATGATTTTTCTCGATATACTCCTTGATCCGGAAAGTGTCCTCTACCGTCCGAAGGGTAAAAAGCTTTTGTATACCGGCACCGGGCAGCTTCGGCTTTGTGGGCCGTGCTCCAGGCGAAAGGATCAGCTTATCATAGCTTTCTTCAAATTCCCTGCCAGTATCCAGCTCCTGTACGGAGACGACCTTCCGATCTCGATGAATGGCCGTCACCTCGTGCCGCACCTTCATTTCCACCCGAAATCTTCTCCAAAAGCTCTCCGGCGTCTGAAGAGTCAACGCCTCCGAATCCGTGATCATGTCCCCGATATAATAGGGCAGACCACAATTTGCGTAGGAAATATATCCTGACCTCTCAAAGACGACAATCTCCGCATTTTCATCCAGCCTGCGGATTCTGGCCGCGGCAGTGGCGCCTCCGGCCACACCGCCTACAATTACCACTTTCATTACCTTTCCACCTTTCCTGAATAACCGGCAATACCCCCCAGGTCCCTTACATCCGTGTACCCCATCCTGCCAAGCATTCTTGCCGCCCGATGGCTTCTTGCGCCGCTGTAGCAATATACAAAAACAGGGATGTCCTTCCTGCGCACCACACTTTCCACAGTCTCCATGGACTGAACCGGAATATTGCGGCTGCCGGGAATATGGCCCTCCTCATATTCCTCAGGTGTGCGTACATCCAGCAATACGGCGCCTGGAATCGTTTTATATTCCTGAATGCCCTGATTAATATCTGGATTGTTGAGAAAACTTAAAAGTCCCATATGTGTACCTCCTGGATTTCCGCCGTCCTGGTTTTTCCGGACTGCCGGATTTTTAAATACAGTATACCCTGCTTTTACATCTTCATCTGTGATAACATCACATAAAATGAACCAGCTGCCGTTCACAGCCACATGCGCATATTACTAATCACAATCTTTACACTCCCATATGCTTTTATATATTTTAAAAAACAGTTGACAAACCATCAAAGTCCTGTATAATGATATCAGTAACGATTACTGATATTGAAGGAGGAGAAATGGCGGCCATCAAGCACAGCAGACAGCGGGAAATGATTAAGGCTTTCCTGAAGTCCAGAAAGGATCATCCCACTGCCGACATTGTCTATATGAATGTACGGCAGCAAAACCCTAATATCAGCCTGGGCACCGTGTACCGGAATTTAACGCTGCTGGCCGATATGGGTGAGATCAGACGGCTGCGCGTGGGAGACGGCGTGGATCATTTTGACGCCGATACCAGCCCCCATTATCATTTTGTCTGTACTGAATGCGGCGCTGTGATCGATCTGGAAATGGACAGCATCGAAGGAATCACAGAGCTGGCAGGCGCAGGCTTCAATGGACGGATCGCAGGGCATGTAACCTATTTTTACGGTTCCTGCGGAAATTGCGCGAAGTCAGAAAAGCTTTCATAGCTTTCAAATATATATAAGAAAAGGAGATCAAAATCTATGAAGTATGTATGTCAAGTATGCGGCTATGTTCACGAGGGTGATTCCGCTCCCGCCGAGTGCCCCGTATGCCACGCTCCCGCCGAGAAATTTACCGTTCAGGCCGGCGAGAAGACCTGGGCTGCCGAGCATGTGGTAGGCGTTGCACAGGGTGTGCGCGAGGATATTATCGCGGATCTGCGCGCAAACTTTGAGGGCGAGTGCTCCGAGGTGGGTATGTATCTGGCTATGGCAAGAGTTGCCCACAGAGAAGGCTATCCTGAGGTAGGTATGTATTATGAGAAGGCCGCTTATGAGGAGGCCGAGCACGCTGCCAAGTTTGCAGAGCTGCTGGGCGAGGTGGTAACCGACTCCACCAAGAAGAATTTGCAGATGAGAGTTGACGCTGAGAACGGCGCTACCGCAGGCAAGGTGGATCTGGCAAAGAGAGCCAAGGAGCTGGGCCTGGATGCGATCCATGACACCGTTCATGAAATGGCCCGCGATGAGGCCAGACATGGCAAGGCTTTCGAAGGTCTGCTGAAGAGATACTTTGGCTAATCAGAACGCCGGATTTTAAAGGATTTTTAACATTAAGGGAATGAACCAGAAATGGTTTGTTCCCTTTTTGATTGTCCTTTTGTTGTCCTTTGTTACTCTCTTATTCTCCCCATAAATGCCCTATTTTCAAGCCTTTATCGACATCGCCAATTTTACATCTTAGGCAGCAGCATTTCTATTTCCATAATGCCGCTGCCTATTTTATTACCTGCTGAAATGGTGTATAATATTTATAAGCAAGCGAACAGAAAGTGCGGATATGGATATAAAACAACTTCAAAGGTTATATAATGCTTCTGATTCTAATATAAAATGGGCAAAGCATTGTTTAGAGAGAATGCAGGAAAGAGATATAAGTATCAGTGTGTAGAATCCTGCTTACAGACAGGAGAAATCATTGAAGATTATCCGGACGATTTTCCGCATCCCAGTTGTCTGATTTTCGGACGCACAAAAGAAAACAAAATATTGCATATTGTTGTTGGTTCAGATAACAGCACTCTATTTTTTATAACAGTATATTATCCAAATACAGATAAATTTGAAAAGGATTTAAAAACAAGGAAGGGCCAATAATTATGTGTATGTATTGTAAATGCAAAACCACACTTTCATCTTTCACAACTCATGTAGTAAATTATAAAAACTGTATTATTATCATTAAAAATGTTCCCTGTGAAGAATGTGAGCAATGCGGCGAAAAATATTATTCCAACGAAGTTGCAAAACAGCTTGAAAGCCTTGTCAATATTGCAAAACAGCTTATGCAGGAAATTGCTATTATTGATTATTCAAAAGCCGCATAGTCATAATGCGGAACAACAGGCAGCCGCATTTCTTCGTTATAATGCCGATGCCTTTAAAGTAACACACAATAGCAATACTTTGAAAATTGCCACATTTTTACCTTGTTTTTTGCTATGAAGATTAATATAATAAATATAGATAGTAACAATTGTTAAGAATATATAGCATTTCCCATATTGAGCGTCTGTCTACCCATTTTATAAATGTCCAAAAGGAGAGAATAGTCTATTGAATTTTGAATGGGATGAGGAAAAGAACCAACTGAATATAAAGAAGCATGGAATTGATTTTGAAACAGCAATGCTTGTCTTTAATGATTTACAGCGTATCGAAATATATGATGTGGAACATAGTATAAACGAAGACCGCTATAATACAATAGGCATGGTACATGATGTATTGTTTGTTGTTTACACAGAGCGAAAAGAAAATATTCGCCTAATATCGGCAAGACCTGCCACTAACACAGAAAGGAGCATTTACTATGATACGGACAGTTACTTTGGATAGAAACCAGAAGCCAACAGAGGAACAAATCAAACAGATAGAAGAAGCGGCAAAAAGAGAAATTGTATTTGATGAAGATTCTCCTGAACTTACGCCTGCAATGGAAAAAGCATTTCGATTAGCGGCAAAAAACCGCAACACACAAAGAAACGTGAGTGTTTCGTGAACACAGTCAAGCAGCTTATGCAGGAGACTTCGTTGATTTGTCCTAAATGTTGTCCTTCCCTCTTGACATAAGCCCTTGTAAATACTACAATAATTATGTCCTAGCTGGTGCGAATCCCATGACACCGTTCATGAAATGGCCCGCGATGAGGCAAGACATGGCAAGGCTTTCGAAGGTCTGCTGAAGAGATACTTTGGCTAATCGGAAGTATTGCTGTTCACAGCAGCTGGCAAACAACAAAATAAACAAAAAAGGAGACTGATTATCATGCAGAAATATTTTTGCAACCCCTGCGGTTATACTTATGATCCCGAAGTAGGCGATCCTGAACACGGCATCGCTCCCGGCACAGCTTTTGAGGATATTCCCGACGGCTGGTGCTGCCCTAAATGCGGAGTGGACAAGAGCATGTTCCAGCCCGTGATCGAGAATTACAACTAATCTGCCGTGGCTTTACTGAGAGAACCGGCTGACAGATACAAATTTTAACAAAGGACGTGGTGATTACCATGTCCTTTGTTACTTTTCACGGCTTCGCCGTTCAAGGTAACATGATGCGCACAAATTGCTCATCTGGATTTACAAAAACTCCCTTTTCAGGAAAGTGTTCCTACTGCATAAAGTTTGAAAATAATGCATATACTTCCATGTAATTATTGAATTTGCTCTCATCTGGCGATGCTGCAAACGGAAATTTATTTAATTATTAAACTGTAATCCAATATCTTTTCAGATCGCGTCCATCAACATTTATAGTATTCTCATAAACGCCACCGTTAGCAAGTATTGTTTTTTCACTGGCGGCGTTTTTGAGATCACAAGTGATTAAAAGTTTTTCTATTCCCATTGATTTTGCATTTTGCATATTTAAACGAAGCATTTCCTTTGCATAACCTTTGCCCCGCTCTGAAGGACGCACTGAATACCCACAATGTCCTCCCCATGTTCCAAGAATAGGATGATTTATATGATGACGCAAATCTATCACACCTACAACTTTGTCATCCCTCCTGCGTATAGCTAAGTACATATGAGAAGGAACTGTTGTTCCAGACTCCCCACACGTTTTTTCGCATTTTCTAAGTTCACATATTCTTATCCATTCTTTAACAGATTTACTTACATCAAGCGACAGGCAACCTGCAAATTGGTCTTCACTCTCCACATCGCACTCTAAAATTTCTTGACGGAATTCCCATATATCATCCGCATACTTCTGTTGGGGCTCTATTAATGTAATTTCATCCATTCTAACATCTCCATAAATCCTGTTATTATATACTTGATTATAAAGTATACGCCTGCCGCCTGCAATGCATATTTATAGCCTCATTTTCAATGGATACACAATTCCGAAAAGGGGATACAAAAATCTTGTTTTTCCGGGTATATTGATATAAGATAAAAGGAAATGAAGATCGCAATTATAGAAGACGAAAAAATTCACACCGATTATCTGGCCGAATATCTGCAGGAATGGAGTCTCCAACGCGGAAAGCCCGTGGATATCCTCGCTTTTATCAGTGCGGAAAGCTTTCTCTTTGCCTGGGAGGAGGACAGAACCTTCGACATTCTGTTTGTGGATATACAAATGAAGACCATGAACGGCATGGAAATGGTAAAAAAAATCCGGGAAAGGGACCATGAGACCGCCATAGTTTTTACCACCGGCATAGACGACTATCTGGCCTCAGGCTATGAGGTGGATGCCATGCACTATCTGCTGAAGCCTCTGAACCGGGAAAAAATTTTTCAATGCATGGATAAGGCGGCCCAGCGGCAGCGGAAGGAAACCTTTATCCTGCTGCATGGCAGGGATGAAAGCATAAAAGTTTCCGAACGTCACATCTCCTACGTCGAGGCCCGCGGACACGGGTGCATCGTGGAGCTCTGTTCCCGGCCGGAAGAGGTGGATCTGCTGGAAATCACGGACAGCATCACACATATGGAAGAGCAGCTGGCTTCCTGCGGTTTTGTCAGGTGCCACCGATCCTATCTCTGCAGGGTCGGCAGTATCCGCCGGATTACCCGGACAGATATCCTTTTAGACAGCGGCAGCACCATTCCCATAAGCAGACGTATGTATGAACAGGTCAATCAGGCCTTTATCCGATTTTTTTCGCGGGGGATATAGCTATGGGAATCCTAATACTGACGGTTGTGTCATTTCTTTTTGCTGCAGGAGCCTATTTTCTTTACCGTGCCTTTCAGGCTTCCGTAGATAAACGTACTCTGAATTACCAAAGCGACCTTCTGGAAAAGCACTGCCAGGAGGTACAGAATATGTACACGCAGACCCGGGGCTGGCGTCATGATTATCACAGTCATATCCAGACTATGAAGGCGCACCTGGCCATGGGAAATCTGACGGCGCTGGAAGCTTACCTCAATGAGCTGGACAAGGATCTGACTTCGGTAGACACTGTAATCAAAACCGGAAATGTGATGATTGATGCCGTGCTGAACAGCAAAATTTCCCTGGCTAAGGCCAGAGGAATCGCCGTGGAAGCGAAAGCCATGGTTCCCGAAAATCCTGCCCCCTTTGTCTCGGAGGTGGATCTGTGTCTGATCATAGGCAACCTGATGGACAATTCCATGGAAGCCTGTATGAAAACCAGGGCCTCGGAAAATCGTTTCATCCGAATCTACATCGACATTTTGAAAAGTCAGCTCTATATCTACATTATGAACGGCATGGAGGAACGCCCAAGGCGTCAGGGCCTGCGTTATCTGTCCACCAAAGACAGCAAAAGCCACGGCTTCGGCCTCATGCGCGTGGACAAGGTGGTGGAACGGTATCACGGCTATTTAGACCGGCAGGATGAAGATGGCGTCTTTGTCACGGAAATAATGCTCCCTCTGCAGTCGGCATAAACATATCAGAAACCACTCGTGCACGAAATCGACCATTCGTGCACTTTTTTCATATTTGTCACAAACCCGTGATATCATGTGCAGGCCATGATATCAAAGCCATTTACAGCCAGGGGGAAACTGTCTATGAACACCAGCAATACTGAATTTGAACCAAAACATCATTCCATTGCCGGCAATATCCTCTTTTTTATCCGCCATTATAAGAGGTACGAGCCGGCTGTGCTGTGGATCTGTGCCGGAGAGATCCTGCTCGGCTCCCTGCTTCCGCTGTTCTACATTTATCTGCCAAAAATCACCATCGATTTGGCGGCGGAAAAAACCGCCCCGGGAAGACTTCTGTTTCTTCTGGGTGGCTTTACCCTTTTGTTGATGCTTCTGGAGGGTCTGAAAAGCGGACTTGGCAGCGGAAAATATAATCTGTACAATACTCAGCGGACCAATCTGGTGGGAATGCTTTTTCTGAAAAGTCTGCGGATCAAATATGAATATACTGAGTCCGGCCCCGTAAAAAAAATGTATATGAAGGCCTGCCGATCAGTGGACAGCGGCGACTGGTCAGCCAGTTCAAGGATGGTCAGCGAATCCGTATCTCTGCTGATCAATATTCTCAGCTTTCTCCTCTATTCCACTGTCATTGGTTATCTGAGTCCGGGAATGCTGTTGACGCTGTTGCTTCTTTCGGCGTTAAACTATCTGATCAGCATGGGCCGTATTCGTTTTGAAGAATCTCTGCGGGAGGAGGATGCCACAGCCCAAAAGCATTATCAATGCATCTACAGCTCCATGGGAAATATGAAGGGCGCAAAAGACATCCGCATTTTCGGCATGCAGCACTGGCTGCTTCAGCTGCGGGATCATGTATTGGGAGAATTGCGGTCTCTGGAGGAAAGGCGGCAGCGAAAAAATGCCTTTTATGAATGGATCGGAATCCTTCTGTCAGCAGTGCGGGATCTGGGGGCATATGCTTATCTGCTGTACCGGGCCTCCTGCGGAACCATCAGTTCGGGAGAATTCGTATTGTATTTTGGTGCTGTCACAGGTTTTTCCGGCTTTATGTCCGGCATTATGGGCGCCCTCGCTTCACTCCGGGGAGCCGCTAACAGCACAGATTATATAAGGGCCTACCTGGACCTTCCTGAAGAAGATCTTACCAGCGGAAACACGCATATCGATACACGGCGGCCTCCTCTTGAGATCGAGTTCCGGGACGTTTGCTTTTCCTACAAGGAATCTGAAGGGGCGGAAGGAGACACCGCACCCTGCACCAAAGAAATTTTCCGGGATCTGAATCTGAAAATCCGCCAGGGAGAAAAGATAGCGCTGGTAGGGATCAATGGCGCCGGCAAAACCACTTTGGTAAAGCTTCTCTGCGGAATCTATGACCCGGATCAGGGCCAGATTCTGATCAATGGAATAGATCGGAGGAAATTTCCCAAAACCGAATATTACAGATTATTTTCCGTAGTGTTTCAGGAACAGCTGATTCTGCCCTTTACCGTAGGAGAAAATCTTGCCATGGACAGGATGGATCAGGTGAATGAAGAAAAAGCCTGGGAAGCCCTGGACAAGGCCGGGTTAAAGCAGACCTTTCTGGAAAAGGGGATAGGAATCAGATCCTACATGACCAAAGTCATGATGGAGGACGGCGTCGAGCTGTCCGGCGGCCAGCAGCAACGGTTTCTGTTGGCCAGAGCCCTTTACAAGGACGCCCCCGTTCTGGTGCTGGATGAGCCCACGGCGGCTCTGGATCCTTTGGCTGAACGCGAGGTTTACCAGCATTACAATCAGTACAGCCAGGGAAAAACTGCTCTCTTTATCTCCCACCGTCTTGCCAGCACCCGTTTTTCCGACAGGATCCTGCTTTTGGAAAACGGACGGATTGCGGAGTCAGGAACCCACCGGGAGCTGATGCAGGCAGGCGGCTCTTATGCCAAAATGTACGAAATACAAAGCAGTTATTATACAGGAGGTGATCCGGATGGAATCCAATTTGACAGATAAACTGCCTCTTAAAGAGCATCTGCAGAATGTCAAAAAAATACTGCGTTTCATAAGGGAAATGGATCGAAATTGTTTTCGCATCATGTGCCTGGTACAGGCCGTTCAGGTGAGCATTCCCTATATTGAGCTTCTGCTCTCCGCCTACATTCTGGACGCTGTCAGCGCCCGAAAAGGCTTCCGGGAAATGATGACGGTGACCCTGCTCTCCATGACCGGAATTCTGGTTCTGCGCTTTCTCGCCTCCGCTATGAGCCATCACCTGGAAGTACGCAGGGCGCATATGTCCAATCTCTATTCCTGCATCGTCCAGACCAGGATGCTGAATATGGATTTCTCCCGGATCGACAGTCCGGAGGTGAAAAAGCTGAAGGATCGGATCCGCACGGACAATAACTGGGGCGCCGGAATCAATTCCGTATTCTGGACAGGAAATGCAATTTTGTATGACGTCTTTGAAATAGCAGGCGCAGCAATTCTGGGCGCGCCTGTGGCAGTGTATTTGATACGCTCCGGCAGTCTGACCGCCTGGCTGGTTCTGGCCTTCCTGCTGGCTGTTTCCGTATTCAGTCTGCAGATGCAGACACACTTTCGCAGGCAGGCCGACGCCTATCGATACTCTGACTATAAGGATGCGGCAGATAAGGAAGAGCGCTTCTGCTTTTCCTGGGAATTCGCTTTTGCAGATTCCTTCAACTATAAAAACAGCAAGGACATCCGCCTTTATGAAAGCAATCGTCTCATGGAGCGGTGGACAAACGAGGTGCTCTCCCACAAGGGCTTCCGCTCTCTGCTGCTGAAGGGCGCCTGGGGCGACGCGGGCGACAGCTTTTTTTCCGGCATATCGAGAAATGCCATCCTGGGAGCCTCCTACCTGACCGCAGCGCTCATCGCTCTGGCCGAAGGCATCACTGTGGGCAGTGTAGTACGCTTCGCCGGATGTATAAGCAGGCTTCTCACCTCCGCAAAAGGCCTTGCCGACAATCTCTCCTATTTTGCGCTGGCCGCCAGACGGCAGCTCAGCACCCTGGAGCTGATCGGACTGGAGGATGAAATGTACAAGGGAAAGCTTCCCGTGGAAAAGCGAAGCGACAACGCATATCAGATAGAGTTTCGGAATGTGTCATTCCGTTATCCGGGCACGGAGCAGTACGCCCTGAAAAATTTTTCCATGAAACTGAAAATCGGGGAAAAGCTGGCTATAGTAGGCATGAACGGCTCCGGAAAAACTACCATGATCAAGCTGCTGTGCAGGCTCTATGACCCTCAGCAGGGCGAAATTCTGCTCAATGGTGTAGACATCCGAAAATTCCGGCAGGATGAGTACAGCAAATTATTTTCCGTAGTGTTCCAGGACTACACGCTGTTCCCCTTCCGTCTGGCGGAAAATGTGGCGGTAGATCAACGCTGTGACCGGGAGCTTGTACAAAGGTCTCTGGAAAATGCAGGCTTCGGGGATCGGCTTTCCTGCCTGGAGCAGGGAATCGACACCTTTCTGTACAAGGATTACGATGACAGCGGCCTGGAGATCTCCGGCGGCGAGGCTCAGAAAATCGCCATCGCCAGAGCCGTCTACAAGGATGCTCCCTTCATTCTGCTGGACGAGCCCACCGCGACGCTGGATCCTCTGGCGGAATATGATATCTATACAAATTTTGACGGGATCGTGGGAGAAAAGACCGCCATCTACATCTCTCACAGATTGTCCTCCTGCCGGTTCTGCGAAAAGATCGCCGTATTCCACGAGGGCTCCCTGGTCCAGCTGGGCACCCACGAAGAGCTGCTGGCGGACACAGAGGGAAAGTACTGCGAAATGTGGAACGCCCAGGCACAATATTACAAAGACACCGGAATCGTGATCGAAGGAATATAGACCTCCTTCCCCAATTTACCGCCTACTCAAACTCTCCCTCATGGCGCTTAAAGAAATCAAAGTAAACCCGGACGCCGGAAAGCTGCGTCCATCGCTTCACATCTGCCGGCTCCTCGTCCAGGTCATAGATTCTGGCTCCTCTCATGGACAGCAGAAAGGGAGAGTGCGTAGATATAATAAACTGGCATCCGAAAAAGCGCGCGGAATCCTCCAGAAACCGTAAAAGCTCCTGCTGGCGAAGGGGAGACAGACTGTTCTCCGGCTCGTCCAGCAGGTACAGCCCCTGTTCCTGAATCTTTTCAGAAAAGTAAAGGAAGGCGCTCTCTCCGTTGGAGTGCTCCCTCACATTGTCCATCAGACTGCCTCTCACATACCTGGACTGGGTTCTGCGCCGGGCCTCCGTGACCTTTTTCAGCTTCTCATAATCCTCCAGGGATTTCATCTGAAAATGAGCATATTTGTTTTCCAGGTATTCAGTAAATAAATCCTCACGCTTTCTGTCAATGCCCTCGTTTAATATTCTCAGATTCAGGACAAAATCAAACACATCGTCGCTGGTAATGATCCGGCTTACCCTTGGAATATCCTCCTGCAGTTCAAAATCACAAATCCGGGTATAATCCTCAAAAAAATTAGAACGGTTATATGGGGTATCCCGCCGAAGTCCAAGCTTCTCCGCAATCACATTCAGCGCAGTGGTTTTGCCGGAGCCGTTTCCTCCGTACAGGATCGTCACCGGCTCAAAATCCAGCATCCGCAGTCCCTTTTTGGAAAGCACCTGAAAGGGATAGATCGTATCATAGCAGGTTCTCTTTAAGCGAAAAATAAAATCCGTTTCCCGCTCTGCCTCGGGGAACGAAAAATGCGACAGATAAATCATTATCAAAATAGCCTCTCTCTATTTTTCCGGTTTTTGCAAAAACAATATATTTTCCCGTAATTGATATTTATGGGATGTAGAATTCTTCATCTGCCACAAAATCACTTCTGCATTTTCGTATCCGATTTGCTCCCCAACCAATTTTAAGAGCTGAGCCGTCTGAATATGCACCATTTTAAACGCATGTGAATCGCTTACAAGCAGCGCTATTTTTCCGCCTGGCTTCAGCACTTTATAGCATTCCGATAATGCGGATGACATTCCTCCAAAATATTCCCAGACCAGCTTTGTATACAGCTTCTCGAAGCCGCTTGTCGCCCCATCTTTTTTTAAACGCGACTCAATTTCCGCCGTCACCTTCTGTATTTCGGTGATATTCTCAACCTGTCTCCGCTCATTATCCTCTCTATAAATATTTGTGGTCGATCCTCGAATCATACGCTTTTTTATAACCCGAAAGGACGCAACATCGGTGGCATACCCCTGGGAAATCAGTTCCAGCTTGGAATGCTTCGTATATTCATGGTCGCCGGGATACGGAGGCGATGTGATCATTAATGACACACTATTTTCAGGGACATACTTCGTCAACTTCCTGCTGTCTCCTAAAATGGTAATTGACTCCACCTGCCTCTGCTGGTCCGAAACACTCTTCAGATCATGAATCATCAGCTCCGCTTTATTTTTGAATTCCTTCAATACGTCTGCATCTTCCTTAATTTTTCCCACCCCAAAGCCAGGCCCATATTTCACATTGGAAACGGTAACCAAAATAGCGGAAATGGCAAATAAAAATATATCCCTCAGATCATCTTGCGGAATACTTTTTACTATTTCCTTTAAGAGTGCGATTTTAATAAGGGGCTTGTCGGAAATATATCGTTCATCCAGCGCCGGCGGGCGATGCTCATCCGCCATTCTCTTCAGCTGATCCTGATCCTCCCAGCTTATTTCTGCAAACTTATCATTAAACTGCTTTAAAATTTCTGTTTTGCACTTTTCCAGTTGGATTGTATCGACCTTCCAGTTTAGCTTTTGTTTCGCCGCAAATACCATAAAATCATTGGCATCAACCCCATAGGAAGGGATCTCTCTCAGTTTACATACGAGCTGGGTGGTTCCTGAACCATTAAAGGGATCCAGCACCACCTTTCCGTCGCCTTTCCGGATGCCTTCCCTGTCCAGTATATATTCCGGAAAGGTTGGTGTATATCCCAGTACAAAATTATACCAGTCATGGAACGGATAGCCATTGGCTGAAGACGCCCTGCCGTCAAATGTTCCAATAATCGGAGTTGTAGCATATGCTTGCAGAAGGTGCTCGCATATCTCGCATTTACTTCTTGTGGGCGGATGGTAACTGAACGCCATTCAAGTATCCTCTCTTCTTTTATCTCCATGCATCCAAAGGCCGGTCCAGTTTAACACGCACCACCTCTATAATATTAAACATAGACGCTTCTCCATTAAGAACCGGATCATACAAGGGATTATGTTCAAGGATTGCAAGCAGCATCCCTGTGGACTCCATTTTGGCAGCAATCGGACGAACCACTAAATTAAAGTCATTTTTGGTGTACTTTTCGATAAATGTATTATACTGACCGTTTATCTGGACAAGATTAATATCATCTGCCGTACTGGCGGCCTTGGCCTCCACAGGATAAACAAAAATATTTCTTGCATTCCGGGCGATATAATATCCGTCAATTTCATTTGGCTGCCACTTCATAGGCGATTGAACACGATATACATCCTGGTCCAAAATAATGGAAAGAATATCACAATAGTCAATTACGCTGAACAAAGAAGCCTCGTCATTGGATATAAATTGACGGACAAGCTCCGGAACCCTGTTTTCTACCATTACTTCCCGATCCGGCTCTCCCCATTCCAGCCAGTCCTGAATCGGGATCGTATTTCCTTCGTCATCAAATCCACGATATACAAAGGTGCCGCAATAATTATCCTTATCGGCTCCCGGAACGGGGCCCGTCTTTTTTCTCAGGTCATACCCATATCGTATCACGCATTCCGGAAGACGCTGCCAGATCGTATTCTTTTTTCTCGTAAGATCCAAAACAAAATTGGACCAGGACGTGGGTGGTGTTCCGCCGGTGGCTGTGATGCCTTCCCCTACCTCCCGCAATGTAAAATCAATATTGTGGCCAATATGCCGAGAGCCGTTATCTGTTTTTTTCTTAAACAGATACTCCAGTACCTGATGCTTATCATATGCCTTTTTTGCCATAAATTTTCTCCTTATAACAGGCATTTTACATCAACTCAGGCCTCCAAGGCAAGGCTTTTCTTACCATATCATTCTTCTCCCGCCAGCAGTGCTCTGGGAGCGATTTTCCTGACCTTCAGGGACATGAGGCAGGCGATCCCGAAGGCCATCAGAATCAATCCCACCCCTGCTGCCGCCATATAGCCTGCGGGAACGATAAAGGTGCATTTCACAATGCCGATGGGCCTCAGAAAAAGGGCGGTTAACGGATTGATCACCAGACAGCATACCGTCACCCCCACAGCCGTGGATACTGTCACCACAGGCATAAAGACCAGCGCCGTCTGCAGCACCAGCTGTCCTGTGGTAAAGCCCAATGCCTTTAAAATCCCGTACTCCCGTTTTTTGGAGCTCAGCATGGACCGGACCAGCAGATACAGCACAAATGCAATCACAAGCACACTCAGCACCAGAATCGCTGCCACAATCATAGTCATAAGGGATACATATACGGAAGCGACCCCCTCCACCGTAGCCTCAATATTGATCACAGCGTTTACCTGATCCCCAAATTGCTCCTTCACATCTGCGTTAAATCCATCGATATCCACATCCTTTGCAAGATTCAGATAATAGCTTGCATTCTGCAGGCTTCCCAGCCGTTGGTAGCCCTGTCTTGTAAGCAGACAGTCCTTTCCCAGATTATTGCTGATCTGTGTAAAACCGGTAATAATATAATCCGCTTCCTCTCCCTGGGCAGTTATGGTAATCTCATCTCCCAGCTGCAGACCCTTTTCTCCGGCATATTTTGCGGCAATGACAATCTCATTGTCATACCTGGGAAATCTTCCCTCAAATACAACATCCGTATTATTCACATGGGCAAAGTCCTCCGACATTGTGGCAATAAGCGCGGCGCCGTTTACATGACGCACCTCCAGACTGTTATACAGATATATCTTTTCGACCCGACGGTCCGCCATCATTTCCTCCAGAAAGGCTTCCTCTGCTTCGGCATTGATATTGATACAGCTGTCCGCTGTCTCGCCCGCAATCAGATTGATAAAGGGATCCATATCGATAATGACATTTCTTGTCATCAATCCGGAAAACACCAGCACAAGGGAAAGCACCAGCATGGTAATGCATATGGTCACATTGTGCCGTATCCCTGAAAGCGTTGTCTTAAGCGCAAGAGCCAGCTGAAGCGGCGCCCCCGTCTTTTCCAGCGGAAGATGGTCCCGCTTGAAATTATGAGTGGCAACTCCCTGTCGAAACGCCGTAACCGGCTCTGTCCGCCCGATCCTGCGCGAGGAAAACCACACGGCCAGCGCCACGGCGCCCCCCAGAATGCCCAGGGTCATCAAAAAGGGAACCGGCAGGAAACGAATCCTATAGGGAATCCCTGTCTGAGAGATCATCACGGTATTAATGAATGGAAACACAAGATAGGAAATACCAGTCCCCATCAGAGCCGCCAGCAGTGAAAGCCCCAACAGCTGTACCTGCAGGGCTCCTTTCAGCTGGCGGCTGGTATAGCCTATGGCCTTCAAAGCTCCCAGGTTTTTCATATTTTCCTGAATATAATTGATGATGTTTGATCCGATCACTATCAGTGCAATCAGAAGGATAAAAAAGGCCATGGCGCTCAGAATGCCCGAACAGATCATCTGGGAGATATAACGGGATTGGGAAACCAGCGCATAGGAATTGCTGACAGACCGCGCCTGGGGAAAACGGAAGGACACCGCATTTTTCAGCGCCGCCTCAAAATCCTCGCTTTCCGTCCGGTCGTTGAGCCGCACTGAACAAAGGGTGGATTTCGGCGCGTATCCCAGTTCCTCCAGCTCGTCGTATTTATCCCTTGTCAGAATCAGATGACATATGGAGCAATTATGAGAGCCTGCCATAACGCTGTTGAAAAAGCCGCAGACCTTGTATGAGACCTCCTGACTTCCGATGGAGACCTGGATAGTCTTCCCGATCTCTATTTCCTCTGACCGGTACAGAATAGGCATATAGATGCCGCTTTGAATATCGCCCTCCTCCAGGATCTCCACCCTGCCCACAGGCCGGGAAAGCGCCGTCTCTTTATCCAAAAACACCAGCTCCGAATTCACTTCGCCCCCATTGTACGCAAACCGACCTACCATGTGCATGGCCTCGTCCATGGAATAATCGGCGGTCCTCCGGTCTTCCTCCAGAGTTTTTTCCAGAAAGTCCCGCAGCTGTGCGCTGTCACCGTCCACGGCCAGGGTCACATGCTCTGCGTGAAGCCGCTCATGACATCGTTCAAAATTCTGTTTATAATCCAGGGACAGCATCAGCCACAGATTGAGCATTAAAGCCGCCAGCAGGATCAGCGCCACAATGGCCGTTGTCTGGCCCTTCGCTTTCCGCAGATTGGCGCCTGCAAGAAGAGAAAACTTTTTCATTCCGACTCCTTTCCGGCCTACCAGCCCATCTCCGAAAGAAAGGCCGCCAGCTTCCGATGCCTTTCCTGATCCTGGTGAACATAGGCCCCCAGCTCGCACTCTCCCAGAACCACGCCGTCCTTCAGATACAAAATGCGGTTGCCCCGCCGGGCAGATCTCATGTCATGAGTCACCATAACAATGCTCTGTCCTGCCTGGTTAAAGCGGGTCAGCGTATCCAGCACATCCAGACCGGTTTTGGAATTAAGCGCTCCCGTAGGCTCATCCGCAAAAAGAATCTCCGGTTCATTGATCAGAGCCCGAACGATTCCCACCCGCTGGGCCTCGCCTCCGGAAATCTGTGCGGGAAACTTCTTCCAGGTCTCTTTCGAAATCCCCACCGCCGAAAACAGCTCCTCCGCTCTGGCCGCCAGCGCCTTTTTATTCCTGCTTACCAGAAGCCCTGCCGCCAGCACATTATCCATCACCGACATCCCGTCTACCAGATGGATCTGCTGAAATACAAACCCACAATGCTCCCGGCGGAATACGGCAAGCCCGTCCTGACTCAGGTCGGAGATCACCTGATCCCCAAAGGAAATCGTCCCCAGCGATGGTGTATCCATCCCGGAAAGCGCATACAGCAGTGTGGATTTCCCCGCCCCGCTGGCTCCCATAATCACAGTGAAATCTCCCCGGTACAGCTCCAGATCGATATTTTTCAGAACGTGTGAAAGTCTTCCTCCGCTGGAAAAGGATTTGCTCAGACAGTCCGCCTTTAACAATACATTCTTCATATGGAACCTCCTTTTTACACGCTCTATCTTATCCCTCCCTTTTCTTAAATGTCTTTACGCAGTCCTTAACGAATTCTTAAATCTCCCGTTCCCGATTCTCCTGCACTGTGCTGCCGCTCAGGGCTATCAGCACGGTCACCCTCAAACCGTTTTTCCCGTTTTCCAGGATAAGCTCCCCCTGCATTTCCTTCATAAAATGATCCGAAATATAAAGTCCCAGCCCCGCTCCCTCCAGGTTTTCCGCGTTGCTCCCCCGCATATACTTCTCCTTCAAAAGCGGCAGCTCCTGACTGTCCACGCCTCCGCCGTAATCCTCTACTGCCACTGCCAGCCGGTTTCCTCTCCTGCATACCGTCACATCGATTTCCGTGTTCCCGTATTTATAGGAGTTTGCAAAAATATTATCAAATACCTGCTGAAGACGAAGTCTGTCCCCATACAAAATAAAATCGGGAATAGCCGGCAGAGCAGTCCGGTGAAGATAATCGGCGTTTTCCAGAAGCTCTTTCAGAATGCTGCTTTCCAGGTCCTCGGGTCTCACGGAAAGCTGCTGCAGCTCCTCCAGCGTTGCCGAAAACAGATTTGAGATCAGACTGTCGATCTGATCCGCCTTCCGGATAATCCGGGTATAGTTCTCTCTTACCCTTTCATCCCCTGCCAGCGCCGCGCCTACCTCGGAAGCTGCCTTAATGCTGGCCACAGGTGTCCTGATATCGTGGGAAAGCTTTGCCGTCAGCTCCTTTTTGGCCGCATTGGCCTCGGCTTCCGCCCTTCTGGCCCGCTTCAGCTCCTGGCGCATGATATCAAAGCTTTCCGTAAACGCGCCGAAAAGGTTCTGCCGATCCATCTCCAGGGGAATATCCAGATTTCCCCCGGCGATCCGTTCTGCAAATCCCTTCAGCCGTTGAAAGGGCTTTACCATGACCCGGTGCAGATAGATGAAATAGCCTGCGCAAAGTCCCCACTGCACCAGCACAGCCGCGCATAAAAGAATAATGCAGGCCTGTTTCCGCCGCCGAAAGACCTGCACACTGTCGTTATATATAAGGACTTTCCCCACCGCAGCACCGTCCTTTTGGATGTCCAGAATGGTATCCCGGTGGATCACCGCCGCATTCACGCTTTCGCTGAGTCCCCTTCTGGTTTGGAACAGCACTTTTCCATCCGAATTCAGCACTGCATAATCCAACCCGGTCCGGGTCCCGCCATCTGCTTCCGCTTCCTCATCTTCCGGCCTGCCAGCCTGATCACCGGTGTCAACCCGTTCCCCTGTCTTAGCCTGATCCGGCTCAGAATATCCGTTTTCCAGGTTTTCCCAATTCTCCTCTATCCATCGGACCGTCTCGTTGATTAGCACGGCGTCCTGCCTGTCCTCCGGATCCGTCAGCGCAAAATAAAAAATCACCGCAGCCTCCAGCACAGACAAAAACGCCAGTGCCGTCAGAATCCCCCGCACCCTCATAGGCTAAACCTTCCTTTCCGGTCCCGCCGGTCTGCTGAACCGGTAACCGTCCCCCCAGACGGTAATAATATACTGCGGGTTTCCGGGACTTGGCTCAATGGCCTCACGCAGTCTGCGGATATGCACATTTAAGGTACCGTCCCCTGTAAATTTATCCTCCCAGACCCTTTCAAACAGCTCCCCTTTGGAAACCACTCTGTTCTCATTTTTGATCAGATATGACAGCAAACGGAATTCCAGCGCCGTGAGCCGCACTGCACTGCCCTCCACATATACCTGCCTGGCATTAAAATCCACTCTCAGCCGCCCGTCGGAATACTCCCCGTCCGCCGTTTTTCCCGCACCTGCCCCAAAGCGCTTCAGCACCGCCTGTACCCTGGCCAGCAGCACTCCCAGGGAATAAGGCTTTTGCACATAATCATCGCCACCGATGTGAAACGCAATAATTTTATCGTCATCGCTTGTCCGGGCAGAAATAAAAATAATAGGGATTTCTGTTTTTTCGCGAAGCTCCCTGCAAAGCTCAAAACCGCTTCCGTCCCCTAAATTAATATCCAGCAAAAGCAGACCGGCTCCGTTTTCCCTAAAGAACTCCCGGCATTGGGACGCACTGTATACCACAGCCGTCTTTACGCCGAACAGATTAAAATATTCTGCCGTGCTGTCCGCCAGCATTTTTTCGTCATCGATAATCAGACAATCAAAATTCATCAGCACCTCAACCGACTCATAACCTTGAACATTTTTCTGATATCCACCGGCTTCGCCAGGTGTTCATTCATCCCCGCATCCTTTGCCATTGCGATATCTTCTTCAAATGCATTGGCTGACAGCGCTATGATAGGCACGGTTTCCGCGTCTGTCCGATCCAGTCCGCGAATCACACGAGCCGCCTCATATCCGCTCATGACCGGCATCATCAAGTCCATAAGCACACAGTCAAATGTTCCCGGATCAGATGCCGTAAATGCGTCTACGGCGGCTTTACCGTCATTAGCCGTTACAACCTCCGCGCCCGCTTCCTTCAGCATGAACTCTACGATTTCACAATTAATCTCATTATCCTCCACCAGGAGAACGCGCATTCCGGCGATATTGCTCCGGAAATTCCTCTCATCAGCCACAGGCCGCCCATTCCATGCCCTGTCAATCCGAACAGGCAGAATGATCCTAATCACACTCCCTTTGCCGAGCTGACTCTCTACTTCAATGGATCCCTTCATCTGATCTACCAGCTTCTTAACAATGGACATACCAAGACCGATACCATTATAATTAGTCCTTGCTCCCTGATGCTCCTGGGTAAACGGCTCAAATATATGCCTTTTAAAATCCTCGCCTATGCCTATTCCCGTATCTTCAACTATAAACTCGAAATCTGCGATTCCGTCTCTGCAGGCAATTTCCTTTGCCTGGACAAACACAGACCCCCTATGGCGGTTGTATTTGAGACCATTGTCAATAACATTCATTAAAATCTGCTTCAAGTGAAGCGGATTTCCGATCAGCTTGCTGTGCTTAAGATCAACCTCCTCCAACACCAAACGAATCCCTGTCTCCTCTGCCTGTACAGACAAGATCGTGATGCAGTTTTCCAGTACATCATGGAGATCGAAAGATTCTTCCGCCTCTGCCGGTCTTCCGCTCTCCAGCTTACTGACCTGCAGTACATCGTCAACCAGGGACAGCAGATGCTCTGCAGATACACGAATTTTTTTCCGGCATTCTCTTTGCAGTCCCACATCATCCTGACTTCTTTCCTGAATAGACAGCATTCCCATTATCCCGTTGATAGGGGTGCGGAGATCGTGGGACATGTGAGACAGGAACTCGCTCTTTGCCGAATTTGCCCGCCTCACCTTTTCCAACAATTCCATAATAGCCTGTTCTTGTTTCTTCCGCGTCACCATGGTTTCCGTGATGTCCTGATGATATCCGTTCAGGCAAAAACCTGGTTTTTTGAAGGTTTTATCCGGTACACCGCCGCAGCGGACATAAATTTTCCCCAGCTTCGGATGATTCCAGGGGTAGATTACCTCGGCGCGCCCTGTCTCCAAAATTTCCCGCACCGCTTCCTGTACCATCTCCACATAATCAGGCTCAATACTTTCGAACCAGTGCCGGTAGCATTCCTCCGGCTCGATATCGTCCGGCACACCCAAAAGAATCCGCATGGTCCGATCCGTATACATCCTGGGCCGGCAGCCCTCTTCCTGCTCAATGGTCCAGATGCCGGTTCTGGCTCCTTCCAGAATGTCCTCCATGCTCTTCCTTGCTTCCAGCTTATACTTTTCTTCCTGTTCTACCACAGCGTTAACATCCCGCAGGGCAAAAATCACACAATTCTCTTTTTCTGTCTTCTCGGCGGCAGAAAAATGAATCTCCAGATGTTTCAATCCATAGGAATTATCTTTTACCTGATAGCGGATATAAAACTTCTTCCTTGTCCTGAGCTGTGCAAGCACATAGTCTTTTTTCGTCACAGCACGGAGCCGCTCCTGATCCCGGGGAGCCGCGCATCGGGAAATGTACTGCTGCATGGCCGCCTGGTAGCCCTCCTCAAAGTTCACGGCCCAATCCATGCTCACCTGCTCGCTTTCCCGGTATATCTCGCATTCTCCCGTGTCAAAATCCACCTGGTAGATGCACAGATAGTCAACACTGAGGGCATGCAGAACATTATAGCTCCGCTTTTGAAGCTCACGGACCAGATTGCGTCGTTTCAAGGAAGATACGATAAAGTATGCTGCTGTCTGGAGCATATTGGATGCGTATTCCAACGACTTTACAGGCGGATTGTCCACACCGTAAAAGCCGATAAGCTTTTTTCCGTTGTACAGAGGAACCACTACAAGGGAATGAATATTCTGCCTCTTCAGGTTTTCATATTGAAGAGGGTCTGTCTCCCTGATCTCTTCCAGGCTCTCAATGACAATATGCCTGCCAATTCTGAAGTTCTGATACCAGCTGGCACATACTTCCGGAGGAACATTTTGAAGGTTTTCCTTCTCCGCCTCCACCCCGTCGGCTACCCATTCATAGGTGTTGTCATCGCCTCCGAACCCGTTACGTTCAAATATGTAGGTACGCTCCCCGTTCAACGCTTTTCCCAGGTGCTGCAGCAAAACCTCCAGCGACTGGTCCGGAGTTTCTTCCAGCAGAGCGACGCGCAGCCCCTCATTGATAATGGCCTCCAGATTCTGAACACTTCGCATATCGCTGTACTGCTCACGGCCCGCGTCGGCCTGAGCTACTTCGCCGCCCCGTTCAAAAAGTTCCTTTGAATAACTCATAAAGCCACCCTCCATATACGCCGTTGTCCGGATATAGTTACTGCCCCATAAATTCCGGCGTTGAAAGACTCCTCCCCGGAAAGGAAATCAACTGAGCCTGTGTCATATTATATTTCAGTTATGGTCGTACGTCAACTGATGAACGCAAAATTCATACTTTCAGACGACTGCAAGTTCCCTATTTTCTTACCTTTAAAATTGGTGTATACTGATTACAAAGATTCGCGGGGAAAGCCGTGAATAGAAATCAAGGAGGAAATTTAGATGGAAAAAATTGCAAGCTTCACCATAGACCATATCCGGCTTCAGCCCGGTGTCTATGTTTCCCGCCGGGACACTGTGGGAAATGAGGTGATCACCACCTTCGATCTGCGCATGACCAGCCCCAATGAGGAGCCGGTGATGAACACTGCAGAAATGCACACGATCGAGCATCTGGGCGCCACTTTTTTGAGGAATCATTCTGTATACGGCGCCAGGACCATTTACTTTGGCCCCATGGGCTGCCGCACCGGCTTTTACCTGCTGCTGGCGGGAGCATACGAATCCAGGGAAATTGTGCCCCTGATCACTGAAATGTATGAATTTATCCGGGATTTCCGGGGAGCAGTACCCGGGGCGGATCCCAAGGACTGCGGCAATTATCTGGATATGAACCTGGGAATGGCCAACTATCTGGCCAACCGTTACCTGGACAACGTGCTGTACCAGATCGACGAAAGCCGTCTGGTTTATCCCCAGTAGGAGGTACATATTATGAATAAACTCGGAATTATCGGAGCCATGGAGCTTGAAGTGGAACAGCTGAAATCGGAAATGACCGTGGATGCTATCAGCAAAAAAGCTGGCATGGATTTCTATGAAGGAATCCTGAACGGGACACGGGTGGTGGTGGTGCGAAGCGGTGTAGGCAAGGTGAATGCCGCCCTGTGCACTCAAATCCTGGCTGATCTTTTTGCGGTTACGCACATTATCAATACCGGCGTGGCCGGATCACTGAACCCAGCCCTGGACATCGGCGATATTCTGATTTCCACGGATGCCCTTCACCACGACGTGGACGCCTCCATCTTCGGATACCGCCCCGGCGAGGTTCCTCAGCTGGGTATTCGGGAGTTTCCTGCAAGCCAGGAACTGGCACAGGCGGCAAAGGTTGCCTGCGAAAAAGTAAATCCCGACATTCATGCGGTATTGGGCCGGGTGGTCAGCGGAGACCAGTTTATTTCTGACAAGGCCGTAAAAGACCGGCTGATCCGGGAATTTCAGGGAGACTGTACCGAGATGGAGGGGGCTTCCATTGCCCAGGGGGCATATCTCAACGATATTCCCTTCGTCATTATCCGCGCCATCTCCGACAAGGCGGACGACAGCGCGCAGATGGATTATCCCGTTTTCGAAGCCGCTGCTGCAAAACACTCTGCGGCTCTGGTCCGGGAAATGGCAGGGCGGCTCTCATGAGCCGCCCTTTTTGAGTTTTGCTTAGTCAAAAATCCAGTCCTTTTCATTTGTTCCCGGGAAAAATTCCTCTGCTATCCTTTTTGCGCTGTCACACCATCCCACATTGCCCACATACTCCATAAAGTGATCCTTATGATGAAATTCCGTATTCGCATCGTCCCATTTGTAGATCTTTTGAAAAATCTTGCTGAGCTTCAGCTCCATATACAGGGCCTCCGAGCTTGCCGCGTCGTACGCATGTGAAAAGTATTTGACGCAGAACGTTTCCATACTTACCCCGGCTTCCTCTGTCACAAATTTTTGCAGACAGTCCAAATAAGGCGCACCATTACTCTGAACCAGCAGCCCCATTACAAAAAACTGATACTCCATTCCGGGCTCATATTTCCGATCCACATCAGGTCCATAGCCCATGATAAACTGGTTGAACCTCTGTTTATATCCCTCATACTCTGCCACGGAATATACGCCGGTGCTGCTCCGCCGGGCATGCACATCATAGTCCTCCAGCAATTGCAGAACCATTCTCGAATGATTCTTCATCTGCCGAATCATTGCCTCCGCCTCTGTCAGCTGTAAAAGAAATCCTTCTTCTCCGCTGTGCAAATGGCCGGGAATCACCCCTGTTTTAATTTTCTGTCCGTAGCACAGCATCATTAATACAGCGCTCTGAATCCGGCGGGTCTGCTCCGTGAGAATATCCGGATTTTTAAAGTTGCCGTATGGGCGGTTATAGTAGGAAAAAAAGCGGTCCAGCTCGCTGACATAGCCTTCATTTCCAAAGGCCTTCGCTTTATCCCGGGCGCTTGCATACCAGCGCCCGGCCTGCTCCCGGTCAAAGGGAATGCCGTCAATGCCGGTATCATACCGGATCCCCATAAGGAAATCCATTTTCCAGTGTTTTGTGTCAGCTTTCAAGGCTTCTTCAAGATTTTGCAGGTTCGCCTGGCACGGACTGTCCGAATAAGCCTTCCAGGCCTGTTCCGCCTGTCTTTCCTCCGGCGTTTTCGCTGCTTCCGCTTTTTCTATGGCCTTCCTTTCCCGTTCTGCCGCCGCGTTCCTCTTCCACTTTTTATAAAAGTGAATTACCACACCAATAATGACAATCAATAACAATAATTCCATATTATACCTCCTGTGTTTTCCGCTGTTGCGCAGCTCCTCTGTCCATACTTTACCAATAAAAATATCCGCTGGCCGTGTTGGCACTGTAGCCCATGATTCCTACGGTAATATCCTCATCCCGAATCGTCACCATATCGCCGTCTTCCTCACAGATATAGTCCGCGGAATGGATTCCCACGGCAAGCCTGTGATAAGTATGATTATAGGGCCCCTGTATGGTATAAGGCATATTGGCGGCAGAGAAAAAGGAGTGCTTCTCTTCCTTCTGGATATACCCCTCTCCGCTGTCATAGTCTCCGGCTTCGTTCCCGTCCGCCGCCTCATATACAGGCATCCGTTCAGGGGTATAATCCCTATTTGCATCCATAAGTCTGGCAGATGCCTCCGGATTCTCCATATGGTCAAAGGCTGTCCGCTTCAGATAGCTTGCGGCCAGGGCGTTTCCCTGCTCCAGGGCTTTTTCCAGGCAGTCCCGGGCCATGGACAGGTGACCCGGAATCGATCCGCCAAGCTCATAGATATAATACAATGCCATAGCGATCTGCCGGGAGCCGTCCGGATCCTTTCCCTCCCGGATTTTCTTTTGCACATCCTCCACGCAGGGCCCCATCTGCCCTTCCAGAAACTGCATAAACGAAGGATTTCCCGTTCCGGCCCGGCGAAGCTCCTCCAGCTTGGCTGCCGCGGCCTCCGAGCCGTTCCCGCCTGCGGCCCAGGCCTGGGCAAAAATCCGCACGGCATCCGGCTTTTTCGTCTGATAATGGATCAGTGCGATCTGCAAAAGTGCCTGGGAATGGCCGTGTCTGGCCGGGTTGGAAAGCAGCGCCTCCGCCTGCGCAAGGTCCCGGGGCGCGCCTCCCCTTCCCTGAAAATACAGGCCCCCCAGCATCGCCTGAGCCCCCTGTACATCCCTGTTTTCCGGATCCTCCTTCACAAGGGCATCCAAAAGCTGACGCCTCCTGACAAAATCACGGGTGGATGCCGCTTCGCAAAACATTTTTTCTATCTCTCCTTTGGTCAATCCGCTTTCCTCCTTTGTTTCGCCTGACTGCAGCTGAATTTTTTCCATTCTAGTACTTCCGCAGGACTTCGGCAACAATGTGAACTTTAACATTTATTTTCGAGCACTTGTTAAAGTTTACCTGGTTGCAAGTAGAATTTAACATACTATAATAAAAAGAGCGAACAACAACGAAAAAGCGAAGAGCAGAAAGGCATCAAGATGAACCAGGCGGAAGAACAGCGTAAAAAACAGGAATCGGAAATTCTGAGACTTCTGGAAAGAGACCCTCAAAGGGGCATGGCAATGGCAATAGAGCACTACACGGGCCTGATCTGGACAGTGGCCGGTCAGTACCTGTCAAACCCCGAGGATATCAAGGAATGTGTCAACGACACCTTCCTTGAGCTTTTTCTTCACAGAAATCGGTATGACAGCGGCAGAGGAAGCCTGGCTGTATTTTTAGGAGGAATTGCCAGAAACCGGGCTGTGAGCCTTTACCGAAAAAACAGGCGGCATGAGTCCCGGGAGCTGTCCGAAAACTGCATTGATTCCAAAAACGATTACCTGCAGACGGAAGACCGGCTGGATCTGGAGCAGGCCATCAATACGCTGAAGCCGGAGGATGCGGAAATCATCCGCCTGCACTATTACAACGGCATGTCCGTGCAGGAGATTGCCGCTTCTATGAATCTGCCCTACGAGACCGTAAAAAAGCGGCATCAGCGAAGTCTTGCAAAAATGCGGCTCCTGCTGCTGACCGTTTTGATTCTGCTCTTGGCGGCGGGCCTGATTGCATGTGCTTATGCAATATTACAGCATTTCGGCGTCATTCCGGGCTATGGGGTCAACAAAAGCGGCACCATACCCTTCTATGTGCTGGAGGAAACGGTGGCTGCGGAGGGTGAAGAAGCTTTCACACAGCTCACCAACGCTGTAATGTCGGAGGATACCCTGGTTCTGACTGTGATTATGGAATTAAAAGATCCGCGGTATAAGACTTACGTCCGCGGCGACGACATTCAGGACGAAACATTCAGGACGGAGCCCACGATCTATGATCCCTGTCTCATTTTGGAGGATGGGACCGTTTATTCTGAACTATATCTTGTTTCCACAGGCCCTGCCAGCATGGAAGATATGGACGACATGAGCCGCAAAAAGATTGAAATCATATTTGAACCCATGGATCCGATTCCGTGGGGAAACGATCCTGTGCCAATGACTCTGAAGTTTTCGGACATAGAGCTTCCCTTTGTATTTTCGCCGATCAAAGAGGAGCCTCTGGAAGAATACAGCTATGAACTAACGGATCAGGGCGGTGTGCTGGCAATTCCCAGCCTGGAAAACGGGCGGCTGTATGTGGAAATCTATCCCCTGAACTGCGGTATGTACAAAATAGAGCCCGGACTGATCCGATGTCACGACGAAACAATCGGAGGACCCAGGGAAGATATCCGGGCTGTGGGGCCTGACGGAAACGTGCTGACAGGGACATGCCTTTTCTATTCTCCCTACAGCAGCCACGCTTTCTACCGATGGGATTTCGGTCCGGCACAGGCCGGGGAATATGTCCTGGAGATTCCGTATGTCTACCAGACCGCCCCTGTTCCGGAGGATTTTTTTCTCACTGTTTCGGATGATGATCCCCATATTGGACTGCGCCTGGAAATTCCCGGAAGCGTCCTCACTATTACATCCTACACTTCCGAAGTACCGGAAGGAACAGACTTTGAGCCTTTCGGAGAAGGCAACGAACACCTTCAGCGTTTTCTTCTCTTTGATGTGGAAACAGAAGATACCGACAGAATCTTTACAAGCTTTACTCCCTGTGCGCATGTAACCACGGAAAGCGACGGACAACCACATTACGGTATATACGGATCTCTTTATAAAATATCAGGATCCCAAAAAAGCTATCTTGGAAAACACTTTCAACTTCCGGAGGGCTACGAAAAGAGCCCCGTGGAAATTTTCAGCGATGCACGGAGCCTTATCACCTACCGCTGGAACCATTCCTTCTCACTGACCCTCCATGTGACCGAAGAAGAAAAATAAAAAATTGAAACCCCCCTGTCCCCTGCCGCCCCACCACCGCGAATCATATCATGTCAGCAGGAAATCAAGCGGCTGCGAAGCAGACATTTGATTTCACCTGACATGATAACGAAAGAATCAAAACTGCGAAGCAGATTTCAAGCGCGAAGCGCGGCAGGGGGAAAAATGGAAATTCGAAAAGAAATGGAGGCACTGGCTGCGGAGACCCTGGACTCCCAATTTCAGGAACGTCCGGAGCTTGCATGGCTGAAGAAGCAATACGGGCAGTTTATGCGGCAGGAGGGAATCTCCAGCAAAAGTGCGGCGGATATTCGTCTCTATGAACGAATATACAATTGTACTCCCCAAAAAGAAGCGGACCTTCTCAAGATCCGGTACTGGCGGACAGGCCGGCATCTTCCCGCAAATTATTCCCAGTGCAGAATGCTTGGGCAGGGACTGGGCCTGGGAGAAAAAGAGCTGCGGTATTTAATGCAGGGTTATTTTGACAGCTGTGACAGCGTTTTTTCTACTGAATCGGACCGTCTTCAGGCGGACTATCAGGAAAGGCGTTCTCAGATGGAGCTGCTGGTGGATCGTTACCTGGCCCGCATTCCTCAAAAGCGCCTGGAGCTTCTGAATATCCCGCAGGATGCCCTGCGGCACAATTTTCGGCACCTCTATTATACGGATGCCCTGCAATACGTCTGTCCAAAATATTCCCGGCAGAAAAGCTATCTGACAAAGCATATTACCAGCATCAACTATGACTCCGAGCTAAACCGAAATTTAATGCTCCTGGGTGTCGTTCCCCGCAGGACCATGATCAGGCACCTGTTTATTTTGTGCATGCCGGACATCCGTCTGGACTTTATCAATCAGATGCTTTCAGCTTTCGGCTACCTGCCCCTGCAGGAAGCCCACACTCTGCGCACCGGAGAGCGGCTGGATCTTCTGCTGATCCGGCTCCTGCAATGGTATGAGAAAGCGGCCCGCCATAAAAGTCCCAAAGAACGCCGCCTTTGGATGCATCTTCGTCTGCAGGCGCTGGATGAGGTTTTTGCCCGGCAAAACATCCGTCATCTGCGCTTTATGCTGTTTAAAGCTCTGGAAACCCAATAAAAATTGTCCATAATTACAATTTTATATTTCCCGTCCCCATCTTCTGATAAAATATCAATTAACTCAAACCTTTTTCTCAAATTCTGCGTTTCCAATATGTAAGCTTACACGGACACGTATCAAAAACCTGTTTCCGGGAAAGGAGGCAGCTTGCAGGACAACGAAATGATACAACGCATCCGGCAGGGCGATAAAGCCCTGTTCGGTCAGCTGGCAGATCGGTATTATGATGATGTTTTCCGCTACTGTTACTATCAGACCGGAAACGAACAGGCAGCCTGGGACTGTACCCAGGACACCTTCTTTCATCTGCTCCGCTTTCTGGACAGCTATACGGAACAGGGAAAATTCAAGGCCTGGCTGCTTCGGATTGCGTTAAATGCCTGCCGGGATTATTTCCGGAAAAACCGGCCAAACAATTATTCCTATGAAGAATTATCGGAACAACACCGGGAAGCCGCATCCATACCGGAGTCCGCGGCCTCCCCCGCCCGGGCCTCTGAGTCGTCACTGTATCATTCTTCTCCTGAAAACCGGGTGGAAACCGCCCTTTTAATTCAAGAAGGTCTGAACCGGCTGCCGGAAACCCAGCGGGAGACAGTGGTACTCTATTTTTACTACGGATATAAGCAGCGGGAGATCGCGCGCATTACAGGCGCTCCCCTGTCCACCGTAAAAACAAGACTCCGCACCGGAATCCAAAGCCTCCAAAAATATTACGAAAACCTTCAGTTATTATAGTGCAGGCAGCCCGTTACCCTAAAGCTTCTGCTCTCAACGGAAAAAAGTCCGCTGATGCGGACGGAAAGGAAAAATCTACATGAAAAAACGAGAAAAGCTTTCCCAGGAGCAGCTCCGCCTTCTGATGCTTCGCAGCCGTCCCCCCGAATTAAATCCTGCGCACAGGCGTTCCCAAATCGATCTTTTGACTGCACAGGCCCTGAAAACGGACTTCCTGGACCAGCCCCGGTTCTTTGAGGAACTATTGTCCGTCATATCCTATTTTACGCCCTGGATCTGGTTATTGCAGGCCGGATTTGTGGCCCTGCTGTTCCATTATGCGTATATGGGAATGCTTATCTATGTTACCCCTTGCATAACGGCCCTGGCTCCCTGCCTCACATTGATACTGCTGTATGAGCTTTCCAAAAGCTTCCGCAGCAACATGTGGGAAATGGAAGCGGCATGCCGCTATAACCTGCCCCGGCTTTTTTTCCTGCGGCTATGCGTCTTAAGCGGTACGGATGTCATTGTACTTGGCGCATCTGCGGCAGCCTTCTGCATGGCAGGCGGTTTTCTTTGGCAGTTTGCCCTGTACACATTGCTTCCTTTTTTTCTGTCCTCCGCACTGTGCCTCTGGATGCTGCAGCATTTTGGAAACCGATACGGAGGATCTGCCCTGCTGGCCGCATGCCTGTCCATGGGATCTGCCTGGTCCATTCTCCTGGCCGCACTGCAGTCGCTGATCCTGCGGCTGGACAGGGGGCCGCTGATCCAGGTTACTTTGTGGGGCACCCTTGGAGCGCTGGTTCTGTTTCTGGCAGGCGCCTTCCGGCTTTGCACAAAAAAATATTATGAAAACACCGATAGCAGAAAGGAAAACAACGCATGGAACTTCGGATAGAAAATCTCACCAAACAGTACGGCGCCAACATCGCCGTAAACGGTTTAAACGTCACACTTACCTGCGGCGTCTATGGACTGCTGGGCGCCAACGGTGCAGGAAAGACCACCCTGATGCGGCTTCTCTGCGATATCCAGTCTCCCACCGCCGGCTCAGTGAGCTATGACGGAATGCCCATCCGGGAAATGGGAGACCGATACCGCACCCTGCTGGGGTACCTTCCGCAGGATTTCGGATATTATCCGGATTTCACCGCCTTCCGGTTTCTAATGTACATGGCCTCTATCAAGGGATTGTCCCGGGGCTTTGCAAAGGACCGGGCGCTGGCGCTTCTGGAGGAAGTAGATCTGATCCGGGTAAAGGACCGAAAGATCAAAACCTTTTCCGGCGGCATGAAACAGCGGCTGGGAATCGCCCAGGCCATGCTGAATGACCCAAGAGTCCTGATTCTTGACGAACCCACCGCAGGGCTGGATCCCAAGGAGCGAGTACGCTTCCGGAACCTGATCAGTACCTTTTCCCAAAATAAAATCGTATTGTTATCCACACATATTGTTTCCGATGTGGAATACATTGCCGGAACTATCCTTGTGATGAAAAAAGGAAAATTCATTCATGAGGGCCGGCCCCATGAGATTATTCACAGCATCGACGGAAAGATATGGGAATGTATGGTTCCAAGCACGACGGTGCCCAGGTTGATGGAACGGTTCAATATCGGCAATCTCCGTTCCGAGGGGGATCAAACCCTGCTTCGCATCATAAGCGATGAAAAGCCTCTGGAATCCGCTGTTTCCGCTGCTCCCAACCTGGAAGATCTCTACTTGTATTATTTCAGTGAAGAGGCCCCATCCGCCCATAGCGCAGAATAACAGGCCAAACCAACATAAATATCCGAAAGGTCTCTGCATCATTATAATTTTAAAGGAAGGAAATATTATCAAATGAAAGAAATGATCAGATATGAAATATATAAGCTGTTGCACAAGCCCCTTGCATGGGCCGGCCTGGCCAGCATACTGCTGTTTGTGGGAGTCATGGAATGGCGCTTGGTGGCTCCGGGCTACGCCGCCATACAGGCGGACGTAAACGGACGCAGAGAAAATACCCTGGACTTTGCCGCCATAAAGAGGAACCAGGAAATCGCCGCCCGCTACGCAGGGCCCCTGACCACGGAAACAGTAAAGGAAATTCTGAATACCTATCTCTTTTCGGAGGAGATGCTGGAGGAGAGCGGATTGGATCCGGAGCGCCAGGGACATTATACCCATAATCTGCTCTATGACACCTTTTCCCAACATGGCTTTACCACTATGGCAGGGGAATGGAACGGCTCTGCTATTGAGGATATTTACGGCCAGATCGCTCCTGATCTGATCCTGGGCTATTCCGCCGGCTGGGAAGGCACCCTTTATGCCATGGTTTACTGCTTTTTGTCATGGGGCTGTGTGCTGGTGATCCTGCTGAGCCCTCTGTTTTGCGGGGAATATGACCGGCACATGGATGCCCTGATCCTCACGGGCTGTCAGGGCCGGCGGAAGGCCCCCCTGGCCAAAGCGGCTGCGGCCTTTATTGTCTCCCTGGGCGGCTCTCTGCTTCTCATTGCTGTCTTCTTTTTTGTACTCCTGGCGTCCCACGGCATGGTTGGCTTTGAATCCTCCGTTCAGCTGGGAGAAATGGGACTGCTGCTAAGCACTCCCTATGTGCTCTCCTGGGCCCAGGCATTTGGCTTTACCTGCCTGCTCCTGCTGGGCGCGGCGGCAGTGTTGACAGCTCTGCTGCTGGTGGTGTCGGCTCTGGCCAAAAACTCCTTTTCTTCCCTGGTGATCTCCTTCGTGCTCTTTACAGCCCCCATGTTCATTCCCTGGCACAAACTGCCCATTATCCTGCATCTTGCAGGCAGCCTGCTTCCCATCAATCAGATGCAGATTAACCTTCTGTTTTCCTTTGACAAAATCTATCTGGGGAATTGGGGTCTGAATGTAATGTGGCTGGTTCTTCCCTTGGGTTTGACGACGGGACTTATGGGAATTCTGTGGTCAAAAAGGGCCTTCGCCAGGCATCAGGTGATGTGATTATTTCCCTTATCTTCTGCCTTCTTTGCGGATTTTTGATTAAATACAAACAGCTTGCTGAACACATAATTGGCTACGGTCACCAGCACTGCCGACACAATCGTGCCCACCATCAGATGCACATTCAGGAGGGTGAACACCTGCATCACCACAATGTCCAAAATCCAGGTGGACACTCGGGAAAGGACAAACTTGGGAGCCTCCTTTGCCATGGGCTCGCGGCTTTTAAACACAAATCTTCTGTTTGCAAAATAAGCAAAGATGACGCCTGCCGTCCAGTTGACGGTGCTGAGAATCAGATTCTCCGCAGATGTGGGATACATGGTATTGTCAAAAAATATGGCATTGGCCAGAAATTTAGCGGCCCAGGCCACAATGGTAGTCATCACGCCCACAATGAGATACACGATGATCTCCTCGTACCTGATATAAAGCTCCTTCAGTTTTTTTGTCATTTGCATTCTCCCTTCCGGGCCTCTTGGAGATCCCGGCAACATCATCACCTTACTATGAATCCGAACCCTTGTCAAGAGAGCGCCCTGGAGTTCACCACATTTCTCTCTTCTCCCCGAAGATAAGCGGCAATGTTTTCATAGGCTTCCCTCACACAGCGGGTCCGGGCCTCCACACTGGCCCAGGCCTGGTGGGGTGTGATAATCAAACGGGTGCTGTCCTTGAACCTGCTCAGCGGGTTGGAGAGCTCCAGCGGCTCCGCCTCCAGCACATCCAGTCCTGCCGCCGCGATTTCCCCGGCCACCAACGCCTGGTATAAATCCCTGTTATTCACCACGGGGCCTCTGGACACATTGATCAGTACCGCCGTGTTTTTCATCCTCTTCAGAGCTTCCGCATCAATAAAATTTCTGGAAAGCTCACTGAGCGGACAATGCAGGGACAGAAAATCACTCTCTTCCAGCAGTGTTCCCTTGTCTACCCCGGGATATTCAGTGCAGGTGCTTTTCCCTGTGATAGAATGAAATATTACCCTGCACCCCAGGGCGGATGCAATTTTCGCCACTCGTCGCCCGATGTTGCCCATGCCGGCGATCCCCCAAGTCTTGCCTTCCATCTCACGAAACGAAAGATCAAAATTGGAAAAACGGTCCTGAGCGCTGTAAGCACCGGATTTCACATATTCGTCATAATAAAAAAGCTTCTGACTCAAAGCCAGCGCCAGCGTAAAGGTATGCTGGGCCACCATGGCGGTGGAATAATCCACCACGTTGGCCACCCGAATACCTCTGTCCCGGCAATACTCCAAATCACAGTTATCATAACCGGTGGCAAACTCACAGATCAGCTTCACATTGGGCGCACCCTCCAGAGTCTCCCGGTTCAAAGGCGACTTGTTGGCAATGACAATATCCGCCTCCTTTACCCGCTCCCGCACCTCTTCCGGCGTCACGGTATTTTGATATACCGTCACCTCCCCAAAGTCCTGCATACAGTCCACCGACACATCTCTTCCTACACTGTCTCTTTCCAGAATCACAATCTTCATTTGATATCTCCCCACCGAGCCCGGGCCCGCATCATACTATATCTTCTCCAGCCTCATCCACACCTCTGTCTGAGAATCCCTGCGCCAGGTCTTGCCGGCAGAGGCATAATCCACCATCAAAAGCTTCTCTCCGCCCAGATCCACCTCGAAGCCGCACTGACAGGGAATCTTCACGGACTCCAGCCTGCGGGCCGAAACCTCTCCGTTTCCAGGACTGATGCAGGTTCCCGTTTCTCCCAGCCGCTGATCCCTGGCCAGAGTCAAAGGGCCATATAAAACTGCCGCATGGGCGTCGCTGCCTGGATCCTCCGGATTTTCCATGCCATATACCAGGCGGGGGCCAAAGGATAAATCCAAACGGATCAGATCCCCTGTCTTCCAACGGCGGTTAAGCCGCAAAAAAGCTCCGGCCCGGACTCCGGTCTGCTCTTCTCCGTTGACAAAGACTTTGCTCCCTTCAGCAAAGGAAGGAATCCGCAGCCCCATGAGAAACTCCGTTTCCTTATCCGCCTTTACCGAAATGGATACCCTCCCCTCCACGGGATAATCAGTGTCCACAGAAAATTCCACCGGAATGCCCTTCACCGTAGTATGAATCGTGCCCGGCAGATAAATTCCGATTTCCACCCCCAGGATCTCGTGGATTTTGTTTGTTCCGTCCTCCCCGCCGCCGATTCCTTCCGCTTGGTTTATTCCATCCGTCCCGGCGCCTTCCTCTCTGATCTCCCGGGCCGCCACTGCAGGCACCAGAGCGATTCCCGCCGCCCCGATGGCGATGCAGCAGCCGCAGTAGGCCGTGTCCTGCTCCATGCTCTTGAAGCCTCCCACCGCCCGGCCCCGGATACCGGCGCGAAGAGGACTATAGCTGTCAAAAAGCTGTCCCTTTCCGCCGTTTTCGGCAATTGCCCGGTCATAGACATCCCGATAATATGGTTCGTCATAGGTTGCTTCCGGCCCACAGGTACTGTTTTCGGTATTAACGGCGCCATACAGGGCATTGAAGGCGGAGCGCTCCATCTCCTCCAAATACCGCTCATCTCCCGTGATCTCGTATACCCGGGACAGAAGCTTCATCCAGGTCACCGTGACACAGGTTTCCAGCATCAGCCCGTCATACTCTGTGCCTGTCTGCATCAGGGAAGAATGGTTAAAAAGCTCATGGCGGCAGCCTGAACCTCCCACAATCACCGACTCCGACTCCAGAAGCCTGTCCGCAAACCTTATCACCGCCTGTCTCCAGTGCTCCTCTTTCTTTACCTGGGCATAAAACAATAATCCCTCAAAGCAGGACATCAGCTCATAGGCCTTCACCACCGGATATTCGTAAGGATACAGCCGGTCTTCGAAAGCAGCCTGAAAAATATCAAAGCCCTCCGCCCCGCCGTTTTCCACAATATAATCTGCAAATTCCAGATACTGTCTCCGCGGACTTATCATATAGAGCCGCACCACCGGCTCCAGAATGGAGCTGGAATTGATTCCCTTCCAGGCATCGGAGGCCAACGTAATCCTCTTTTTCCCTTCTCCCTCTCCGATCCGTTCTATAATGGCATCCAGATGCCTTTCCGCCGCTTCCAGCACCTGTTTACTCAGCTCCGCCTCAGCGCAGATCTCATGAAAGTGAATCAGCCCCAGCAGCACATACTTCCGGCACCAGATATCCCAGCCCTGAAATTCTTCCTGTCTGCTGTAAGTGGAAATCCTGCCGTCCGCCTCCTGGCAGGTCAACAGCTCCTTTACCGACTCCGTGAGAATGCCGTACAGCTCCTGGTCCCTGGTATATTGCCAGGTCATGCAGGCGCCCCGCATAAGCTTCCCCCAGTATTCTCCCCTCCATCCGTGATCTGCATCATCCGGTGTTTCCGCAAACTGCTTTGTGACCAGCTTCCACAGCTCTCTGTCCTTCAACTGCTTTTTTTCTGCCAGACGAATCATCTGATCCGCAATTCCCCCGTAAACTGCTCTCATCATTATGCCCTCCTTTGGGTTTGACACAGGCAGAACACGGCTGACCATATTATGCCAGCCGTGTTCTCCTGTACGGAAACTTATTTTATTTTACCATACCATTCTATATTTGTAACCATATTCTTCGCAGCAGATAAGCTTTCGCTGAACCTGCGGTTACAGATCACGTATCAACTGCCCCCTCATTTAAATGGTCAAGAATTCCCGAAGCAGTGCCTCCAGCTCTTCCTCCGTCACCGCCGCCGGATTATCTGCCGGGTTTTCCGCCCCGGCGCCTTCCGCCTCCTGCCTTCTCCACAGGGGCTCCTGTCCCGCCGCCATGGCTTCCTGCCCGGCGGTCTCCTGGCCTACGGCCTTCTGCTCCTGTGCCTGTTCCTCTTCCCACAGGCTTTCCTGCCCGGCATCTTTACGGACCTCCTCCGAAACAAAATTTTCTTCCTCGTTCTGCTCCGCCCATCCTGCGGCAGGAAGCCGGTTGCCGATGGGCATCAGCTCCACCGTCCTCTTCCTTCTTTTACCAGCGGTTCTGGCATCCGTCCTTCTGGACTTCCGTCTTCCGTCCCCGCTTTCCAGACGCCTGGTCATTCTCACCGTATTTTCATAACAGCCTGCTCCATACAGTCGTTCCATGTCCTCTCTGGTCACATTTATCCTGGGAGACAGGTGGTTCTCCAGATAGTCTACCAGATTTACCTTCAGCACCCGTCTCTTCCCCCGGATATCCGCCACGGCAGAAACGGAAAAATACAGGTAAAGCCCGGCAAAGCTCACTATGTAAAAGGGCAGAATCTCCCCCAGAGTCCGGCCTGCGATAATGCTTTTACAGACACCCACGCCTGACAATACCACCGACAGAAGCATAGTCTGGCCGGAAAGATGGTACATTGTTTCAAAAGACAAACGCCCCAGCGCCAGGCGGCTGATAAATTTGTCCACAAAAACGGAAATATTGGCCACACCGTTGCTCATCTCATAGCAGTTGGCAAATTTCAGCTTGCATTGTTTCAGCAGCCGATTGCCTGTGGTAGCCATATTGTCTGTCTCTCTGATCATATTCTGGTAGAGCATCCCCAGGAAAATCCGTAAAAAAATACTCAGAGCCAGGCATGTCAGCATAAGTATGGTGATCAGCTTTTCCTCCATAAAAATACGAAACATAAAACACCTCTTTTCCGGACCTGCCGCTTTTCGTATAGGACAAGTATACCGTAGAACCTCCTGTTTTTACAGCTTTTTTCATCGTCATATTATCTGCTTTCATGACAGAATAAGACACCATAATACGCCGTTCCCAAAACAATGGTTGTGAAAAACACATAAAGTGAGTATAATATATGAATACATAGTCAAAAAATGACCGTTATGCCAAAAGGATTTTCTCTTTTATGGCAGATGGAGGTGTAACATGATTTTCAATGTACGCAATTACGGCGCGGCGGGGGACGGCTCCCACAACGACACGCAGGCGATTCAGACCGCCATCGATGACTGTCACGCCCGGGGCGGCGGCAAGGTGCTTTTGGAGGGCGGTCATGTGTATCGCTCAGGAGCGCTAGTCCTGCGCTCCCACGTGGAACTGCACCTGGAAATGGGGGCAGTACTGAAAGCCAGCAGCCAGCTGGAGGATTTTGACCTGTTCAAAAGCGGATTCCGCCCTCCCGCAAAGTCTTCTGTTCCCAGCTACACAAATTGTGAATATGCCGGCGGTCCTGTGCTTTACTTCCTCTATGCAAAGGATTGTGAGTACATCTCCATCACTGGAGATGGCACTATCGACGGAAATGAGGAAATCTATCACGGCACCGTGACCCCGTGGCATATCGACGGCAGCTTTTATCCCCGTATGCCCCTGATCTTTCTGGAGCACACAGAGCATTTGACCCTGCGGCAGGTAACCCTTACCAAAAGCGCCTTCTGGACCGTTCATATGGTGGGCTGCAACGATGTGCTGATCGATGGCATCCGGATTCTGAACAGCCTGAATATGGCCAACTGCGACGGCATTGACCCGGATCACTGTCAGAATGTACGAATTGCAAACTGCCACATTCAGTGTGCCGATGACTGTATCGTATTCAAAAACACTTTGCATGCCATGCAATACGGCCCCTGCGAAAACATTTCCGTTTCAAACTGTACCCTGATCTCCACCAGCGCCGCCATCAAATTCGGCACGGAGAGCGAGGCTCCTTTCCGAAATATTACGATACAAAACTGCAACATCAGTCGAAGCAACCGGGGAATTTCCCTCCAGCTTCGGGACAAGGGCTGTATAGAGAATGTAACCTTCTCGGGCCTGAATATCGATACCCGGCTGTTTTCGCCCGATCACTGGTGGGGCAAGGCCGAGCCCATCGCCATAACTGCTCTGAAGCGCAAGGAGGACACCGCCCTGGGGCATATCCATAACATCACCTTTGAAAACATTAATTGCGCCGGAGAAAACGGAATCCTGATCTATGGAGACGAGGCCAGCGATATCCGGGACATTCGTTTTCGGAATGTGACCCTGCGGCTTACCGAAAAAACCTCCTGGCCCAAAGGGGTAATGGATCTGCGCCCCTGTATCGATGAAGGGATCCGGCAGGACTCCCTCCATATGGTTTCCGCCCACAACGCCCATAATATAACCATGGAGGATTTCCGATATTGCGCAGACCCGGAGATGGAAGCGCTTATGGGAGACGCCTTCCATATTACTGACTGTGAGGGCTTCGTAATATAGAGCCTCCGGCGCTGCTGTCCTCAGGCCTGTACCCCATGGTACATCATGCGTTTATAAAAAATCTTCGCCGGCACTTTCACGCTTTTGCGCTTGAAACAAATTACCATATTTGTTATACTCTATCTATTAAGTCAATATTTTGGAGGAGAATTTTATGAAATATAAGACACAGGGAACCTGTTCACAGGAGATCGACATTGAACTGAAGGACGGAGTAATCGATTCCGTCAGCTTTACCGGTGGCTGCAACGGCAATCTGCAGGGAGTCAGCGCCCTGGTAAAAGGCATGAAGCCGGAGGAAGCCATCAGCAGGCTCAAAGGCATCCGCTGCGGTATGAAACCCACCTCCTGCCCCGACCAGCTGGCCCGGGCCCTGGAGAGTATGCTATGAAAAAAATCGTGCTCACAGGCGGGGGAACCGCGGGGCACGTCACCCCAAACATTGCCCTGCTTCCCGCTCTAAGGGAAGCGGGCTTCGAGGTCACTTACATGGGCTCCTACGACGGCATAGAAAAGAGGCTGATCGGAGACTTTGAGATTCCCTATGTGGGTATTTCCACCGGAAAATTCCGGCGCTATCTGGCCCTTCAGAATCTTACCGATCCTTTTCGCGTCATAAAAGGATTTTCCGAAGCTCGAAAATTTTTAAAGCAATACCGGCCTGATGTGGTTTTTTCCAAGGGCGGCTTTGTCAGCGTGCCTGTGGTCCGGGCGGCCTCGTCGCTGGGAATTTCCTGTATTATTCACGAGTCCGATATGACTCCAGGACTTGCAAACAGGCTCTGTATTCCTGTTGCGGAAAAAATCTGCTGTAATTTTCCCGAGACTCTGAAGCTCCTTCCTGAAAACAAGGCTGTACTCACCGGCTCGCCCATCCGTTCGGAGCTCTCCCAGGGCAATCGGCTGACGGGACTTAACATGTGCGGCTTCAGCGCCAACAAGCCCGTGATCATGGTTATGGGCGGAAGCCAGGGTGCGGCCAACGTAAATAAAGCCGTCCGGCAGGCGCTTCCTCAGCTGCTGGAGGATTTTCAGGTGGTGCATCTGTGCGGCAAGGATAAGATGGATAATCTGCTTCTGACTACCCCGGGCTATAAACAGTTTGAGTATATCAAGAGCGAGCTGAAGGATCTGTTTGCTATGGCCGATCTGGTGATCTCCCGGGCGGGCGCCAACGCTATCTGTGAACTGCTGGCGCTGAAAAAGCCCAATATACTGATTCCTCTGCCTGCCGCCAGCAGCCGGGGCGACCAGCTGCTTAACGCCCAGTCCTTTGAGTCCCAGGGCTTTTCCATTGTGATCAACGAAGACGATCTGTCCACTGAGCTTCTGGTGGATAAGATTCACGAACTATATTTCACCAGGCAGACCTATTGTGATGCCATGGGGCGAAGCGGCCAGCTGGACTCCATCAAGGCTATTATGGGACTGATAGAAAACGCCGCCTCATAGGCGGCGTTTCCTGACTCACGGCAGTTCTTTTTCACAGCACGGTTCCCCGGCCTACAGCAAATCATCATTGTATACGGCCCGGCTTCCGCCGATATACTTAGGTCTCGTCCGGGCGCAGACTACTCTTGCATCCCCTATCTCCTTTGTCCGAATCCGCAAAGGAACCGCTACCTCTCTCAAATGCATGCCGATCAGCGTGTCCCCTATGTCCATTCCCGCATGGGCCCTGACATGCTCCAATGCCACAGGATACTCAAATGCCTTGTAGGCAGCTGTTGCAAAGGATCCGCCTGCCTTGGGCTGAGGCACTGCGTTCACAATCTCTCCTCCCCAGCGGTCAACCGCCTCCTTCTCCAGAATAATTGCCCGATTAAGATGCTCACAGCATTGCGCCGCCAGATAGATTCCGGCTTCCTGGGTAGCCTGGTAGATGCCTCCGAATACCACCTCCGCCAGCTCCGGACTGGAAAAGGTTCCGATGCCGGCACCGCTGACCTCGCTGGTGGAGCAGCCTACTACCAAAATCTGGCCCTCCTCCATATGCGCCGCATCCAGCAGCTCCTTGGCCGCCCTGTAAGCTTCCTCTCCTATGATCCTCATATCTTCTGTCATAAACCCTCTCCTTTCCCTCAGTAGTCTCAATGGATGACACAAATTATATAAATTCCGCCTCCCCATTCAAGGAGAGTTTGTCTATATCCTATCACATTATGCATAAAATACAACACCCTTTTCCGCTCTCGAGAATATAGTAAATAGAAACTTAAAACGATCCAGGAGACCTATTATGCAGTTGTTTCCGTCTCTCCTGTTTGGTATATCAGCCAGTCTGGATGCCCTGCTTGTGGGCATCAGCTACGGCCTTCGGAAGGTTCGGATCCGTCTCTGGCAGAACCTGGTCATCAGCCTGGTCACACTGTCCGGCACCTGCCTGTCAGTGGGCCTGGGCGCCTGGCTTGCCCCCCTTCTTCCCGGTATTTTAAGCCGCCTGGCCGGCAGCCTGATCCTGATATTTCTGGGACTTTACTATATTATGAAATGGCTTTCAGTAATTCTCCGGGGAAGAGCCGGATCCTCTCCCGCCAGATCGGAAGCGTCCATTTGTTCCGAAGGGGAAAGCTTTCCGCCCGGTCTTTCTCTGCCGGAGGTTCTTCTCTTAAGTCTCACACTCTCTGTGAATAACATTGGCATCGGCCTCAGCGCCAGCATGGCCGGCCTTCCTTTTCTCCCGGCCGCCGCTGCAACCTTCCTCTGCTCAGTGCTGCTCCTGCTGATGGGCAACCGGCTGGGCAGAAGCCGGATGCTTGGCCTAATCGGTCATCTGGCGGATCCTATTTCCGGCGGATTGCTCATCGGTCTGGCGCTCTTACAGATTTTTCTCTGACCAAGCTGTGAAACAGGGCTCCCCTGTTTCGCACTACATATCCCTTTCCATTATCTTTTCGGAAATCCCTTCCTTGAAAGTCCTGCCTTGAAACTGCCTCCCTTGCAGCTATCCCCCCTCGAAGCCTCTCTCTTTTCACTTCTTTTGCATAAATTTCAATTTTAGGACAAACTAATATAGATTATAACCGAATAAAGTTCTGCCCCGTTTAAATTCACCGTGCAGTATGCCTCATAAGCGCCGCTCACACTGGCGTCTGCACAGAAAGAGAGAATTTCCTATGAATTTGTCTCCACGCCTGGAAGAAAATATTGCCTACCTGGAAATGCACCTTCCCCTGAAGAACAGCTTTGATCTCATGCACCGGACACTGAAGCTGGGTGAAACAAAAGCGTTTTTTCTGGGAGTGAATGGCTTTTGTAAAACGGAGATCCTCCAGCAGATTTTCTCCGACCTGCAAAATCCCCTGTATGTGCCCGAAAGAAAGGTGTCAAATATCAATGATTATGTGAATTCCAGCATCGGCTACGTCCAGACCTCCCTCTCCGACTCCTGGGAAGATATCCTGCGCAATGTACTCAGCGGTCCGGCGGCACTATTTATTGACGGCTTTTCCCAGGCAGTTCTCATCGATGCCCGAACCTACCCCGTTCGGAGCATTACCGAACCGGATCTGGAAAAATCCACCAGGGGATCCCGGGACGGTTTTGTGGAAACTCTACTGTTCAACGCAAATCTCATCCGCCGCCGGGTACGCTCCACAGATCTGTGCTTTGCCATGCACAGCATAGGCTCTTCCAGCAAAACAGATGTAGCGGTGGCGTATCTGGAGGGAAATGTGAATCGGGATCTGCTGAGAGAATTGTCCCGAGTACTGGATTCTCTGGATGTCACATCCCTGACCATGGGCGCCAAAAGCCTGGAGGAATTGATTCTCCCTAAAAAATGGTGGCATCCTCTGCCCTCCATCCAGGTCACCGAACGCCCTGATGTGGCCTGCAGTTACCTTCTGGAAGGCCATATCCTCATATTGACAGATAATTCGCCTATGGTACTGATCCTGCCCTGTACGATTTTCCAGTTTATCCAAAGCCCTGAGGATTATTACAAAAGTCCTTCCGTAGGCACCTATTTTCGCCTGATACGGTTTCTCTGCATCCCTGCAAGCCTGCTCTTGATGCCCCTGTTCCTGCTTCTGGCCATCTCCTTCCCGGAGCTGGCCGAAAGCCTGAGCCTGCTGTCAGACCAGAACCTGACCCCCCAGAGAATCTTTTTCTATGTTCTGGCGGTGGAATTTCTGCTGGATCTTTTTAAATACTCCTCCTCTCTCAGCTCCGGAAAATTTTCAGGCTCCCTTTCTATAGTGGGCGGATTAATCATCGGCGATATTGCCGTCAGCCTGAATTGGGCCTCCGTGGAGGTATTGTTTTACGCTGCTGTGACCCTCCTTGCCTCCCTGTCAATCACCAGCGCGGAATTCAGTGACAGTCTGCGTCTGTATCGAATGCTTCTGGTCATCGCCACAGGTTTTTTCGGCCTGCCCGGCTTCCTCATCTGCCTGGCACTGGTTCTCCTGTCAGCGGCCACCACTCCTACCTTCGGGGGCTTCAGCTATTTCTGGCCCCTGTTTCCCTTCAACAGGAAAGCCCTCGGCAGACTGCTTTTCCGCAGTCCTACTCCCAAAGCTCAGCCCACCAGAGCCTGGAACCGGGGAAAGCCCCATCGATAAGCACGACGAAAAAGTCCCCTCCCTGCGAGGCCGCCCACGATATGCAAAACGGAAGCCCTTATCTCCCGGGCTTCCGCTGAAAATTAAACAATAAAAAAAGCGATAGACGGGACTCGAACCCGCGGTTTCCACCTTGGCAAGGTGGCGCTCTACCAACTGAGCCACTATCGCATATGGTGCAGATACACGTCTGCGCCGATCACATAAAGTATATTAGCATATGTTTTTGATACTGTCAATAAAAATTTTTATGGATCGATAATTACTCAAATATTTACGCGGCTCCACTCCCGCACTGGGAATGGAGCCGCTTCAGCGTCATTTATTTAGACAGATTAGTGAATCGAATCCATAACACTTTTCTTAATGGCATCCATATCCAGTCCGTCCAGAATATCCTGCTTGACCTCTTCCAGTATGTCGTCTATGTCTATTTCTTCCATAATGTTATCGACGACACCTTGTTTCCAATCCCTGCTTCCAAATCCAAACGTTTGATGTATCTGCGGATTATGCAGGAAATCAGGAAAAGGAGGACAGTTTCCCACCACAGGCTGCTCATGCTCTTCCTGTTTCAGATTTGTTGTGGAGTACCATTTATCAACCGGCCAGCCGTCCGCAAAAAAGATGTTGTGCCGCTGGGGACGCCGACTCTCATAAGGATCGGCCATATCCGGCAGATCCCTGTACAGGTCAGGACTTCCGGCACTCATCAGCGCCATGGGCGCCTTGTGTGCCACCAGCTGAAATTGTACATATCTGGCCTGCGCGGTGGTAAACGGTATGTCGTAGTACTCCCAGCCGTTGTACTTTTTCAACGGTTTGATATATCCGCGGTTTAGGCAGAAATGCAGCCCTGCGCCAAATTCACTGCGGGAAGCCATGCCGGGATTGTCCGTGAACAGGATCTGCAGCTTGCAGATCTCGTCGCTCCGGTCATTCTCACCCCCGTTGAGCCAAAATACAAAGTGGTACTCGCTGTTAGGTTCAATCTCATGGATGTTGCCGGCAGCATAACTGGTAAAATCCCAGCTCCAGGAACCCAGGGACAGTATTTCCGTCAGACGAGGCAGTGTCGTAATAGCCCCCGCCAACGGGTTGTCAATCATGAAACGCTGATACACGGTGGGGTCATTGACATTATTATATGGGCCGCAGGTATTCTGATCATATCTGTCAGGATTTTTGTGCCATGTTCTGGGGTTAACGGTTATGTATTTGCTTTGATCCATCTCTATGTCCTCCATATTCTCATATGTCGGGCATTGTCTGTGCAAACGGATTGTACTGTCGGATACAAACTCTGCCCGACGCTTTTTGACAAGTCCTTTTGCTCTCTTTGGATAGGTATAACCAATCACCGTATTCCGCTCATCCAGAACGGAAACGGTCTGTCCGTTTTTTTCCATGGGTGGCCTCCCCGAATTGATTATGTCTGTATCTGCGTTTTTTTGTATGGGTGTCTTCCCCTGATACATTTATATCTTACAGGATACGGCCAGAGAAGTCAAGCTTCAGTTCCCGCAAGAATTCAATGATACGCACTGCCTCTTTGTGAAGCTCCATCTCCTGTTCCGGATCAGAGAGGGATTCCATACGACCGGTATCTTCAAATTGTCCCTTAAATTCCGCAATTTTCGTCTCATTCATAAAAAGCTGCATTCCGTTCAGGACGGTAAACCGAATGGAAAAGTTCACCTTGTCCCAGGGTTGGAGCTTCTTGTCCTCGTTATAGCATCCCTTTGTGGTAATCAGATATTTCTCATAAATCAGAGGATACTCACCCTCATCCAGCGCAATACCGCTGTCATGAAACTCCTTCAAAAAGTCCACAGGGTCTCCGATATAGGTAAACAGCCCGGGATGCTCGCTGTTCACAAAATGTCCCAGTTCGCAGTGGCTGCTGATATATTTGTATACGTCAAAACGGCATGCCAGCGCAATCATCCTGTTATATACATCTTTGCCTGGAATCTCCTGCTCAAGAAACGGAATTCCTTCATCCTCTTTTTCTGTTATCTCCGAACTCCTCTGCAGTATATTCCGGTATTCATCCTGCGCCGTATCCAGATTCAGCGGCTTATACCTGCTTTCATAATATTTCTTCCTGCCAAAGGGGGCATAATTCTCATCCAGTAAAATCATCTCCCCATCTGCAAGCGTCGGATACTGCCTGGCAATCCGCTTCAGCACTTCCCATTCATCCTGCGGATTCTGCTTATTGTCTGTCTCTGCCTGCTGCAGAGCCTCGCTGATTTCCTGCTGACTGTCTGTCCCCCAGAAAAGCGGGTGCGGTTCAAAATTCAAGTGATAGGAGCCCCCGTCATAGCAGAAAAAGCACGAACATGGAATCTTTTCGTACAGCTCCTTCTTTGCCCCGTCCAGTTCCTTTACAACCAGCTTGCGGCAAGCGTTTACAACCGGCACACCATCATATGCCACCATGTTTGCAATCGCCATTATGGTCAGCGGCTGTGTATTTACCACCAGCCCCGGCACCAGCAGCCCTTCCTCATAGACCTCCTTCATATAATTCTCCGACACACCCGTCCCCCAAAGCCGCCACAAAAAAAAGGCTGACGCAAGTCCAAAGACAACCGCCGGAATAAAGCTTTTTAAGATAATGCTGACGCCAACGGCCAGCATCAGACTGACGACAAAGCAGCAAATGGAGCTGCTCCGCCGCTTCAGCGCTTTCCCAATCAGCTCATCATGTTTCCGAATCCGGGTCGTATCCGCATGGATTCCGGATTTCGTACCCGCTTCAAATTGTGAATAATCTGCCATATTGATTTCTCCTATATTCAGCCTGCATCCGCCCTGCGCAGCAACGAAAACCCGGTTCCCCTGTCCATCACAAGATATTCTGCCACCTGTTCTTCCTCAAAAACCTGTTTTTTACGCCTTTTTGATTGATGATCGGAATGAACTGCAAAACGTGATGACCGCTGTTTTTTTGATGTGATCATTTTGGAAACAGACACATAAAAGGATTCTCCCCCGTCTATCGCAAACACGGATACCTTAAAAAAGCTGTCTGCATCCTCGATGCCAGGCGGCTCCAAATCCGCCAGCACTGTCGTATCTCCTAACAGGAGCCGGGAAAGAAAAGTTTCTTCTGTTGGACATTTCAGATTAACCACCGTTTTCTTCGCCCATTTCCCGGAAGCCTCAAAAAACGGAGCCCTTCCTTGCTCCCATAACGCAAAACCGAATTGCCACACAGTGCCAAGAAGCAAAATTGCCAACAGCGCAGCGCACACAAGCCCCGGAACAGTAAACAGCGTGTTCCCGCTTTTACCGGTAATGACTGCTCCGTTTTCTTTCAGCGAAAGCACAGGCTCCAAAAGCATCCAACGCCATGGCTGACCTGCGGTGCCAAAAGCATCCCGCACATACTGCGCAAGAGCTTCTTTCCACGCCCCGCTCCATTTCCATATCCATACCGAATTCTCCGCAGTCAGAGCCGCTTTCACCGGTGCATGAAACGCAAGCAGGAACAGCCAGTACCATAGGGCCAGGGCAATACCGACCCCTCTGGCAAAAGCGGGCTTGCGCACTCTGCCAAACTTGATACAAAGCAATGCGCCCAATTTTGCAATATATTTAGTAATTGTGAAAAAAATCATCATATCCAGCAGTGTAGCATGAGATACCTGAATGCCGTATGTGCACAGCAGAGCGGCGGATACTGTGACCACAAGCATTGCTACAGCAGCCGGCCAAAATAAAAGTGATATTTTGCCAGATGGCTGATATATATGGTTCATACGGTTTCCTCTGCCCTGCGCCGATTCCCACGGCAACTTCTGTCTCTCGCTGTCGTTTCCCTGCTTCGTCTAACGCTCCTCATATGGAGCAGTCACGCCTGATTTGTTTCACCGTAAGCTTCATCCTGTTTTGCGCCTAAATAAGCTGCCACCACTTCCTGCTCCGAAAAGTGGTATTTCACTCCCCGGATTTCCTGGTACTCCTCATGCCCCTTTCCGATCAGGGCCACAATGTCCCTTCTGCCGCTGTTATCCAGCAGATACTGAATGGCCTGTTCCCGGTCCTTTATAATCTGGTACTTTCCTTCGTAGGCCTCCAGCCCTCTTATGATCTCGGCATTGATCTCATCCATTTCTTCAAATCTGGGATTGTCCATGGTAATGATGGTAAGATCCGCGTACTTACCCGCTATACTTCCCATGTCGTAGCGGCGCTGCCTGGCCCGGTTTCCGCCTCCTCCGAACAAGCAGATCAGCCTGTCTGGCTCATAGGACTTCAGCATCTGCAGGAGGCTTTCCATGCTCAGCGCATTATGGGCATAGTCGATAAGAAAGGTGGAAAAGTGCGCCGTTTCCTGCAAAACCTGAGTTCTTCCCTTTACGGCGGTCTCCCGCAGGGCCGCCCGGATGTGCTCCGGCTGCGCCCCTGCCAGGGTGGTAATGGCGGCGGCAATCAGGGCATTTTCCACATTGAACCTTCCGGGCATGTTTAAAACCATTTCTCCCTCTACCCTTCCGCAGAGCCGGAAGGTGACACCCAAAAGGCCCGGCTCCCAGATATTTTGGATATCTCTGCCCATAAAGTCCGCTTCCTCCCGGGTAGATACCGTCACGGGAGCATCCGCTTTTTTTGTTACTTCTTTCCAGCGGGGATCATCAATGTTGGCCACAGTGCATTTCGTCTGGGAAAACAGAAGCTTCTTGCAGGACAAATATTCCTCAAAATCCGCATGCTCGCCCTTGCCGATATGATCCGGGGAAATATTGAGAAAGGCTCCGTAGTCAAAGATGATCCCTTCTGTCCTTCTGTGCTTCAGCCCCTGAGAGGAAACCTCCATCACCACAAACTCACAGCCTTTTTCCAGCATCCTGGCAAACAGCGAGTGCAATTCAAAGGATTCAGGTGTCGTGTTTTTCACCGGAACCTTTTCCTCCCCGATGAAGGCTCCCATGGTACCGATCATTCCCACCTTATGGCCTGCCTTCTCCAATATTTTTTTAATCATATGAGAAGTAGTGGTCTTGCCCTTTGTGCCGGTAAGCCCGATCATGGTCATCCTCGATGCAGGATAACCGAACCAGGCGGCAGAAATCCGCGCCAGGGCTGACCTGGCATCCCTCACGAGGATCAGCGCAGCATCTAAGGGAAAGGAGGGCTCTTCCTCCGCCACAATGGCCGCCGCCCCCGCCTGAATGGCATTGGGAATATATTTATGGCCGTCGGTTTCTTCCCCTCTGATGCACACGAACAGTGAACCCGGTATCACTTTCCTGGAATCATAGGCCACAGCGGTAATCTCTCTCTCACTGTCCCCGGAAAAGGATACCGGCTCTAAGGCCGTTAACAGCTCACTTAGCTTCATACGAATATTCTCCTTCAAATACTACATGGGAAGGTCCTGTCATATGAACCTCATCCTGCTCATCCCACTCTACCTGCAAATCTCCGCCCGGCTGATGACATACCACATTTCTGCCGCACAGCCCCAGCATATTTCCCACTACCACCGCCGAACAGCAGCCTGTGCCGCAGCCCAGGGTCTCCCCTGTGCCCCGCTCCCACTCTCTGATACGGACATGTCCGGCATCCGCCATTTGTGCAAAGGTAACGTTGGTGCGCCTGGGAAAACATTCCAAATACTCCACGGCTCTTCCGTATTTCTCCACATCAAGCGCATCCACATCCTCCACCAGAAGCACCGTATGGGGATTTCCCCAGGAAAGGGAGGACATCCGAAAAGTCCTGTCCAGCACCTGTACTCTGCGGTCCATAAAGGTATCCTGATCCGATATCACAGGAATCCTTTCTGATCGAAGCTCCGGCTTCCCAATGCAGGCGGAAATATTGGTGACTTCTCCTTCCCGGATCTCCAGCTCCACTCTCTGGATCCCGCCCAGTGTCTCAATAGTCAGCGATTCCTTTTTTGTGAGCTTGTGAAAATATACAAATTTTGCCGTACTGCGCAGGGCATTCCCGCACATCTCCGCCTCTGTCCCGTCAGGATTAAAGATCCTCATACGAAAATCACAGGTATCCGAAGGGCAGATCAGAACCAGCCCGTCGGATCCCACCCCAAAATGGCGGTCCGATATTATTTTTGCCAGCCGCCCGGGGTCCTCCACCCTCTGATGAATGGCATCAATATATATATAATCATTGCCGTAGGCCTGCATTTTTGTAAATTTCAGATTCATCATAACCTCCATGGCCCTTTGCTTTCTCTCCGGGCCAGCCCCGCAGGCAAATCCTACTTCATCGCCTGCTCCAGGTCCGCAATAATATCCTCCGGATCCTCGATTCCAATAGAAATACGAACAAAACGCTCGTTGATGCCCAGCTTTTCCCGGACATCCGGCGGGGTGGATTCATGAGTCTGCGTAAGCGGGTAGGTAATCAGCGTCTCGGCTCCTCCCAGACTCTCTGCAAACAAAATCATTTTTACATCCGAAAGCAGACGGTGCACCGTCTCAACGCTGTCCACCTCAAAGGAGATCATCCCTCCCAGGCCGGCATAATACAATTTTTTAACTTTGGGATGCTTTTTCAGCCACTCCACCACCTTTTTCCCGTTCCTGTCATGTCTTTCCATACGAAGAGAAAGCGTCTTAAGCCCCCTCAGAACCAGCCAGGAGTCAAAGGGCGCCAGGCCGTTGCCCCGGGATTTCATCTGCAGGCGGAAATGATCCGCCAGCTCCTGAGTGGTCACCACCACAATGCCGGCGATCACATCGTTGTGGCCGCACAAATATTTGGTACCACTGTGAACCACGATATCCGCTCCCTGAGTGATGGGCTTCTGAAAATACGGTGAAAGGAATGTGTTGTCCACCACCAGAAGCACACCATGCTTTTTGGCAATCTGGGAAAGCTTTGAAATATCGGCAGTCTTCATCATGGGATTGGTAGGCGTCTCTACAAACAGCATCTTTGTGGAGGGTCGGATCGCCGCCTCCAGCTGATCCGGATCGGACATATCCAGATAGGTAAACTCACAGTCCAGCGCGCTGAAAATGTCCGAACATATACGGTAGGTTCCGCCGTATATGTCGTCCGAAAGAATCACATGGTCTCCCTTCTTCAAAAGGCCGAAAATACACATGTTCGCCGCCTGCCCGCTGGTAAAGGCAAAAGCCTCCGTCCCTTCCTCCAGGATTGCCATGGTGCGCTCCAGCTCCTGGCGGGTGGGATTCTGCAGCCTGGAATAATTATACCCGGTGGAAACATCAAAGGTGCGATGGCGGAAGGTAGCCGTCTGAAAGATCGGAAAGCTCACTGCGCCGGTGATAGGGTCGCAGCCCAGTCCCCCATGTACCACCTTGGAATCGAAATGCAGATTTTCCTTTTTGTCAAAGGAATCGTAATAACAGTCGTTGGTCATCTCCTAATCCTCCATTGTTCGTTGTTAGTGTATCCAAAAATATCCTGTAAAAACATAAATTGCCATAACTGTAAAAATCGGCTCTGTATCAATTATACTCAGCGGGAACAAGGCCGTCAATAAAAAAGCCACAGACCCCTTGAGTTTACTGGAAACCCCCCGGTTCTGCGGCTTTGCATGAAAAAAGCAGGTGATGGGAATCGAACCCACGTATCTAGCTTGGAAGGCTAGTGTTCTACCATTGAACTACACCTGCATGTAAATATTATATCATCCATTCCGTGCTCCATACAGCATCTTATCAAATGCCCAGAACCGGAATCGAACCAGTGACACGAGGATTTTCAGTCCTCTGCTCTACCAACTGAGCTATCTGGGCCTGCAGTGTATATCCCTGCGTCACAACATAATGTATTTTACATAAATTCCGTGCAATTGTCAACCCCTTTTTCAACTTTTATTTTCTTCTTTGCAACAGCTCCGCTCATCAAGTCAACAGCCCCGCTGCAATCAGCGAGGTTGTTGACCCTGGCGCAGTATGCTTATCTAAACCTCAAAGGTCAGTTCACCGTAGGTGGGCACCGGCCACATCTCCTTATCCACCATCATTTCCAGCTGATCCACAGGAGCCCGGAGCTCATCCATGGCGCTCTTGACCGAATCCTTATAGAAGAACGCCTGGGCTTTTACATCCTTCATAGCCGATGCCTGGGCTGTCACCGTTTCCAGCCGGTTCAGGGCGTTCTTTGCCTGGGCCAGCTTCCCGCTGACCGCATTCAGCAGCTGAGTCTGCACCGAAGCGTCCGCCCCTGCATCTCTCACGGCGATCACTGTGTCCGCCAGCGCTTTGCTGTATTTTACCACTGCAGGAATATATTTTCTGCCGGCCATATCGATCATAGTCAGCGCTTCTATGTTTATGGTCTTTGCGTAGGTCTCATAGATGATCTCCTCCCGGGACTCCAGTTCCACTTTGGTGAAGATGCCGAATTTCTCAAAAAGCCGGATGGATTTATCCGTGGTAAGCGCAGACGCCGCCTCCACCATGGATTTGATGTTGGGAAGTCCGCGTCTCTCCGCCTCCCGGACCCATTCGTCCGCATACCCGTCGCCGTTAAAAATAATTCTCTGGTGCCTGGTCATATACTCCTTAATCAGATCATGAACCGCTATATCCAAGTCCTCCGCCTTCTCCAGAAGGTCAGCTGCCTCGCAGAAGGCTTCTGCCACAATGGCATTCAGTATAGTATTGGGACTGGCAATAGAATCAGAGCTTCCCACCATACGGAATTCAAATTTATTGCCGGTAAAGGCAAACGGCGAGGTTCTGTTCCGATCCGTGGCATCCTTATCCAAATCCGGCAGGGTGGACACGCCGGTCATCAGCTTTCCTCCCTGAATGGAATGAGCCGCTTCCCCGGTCTCCACCAGCTGTCGAACCACATCCTCCAGCTGTTCGCCCAAAAACATGGATATAATGGCAGGCGGCGCCTCATTGGCCCCAAGCCTGTGATCATTTCCCACATCCGCGGCGCTCTGCCGCAACAGATCCGCATGCGTGTCTACAGCCTTTATAATGCAGGCCAGCACCAGAAGGAACTGAATGTTTTCGTTGGGGGTATCGCCGGGATCCAGCAGGTTCACCCCATCGTCGGTTCCCAGAGACCAGTTGTTATGCTTGCCGGAGCCGTTCACTCCCGCGAAAGGCTTCTCGTGGAGAAGGCAGGTCAGGCCATGGCGTCCCGCAACCTTTTTCATGGTCTCCATTACCAGCTGATTATGATCCACGGCAATATTGGCCGTCTCATAGATCGGTGCCAGCTCATGCTGGGCCGGAGCCACTTCATTGTGCTGGGTCTTGGCAGTCACACCCAGCTTCCACAATTCTACATTCAGATCCTTCATGTACGCGCCGATCCGCTCCCGGATCGCCCCAAAATAGTGATCCTCCAGTTCCTGTCCCTTGGGAGCGGGAGCGCCAAACAACGTGCGCCCGGCAAAGATCAAGTCCTCTCTCTGCAAATATTTCTCCCTATCCACCAGAAAATATTCCTGTTCCGGTCCCACGCTGGCCACCACCTTAGTTGCCTCTGTATTTCCGAAAAGCCGCACGATCCGGAGCGCCTGCTGGCTTACGGCTTCCATGGAACGAAGCAGAGGTGTTTTCTTATCCAAAGCCTCTCCGGTATAGGAACAGAACGCCGTAGGCACACACAGTATTACTCCCGTTGCATCTTCCTTCAGAAACGCGGGAGAAGTAATGTCCCAGGCAGTATAGCCTCTGGCCTCAAAGGTTGCCCGAAGTCCTCCCGAGGGAAATGAAGACGCATCCGGCTCTCCCTTAATCAGCTCCTTTCCGGAAAACTCCATGAGCATCCTTCCCTCCTCGTCGGGGTGGGTGACAAAAGCGTCATGCTTTTCGGCCGTAATGCCCGTCAACGGCTGAAACCAATGGGTATAATGGGTGGCGCCGTTTTCCACTGCCCAGTCCTTCATGGCCTTAGCCACTACATCTGCCGCCGCCAGGGACAACTCGCCGCCCTGGTCCATAACCTTCTTCACCTCTTTGTACACGTTCCTGGGCAGTCGTTCCTTCATCTTGCCCAAAGTAAAGACCTTGCTGGCAAAAATCTCCTCCACATTCAGCACTTCGCTCATTTTTATCCTCCCTTTTCCTTCGCACATACAAAAAACGTCCCAAAGTAACCCCGTTACTTATGGAACATCTTTGCCCGCTGATACCCTTGTGCAGATGCGGCACCTGTCGCCGCTTCGTTTTTTATAACATACTCTACTTTTCAGAAAAATGCAATACCCAATTAAAATTTTTTATGTTTCTATAAATTGTATGTTACAGTTCACACGTCACATCCAAAAGCTGGCTCCTCCCACAAGGCGCACGAAGAAATAAATCCCGCAGTACAAATGCCAAGCGTAGACCAGTCCCAGCGCGGCCTTCACAAGCCGCTTCCACTTCTCCCCCCCCATCTCCAGCCACTTGACAGCGCATATCGTAAACAGCACGGACAGGCAAAAACTGTAGCCCCATAGAAAATTGCCGTCCACTGACCGGGTCCCGCTTTCTGCCAGGCACAAGGCCTCCAGGAATCCCAGTGCCGTCATTCCGATTACAAACCCATATGTCTTTTCTCTAACCGCTCTTTTCCAGGTGGCCAGAATCGTCAGTCCGCAAAAAAGTACAGAACAGACCACCGCAGCCTTGGGAACTGCTGCATGGAGAGAAAAGGTATACCATGGCCGGAAGCTGATGCCGTTGCCAGTGGATTCCCCAAACAAAACCGAATTTTGCCAGAGAATCACAAGCCCGCTGGGAAGCAGGGCAGAGCCAAACGCCAGGATCCGCCTCAGAGGCACCCTGCGAATTAAATCCACCAAAAGAGCAATTCCCATCACAGGAGAAAATGCCAACAGAAAGCTGGGCTTGATGCCGGTGCATATGATGTTAAGCAGGGCAAAAACCGTCCATTCCTTCCAAGTCAGTCCCTCCCTGTACCTTTTCTCCAGCCTGAAATAGCAGATCAAGGTTACCAATGCCGCCAGACGCATACAGATATAAGTGGAATTATGCCAGATATTGGCGGACTGATAACTCACATACCGAAGCTCTCCCACCGAGCTCACATATACCGGCATTACCAGGTTCAGGCTCAGAGCCAGCAAAAGTGTACCCCAAGTCTTTTTTCTTTTGTCTCCTAAAAAACAAACCAGCCCCTCCGTGGCATACACAGTGGCTGTGGAAGCCGCCGCCAGCAAAAGTGCGATCCCAAAGGTCCCTCCTCCAAAGAGCACATACAACGCCTTGTAGGCATATGCCGTAAAGCTGTAATACCATCCATCCTGAACCACCATGCTGATATGCAGGGGCAGATCCGACTGATAAGGCAGAGGACCGGAGCCGGACAAATCCGCTACAGACTGCCTGTAGTAAAGCCACAGGCAGGCAAGACCGTATACTGCCGTCAATATATGTATGAAAATCCGTGGAACCTTGTTCTGTCTGCACAATTTATCCATGCTCCTAATCCCTTCTTCCCTTGATCTCTTTTCGCATAATTCCTTTTCTCTTAATCTCTTATATCTTGATCTCTCGCATCTTAATCTCGTTTATCTAAATTCATTGTATCCTGATTTTTTTATCTTGATTCTTTTTGTCTTGTTCCTTTTTATCTTGTTCCCTTTTTCCGCAGTAAATCATATTTCCCTGCCTGACTGGAAAGCTCCAGCCATACGGTCTGCCCGGCGTGAGGACAGCTGTCTATGGCTTCGCCGGCTTCATTATACATGGCTTTTACAAAAGCTGCGCCGTTTTCCCCGTTCGGTCTCATAACCTCGATTTCTTCTCCTGCAAAAAACTTGTTGCGCTGCCTGATCCGGATGCGTCCTGCCTGTATTTCCTCCACCGTGCCCAAATATATATATTCATTCACATAGGTACTATTGTCATAAATTTGATTATTTTCATCGGGTTTTCCAAAAAAGAAACCCGTGCTGTACTGCCGATAGGTACACTTGGCAATCTCTTCCCGGTACCAGTTCATATGCGCCTGATAGAGATCTTCCGATGAAAAATAATCGTCGATGGCTCTCCGGTAGGTTCTGGTAACCGCCGCTGCATAAAGCGCCGTCTTCATCCGCCCCTCTACCTTCAGACTGTCTATCCCAGCCTGTACCAGCTCGGGAATATGCTCTACCATACATAAATCCCTGGAATTAAAAAGAAAGGTTCCTCTCTCGTTTTCATAGACCGGCATATATTCTCCAGGCCTTGTCTCCTCCACCACCGCATATCTCCATCGGCAGGGGTGAGTGCAGGCCCCATGGTTGGCATCCCTGCCCGTAAAATAATTGCTCAGCAGGCACCGCCCGGAATAGGAAATACACATGGATCCATGGACAAAGCATTCGATCTCCATTTCCGCGGGAATGGCTTTCCGGATCTGCCGGATCTCTTCCAGAGACAGTTCCCGGGCCGCCACCACTCGCTTCGCTCCCAGTCCATGCCAGAAAAGATATGTCCGATAGTTTGTGTTATTGGCCTGGGTGGAGATATGGATTTCGGCCTCAGGCCATATCTCCCTGGCCAGGGTAAACATACCCGGGTCGGAAATGATCAGAGCGTCGCAGCGCTCTGGCTTCATGTCCCGCAGCTCCCGAAAATAGGCTCTGGCCGCCTCCAGATCACTGTTGTGGGCCAGAATGTTGGCCGTCACATATACCTTTACTCCCCGGGCATGGGCAAAAGCAATGCCCTCTGCCATTTCCTCCGGGGAAAAATTTTTTGCCTTGGCCCGAAGCCCGAAGGCCTCTCCGCCGATATACACCGCATCCGCTCCGAAGATCACCGCCGTTTTCAGCACCTCAAGGCTGCCGGCGGGAATCAACAGCTCCGGTTTTTGTCTCTTTGTCATCATGTTTTACCTTATCTTCCTGACAGAATGCTTTAATTCAGCACTGCTGATTTGACAGGATTAATTTTCACAATGCTCTTCCCTCTTTACACTCAGCGTCACACCATCCCCCACGGGAAGAATCACCGTCTCCAGACCGGAACAGTGTGTCAGTTCAAACAAATACTCCCTCATCCTGGCATGTATGGTGCGGTTTCTCCTGGCCACGGCAAAACGGGATTCTATGATATCCCCGTCCTGTAGTACATTATCGCTGACCAGCATCCCTCCCGGCGCCAGAAGCCGCAGGGTATCCGGCAGAAAATGAATATACTGCCCCTTGGCCGCATCCATAAAAATCAGATCCCAGCTTCCTTCCAGCTGTCCCAGAATGTCTGAAGCGTCTCCTTCCAAAAGAGTGATCTGCCCTTCTCTTCCCGCCCTTCGAAAATTTTCTCTGGCCACAGGAATCCGTTTCTCATACTTTTCGATGGTGGTGATGCGGCACCCCTCCGGCCCATACTCGCTCATCAGCAACGCAGAAAAGCCGACAGCAGTCCCGATCTCAAGGATGCTTTTCGGCTTTAAAAGCGTCAGCAGAAATTTCAACAGGCTCTGCATGGGCCTGCGGATCACAGGAACCTGTGCCTCCAGCGCATTTTTTTCTATCTCGTCCAAAAAAGGAGAATTGCCTCTGTCAAAGGAATCGATAAAGGATGCCATTCTTTCATCAATGACCATAAATACTCCCGCCGGTTTTCCGGCCTCTACTGCTCTGTCTGACCGGTTTCATCCTCTTCTGCAGCCGAAGCCATCACCTTCATCATGTCTTCTGCCGTCATACTGGTGCTCAGCTCAAAAACTCCAGGCTTTACGTCCTTTCTGTATTCGGACAGATAATACTGCAGCACAAACAGATATTTATCCCGTATCAGACCCTTGTTCTCCAAAAGAGTCCCGATATCCGAGGCGGACATTTCTTCTGTGACAGCCACTGTCACCGTCCTTCCCTCCCCGGAGGAAATTGCCGGCTCCGTAAAGATACGATAACCGTAATCATAGCAAATAACAGCTCCCCGATAGATCAGATAAACCACTGCTATAGCTACTGCCGCTCTGATAATAGCACCCACCACAGCGCTTACGATATTCCATGCTTTCATATGTGTACTCCTCTGTCCAGACGTCCTTCCGGGCTCTCCTGCCCGGTATATCCGCCTGCTGAACCTATTACTCAAACTGCAACGCTTCAACAATACGCATATAAATATCCTGCACCATCCTGCACAGCCCCAGCTCGGCTGCCAGAAAATCTCCTACCAGGGGACTGTCCCGGAAATCCTCGTATTCCTTTTCAAACATATTCAGTCTGCCAAAATCACTATCCATATTCATCTGAAATTCATAATTTCGCTTACGGTAATCATCGATCTGCGCTTTCAGTTCCGGATACTGCTTTACCTTCTCCAATTCCTGCACATAATTTTTGTATTCCTCTGTAGACAGAATGGTCTCAATAAATTTATCGGTATCCTGATCCAGATTATTCATATCATACCTCCATACTCCTGAATGCAGAGTACAATCCTTGACATGTACTGCTTAATCCACATCCATAATAATGGGCAGAATCATGGGACGGCGCTTCGTTTTTTTCCACACAAAATCGCTGAGAACATCCTTCGTAGTATTTTTCAGCTTGCCCCAATCACGGATTCCCCTGTCAAGGCACCTCTGAATTGCCTCGTCCACGGTGCTTCTGGCCTCCTCGATCAGCTCGTCGGATTCTCTCACATAGACAAAGCCCCGGGACACGATATCCGGCCCGGCCACCAGCTGGCCGCTGGCCCTCTCCAGGCTCATAACCACCACCATAATGCCGTCCTCTGCAAGATGCTGGCGGTCACGGAGCACCACGTTGCCCACGTCTCCCACGCCCAGACCGTCCACCAGAATGGTCCCTACAGGTACCTTGCCCGACACTTTGGCGCTTTCATGATCCAGCTCCAGCACATCTCCCGAAGACAGAATAAAGGTATTCTCCTTATCGATCCCCAGGCTCTGGGCAATCTTGGCCTGCGCCTTTAAATGCTTGTACTCTCCATGAACGGGAATGGAGTACCTGGGATGAATCAATGTGTAGAGAAGCTTGATCTCCTCCTGGCAGGCGTGGCCCGACACATGAGCATCCTGAAAGATCACGTCCGCTCCCTTGCGCAGCAATTCATTAATGATCTTTGTCACCGGTTTCTCGTTTCCGGGAATGGGATTTGAGGAAAAAATTACCGTGTCCCCCGGTCCGATAGTAATCTTGCGATGCATGCTGTTGGCCATGCGGCTCAGAGCCGCCATGCTTTCCCCCTGACTTCCGGTGGTTATGATCACCTGCTTTTCATCAGGATAATTTTTCATTTGATCCAGCTCCACCAGTGTATTATCCGGTATGCTGATACAGTTCAGATTTCTGGCCGTTTCAATAATGTTTACCATACTGCGGCCTTCCACCGCTACCTTTCTTCCAAATTTGTAGGCCGTATTAATGATCTGCTGGACACGGTCCACATTGGAGGCAAAGGTCGCCACAAAAATTCTGGTATTTTTGTGTTCCTCAAACAGGGTGTCAAAGGTCTTGCCCACGGTTTTTTCCGAAGGTGTGAAACCGGGTCTCTCCGCATTGGTAGAATCGCACATCAGCGCCAGAACACCCTTCTTCCCCAGCTCGGCAAACCGCTGAAGATCGATGGCATCACCGTATACCGGAGTATAGTCCACCTTAAAATCCCCTGTATGGATCACCACGCCCGCAGGCGAATAGATCGCCAGTGCAGCAGCATCCACGATACTATGGTTTGTCTTGATAAATTCCACCCTGAATTGTCCCAGATTAATGGACTGGCCAAACTTCACCACCTTGCGCTTGGTACCTTTTACCAGGTTATGCTCCTTCAGCTTATTTTCAATGATTCCCATGGTGAGTCTGGTGGCGTACACCGGAACATTCACGTCCCGGAGCACATAGGGCAGCGCTCCTATATGATCCTCATGTCCATGGGTGATCACAAAACCCTTCACCTTGTCCAGATTATCCTTCAAATAAGTGACATCGGGAATGACCAGATCAATCCCCAGCATATCGTCAGCCGGAAAGGACAATCCGCAGTCTACCACAACAATACTGTCCTCATACTCGAAGGCAGTAATGTTCAGCCCAATTTGCTCCAGACCTCCCAAGGGGATAATCTTAAGCTTGGAAGCATTATTATTCTCTTTTTTCTTCAATCAAATCTCCTCCACATTCTATACAATAGCCGTAAAGCTTAACCTCATGATCCACCACTAAAAATCCGGTATCCGCAGTGATTCTCGCCTCCAGCTCCTCCAGCAGATCGTCCCGGAACGAGATCACCTTACCGCATTTCATACAGATCAAATGGTGATGATGGTGCTTTTCGTGGTCCTGGACGCTCCCCATCTCATAACGCACAAACCCATCATCAAAGTTGATCCGGTCGATCAGGTGCAGCTCATTGAGCAATTGTATGGTTCTATAAACAGTAGCCAGCCCGATCTCAGGGCAGCCCAGTTTTACAATTTCATAAATTTCCTCGGCAGTCAGATGCTCCTCCGGACGGGAAGCGACAGCCTCCAGTACCTGCATCCTCTGGCGCGTGACCTTCAGGCCCCTGTCCCTCAGAAGCCGGCCAAAGTCCTCTCTGTCAACTGTCATGGCCCACCAGCTCCACATCCTCAAGCAGGCTTTGAAACACCTCTGCAACGGCATTCAGCTCCCCGTCCTCCGATACAATTGCGTACACTCTCTCCTCTCCGCCATTTTCGGAAATATCCTTAAGGATCAGGGCTTCTCCGTCTCCATCTTCAAAATCCGTCACAAGAATATACTCCACCCCGCCGATTTTAGTCTGCTCCAGTACAAAAAAGTCCACGGGGTCCTCCCCCTCAGGGTGAAACGTAATCTTTTCCAACTCAGCCATTTTCTTTCTCCTGTTTTTCAGGGTCCATTTTTCTGCAGTCCAGATATCCCTGCAGGATCAGCTGTGCCGCTATCATATCCACATACTCTTTGCGGTTCTCTCTGCGGATCCCCATCTCTATCATGGCCTTATCTGCCGCCACCGTGGTCAGCCGTTCATCCCACATAGCCACGGGAACTCCCGTCCTGCGCTCCAGCTTATCCCGAAATTCCTCCGTAAGCCTCGCCCGTTCCCCTTCCGTGGCATTCATATTCTTGGGATACCCCAAAACAATCTCTTCCACCTGATATTCCAGTATCAGCTCCTCTATCCGAGCAAGCGTCCGGCGAAGCTTATTCTCCTCCTTGCGCCGGATGATTTCCACCCCCTGCGCCGTGATCAGAAGACTGTCGCTGACAGCCACCCCCACTGTCTTAGAGCCAAAATCCAAACCCATTATTCTCATATGCCGTCTCTTTTCACAATCACTCCATATGCCTGGAGCGGATGTATTCCTCCAGAAGTTCTTCCACCAGCTCGTCCCGTTCCACCTTCATGATCAGGCTTCTGGCATTTTTATGACTGGTTATATAGGTAGGGTCGCCGCTCATAATGTATCCTACGATCTGATTTACCGGATTGTACCCTTTCTCTGTCAGTGCGTCATATACCGTGTCCAGCACCGATTTTGCCCCGCTGGGATTCTCCGGTACCTTAAAATACTGTGTGTTCCCTAAGTTCTGCATACCATACCCCTTGTCCGCCTCGGCGGCACAAACACTTTTCCCCAATCTCTTTCTTACTCGTTCACAGACTCATGCAACTATCATAATACCTCATTTGCACAAAAAATACAAGCTACATGAGAATTTCTTCTGACAAAAAGCCGCTGATCTGTACTTTTGCCATCCTATTTGATGCTTTTTTATCTTCAGCCCCAACCCTCACCGCAACCTTCACATAGTCCTTTGTATGGCCTATTGCGTACATTGTTCCGTCAATTTCTCTTGTTTCTTCCAGAAGCACCTGCACCTCATGTCCTATGTATTTCCTGCGGAATTCTGCAGACTGGCGCTTTTCCAGCTCCAGCAGCTGGCTGCTCCTGGCCGTTTTTACCGACTCCGGGACCTGGTCGGGCATCGCAGCCGCAGCCGTTCCCTCTCTTCTGGAATATTTAAAAATGTGCATCTCATAAAACCGCACCTTTTCCAGAAAAGCTCTGGTCCTGGCAAACTCCTCCTCAGTCTCCCCCGGAAAGCCCACAATCACATCCGTGGTAATGGCCGGATCCTCAAATTCCCTGCGGAGATTCTCCACACTGGCAAAGTATTCCCCGGTGGTATAGTGTCTATTCATGCGTCGCAGAGTTTCGTCGCAGCCGCTCTGGAGAGAAAGGTGAAAATGGGGACAGAGCTTTGGCAGGCAGGCCAGCCGCTTTGCCGTATCCGGGCTTATAATCCTGGGTTCCAGAGACCCCAGCCGGATTCTGTCCACTTTCTCTATCCCATGAATTTTCTCCATAAGCCCGATCAGCTCTTCAATCCCATAGGAACTGATATGGATACCTGTCAGTACCACTTCCCGGTATCCCGCCTGCGCCAGCCCCCGAATCTCCTGCAGAATATCCTCTTCCCTGCGGCTTCTGGCTCTTCCTCTGGCATAGGGAATGGCGCAATAGGAGCAAAACTGGTTACAGCCATCCTGAATCTTTATATACGCTCTGGTGTGCTCCGCCGTATGCAGCAGCTGCGCCTCCTCAAATTCGTAGGTATGGGCTATATCCAGTACCGTACTGCCTTGAAGGGTCTTGTCCGGCGTTTCGGTTTCTGCTTTTCCCTCTTCCTGAAATTTCTCTCCGGTATCCGCTTTTTTTTCTGCCGGCGCTCTTTTTTCCTCCGGCTCCTCTCTCCCCTCCAGATACTCCTCCAGAATTTCTGCGATATCTCTCTTCCGGTTATTGCCGATCAGCAGATCCACACTGTGGTCCTTTTCCACCGCTTCCCGCCCTGTCTGCACATAACAGCCCGCCGCCACCACCAGTGCATCCGGATTCAGCTGTCTGGCTCTGTGCAGCATCTGCCGGCTCTTTCTGTCCGCCATATTTGTAACGGTACAGGTATTGATAATGTAAATATCTGCCCTGCCCTCAAATGGAACGATTTCATATCCTTTTTCCTGCAGCTTTTGCTGCATGATCTCTGTCTCATATGAATTGACCTTACAGCCCAGGCTGTGCAATGCAACACTCTTCATTCTGACTTCCGACACCTCTTACACTGTGTTACGGTTCACACGTGAATCCTGATGCTACTGTCCACGGCTTCGCCCCAAATAGTAACATCCCTACTTTATCCTTGCTTTGCCCCTGCTTTTTTGTATGGTTTTGTCCTTGACTTTTAGTTGCGCTCACATTAATATGTAGTCAGGAGACATGACACATATAAGGAGGTAACAAAGTGAAAACAGTACAGATTTCTTTAAATTCTATCGATAAGGTAAAATCTTTTGTAAATGACATCACCAAGTTCGACTATGACTTTGATCTGGTATCCGGAAGATACGTTATCGATGCAAAATCCATCATGGGCATCTTCAGTCTGGATCTCTCCAAGCCCATTGATCTGAACATCCATGCGGAGGATGGCGCAGACGAAGTGCTGGCGATTTTAAAGCCTTACATTGTAAATCCCGCATGACCTGAAGGAAATGTGGAAAGGCCCGGGAGGCCATGGCTTCCTGAGGCCTTTTTTATATGATACTTTTATATGATGCCTTCCTCCCGCCTTCTTCCGGATCTACTCCACTATAATCAGTTCATCCGTCTCAATGGCAGTTTTCACGAGCTCCTCTATCCTTTCGTCCAGATTATGCTCATGCCGGCGTATCACATTCACATTGGGCTTCGTCACCGGATGCTTGGCCACAAATATGGTACAGCAATCCTCATAAGGAAGAATTGAGGTTTCGAAGGTACCGATTTTCTCTGATACTTCCACGATCTCCTGCTTGTCAAAGCCGATCAGCGGACGGTATACCGGAAGCTGGCACACCTCGTTGGTGGCAATCAGTGAATTCATGGTCTGAGATGCCACCTGGCCGATACTCTCGCCGGTAATCAGGCCAAGACATCCCGTTTCCCCGGCCAGCCGCTCCGCTATACGCATCATATATCGGCGCATGATAATCGTCAGCTCCTCATGGGGACATTTTTCATGGATATAGAGCTGGATATCCGTAAAATTGATCACATGCAGGTAAATAGGTCCCGTATACCGGGATACGATCCGGGCCAGATCGATCACCTTTTGTCTGGCCCGCTCGCTGGTGAACGGAGGCGCGTGAAAATATACCGCGTCGATCTTTACCCCCCGTTTTGCTATCATATACCCGGCCACCGGGGAATCGATGCCCCCGGACAGCAGAAGCATAGCTTTGCCGCCTGTCCCCACAGGCATTCCTCCCGGCCCCGGAATAATCTTCGAATAGATATATATTTTCTCCCGAATCTCCACATTCAGCAGAATTTCCGGTTCATGCACATCCACCCTCATCTCCGGATAAGCCTTCAGAAGCGCCTCTCCCAGATCTGCGTTGATCTCCATGGACTCCTTGGGATAGTCCTTCCGGGCACGCCTGGCATGCACCTTGAAGGTTTTATTCCTATCCGGATGGACGTCTCCTACGTACTTCACCACGGTCTCACAGAGCTTTTCAAAGCCCTCATCCTCGGCATATACCACAGGACAGATACCGGAAATGCCAAACACATGCTGCAGACGTCCCACGGTCTCGTCAAAATCAAATTCTCCCTCCGCCTCCACATATATCCGACCCTGGGTCTTGTGAACGAGAAATCTTCCCTCACATTTTTTCAGGGCAAATTTGATCTGATGAACCAGCGCATCCTCAAACAGGTATCTGTTTTTTCCCTTGATTCCGATCTCGGCGTACTTTATCAAAAATGCTGTAAACATTCTTTTCCTCTCTTTCGGCTTTCACCCTCAACGACGGGTGTATTTGCGCAGCATAGGAATTTTATCATACATCATCCGTAATGTATAGTCCAATTCTTCCACGGTGGTATAAACGGAAAAGCTGAATCGTATAGTAGCGCCCAGCAAAGCCTGTTCCACGCCGATTGCCTTCAGGGTGGCCGAGGGCTGAGGCTTGCGGGCTGCGCAGGCGCTTCCCGCCGACACGTAGATTCCCTTCTCCTCCAGTGCATGAAGCAATACCTCACTGCGGACCCCCGGCACGGACACGCTGACGATATGAGGCGCCGTACCGTTTCCGTCCGCTTCCCCGGGAAGCAGACCGTTGATGCGGACTCCTTCGATCTTTCTCACCCCGTCCATAAAAAATCTCTTGCACTGGTACAGGCGTACCCTGTCCTCATCATAATGCTGATAAAGCAGCTCCGCCGCCTTTGCCATTCCAGCCGCCCCCGGCACATTGTCCGTGCCTGAACGCAGATTCCACTGCTGCCCTCCTCCGTGAATAATGGGCTGAATTCGAACCTTCTCTCCCATATACAAGAATCCGATTCCCTTGGGCCCATGAATCTTATGACCGCTGACGGACAACAGATCAATATTCATTTTCCCCGGATAAATTCTGGCCTTGCCGAAGCCCTGCACCCCGTCCACATGAAACAGCGTCTGAGGATTGATCCGCTTGATCAGAGCGCCCGCCTCCGCCACCGGCTGCAACGCGCCGATCTCATTATTGGTATGCATTATAGACACCAATATGGTTTCCGGCGTCATGGCACGCTGAAGATCCTCCAGGGATATCTGCCCCCAGGCGTTTACCGGCAGATATGTCACCCGATATCCCACAGATTCCAGATACTCACAGGTCTTCAGTACTGCCGGATGCTCCACCTGGGTGGTGATCACATGGTTACCTTTCCTGCGATTGGCAAATGCAGCGCCTATCAGCGCCAGATTGTCCGCCTCCGTTCCCCCCGAAGTAAATATGATCTCCTTTTCCCCCGCCTTCAGAAGCCCGGCCAGTGTTTCCCTGGCATAGCGCAGATATTGCTCCGCCTGCACTCCCTTCATATGGAGGCTGGAAGGATTTCCGTAATCATCACACATAATCTTTGTCATCAACTCCGCAACCTCAGGAAACACTCTTGTAGTAGCGGAATTGTCCAAATACGCTTCCATTCATTTATCTCCTAACAACTCTCATACAGCTTTTATTCATATCATATGCTGAAAGGCCTGTCCTCGACAACATTCCTCTGCCTCCGGCAAATAGCCTCCGACGGCCCGCAGCACTCATAATATCCGAAGCCCAAAAGGGCCTATTCCCCGCAGCCCTCCAGCCGATACATGATCCAGGACAGCACCGTCAGTCCCGCCGTCTCCGTTCGCAGAATCCTTTTGCCCAAGGTCACCGGCTCCACCCCGGCCTTTACGGCCAGCTCGATCTCCGTCTCCTCAAAGCCTCCCTCAGGTCCGATAAATACGGCAATGCTCTGTCCGGGAACCAGGCCGTCCACGATCTCCCGGGTCCGGTTCATCCCCCGGGCCAGCTCATAGGGAATTAATCTGACATCTGCCTCTCTTGCCTTCTCCAGGGCCTGATTAAAACTCATCACCCCGGTAACCTCCGGAATAATCCCCCGCCTGCTCTGTTTGGCGGCAGCCTCGGCAATACCCTGCCACCGGGCAGTTCTGGATGCCGCCTTTTTCTCGTCCAGCTTTGTCACGCACCGCCGGGCCGCCACCGGTATCACCTGACAGACTCCCAGCTCCACCGCCTTTTGTACGATCCACTCCATCTTGTCTGCCTTGGGAATTCCCTGAAACAGATAAACCCTGGAAGGAAGCTCCACATTGTCCTCCTTCACAAACCGCAGGCCGCATATGATCCGGTCCTCCTCCAAGGTCAGGATTCCGCAGCGATATTCCTTTCCGTCCTGTCCGTTGCTGACGCTGATCTCCTCCCCGGGCCTCATGCGGAGCACATTTTTGATATGGTTCACATCATTTCCTATAATTATGACACTTTTGTCAGTTACATTGATCTGAGCCGGTTCCACAAAAAACTGATACATTTTCTTTCCTTGTCTTTCTCCGCTTTCTGTCAGGACACAGAATCCTTTTTTGCCGTAATGCTGACCCATTCGCCCTGATAAGTTACCTCCAGCACCGTAAGCCCTGCCGCCTGAATGGCAGCCCTTACGGTCTCTTCCTTATCGTCGATAATCCCGGAGGTGATATAAATGCCGCCCGGCTTCATATGGTCCACGATCACAGGCGTCAGAGGCACCAGTACCTCCGCCAGAATATTTGCCGCCACAATATCATAGCGTCCAAAGCCGGCCTTCTCCCGGATCTGCGGATCCGAAATAATATTACCGATCAGCATGTCAAACTGCTCCGGCCTGATCCCGTTGGCCCGGCAATTCTCAGCGACAGCCTCCGCCGCACAAATATCCAGGTCCGTTCCCACCGCATGCCCTGCCCCAAACATCAGGGAAAGAATTGCCAGGATGCCGCTTCCCGTTCCCACATCCAAAAGCTCCGTTTCGGGTGTAACATATTTTCTCAGCTGGCGGATACACAGCTGAGTAGTCTCATGCATACCGGTCCCAAACGCAGTCCCCGGATCAATGTGAAGCACCATTTTCCCCTGATCCTCTCCTTTAAGCTCCTCCCAGGAGGGAATCACGAGAATATCATCAATATAAAATTGATGAAAATACTGCTTCCAGTTGTTAATCCAGTCAATATCCTCCGTCTCATCTATGGTTATGGTTCCCTCGCCGATGTCCATAAACTGCCGCAGAGATTCCAGCTCCTCCTCCACGGCCTTCCTGATCTTATCCACACTGACAGATTTGTCAGCCATGACCAGGCTTCCGTCCTCATTCTTTTCCACAAAAAAGCTTAAAAACGCAACGCCGTCGTCCTCCGGCCCCTCCGGAAGGATATCTACAAACATCTGCTCCTTTTCCAGGGCGGTCAGCGGAACCTTATCCTCAATCTGAGCCCCCTCCAATCCAATATCATAGAGGGTGCTGATAATGATATCCTCCGCCTCCGTAACGGTTCTGATCCTGAATCTAACCCATTTCATCTAAATTCTGCACCTTCTGTCCGTCTCCTTCAGGGCTCTCTGTCCCCGGCGGACATTCCTTTCCATCATTCCGATTTTCGTCTCGATCCCTTTGTCTCCTCCTGCTCTCACAGATTCCCAGTACCAAAAAAAGCAGGGGCGCGTTCATCACCTGCTGAAAGCTCACCAGGGAATTCACTGTATAAAGCGTCAGCGCCATAAAACCGGCCATATCCCTTCGATAACGTATAGCCCCGCAAAGAAACACTCCTCCATAGCAGCACACCCCCAAAATACCTGTATTCACCAGCTGGTTCAGCCACTCATTATGCGCGTTGGCAAATATGGCTCCGGCCCACCTTCCCACCAGCGACAGCATTTCCTCCGGCGGAAAAGTCCCGTAAATATACTCCGCATAGCAGTCCGGTCCGGCCCCGATCAGCTTTCCTTTCCAGTCATTTTGCAGAAATCCTCTCCAGGAAAGGCTCCAGAGGGTTCCCCTGCCATTCCCCCAATATGCTCCAAAAGGTTGTCTGGATAAATAAAGGACGGCCAGGGCCAGCAGTCCGGTCATTATCAATATCCATGCCCCGGCAGTCATGGCCTTTTCTGCCCGCCGTACCCGTTCACTTCCGCCTCCCCGCCGGCAGGCGGTCCTTTCAAGGAGCAGTAAGAACACATACAGCGCCAAACATATGATCCCCGCCAGATACCAGCCCTTCCAGGTCAGCTCCTCCGGACTGATGCCGTCTGAAGGGAGAGAATATGCCGCCCGCTGCCCTATCCTCAGAACCAGATGCCCGTAGACCGGCAGGCTGAAAAACACTCCTGCAGCCAGCGCCAAGGTTCTGCGGCATATTCTGCTGTCCTTTCGTCCCCAAAACAGCCCAAGTCCAAGACAGACCCCCGCCATTATCACCCCTGCGTCACTTCCCTGAATACACATCAAAAGCAGTCCTGCCGCAGTGATCGGATAAAGAAACACCGTCTCAATCCTGCTGCCGCTCCTAAGATACCCCGCCGCCGGAACCGCTATGGCCACACTGCAATATCCGCAGAACCAGTTGATATTTCCCACAGTAGAAAGCATATGGCTGTACTCCCAATCCCATATGGCATGTTCCGCAAAAAAGCCCATAAGGTCCTGCCCCAGCTTCTGGCCAAGCCCCAGCGCAATCACAATAAAAAAGGCTGCATTCCAAAGATACAGGGGCACGGAATTTTCCCGCCAGCTCCTTGCCGCAAAAAAATAAATTCCTACAAACAGCAGCTGAGAAAACGCCCCCATATACCACTCCCGGTATCCCGTCCAGGCCACGGAACCGTAGACACTCAAGGATGCCGAAAGCAGTACACAGATACCATACAACAGCATACAGTAATCCATGGAACTGAGCTTTACGCGCCGCACTTCTTTCCGAAGTCTGCCCTGCCACAGTCCACACCATATTTCCACCACTGCTGAAAGAATCCAGACTCCAAGACAGAACACGGTGACATTTCGGAAAAAAAAGTATTTTGTGTCCCCCAGCTGCCAATATGTCCCTTTCGTATACAGAGGCAGCACCACTGCCAATACTACTACATACAGGCCGCAAAGCAGCCTGGAAAATTCGTCCCTATCCTGCATTTTCAATCCGTCTGCTTTCCCGGCATAAGCTGGCAGCCAAGCCGCCGTCCAAGTCTATCTGCAGCAGTAAAAGGGATTGCCGCATTCTCCAGCAGCAATCCCTCACTTCTATTTGTTGAAAAACTTTTTCTTCTTACCGCCTTTTCCGTTATCCTTGCCATCCTCTCCGGACTCCTGTCCTGATGAGGATTTCGCCGCATTCAGAGAGTTTCCGGAAACCTCGTCAAACTGGCGCAAGAGCTCCTTGGCCTCATGGCTGAGCCTGTCAGGCACCTGAACCACCAGCGTCACATAATGGTCGCCGCGCACATCCTTATTTCTGCAAGAAGGCACACCCTTTCCGCGCAGCCTCACCCGGGTATCCGTCTGGGTTCCGGGCTTAACATCGTAGATCACCTTGCCGTCCACCGTATCGATCAGGATCTCCCCGCCTAACGCCGCAACGGCAAAGGACATGGAAACCGTAGAGTAAATGTCGAAGTCCTGCCTCTGGAAGATGGGATGCCTTCCCACGATAACCTCCACGATCACATCGCCCCTGGGCCCGCCGTTCACACCGGGTTCGCCCAGCCCGGGCTTGCGAATGGACTGACCGTTATCAATACCCGCAATAATATCCACGGAATACCGCTTCTTCATGGGAATATATCCGGTTCCACGGCAGTCTGCACACTTGTCGCGGATCACCTTTCCGCTTCCCTGACATTCAGGACAGGTCTGTACATTCCGAACCATGCCGAAGAAAGACTGCTGAGTAAACACCACCTGTCCCTTGCCGCCGCACTTGGAACAGGTCTCCGGACTGGTTCCCGGCTTGGCGCCGGAACCGTTACAGGTCTTGCAGGTCTCCTTTACAGTCAGATCGATTTCTTTTTTGCATCCAAAGACAGCTTCCTCAAAAGTCACACGAACACTGGTGCGCAGATTCGCTCCCTTCATAGGGCCGTTACTGGGTCCGCGGCTTCGTCCGCCTCCGAACAGGTCTCCAAATATGTCTCCGAAAATATCTCCGAAATCCGTTCCGCTGAAGTCAAACCCTCCAGGGCCTGCTCCACCGTCAAAGGCTGCATGGCCGAACTGGTCATACTGGCGTCTCTTATCAGGATCGCTCAGTACGGCGTAGGCCTCAGAAGCTTCCTTAAATTTCTTCTCGGCTTCCGCGTCTCCGGGATTCATATCCGGATGATACTTTTTTGCCAAAACACGATATGCTTTTTTGATTGCCGAGTCATCGGCATTTTTTTCAACGCCCAGGACTTCATAGTAATCTCGCTTCTGCTCTGCCATTTTATACCCCTATGCGCGCTTTAGCGCGTACCAATCAATATTTGGAAGTTTACTTCCAAAGTTCGCACCTTTTTGACGTGCGATACAGGATACTTGCGTATCCTGTATCGCCAAAATCTTTTAATATTTTACCATTATTACGTACGATGTCAACCTTTTCAGCTATTATTCTGCAACCGACTGTTTATACTTTACTATTCACGGCTTCGCCGCAGATAATAATTATACCTCTCTGAATTCTCCATCGATGATGTCGTCATCAGGGGCTGCCGCACCGCCTGCCATATCAGGGCCTGCGCCTGCTCCCATATCGGGACCTGCGCCCTGGGCCTGCTGCATATTCTCGTACATCTTTGTAAAGAGCGCCTGTGCACTGTTGGTCAGCTTTTCCTTCGCCGCCTTCAGCTCATCCAGATCGCTGTCGCTCATCTCCTGATCCTTGGTCCGATCCAGCACCGCCTTCACTGCCGCCAGATCAGCCTGTACCGCAGACTTATCACTTTCCCCAAGCTTATCGCCCACTTCCTCCAAGGCCTTCTCTGTCTGGAACACAAAGGAATCGGCATCATTTCTGGCCTCTACGGCCTCCTTGCGCTTCTTGTCCTGAGCTTCGAACTCAGCCGCCTCTTTCACAGCCCTGTCGATTTCATCATCAGACATATTGGAACCGGCGGTAATGGTAATATGCTGCTCCTTACCCGTTCCCATATCCTTGGCAGACACGTTCACAATGCCGTTGGCATCAATATCAAAGGTAACCTCGATCTGAGGTACACCTCTCCTTGCAGGAGGAATACCGTCCAGACGGAACTGTCCAAGAGACTTGTTGTCTCTGGCGAACTGTCTCTCGCCCTGCACCACATTGATATCCACTGCCGTCTGATTGTCTGCCGCCGTGGAGAAGATCTGACTCTTCTTGGTAGGGATCGTAGTATTTCTCTCGATCAGTCTGGTAGCTACGCCACCCATGGTCTCAATGGAAAGAGACAGGGGTGTCACGTCCAGAAGCAGAATATCTCCTGCACCGGCGTCGCCGGCCAGCTTGCCGCCCTGTACGGAAGCACCGATTGCCACACACTCGTCAGGGTTCAGGCTCTTGCTGGGCTCCTTGCCAGTGATCTGTCTCACCTTATCCTGTACTGCAGGGATACGGGTGGAACCGCCTACCAGCAATACCTGGCCCAGATCCGCGTTGGTGAGACCTGCGTCCTTCATGGCGTTCTGTACAGGAATGGCAGTCTTATCCACCAGATCTCTGGTCAGCTCGTCAAACTGCGCACGGCTCAGATTCATGTCAAAGTGCTTGGGGCCCTCTGCCGTCGCAGTAATGAAAGGCAGGTTAATATTGGTGGTCATAGCGCTGGAAAGCTCCTTCTTTGCCTTCTCCGCCGCTTCCTTCAGTCTCTGCATGGCCATCTTGTCGCCGGAAAGATCAACACCCTCCGCCTTTTTAAACTCGGCCAGCATCCACTGGATCACCTTATTGTCAAAATCGTCGCCGCCCAGATGGGTGTCGCCGTTAGTGGAAAGCACCTCGATTACACCGTCGCCGATCTCGATAATGGACACATCAAAGGTACCGCCGCCCAGGTCGTATACCATGATCTTCTGCTCTTTTTCGTTGTCCAGGCCGTAGGCCAGCGCAGCCGCCGTGGGCTCGTTGATGATACGCTTTACATCCAGACCGGCGATTTTGCCTGCATCCTTGGTTGCCTGACGCTGCGCATCATTGAAATATGCAGGAACGGTGATCACCGCCTCTGTTACCTTCTCACCCAGATAGCTCTCTGCGTCCGCCTTCAGCTTCTGCAGAATCATAGCTGAAATCTGCTGAGGCGAGTACCGCTTGTCGTCGATGGTTCGTCCATTGTCGGTTCCCATGTCTCTCTTGATGGAGGCAATGGTTTTCTCCGCATTGGTCACTGCCTGACGCTTTGCAGGCTCACCTACCAGTCTCTCTCCTGTCTTTGTAAATGCCACCACGGACGGTGTGGTCCTGGCCCCCTCTGCATTTGCGATAACGGTGGGCTTGCCGCCCTCCATCACAGCCACACAGCTGTTTGTGGTTCCCAGATCGATACCGATTATCTTGCTCATTTTTATTTCCTCCTGAAATCTTCATTCTATATTTGTTGTTTCATTGCTGTCTCTTTCATTTTTGCCCCGCCGGTCTCCCGACACAGGCTGCGGACCCTATTCCGTGACGGCCACCATGCTGTGCCGCACTACGGTTTCCCGGTAAGTATATCCCTTCTGCAGCTCCTGGGCCACCACGCCGGATTCGTATTCCTCGCTGGCCACCTGCATCACCGCGTTATGAAGGTTGGGATCAAACTCCTGCCCCACCGCCTCAATGGCCTTAACCCCCATATTATCCAGCTCTGTCAGCAGCTGCTTATAAATGCGGTTCATACCGTCCACGAAGGGGTCTTCCTTCTTGTCCTCCGGAACCGTGGCCAGACCTCTTTCAAAATTATCCACCACAGGAAGGATCTTCTCAATCACGCTTCTGGCTCCCGTTTCAAACATGGCGTGCTTTTCCTTTTCCGACCTGTTGCGGAAATTTTCAAACTCCGCCAGCTGACGCTTCACCTTATCCTCCAGCTGCTCGATCTGGCTTTTATAGGCGTCTGCCTTTTTATCCAGCTTCGCCTGCTTTTTGGCGGCCCTTTTTTCGGCCCAGCTCTTGGGATCCATACCCTCTGCCCCGTTTTCATCTTCGTCTCCGGAGCCTTCCTCTTCATCCGTGATATCTTCGTCTGAAGCACCCTCTTTGGCCCCACAGGCCCCGGCATCCCCTGCCGTTTCCTCCTCCGGCCTTTCTGTCTCACCCTCCGCCGTTTTCACAGCTTCTGCCGCCGTTTCCTCTGTCTCAGAAGTCGTCTGCTCTTCCATGCCCTTTTCCATTTCCTGTTCCGCCATATCACTCAGTCCTTTCTGTCTGTTCGTCCTTCCTGTACAGCTCATCCAGCTGTGTCTGTATTGTCCTCAGGGTGCCAACCACCTTGTCATAATCCATCCGTTTGGGGCCCACGATACCGATGGTTCCTCTCATACCGCCCCCAAGCTCATAGGCGGCTGTGACCACGCTGCAGTCCCTCATGCTCTGTACCGGCGTCTCCGCACCGATGTACACCTGAATCCCCGTATTCTCTCCCTCTGTGTAAGCCTCCTGGAGCAGCTCTCCCAGAAGCTGCTTCTCCTCAAAGGTATTGATCAGCTCGCTGGCCTTCTGCTGATCCGCCAGCTCAGGATAACGGAAAATATTGTTGGTGCCGCTGGTGTAGATCTCCAGATCCTCCTCCGCCCGAATGGCCTCCGCCACCGCGTCGATGACCCCGCTCACAATGGAGCTGTGAATCCCCGCCTGCTGCTTCATGGCAGCTATCATTCCCAGACTGATCTCGTCGATGGACAGCCCGTTTAAATGGGTATTCAGCAAAATGTTCAGCTTCAGTATGGTCTCGTCTTCCAGATCCTCCTCCACCGGAAGGATGTTATTTTTAATCACATTGCCCTCAATGACAATGACCGCCAGCAGCTGCCTTGCATCCACCCGGGAAAGCTGCAGAAACTTCAGCTTGCTGCGCTTGGCCTGGGGCGCGGAAATCAAAGTTGCATACTGGGTATTCTGGGCCAGAACCCTGGCCACCTGCTTTAACAGCGTCTCCATTTTATCCTGACGCTGCACCAGCATATCCTTCATTTCAATAACTTCCCGCTCCTTTTCCTCCATCATGGTGTCCACATAGAGGCGGTAGCCTTTATCCGAAGGAATCCGCCCTGCCGACGTATGAGGCTGCAGAATATATCCCATTTCCTCCAGATCGGCCATCTCGTTCCGTATAGTTGCAGAACTGAGGTTCAGATCGGTATACCTGGAAATGGTTCTGCTGCCAACCGGCTCCCCTGTCTCCAGGTAGTTGCGGATGACCGCCTGCAGGATTTTCTTTTTTCTCTCATCCAGCTCCACTCCAAGTTCCTCCTCCGGGCTGTTAGCACTCATTAAAGGGGAGTGCTAACATTTACTAACCATAAAATAGCACTTCGGTTATACGTTGTCAACTGATTTCAGGGAAAATAATTCTAAAATAAATCTAAAGATCTGCGGAAACGCAAAAAGACCGTGGTTCGAAAACCGCGGTCCCTTTTCATTCTCTTTCCGCTTTTTATGTTTCTCAAATCTGGAAGCTTCCCATAAAGTCCTTGTTCATTACATAATATACCGTATTCTCCTCGGGCTTCACATACAGCTCCACGCTGGTCAGGTCTCCCACCTTCTGCTTCAGATCGTACTTCCATACGTCCCTGGCAATTTTCATGAGATCCTCTTCCGTATACGACTTTCCGGCAAACTGCAGATGAATGGCCGCCTTCACTTCCTTCTTGGGCTTTCTTCCGGGCTTTGCCGCCGGAGACTTCTCTGCCCTGGCTTTTCCGGCAGTCTCTTTCTTTACTGTCTCCTTCTTTGCCGCCGCCGGTTTGCGTCCCGGCGTCTTTTTCTCTTTCTTGGGTTCTGCTTCTACTGTTTCCGCTTTTGTCTCAACCGCAACGTCTGCCTCGTTCTCTACTGTCTGATTTTCTTCTGTCATGGGCGCGGGGGTTTTAACGGCCTCTTCTGCAGCCTTTGTCGCAGGCTTTGTTGATTTCCTCGGTGCCATATTTTTCCTCTCCCTTCTGGCAACATCTTGATGCACTGTTTTCCGCCGCCGTCACTTCAACGGCACAAATATTCCAGTGCGTTTCGCTCCCCTCGGCAGGCCGGTAAAGAGCCAAAATCCTATTTCTGCATTCTGCCTGCCAAAAACAGTGTATTCTATCTTACACAAAATGTCAACCATTTGATGACATATAATAGTTCAGACGGTAACAGTTCAGCCCTCACATAATAAAAGCTGAGCCGCATAAGCAGCGTCGGATGCAACAGCCATAGCACGCCTTATCACCTTATGAGGAAAAACAGCAGCACCACCGCGCCCAGCACGATGCGATACCACCCGAACACCTTAAAGTCATGCTTCTTAATATACCCCATCAGGAATCGAAGCACGAACAGGGATACCACAAAGGACACCACCGTGCCAATGGCCAGCAGAACCAGCTCCACAGAGGTAAACGCGAACCCGAACTTTACCACCTTCAGAAGGCTTGCCCCAAACATCACGGGAATGGCCAGGAAAAATGTATACTCCGCCGCCACGGTTCTGGAAATGCCGATCAGAAGGGCTCCTACAATGGTGGCGCCGGAGCGGGAGGTTCCCGGAAACACCGCGGCAATCACCTGAAAAACACCGATCATTAAAGCCGTCTGGTATGTAATTTCCGACAATGCCGTCACCTTTGGCATTCTGCTCTTATTCCAGTTCTCAATCACAATAAAAGCAACACCAAAAATAATCAAAGCCAGCGCCACACAGGTGGGATTATAAAACAACGCATTGAATACGTCATCAAACAAAATTCCGATCACTGCCGCCGGAACACAGGACACTAGAATCTTAAACCACAGCACCCATATATCCTTTTTGAAATAAGAAGCTATACCTGTCTGTCCCTGCCGCTCCTTTTTGGTCAGGGCAAAGGGCCATATCTGCCCCCAGAACAGCACCACCACCGCCAGGATTGCTCCCAGCTGAATCACCACATCAAACATATCAAAAAATCCTTCGCTGGTTCCCTGAAAGGGGATCAACTGCTCCACCAGGATCAGATGCCCTGTGCTGCTGATCGGCAGCCATTCCGTGACACCCTCCACAATGCCGTAAATAATTGCTTTAATAATCTCTAACATATATTATACTCCTCCTTCTGCACCATTTGCTTTCTCAGAGCCTTCCGTACTATTTCCTGCTCTGATTCCTTCAGCGCTTTTTAACTGCAGACCAGTCCCTTTACGCATCCTTCAGAAATTCCATAAGCTCCTGAAAGCATCCCGCCGCATCGTCATAGCCCTCCTGATACAGCTTCTGTAGTCTCTCCCTGTCCTTCTCCACCCGGCCCACATTGCTGGCCTGCCTGGGACGGATCACAAAGGCCTTCCCCTCCTGCTGCTGACGCATAATATACTCCACCTGCTCGTTATAGTCAATATGGCGCTGGGCCATCAGCTCCGTAACTTTCGGGTATTTGAAATATCTGGCCTTAATCAAGGCCAGCTGGGAGGTTGGCTGCCGCACAAAGCCCTCCTCCTTGGTCATGACCACCACATTCTTCCGGTTTCCGTCCAACACAGATTTCTGCAGCGGAATAGAGTCGCTGATACCTCCGTCCAGATACAGCCTTCCGTCGATTTTCACATTGCGGGATACCAGCGGAAGGGATGCGGATGCCCTGATTTTCTCAATATCCTTTTTCATGTCCCGGATGCGGAAATATTCCGGCCTGCCCGTCTCAATGTCCGTGGCCACGCTGAAGGCCCTTCCCTGATACCGGTTAAAGGCCTCATAGTCATAAGGATACAGATAATCCGGAATCAAATGATAGCAGGTACCCGCATGGAACAGATCCCCTGTGGTCAACAGGCTTCGGATGCCGCAGTATCTCTTGGTATCCAGATAGTCCACATTGATGTCAAAGGCTCTCCCCCTCTGCTTCGACAGATAACTGCACATGTGGCAGGCTCCCGCCGATACTCCATATACGCTGGAAAACATAATGTCCTTATCCAGAAAAAAATCCAGCACTCCCGCCGTGTAGACCCCCTTCATTCCGCCGCCTTCCAAAACCAGTCCCGCCTGATACATACATATTCCTCCTTCGCGCCATTCATGAACCTTACATAGCTTCTCTGCGCCGTTTCGTTTTTGTTTCCATACCCCCGTGCGCATATAAAAAGGGGGTTTACACACTTATCACCCGTACTGCTCCTTCACAAACCGGCGCAGTGCCCCCAGAGATCTTTCCACCTTCTCCGTGTCGATACAGTAAGCCATCCGAAAATATCCCGGTGCGCCAAAGGTATCCCCCGGCACCAGTACCAGATCATATTCCAAAGCCTTCTGACAGAATATCTTTGCATCCTCCTCCAGCGCTTTGGGGAAAATATAAAAGGTTCCCCCAGGCTTCACACAGGTAAAGCCCAGCCCCGTCAATTCCCGATACAGCAGCTTCATATTCGTCTCGTAGACCCCCAGATCCGCCGTCTGCTCCAGCACCCGGGCCACTGCCAGCTGAATAATGGAAGGCGGACAATTGTGTCCGATCCCTCTGGAAATCTGTCCGCACATGGCTGCCATGTCCTTCCCGTCCCGGCAATATGGATTCACGGCCACGTAGCCAATCCGTTCTCCCGGCAGGGACAAAGACTTGGAAAATGAATAACACATAATTGTATTTTCATAAAAGGCCGAGACAAAGGGCGCCTCCACACCTTCAAACACGATCTCCCGATAAGGCTCGTCGGAGATCAGATATATATCATGACCGTATTGCTGGGATCTTTCTCGAAGCAGCCTTGCCAGACCTTCAAGAGTATCTGCGGAATACACCACCCCGGAAGGGTTGTTGGGCGTGTTAATCAGAACCGCCGCCGTTTTCTCCGTCAGCATTTCCTCAAGCCCTTCAAAATTGATCTGAAAGCTCTCCGTGTCCGCAGGCACCACCTTCAGCACCGCCCCCGTCAGGTCCACATAGGGATGGTACTCCGGGAAAAAGGGAGCAAATGTCAGAATTTCCTCTCCTGCCTGTGCCACCAGACGGAAAGCATGAGCCAACGCTCCCGCCGCACCGGACGCCATAAAAATATGCTCTTTGCGGTAAGGCAGACCAAACCTTTTTTCCAAAGAAGCCGCCACCGCCTCTCTGACGCTGTCAATCCCCAGGCTGGGGCTATAGCCGTGAAGCTCTCCCGATTCCCTTGTGGAAAGCAGCTCGATCATCCCATCGGTAAAATCCCGGGGCACCGGAACCGAAGGATTCCCCAGGCTGTAATCGAACACATTCTCATAACCGATCTGGCGGCCTCTTGCAGAGGCAAACTCGGAAAGCTGTCTGATAACAGATTTCCCTGATAACATATCCTTATACTTCTGAACCAGCATTTTATGTCTTCCTTTCCTGTCCGGCTAATCTATCAATCGATACGATTTTACCACATATTTTCCCCTGTTTCCACACATTTGATCTTTGCATTTCTTAACTTTTACTGTAAAAGTCCTGTATCATGCCTGCGGAAACCGCGCAGTCCGAATAAGCTCCCTTGCATATCAACGGAAGCCCCCGGGTGAACGGAAACACGGCCCTGGCACTGCAGGAAATGGAAAAGGTTTTTGTAAAGGAAGGAATAGAGACGGAAATCATCCAGATCGGAAACCGGGATATCCGGGGATGCATTGCCTGCGGAAGATGTTCGGAAAATGGAAAGTGCGTCTTTGACGATATTGTCAATGAAATTGCGCCGAAATTTCAGGCCTGCGACGGTCTGGTGGTGGGAAGTCCGGTGTACTATGCCTCTGCCAACGCCACTCTTGTGGCATTTCTCACCAGGCTGTTCTACAGTACTCCCTTTGACAAAACCATGAAAGTGGGTGCAAGCGTAGTAGCCGCCAGAAGAGGAGGCCTGTCCTCCACCTTTGACGAGCTGAACAAATTCTTCACTATCAGCGGTATGCCCATAGCCTCCAGTCAGTACTGGAACAGCATTCACGGAAGAGCTCCGGGAGAAGCCGCCCAGAACGCGGAAGGCCTGCAGACCATGAGAACACTGGCCGCAAATATGACCTTCCTGATGAAAAGCATTGCCCTGGGAAAAGAAGCCTATGGTCTGCCGGAGAAGGAAGAGCATTGCTGGACCCATTTCATACGGTAAACTGCAATGCCGGATTACAATGCTCCCAAGAGATGCATCGTTTAAGAACCACATCCCGCAAAGAACCGCGCCCCTTAAAGGCGCGGTTCTTCTTCTGCCCAGACCAGAGCGCATTTTACCGCGCGCATCCAGCCCTTCAGCAGCTGCTCCCGCCTTTCCCTGTCCATGACAGGAGCAAAGGCTGCACCCAGCTGCCAGTTTTCCCGAATTTCTCCCTGATCCTTCCAATATCCCACTGCCAGTCCGGCAAGGTACGCCGCTCCCAGCGCCGTGGTCTCAATACACTGGGGTCTGTCTACCTGGGTATCTATAATATCTGCCTGAAACTGCATCAGAAAGTCATTGGCACTGGCTCCCCCGTCCACCTTCAGACTCTTTAGATGAATACCGCTGTCCTGTTCCATGGCCTTCAGCACGTCGGCGGTCTGATAGGCAATGGCCTCCAGCGCAGCACGGATAAAATGCTCCTTTGTACAGCCCCGGGTAAGTCCCACCACCGTCCCTCTGGCATATTGGTTCCAGTAGGGGGCGCCCATACCCGCAAAGGCAGGCACCACGTACACCCCGGCAGTATCCTCCACTGCCTGACAATACTCCTGAGACTGAGCGGCGCTTTTAAGCATCCGCATACTGTCCCGGAGCCACTGGACGCCTGCTCCTGCCACAAACACACTGCCCTCCAGGGCATACTGAGGCTTTTCCGAGGTCCCCGCCGCAATGGTGGTCAAAAGCCCGGACCGGGAAGCAATAGCCTGCTCTCCCGTATTCATCAGCAGAAAGCACCCTGTCCCATATGTATTCTTGGCCTCACCCTGTTCGAAACAGCACTGCCCGAACAGCGCCGCCTGCTGGTCTCCCGCGGCTCCTGCAATGGGAATTTCTCCTCCCAGCACAGAGGAATCCGTATGGCCGAAGAGGCAGCTGGAAGGCGCCACCCTGGGCAGAATGCTCTCAGGTATGCCGAAGCGCTCCATAATTTCCCCATCCCAGCAGAGCCGGTGAATATCATAGAGCATGGTTCTGGAGGCATTGGTATAATCCGTCACATGGACCGTTCCCTTGGTCAGGTTCCAGATCAGCCAGGTATCCACTGTCCCGAAAAGGATCTCTCCCGCCTCCGCCTTCTCCCTGACCCCGGGCACATTTTGGAGGATCCAGGCAATCTTGGAGGCGCTGAAATAGGCGTCCGGAATCAATCCTGTCTTCTCCCGGATTTTTTTATCAAAGCCATCCCTTTTCAGCTCGTCGATCATGTCCGACGTTCGGCGGCACTGCCACACAATGGCATTGTACACCGGCTCCCCCGTGCGTTTATCCCATAGGATCGTGGTTTCCCTCTGATTGGTGATTCCGATAGCGGCAATCTGTTCTGCCTTAGCCCCCACTATAGCCATGCATTCCGTAGCCACCGCCAGCTGAGAGGACCAGATTTCCATGGGATTGTGCTCCACCCAGCCGGGCTGAGGATAAATCTGGGTAAATTCCTTCTGCGCCATGGAGCAGATGCTGCCGGAATGATCAAACAAAATACATCTGGAGCTGGTGGTACCCTGATCCAAAGCCATTATATAATTTTGATAATAGAATCCTGCTTTGGATTCCATTATATATTTCTGCATAGTTACCCCTTTCTGTCCGCGGCGCGGATCTCCTGGAAGTCCTGCTATATCTCTTTTGTTTTTTCACCTACATTCGCCGTGACCACCACGTCCACACCGGTGCCGCACACATTGCTCAGCGCCACATCCCCGATGTGAACCGGGGCCTCCAGCTCCGTTTCCTTTAAAGCACGGACACAGTCCATTATCAATCCCTTGGGAATATCGGACGCGGTTTTTACCGGGGCCACCGCCAGCTCTCCCCCTATCACCCGCACCAGGCTGGTGACGATACGTCTGGGATCCGTCAGTTCCTTGGTAACGTAATCCGCCCCCCTGGGGCAGGTATTCCCCGTGATCTGACCGATCCTGCCGTCCTCCAGCTCCACTGTCACATTGCATCCCAAAGGACATCCTATGCAGACCAGCTCCCTGCACTCTTTGCTTCCGCCTGTTTCCATATCCGTCATTCCTCTCTTTGCGTTCCCGATCCTTTTACAGCCGTCCCTGTCCATCCATGATACAATATCTGAATCTCAGATACCGCTATGCCCAAAAGGGACAGTCACCGACTTTTACGACAGATTTTGCTGCTCTTCAATAGACAATATGATCTCCCCGAGGTTTCCTGCCCGCTCCAGATCTTCCCGCTTCAGAACCACCTGTTCCATCTCCCCGGGGGCCATCACCCGTTTCTTCCTCCTGCTGACCACATTTCCGTCAAAGGCCACCGTCAGCGCCGCGTCCCGATAAACGTTTCCCACCCGGAAACGAACCACCTGCTTTTCCTCCATCCTGTCGAGATCAATGAAAGCCGGCACCGTATATCGGACTCCCTTCACCGCCCGGATGGGGATCCTGCGCCCGGATCTTTTAAGCCCGCCGCCCAGGTATGCCGCCGCCTTCCTTCCGGCCTGAGCCGCCTCCTCGGACACATAGTCAACCAGATCATGTACATGAAGCACATTTCCGCAGGCAAACACACCCCCCTTGTCCGTCTCCAGGCTCTCGTCCACCAGGGGACCGTTGGTTACCGGATTCATAGCCACGCCCAGTCCGTCCGAAAGCTCATTTTCCGGGATCAGCCCGCAGGACAAAAGCAGCGTGTCGCAGGGAATTTCTTCCTCCGTGCCGGGTATGGGCCGGGAATTCTCATCCACCTGTGCCACCGTCACCGCCTCCACACGCTCCTTTCCTTTGATGTCCACCACGGTAGTTTGCAGCTTCAAAGGAATTCCGAAATCATCCAGACACTGTACTATGTTTCTCTTCAGTCCGCCGGAATAGGGCATCAGCTCCGCCACCAGCTTTACCTTAGCGCCCTCCAGCGTCATGCGGCGGGCCATGATTAATCCGATATCCCCGGATCCCAGGATCACTACCTCACTTCCCGGCATCCTGCCCTCCATATTCACATATCGCTGGGCCGTACCCGCGGAATAAATGCCCGCCGGACGATACCCGGGAATATTCAGCGCCCCTCTGGAACGCTCCCTGCATCCCATAGCCAGCACGACGGCTCTGGCCCGGATGGTTACGAGTCCGTCCTCCCGGTTCATAACGGTGATAAGCTTCACCGGTCTGTCCTCTCCCTCTTCTCCGGGTCCTTCCGCCAGATCTACCACCATGGTATTTAACCGGCAGGGGATCTCCAGCTCCCGAACCTTCTCAATATATCTTTCGGCGTACTCCGGTCCGGTCAGCTCCTCCCGAAAGGTGTGCAGGCCAAAGCCGTTATGAATACACTGGTTCAGAATACCTCCCAGCCGTGCGTCCCTTTCCAAAATCAGCAGATCCTCCACGCCCTCCTCCTTCGCCGCTATGGCGGCGGCCAGACCTGCGGGGCCTCCTCCTATGATTACCAAATCTTTTTTCATTCGCCGCTCCTTATTCTATTTCACTCTTATCATATACCGCCGGCAGTATTTTCGCTTTCCTGCGAAACAAGAAATTCCGACCCGGGATCGTTCTTGCAGATCTCACTGATATCCTTCCCCAGCTCTCTGGCCAAAATTTCCACCGTTCTGGGGGAACAGAATCCCGCCTGGCACCTGCCCATTCCTGCTCTGGTACGTCGTTTGATGCCGTCCAGGGTGGTGGCCCCCAGAGGTCTGTGGATAGCGTCCACAATCTCTCCCTCCGTCACCAGCTCGCATCGGCATACCACATTGGCATAAAGAGGGTTCTCCGCGATCAGCCTCCGGCGCTGCTCCTCCGAAGCGGTCTCCATGCAGGGAATCCCCTTCCTCACGGCCTTGAAGTCTGCCTTCTTCTCCGCGGACAAATACATTTGCACCTCCCCGGCCAGATACCTGCCGATGGCCGGCGCACAGGTAAGACCCGGGGATTCGATACCGGCAGCGTCAAAAAATCCCGGAGCATCCTTTGGCTGTCCCAAAATGAAATCTCCATTTTCTTCATGGGCCCGCAGGCCGGCAAAGGAAGTGATCACCTGCCTGGAGGGAAGCGCTCTTACGCTCAAGGCGGCTCGCTTCAGCACATCCTCCAATCCCTCCTTTGTGGTATTCACCGCTTCCGCGTCCTCCACATCCACGGCGGTAGGACCTGCCAGCAGATTGCCGTGGACGGTGGGAGTCACCAGCACTCCCTTTCCGTATATGGTAGGCAGCTGGAACAATGTACGGCTCACATATCCCCCTGCCTTTTTATCCATCAGGCAGTACTCGCCCTTTCTGGGAATGATCCGGATCTTTTCCCCGCTGACCATATTGTGGAAACGGTCAGCATAAACGCCGGCGGCATTCACGACCACCTTTGTCTCAAAAATCCCTCGGTTTGTGGTCAGACGATATCCTTCTCCCAGCTTTTCCACATTCTGCACTTCTGTGTTCAAGTGAAATTCCACTCCGTTCTCCGCGGCGTTTTCCGCCAGAGCTATGGTCAGGCCGAAGGGACAGACGATCCCTCCCGAAGGCGCGTAAAGAGCAGCCACTGCCTGGCCGGACACATTGGGCTCCAGCTGCCGCACCTGCTCTCCCTCCAAAATCTGAAGTCCTTCCACACCGTTCTGAATCCCCTGTTCATAAAGCTTCTGAAGAGCAGGTCTGTCCTCCTCCCGGAAACACAGCACCAGCGAGCCGTTTCTCCGATAGGGAAAATCCAGTTCCCTGGACAGCGACTCCATTATCCTGCTTCCCTCCACATTGAGCTGCGCTTTCCTGCTTCCCGGCACAGCATCAAAGCCGGCATGGGCAATCCCGCTGTTTGCCTTGGAGGTTCCCTCGCACACATCCGAGGCCCGCTCAAGCACCTGCACTCTCAATTCAAAGCGGGACAATTCTCTGGCGATGGCACATCCTGTCACGCCTGCGCCGATTACGATCACATCCGTCATAAGTCTTCTCCTTGTCTGTCTCCTGACCCTCGTGGCATTCGTCAAGGTCCCTTCCCTGCCGATCCTTTTCTATATGATTCAGTATAGCATTTCTGCCTCTCTTTTACCACCCTCGCATCCTGAAATTTTAATAAACATCATTTCTTCCACATAAAAAAGCAGCAACTCATTTTCGGGCGTACTGCTTTTATGTACTGCTATCATAAGGCGGCGGCTATTTTGTTTTCATATGACTACCATTTTACAAACAAGAGCTGCTCACATAATTGCATTCTGTCAAGCTCTATGAAGTGATTGCCGCCGCCAAGAGTGCCCAGGCTTTTCTCCGCTTTCTGCCTGTTGATATGCCTGGCGCAGTGAAGCTTATCATAAGGGAATTCCTCCGCCATATGGTGCGGCTCCTTCCTTATGGCAAACCCTGAGGGCACATTCTCCCGAATGACCCGGTCCAGCTTCTGAAATTCCGCATTATTTTTATTCAGTTTTACGCAGGTCATACCGCAGCCCATATCCACTCCCAGAAGCTGTGGGATTACTTTGCCCGTGACGATCATGGATAAACCGATGGGCCCCACCTTGCCGGGATGGATATCCGGCATCAGGCGTATTCTGCTGCCCTCCGCCACCTGGTTGTCACATATCAATTTTACCTGGGCCTCCGCGTACTGTTCCACATCGTCCGTAAATATTTTTGCTTCGGCGTAAATGCCTTTTACTGTTTTCATATGATTTTCGTCTCCTTAAAAATTCCTATCTTCCTAAAAATGGGCGCAAAAAAAGCACCCCAAAGGTGCCGCCACAGCAAAACTATCTATCATACCTGCGGAGCGCTGTACCTTTGATAATCGGTTTCACTATTTTGTTTTGATGTTGTCTGTTGTTATTCTGCACGGTAAGCCCTCCTTTCCGGAATCTCTTTCTATTTTGGTAACCAATTCATGGTAACACAAAGGCTGCAGATTGGCAAGCAGAAAAAAATTTCATGCCCACAGAATAATTTACGGCTTCAAAGCCCGCAAACCCTTGATTTTACAGCAAAAATTAGCCCCGATGAATCTCTCCACCGGGGCTTTGTAACAGGGCTACAAGGATTCGAACCTTGAAATGACGGAGTCAGAGTCCGTTGCCTTACCGTTTGGCGATAGCCCTATTTCTCACTACTTGATGAATTATACACGAAGTATTTCCATTTTGCAATACCTAAATACAAAAAACAGAAAAAAATTTTACACCGTGGCAGCAGTTCAGACAAGCCGCCGAACTGTTACCACGCCTTTTCACCTTTTGCCGGAATCCTTTTGCGGCAATTTTCTACGCCTTCCACCTCTCCAGCGTCGGGAAATATTTCCTCAGACCTTCCTTGGCCTCCTCCAGAGTCCTGGCGCGGCCTCCCTCCACTTCAAAGGGCGCGCAGAATTCCACCATGCCTTCCATGTCACAGTCCTGTACAAAGGCACCACCCTTATAGCAATAACAGCAATACAGCTCGTTGCTGCTGCCGTCCTTCTCCGTTCCATACTGGTCCTCCTGCATGGGCATTCCGCAGCTTTGGCAGATTTTCAGTTCCTGATTTTGTTTTTCCATGTACTCATCCTCCAGTTTCAATAGTCTTTCGAAATATATTCATGCCCGGCGCCTCCGGAACATATAACCACTATACTATTTTAAACTTGACAAGTGCATGTCATATTTTAAAAATATCAGAATTTAATCAATTCATTCACCGCCTGTTCCCAGCACTCCTCCGGTATATTGGGCCAGCTGCATTCTCCAAGTTTATCCCTGCATAACATCATTGCCCTCTCCAAAACAACGCCATGGGATATTTCACCTGTTCTCAGAAAATTTTCTGATATCTTGCACCAGTATGGCGCTTTCCTGCTTAGTCCCGAAGAATGCAGCTCTGCAATAACATTTTCAACATTATATTCCAGGCTGATAAACTCATAATCCCATTTGGCCTGCATTCCTTTCAAAATCATAAATTGTGCCCTGCCGCCGCTATTCATTGAAAAGCCTGCGGAGCCGGAATTCAGCACTATTTTTCCGTTATGCTCTATCTTTCCCTGTATATGGGTATGTCCGCATAAAATATAATCGCTGACATTATTTTCCATAATCAGAAAAGTTCTTTCATCGTCAGGCAGCAGCTTTTCATTGGCTTTTCGAGGTGAACCATGGCAAATTGTTATTGGAGGCAGGCCGTGGAATTCAAGTTCCATTTTAAATGGAAGAGTCTTAAAAAAGTGCATATCCTTTTTGGTTAAATTGTGATATGTATAATAAAGGCACCCCGTAGTTGAATCATATTCCTTCCAGCCCCCGGGCTGATCTTCATAATCTATCCAATAATCTTCCTTATTTCCCTTAATAAAAAAGCATCTATACTTATCCTTCACCGAATATAGAATGTCCATTGTTTTTTGAGGGTATGCCAGTTCACCAAGATAGTCTCCCAGAAAAATGAAGGTTTCTATCCCTCTGTTTACGGCATAAAGCAGACATTTTTGCAAAGCGGCACCATTGCCATGTATATCTGATAATACTGCTATATTCAACATTTGTCTTCCCCTTCCTGCTCCTGATTTTCCTTCTCCTGACTTTTCTGCTCTCCCTCATAATACTCCCACATTCGTCGGATCCTCCTTCCCATCTCCCGGCGGATCCATTCCGGCTCCAGCACCCTGGCGCTGTCCCCAAAGGCCAGGATCATCCCATAAACCCAGTCGTCCACCAGATAATGAAGCCGGATTTCAAAATCTCCCTGGGGAAGTACTGTGATCTCGTCCTCCTCAAACCGGTCATAAACTCGGTAGGCCTCCTTCCGGTCAATGTGTACCACTACCTCCGTATAGACCGGTTCCTCCTTCGGAAGTCCATTTTCTTCACAGGCTTCCGGAAGCTTATCCGCTTTCACTTTACTGTTTTCACAGCCGCCGTCCGCACCGCCGGAATTCATATGTCCGGCCTGCGTTTGCCCGGCCTGCGTATACCCGGCTTCGATATGTCTGACCTCAAAGATCTCCTCCAGAACCTCTACCCGCTTCATGCGCAGAACCTTGAACAGTCTCATAGCCTTTCTGGTGCGGCACCAGGCCCGCACATACCAGGTATATTCTTTAAAAAGAAGCTGCACCGGCTCTGCCTGCCTCCTGCTCATATCCCCATACTGCCCATAGTAGTCAAAAGTCATTACCCTTCTTCCCAAAATAGCCTCTCGGATTTGATCGAACAGCTCTCCCCGTCTGCCGCTCCAATCCGAAAAGTCTATGGAGACCCAGCTTACAGGATCTGCCTTAAAAAATGTTCCCAGCTTTTCAAGAATTTCCCCCTCTCCCAGGGCTCCCGTCTCCTGCATGCTGGCAAGGGCAGCCAGGATCTTTTGCTGTTCTTCCTGGGAAAGCAGACGCTTATCCAGCACAAAGCGATCCATCAGCCTGATCCCTCCGCCTTTTCCCCTGCTGGCATAAACCGGAATGCCCGCCATGGACAGGCTTTCCACATCCCGGTAGACTGTCCTCTGGGAAACCTCAAAGCGCTGCGCCAGCTCCTGCGCCGTCACGGTTCCCCTGTCCATTAATATATAGATCATTTCCAGCTGTCTGTTTATCATTCTTCCACCCCGGCGGGCCATTTGGCCCCTTCCGCATAGTAATACTGCAGTAAAAGCCTCACCACCCGGCTGTAGCTTACCTTTCCGTCAGATACCCCGTTAACCTTAAGATTTGTGTCTATAAAAACATCCGCCGCCTTGTCCACTACCTCCGTATCGATCAAGGCGCTTTCATTTATACGATTCCATTCCTCTTCTGTCACAAATATATTATCCTCCCATACCTGTTCCGAGATGGCGGCAGGCGGCACCCTTTCCGCAGCTGCTTCAAACGCCTCCGGATTCCCCTTACGGGCCTTGACCAGATCATTATACAGATAATTCAGCACACTGAGATAACCTGCATACTGAAAAAATTCATCCTCTGACCTTACACAGGCCAGATAACCGATAAAATTTGCCTCATCCTCAAAAATATAGCCCCGCAGATGCGCCAATTCATGGCACATGGTAGACGGAATATTTAAAATGTGCATCACGTCATTATAATTGGCCTCCATGGAAAAAGGGAAGTAGTACCCCTGCATATACTGCTGGCACATAAAATCCGAAAAAAACAGTGCCTTTGGGCGGGGATAATATCCGTCCAGCTGAGGATACTCCGCTCCGAGACTCTTCATCACCATCCTGGCCGTATCCGCCATAGCCGCAGCCTCTCCGCCGGCATCATTTCCTTTTTTTGCGCTTACATACACCGCCATTCCTGTACCGTCTCTCTGTATGCACTGTGACAGCCGATTGCACTCCTCCGCCACCATATTGTAAAGCCTTATAGTCTCCTCTAAAGTATATTCCCGGTCATTTTCCCCAAAATAATGCTCCGAAAAAGTGGATGCATGATACAGAATAAAGCAGTTTAATGTCATAATTAAGCAGACACCCAGGAACGTCCAGGCAAAGAACAGGAAGAAACGCCTGACACCCCTTTCAAATCCGGCATATCTGTCGGCCTGACCAAGGGTTCCCCTTTCACCCTTTCTTTCTCCGGATGCTTTCTTTTTCCAACAATCCTGAATTACACTGCACAGCCTGACGGCTGCCCATGCAATCCCCAGCAAAACTGCCGCCGTCACCAGCGCCAGCCCTGCTGCAAGCATCCACTCCCCCACGGAAAAGGGAAATAAGCCTGTCAGCCTGCCATATGTGCCCACCCACACAGGAAACACATGGGCAATATACCAGTCACAGAAAGCTGTACTGTTCCAGGCTGCTGCATTCAGCGCAGCGATAACCACCCACATACACAGATACAGTATCCATAATTTTTTCCGTTTCCTTTTCTTATCCAATATGACTGTCTCCTCTCATGCAGACCTGCTTCACAACAGCTTTCCTGCGTTACTCCCATCGATACCCGCAAATATACATTTCTTTTGAAAATTCCCCCATGTACAGCAAAGGAGCCGCAGCCTTCACAGGCCGCAGCTCCTGGTTGTTTCAATATATGCGCATATTACTCATAAGAAATGCAGTTCTCAAAGGAGTCCCATATGCAGCAGATCCAGGTTTTTCCCTGATTCAGCACGATCTCATTGCCGCTTTCGTCAAAGAACAGATTCGGCTCATTGTCGCCGCTGCGGCGCCAGGTTCCCTTGATCACCTTTCCGTTGGTGAACACATAGGCATTTCCGGAGCCTGTGTGATCAAACTTCAGATAATCATAGCTGGGATCATCCGGCAGTCTCTCCTCGCCGTGGCAGACCTTAAAGACAACATTGGTCACCGCCAGCTGCTCGCCGTTCATCTCGTCAATATGGTTCTCTCTGTACTGAGTACGGTAATAAAGTCTGTCCTCCGGATTGTATGTAAAGCAGGGATTGTGCTTGCCGTAACCACCCTCATTGGTCTGTCCGGAAGGTCCGCCGGGATACACCTGGGTGGCATCAGGATAGCTGTCATAGGTGGCCAGATAGCCATCCTCTGCAAAGGTAAACGCCTGCACAAAGCTGCTTCTGTAGGTTTTGGAATATCCCTTACTGTCCACATCCTTATTATATCCATTAATGAACATATATCCCGTATGCTCCAGAGGAATATTTCCGGATCTGACAAGACGATCAAAGGAATTGGCCGCCCCGTCATTGATTCCTGCCAGAGGACAGCTGATATTGTCAATCTTGTCAGAGTTGATCAGCTCCTCCACCCAAGGCCTTGCAAGACCCCAGTTACAGTAAATGGAATCATAGGCCATGGCCTCATATATGTAGTAATCACGGCTGCTGCGGACCGGTCCAATGTGATCCAGGTCGTCATAGTCCTCAAAAAGAGCCATCAGTCGGGTAATCCGGCCCTCTACGGGAGCCTCATAGATAATGCTCGCCTGGGAAATGCCGTACTGGGGAAGAGCGATCTTGATATTATCGATCATAACCGCCATATTTCTCCGATCCACCACCTCAGTGGGCTTCCACTCGCCGGTCAGATAGCTCTGCTTCTGCCCGTTAACCTCTGTCCTCTCACCAATGGTGTGAGTCTCCCCGCCCTTTTTCATGTCTCCCACAAACTCCTCCGACTCCGGCGGAGTCTCTTCGCTGGACTGATCGGTCTCATCGGAGCTCTCCGTGGATACAGAATCATCATCCAGCGTCGGAAGAGACTGTGACGGATTGCCGCCATCGCCTCCGCACCCTGCAAGGATGCCCATTGCTATTATAATTGCTGCCAGTACTTTTCTTTTCATAATACTTCCTTTCATTTACTTACTTTTTGCTTTTCTCCTATTTTATCCCCAAGACCCCTATTTTGTCCATTTATTCTCCGAAATATTAAGAAATTATTCAACTTTTGGCAATTTCCAAGCCAATTTCCCATGGTCATTCTGGCTGTGCGGTTCCCGCAGGGCCCCGGACGCTTTCACAAAATATACTGCGTCAGCTCTTCCGCCGTTCCGGAAAATACATTACAGTCAACATAAGGCTCTGTGCCGCCGCAGCCTTCCAGCAGAGCCGTGTCCGTATACTGCCAAAAATCCCACTTTCTCCAAGCCCTGTGCCAGCAAAATATTCGGCCTGACAAGCTTGCCGAAAACCGCCCCGGCCAGCAGGCAGAGCACTGCCCCCAATATGCACAGCACCGTCAGGACTTTGGGGCGAAAACGCTTTTTCATCTGCTACTCCGCCTTTTTTTCCTTTAACCGGATATCCAGCTCCATGTCCAGCGCCATGGCAATTCTCACCATCATCTCCAACGACGGATTATACTTTCCGCTCTCAAAACGATTAATATTCGGCTGAGATATCCCTGTGCGGCTGGCAAGCTCGGACTGAGTCATCTTCTTATCCTTCCGGCACTTGCGGTACTGCTGAATCACGTCGTTTCTCACACTGATCTGCTGAGGCTCTATCAGTACCTGCTCTTCACCGTTAATATAGATATAGTCCATCCTGCTTTTTCCCTGCATATGTTCCTCCTTCGACTCTCCTGAAGCTTCTCTGCGCTTTCTGCCAAATCCGGACGTTTCATGTCCCAGGAAATTTACACGATACAGCTGCCGGTGTGCTTTCTGGCCCTCCTGTACTGCCCCATGGACGGACCTCCCGCCACATACCGCACTTCCTCCACGCCTACAAACACATAACCGCCCTTTGAATCCGCAATCACCACATCCCCCGGCACCACCGGCGCATCCAGGTCATACAGCCATGCATTCCTCTCCGATTCCCTGAAATAGAACCGGCCCCCATGCCGGATTGCCTTCCTTCCCACCACCGTCTTCATGCTGACACAGGAAGAATGCAGTGTCCAGGCCTCCGGCTCCACACTGTACGTCCTCCAAAGCAGGTAAGAAATATAACCGTCCCTCAGAACTCTGTTTTCATCCACCAGAATACCGAAGGGAAGCCTGCCCGTTTTAAAGTAGTATTGCTCATAATACCTGTACTTCCACTCTGCCGGCTCCATCATAAGACTCACATCGACGCTCTCCAGGTATTCTCTGTTCACACTGATTTTTTGCATAATATACCCCCTTGGCAATTATATCGTATTGGGTATATTATATCTAATATGATATGTTTGTCAAGGAAAATACATACGTAAAATAAATATTTTTAGCCGATTAAAACGGCCAGGTTCTACAATGCAGAAACTCTCAAAGCGCAGCAGACGGACAACGGCTGGATTTTCGAGGACATTATAACATGTCCCCCTATATTTTACAATCCGTATCTTTCCATTATGCTTGATACTCTCCCCGATTCCGAGTATACTGTATTGTAAATTTCTTTGGCCCCCCTTGGAATTCCATTTTCCGTGAAAAAAGAGTGTTAATCAACGGCAGCAAAGGAGTTCCATAGATGAAAGGATTCCCATGAAAGAAACAATCCTCATTGTTGACGACGAACCGGACATTCTGAGCATGCTGAGCGACTTTTTTCTATATAATGGGTACAGCACCATGACGGCAGCATGCGGAGCGGAAGCGCTGAAAAAGGCCGAAATGCAGCCGGACCTTATACTGCTGGACATCAATCTGCCCGATATGGACGGGCTGGAAATCTGTTCCCGGATCAGAGCTCACATATCCTGTCCCATCCTCTTTCTCACTGCCAGAGTGGAGGACAGCGATAAGATCGTGGGCTTCGGCGCAGGCGCTGACGATTACATTGTAAAGCCCTTCTCCGTGGAAGAGCTGGGTGCGCGGGTGGCCGCACATCTGCGGCGGGAGCACAGGAAAAGCACCTCCTCCAGAATTCGATTTAATGATGAGCTCGCCATAGATTATACGGAAAGATGCCTTTACCGGAAAAATGCGCCTATTCCCCTTGCCCGAAAGGAATTCGACATTCTGGAGCTGTTGTCCCGGCACCCGGGTCAGATATTCAGCAAGGAACAGATCTATGAGCATGTATGGAATTACGGCTGCGACGGAGAGCCTTCCGTGGTGGCCGAGCATATCCGCCGCATACGGGCAAAGCTTGCCTCCGCAGGCCTTGGCCCCTGTATCGAAACCGTCTGGGGGGTAGGTTACAAATGGGTAAAGTAAAAATCAGAAAAATATTCCGCCGGGAATCCATCCGGACCGCCTTCATAGTCTACACATTCGGATGTCTGACTGCCGCTCTTTTCACGTCCCTGCTTCTTTCCGGTCTGTGTCAGCTGGGCCAGACTCTGCTTTACAAAAAATATGCGTCAGATTTCGAAGGCACCCGCCTGGAGGTATCTCTGGATTTTTGTGAAAATCAGGATTCACTGAAAACAGACAGCCAAAACAGTCTTGGCATTCAATATCATACCAATGCCCAAAGTCCCAGATTATCATTTACACCTCTGGAAAATACCATATATAACATCCTCAACATTCTTTCCGTAGCAATTGTACCTCTGTGCTTCGCCGTCTTCATCGTAATTACCGGTGCGCTGTTTTATAAGCGCCAGATGCAGAAGCCCCTGGAGCTTCTGGACCATGCCGCAGACCGCATAGCGGATAATGATCTGGATTTTCGAATTACCTGGAACGGAAGCAATGAGCTGGAAAGGCTCTGTACTTCCTTTGAAAAAATGAGAGCGGCTCTGCAGGATAACAATATGGAAATGTGGCGTCTGGTAGAAGAGCGAAAACGGCTCAACGCCGCATTTTCCCATGATCTGCGTACCCCTCTCACCGTGCTGAAGGGCCAAAGCGAAATGCTGGCCAAATACGCTCCTCAAATGTCGGAGGAAAAAATCATCTCCTCCGCGGAGACGATGAGACGGCATATTATGCGCCTGGAAGATTATGTGACGGCTATGAGCGAGCTTCAGCGCCTGGAGGATATAAACATCACCCCGGCTGCCGTGGAGCTCGATGAGCTGCTCCTGCAGCTGCAGTCCACGGGGAAATGCCTGTGCCGGGAAAAAAAATTCCACTTTTCCTGCCCTTTCGAAAAGCATGTATGTCTTTTGCTTGATCCTTCCGTGGTTCTGCGGGTATATGAAAACCTGCTTTCCAATGCTGTCCGCTTTGCGACAGGAAATGTGAGCGTTTCCACCGAATGCCGGGACGAATGCCTATTCCTTACGGTGAAAGACGACGGAGAAGGTTTTACGCAAAAGGATCTGGCCAACGCCGTCAAGCCCTTTTACAAGGCCATGACTGACTCAGAAGGCGGACACCTTGGAATGGGACTCAATATTTGTAAAATTCTGTGCGAAAAGCACGGGGGCTTCCTGCGGCTGGAAAATGCAGACGGAGGTATGGTTACCGCCGCATTCCGGCAAAAAACGCCCTGATTCGTATGCCATTCCCCTTACTAAAGAAATTTCTATATGTTGATAAAAAGTTGAAAATCCCGGTTTATACTGTCTATCATCCAGAAAAACTCAACCGCAGGGTTGAAAATTCAACGGAGGAAGGAAACAGTATGAACGATTTGATCGAAATAAAAGGACTGAACAAATATTATGGAAAAAAACAGGCTCTGTGCGATATTAATCTCACCATTCGTCAGGGAATGTTCGGCCTGCTGGGAAGAAACGGTGCAGGAAAAACCACTCTGATGAAAACACTGGCCTGTCTGCTTCCCAAAAAGGACGGAGAAATCCGTGTCTGCGGAATTCCCATTGAAAATGCCGGCGAAATCCGCAGGATTATTGGCTATCTTCCCCAGGAATTCTCCATGTATCCCACCATGAGCGTGGCCGAAGCCATGGATTACCTGGGAATCCTGTCCGGCCTGGCCGCCGTGGAACGGCGCCAGCGCACAGACCGCCTTCTGGAAAAGGTAAATCTGACGGATCAGCGTCACAAAAAAATAAAAGCGCTCTCGGGAGGGATGAAGCGCCGTCTGGGAATTGCCCAGGCACTGCTGAATGATCCCAGGGTGCTGATCGTAGACGAGCCCACGGCGGGACTGGACCCCGAGGAACGAATCCGGTTCCGCAATCTGCTCTCCGAGCTGGCTGAAGATCGAATCGTCATCCTCTCAACTCACATTGTGGGCGATATAGAAGCCGCCTGCGAGGATATTGCCATTCTGAACCAGGGAAAGGTAGTATACAACGGAACCGTGGAACAGCTTCTGGATACCGCCCGGGGAAAGGTATTTACAAAAGTTACAGACAGGGCGGAATCAAATAAGCTCAAACAGGAACTGGCTGTCACAGGCATGCATGTCCAGGGAAAAAAGATCCATCTGCGTTTTCTCTCGGATAAAGCACAGCCGGATGCGGAATCGGCGGAACCAAATATCGAGGATGCTTATACCTGGTGTCTCCTTGCGCATGGGGTCCGGGAGCTTCCGTCCCGGGAGGATATGGGAGGTGACAAATGATGCTGTTTCTCAAAGAGCTGAAAAAGAACATATTCTCCGTATCCTTCCTGGTGTTTGCCGTAGTCACCGTACTGGCCCTGTATTCTCAGGGCGCTCTGGACTTTTCCGGCGATTATATGACCAGGCCTGAACCCGGCGGCAATTACGGCACAAAAAACGTGGAGATTCCGGAAATCGTTATGCCCGCCGCCCTGGAAGAGCTCTGGAGTGAATTCAGCGAAAACCGCTACATTACCTACCCCATCGGATTTATCAAAACCATACGGCTGAATGAACGGCAGCAGGCGGAAATGGCAGAAATCCTGTCTCTCATCACGGATGAGGACATGACGGTGCTGCTTCAGCAGCAAAAAGCTGCTCCTGAGAACGGCGGCGGAAACGGCAGCTTTACCATCGATTTTGATAACAATGGGGCCGGTTCCTCCGGCGAAGAGGAAGGCGTCTCCTTTACGGTTCAGAATGACGGACTTTCATCCGATCCGGAGGCGGAAAGCCCTTCACCCGATTCCTCTTTCGTTCCCACCGTGCGCGGGGATATGGAATATTCCCGGTTTAAAGAGCTGATGCAGCGTGCCGATGATCTTCTGGGCGGCGGTTCTTCCTATGCGGCCAATACCTTGATCGGCTTCGGGGCAGTTCCTCTGACCTATGAGGAGGCTCTGGAACGGTACGAGCTGGCAGTGAGCCGGGATAAAATCACCGGCGGATACGCCCGCCTTTTCTCTGATTACGCGGGAGTAATGGTACTGTCCATACTGCCGGTATTTCTGGGAGTAAGCATGAGCCTGCGGGATCGGCGGGCAAAAATGACAGAACTGGTTCATGTCCGGCAGATCCGGAGCGCAAGGCTGATTCTTGCCAGATATTGCGCCGTTATTGTCTCTGTCATGGGATTTGTAATCCTACTGTCCTATATTTCCAACGCTTCTGCCTGGGGAAATTACAAAGGCGCCGTTCTGGATTACCTGGCGCCACTGAAGTACGATCTGGGATGGCTGATGCCCCAGGTTATGCTCGTGTCTGCCCTGGGCATGCTCCTCACCGAGCTCACAGACTCTCCCATCGCCATAGCTGTTCAGGGGCTGTGGTGGCTCATGGATACAAATCTGGGATACCGCTCCGTTGCCGCCAACTACTCTCTGCTGCGGCTGTCGCCCAGGCACAACTCAGGACCCAGTTCCTGGTTCAGAACCTGGGATTATCTGGCGCACTTTGACGCACTTATGGCAAATCGCCTGGCGCTTGTGGTCATCTCTCTTCTCCTGGTGGCCGGCACCATTTTGATATTTGATGCAAAAAGAAAGGGAAAGATTCATGTTAAAATTAGATTTAAAGCATAATGTCCTGCGGCCCTTTTTTCTCTCCGTTATCCTGTTGGCCTTGGTGCCCCTGCTGGCGGGAACGGCGAACCTGGACCAAAATTCCTCGGCTGTCCCCCTGGAAATGTTTGTAGCTCTCCTGGGAATCGTAATGCTTACCCCCGTATTCCAGCCGGAACAGGACAGAGACATCAGCGACCTGATTTTTTCCAAATTCATGGATCCTGTAAGAATCTGGCTGGCCAGAATTCTTTGCTCCTTAGTTCTCCTGGCGGTTCTGATCAGTCTGTTCTCGGGGTATATGGCCCTCCGGGGCTGTGACATAACCATGCGCCTGGTGTCCGGGACCCTGGCCGATGCCATATTTCTGGGCTCTCTGGGCATGGCCGCCTCGGCCCTGTGCAATAATACCGTCACCGGATATATGATCCCTCTGGTATACTATGCCGTCAACTACGGGGCCGGAAACAAGCTGGGCAATTTTTATCTGTTTTCCATGACTGCGGGCAGCTACTCTCCCAAGATCTGGATGCTGTCCGCAGGCCTCCTGTCAGCCGCCGGAGCCCTTATTATCAGACGGCTCCGAAGATAGTTTCCCTTCGTCATGCCTGTTCCATGCGGTACAGACGAAGGGAATTATCCCAGACAGTCTTCAGGAGCTCCTCCTGAGAAAGTCCCCTGATCTGCGCCAGCGCCGCTGCCACATGAGGAAGATTCAGAGAACTGTTGCGCTTCCCCCGGTTAGGCACCGGCGCAAGATAGGGGCAGTCGGTTTCCAGCACAATACGGTTCAGAGGAATATACTCTGCTGCCTCCTTCAATTTTTTTGCATTGGAAAAGGTAAGAACTCCTCCGATTCCGAAATAGAAATCCATATTCAGAAATTCTCTGGCCGTCTCCTTCGTATAGGAGTAGCAGTGAATGACTCCGCCGATCTCACCGGCCTTCGCCGCCTTCAGGATATCAAGGGTATCCTTTGCCGCATCCCGGGAGTGAATGATTACCGGAAGCTTCACCTCTCTGGCCAGCTCCAGCTGACGGGCAAACCACCTTTTCTGGGTCTCCCGGTCCGGGCTGTCCCAGTAGTAGTCCAGGCCGATCTCGCCCACCGCAACACATTTATCCAGCCGGCATTGCTGCCCAAGCCAGTCCATATCGCCCTCCTGCAGACCGGCTGTCTCCTCCGGATGAACTCCCATGGCTCCATAAATATAGTCATAATCGGCCATCAGCCCGGCTGTCCTTTTGCAGGAAGCCAATCCCGCACCTACGTTTACAACCCTGGCAATCCCCTTCTCCGGCAGCTGCTTAAGCAGCTCCTCTCTGTCCTGGTCAAATGCTTCGTCGTCATAATGGGCATGTGTGTCAAATATTTGTGTCATACTAATCCGCTTCTCCCCGGGCAGATCTCTGCCCTTTTTCGGACAGTATACCACCCGGAGAGCAAAATTTCCACAAAATTGTTAGTCCAAAACGGCTGCTTCGCATTTCAGACATCCCATTTCCTCAGAGTCAGGCGGTTCATATCATCCTTATACTCATACTCCATCTGGTCCATGCGTTTTTTGACCAAATATATTCCCAGGCCTCCCTGAGTCCTCTTCTCCAAAAGCTCCTCCACATCCGGATCCGGCCTCTCCAAAGGATTGTATGGAATGCCGTCATCCTCAATGATCAGAGTCACCCGTCTGCTGCCAGAACAATCCCCGGACTTGTATGTCAGCTCCTCTGCCCCTTTATCTGTGGATCCTTCCACCACTTCCTCCGACTCCTCCACCCGGACTGCCAGAGTCATTTCCCCGGCGCCGCTGTAATAACAGATATTGGACAGCAGCTCATCCACCGCCATTTGAATCTTCAGAATCGTCTTCAGGGACACCCCCTTTTCCGCCAGAACATCCTCCACAAAGACCGAAAACTCCCGAATGCTCTTTACCACCGGCCTTCCTGCCTTCTCTGCAAAGCCCTTTCCATGATAGGCCACCGCCATCATGGTAATGTCGTCAAACTGCTCTGCATCCTTCTGAAAGGAATCCACATCCCGCCATATTCTGTTCAACAATTCCTTGGGCGGGCAGCCTCCACTGCTTTTTGCCGCTGCCATCAGACGCTGTTCTCCGTAAAGCTCCTCCCGGCAGTTGGTGGCCTCCGTCACTCCGTCCGTGTAAAGCAACAGCGTGTCTCCCTGTCTCAGGCGGATCCGTGATCCGCGATAGACCGTATCCTCCATCCCGGCCAGAACAAAGCCGCCCAGGGAATCTTCATAAACGCAAGTCCCGTCCTGCCTTCTGATCAGCGGACGGCAGTGGCCGGCATTGACAAAGGACAGCTTTCCTGTGGACAGAACCAGTATTCCAATCCAGGCCGTGACAAACATACCGTTTTTATTGTTGTCGCACAGGCTGTCATTGATTTCCTCCATGACCTGCTCCAGTGGAGTATCGGCGGCCACATGACTGCGGATCAGAGTGCGGGACACCACCATAAACAGAGCGGCAGGGACTCCCTTTCCTGATACATCCGCAATAACCAGTGCCAAATGATCCTCATCCAGCAGAAAAAAGTCGTAAAAATCTCCGCCTACACCCTTGGCCGGCGTCATGGAGGCATACAGTGAAAATTCTGTTCTCTCCGCAAACGCTCCCTCCGCGTCGGGCAGCATGTCCGCCTGAAGCCGGGAGGCAACCTGGATCTCTGTGCGGATCCGCTCCTTGTCCGCCGTGGCAAGCGCCAGATTTTTGATATATTTCTGTATCTGGTCAGCCATTCCGTTAAATGCATTTCCCAGATCCTCCACTTCGTCCTCCGTTTCCATTTGGATTCGATAATCCAGATTTCCTCCGTCGATCCTGGCCACCTCCCCAATAAGCCTGCGGATAGGCTCCGTCAGCCTATGGGAAAACCAGGTACCGGTCAAGCTCACCAAAAAGGTCACCGCGGCCAGCACTGCCACCAGATAGGCGAGCATCTGCCGGATGGCCCCATCCTGCTCCTGCGCTGCGTAATCCGTCAGGGAAAGAATTGTGTCCTGGCTCTGACGGGCCGGCGCAATAACCTCCGCCACGCCGATCACTGTCACAAAGCTCCAGCCCAGCCGGCTCAGAGGCGCATACGCCATGCAGACCTCCTGCCCATCCACCGTCAGCTGCAGATAACCGCTGTGTCCTGCCACCATACGCTTTGCCGCCTCTGCCAGCTCCTGATTGGCGCTTTGGCGCAGATCCAGATTCTGTTCCGCACAAGCCGCCGTCTCTCCCTGTCTTTTTCCGGATACCATGACCTGGCCTTTACGGTTTACTAAAAAGGCATACCCTTCCTGTCCGATAATGGTATCCAAAACGGCATTATTCACGGTCTCCAGGTAAGAACCCACACCTGCCACCGCCACAATCTTTCCGTTATGATATACCGGGCTGGCACAGACAATGCAGTCCTCTCCCCGATGAACATCTTTGATTACATCTGTATAAATCACCTGCCCGGCAGGCTCCTCTTTTGCCAATACATACCACTCTCTTTCATCCGCCTCATAGAGCATGGGCAGCAGGGTCTTCCCATCCTCTGCAGTCTCAGGCTCCTCCTCATATTTACTGAAGGATATATAATCCGCCTGTATCATCCAGCCGCTTTCCGTAGCCAGATATGTGGATGAGACCATGTCATTATGAGAATTATACTGTTCCAAAAGATTCTGGATATTTCCCAGCTTCCGCAGCTCCCCTTTCTCTCCCTCCGAGGCACAGGTCAAGACTCCCAGCATTCTTTCCCATTCCCCAAACCCCTGCTCCGGAGTTCCTTCCGTCGACTTATTCCGCTCCAGATCTGTTTCCTCTCCTTTCGTTCTCAAAGGGTTCCCGCCGCTCTCTTCCTCTTCTCCTCCGGAAGATTCCCCGCCGCTCTCTTCCTCTTCTCCTCCGGAAAACTCTGTATTGGCGGCATCTCCCGCCTCCACCGTCTTGGGCAGCGCCGCCTGTTCTTCCGGCGTCGACACTGACAGGCGCTTCGACCAAAGCAGTTGGACCGCCAGGGATTTAGAATCGGGAACGGGCAGGTCTACCATCCTGTCCGGATACCTCTCAGGATGATCATAGATCTGCCCGGCTAATTCCGCGATTCCCAGCACATATGCCTCCACCGCCCTGAACTTTTCTTCTATATATGCGGCCTTCTCCACCGCCACATCCCTGAGCTTTTCCTCCGCCATTTCCTCCAGGGCCTGTTCTGCATCATCTGCTGCTGTCTGTCCCAGCATCCTGCTGCTGTCCACAGAAATTTTTTTCATGGTATACAGACTGTAAATACTGATCCCGCCTGTCAGAAATATGGAGAGAGAAACCATGGCCAATAGCAATCCGTTTACCTTGCGTCCTATTTTCTTCCTTTTTCCCGCCATGCTGACGCCCCTTTCCCTGCCGGTCATTTTCGCCGCTTTTGGTATTCCTTTTCAATGTATTGAATCAGCCGTTGGAATTCCTCCGTGGCCTGATAATCGTCAAAATAAATCTCCACCTCACCCGGATGATGCAGAATCAAATATTCCCGCTGACTGCACAATGGCTTCAGCCCTGTGAAAAAATATCCCATTTCCTCCAGCAGTTCACAGGACCTAATCGCCCCGGGATCATTACAGTTCAGGAAAATCCCCGCCGTCTGCTTCCCTCTCAGGGGAAACCGGGAATGCAGCTGCCTCATCCGGGCCGGCAGGTCCTGTCCCACGCGGTGGATCCGGATCTCCAGGTTCGCCTGCAGATCATCGTTTTTATATGTCATGTCCGTGTATCCGGGGAACACTCCCAAAGCATTCTCCCCTGAATCCCGCTCTTGCCCATCGGACATTTCCGCCGTATTTTCCTTTGGCTCCGCTATCTGAAATTTCACCCCAAGACTCCGGTATATTTTTCCACAGAAATCTCTATGCCGGGCCGGCATGTAGAGGATCCCTGCATCTGTTTTTCCCAACGCGCATACCTGCACGCCCTGAGAGTGCTTGCGGTTCCTGCCATTGTCATAAGAATGAATCACCCGATCCAGATCAAATACATTCAGCACCAGCCCTGCAGCCCGCAGCCCTATTCGGTACAAAAGCCTCTGGGTCACAGTGTGAAACAATACAGGCAGACAGAACGCCGCGGTATAAGAGCGGGAGCGGAGAATCTCCATGCCATACTCAAAAAAAGGCATGGCAATCCCATATCCCCGATATCTTTTTCGGAAAATCTGAGAAGCGATCTCGCACATGGACTCCTCCGGATAAAACTGTTTCAGAATCATCATACCGGCGATCTCATCATCCTGTGTCCGGGCTGTCAAAAAAGTGATGGTTCCCTCCTCGGCCTTCCGCTTTATATATTCCGGGACATAAAATTCCCTTTTAAAATATGTATTTCCATACTCATCCCGGATACAGTCGATCATTCCTCTCTCGTCCCCTTCTCTGTACCGGCAGAATGTCACCTCCAGTTCATCGCCTTCTTTGTTTTTCAGCATCAGCCTTCCCATTCCCTTGCCTCCTCACAGCCTTCCGAAATTGCCTCAGTCAAAGGAGGAATGTGCAAACTCCGGAAGGCTGTTTCCCAGAAAATCACATGATTGTCAGAATTTCCGAAAAGCCCGTAATGGTAAAAACCTCCTGAACCTCTTCGTTGACTCCCCGGACCACCATGGACCCGCCCTGCTTTTTCATGGATTTGTGGGCGGAGAGCAGCACCCGGAGTCCCGCCGACGAAACATAATCCAGCTCCGAAAGGTCCATTGTCAGCAGCTCCGTTCCTTTCAGGTTTGTCTCCACCTCTTTATCCAGCTGGGGCGATGTCATTGTGTCCAGCCTGCCCTTTACCTTTAAGCATAGTTTTTCCTGCTCTCTGCTCGTTTCGATTGTCATATTTCCTCTCACTTCTTTCCGCCGCGCAGCCCCTGCGTCATAGTCCCCTGCAGAGGCCTGCGTTTGTATATGCTATATTGACGAGTCCTCCTCCCACGACGGCTTTCTGACAAAGCCCACATGGTAGGTAATTTTTTCCATAGTCAGCTGGTGATCCCCGATCAGATACTTCCCCACCGTTACATCCCGCCCCAGTATGATACCCCTGGGGTATTCATTAAGGCACCTGTTGAGAAGCGCCGTCTGAGCCTCCCTTGACTGATCCGAAAGGGGATTGTTGGGATTGACGCTTCCTATGGAAACAAGCTTCACATAATGGATGTCCTCCAAAGCCGTTTTTTCTTCCCTGCCCATGACCTGCTTCCTCTGCGTTAATATTCTTCAGGATCCTCCGTGTCCACGGAACCGTCATATCCTCCCGACTCCGGCAACGCCGCCCGGCCTGCTATGACATCGCTATATTCCGCCTTTTTGTCAAAAAGCTCTTTCTCGATAGTATTCACGTTTGCCTGGGCCGTCATGGAGTTTCTCTGGGCGCTGACAAAAGCCTGATAGCAGTCTCCGCCGCTGTACTTTTCTGCCTCGCCCATATCGCTCAGCCCTCGAAGACCCAAAAGCTCAGATACACCGTCGGACTGGTCGTTGGAGTCCACCAGCAGGCGAATCATATCCGGCGCCTGATTCTGAAATGCATTCCAGCTCTGATTGACCTCATCCATGGCCTGGGAATATGCTGCGGCGGTTTTGTCATCCTCCTCATTGTCCTTCTCCAGATCATTCATCAGCTTCATCATCCTGCCCTGGAACGCATTCAGTTGGGTGGCACCCAGTCGTTTCATCTGTCGAATGCTGTTGTCCAGGCCGTCCCTGGCTGCTCCCAGGCGGTTTTCGATCTGGCTGATCTCCTGTCGGATCCCCTTCAGCCGCTCCGCCTTAAGCTTTGCCTGACCCGAAAGATCCTGTCCGTTCCCGTCCTTGAGACTGCTGCCCACCAGCGTAGGAGCCACGTTGGCCGCCATCATATCCAGCACTCTGGCCAGACCCTCGGGAATGCCATGGTTGGTGGCACGCACATCCACATGATACTTGGCAGAATTATCCGAGCTTCTGGTGTTGGACTGGTGAGTGCTGATATTACCGGTAACGCTGACTTTTACAATTCCCAGATTCAATGTGCCGGAGATAGTAGCTCCCATATCCATGGAGGATTCCTGTTTCTCGCTCTGCTTGACTTCCATGTCAAAAAGGATATTTACCTCGTCCACCTGCAGATTGGGAATGGGCACAATGGCCAGCATGGGCACATTCACCTTCATTTCATCCAGATTGCTGGTGCCATCCTCGTTGACGCTGCGTCTCTGGTAGCCAAAGGCCACTGTCTGCACATTTCCGTTGGCATCAAAGCCCACACGGTTGATAAATTCTGCCGTGGAATTCGCCAGCTGATTGCTGGCGTCTGCCGCCGCCCGCAGTGGTGCACCGATCAGCTGATCCATCTGTAAGCCTGCAAATTGTTCCGCAATTGCCATAAATACACCTTTCTGCCCGCCTGTTGCGGGCTCCATGCTCTGGGTGCCTTCACACACCCGTTTCCTGTTATGCTTCTCATGGGCTGTCGATTCTTCTGAACCGTCTCCATAGAGCTAAAATAAGCCTTCCTATTCTGAAAATTGCCCTTTTTCTGCTCTGAACCTCCGGTTTTGTCTTTTCAGGATACCGGATGTCTACAATAGAAATGCTTTCCACAAAAAGCGTCCGGTCCGGATCCTCCTCCCAGCAAAATCCATTCTCCCGGTCCAGAAAAAGTCTCAGGTTCATTTCCAACGTCAGCTCCTGTGCATGGTCATAAATCGCCTGCTCAAGCCACTGACTGCATGGCCGGCTATTCATAGTCCTTCTCCAATCCGAATTCGATTTCTCTGTTCATGATTTTTTCCTGATATTCCATAATCCGGTTTACGATGTTGGACTGTGCCATCAGATATTTATCCTTGTCGAATTCTCTGGTTGCCTCCTCAAAGGCATCCCTGCTGATCTGCTCCATCCGCTCCTGTTGTGCGATCATATCGGAAATCTTCTGGTAGAGCTGTTTCAGCTTCTTGATTTTGGCCCTCAGTCTGGCTGTCTGCTGCCAGATGTCCTTCTGATCATTGCTTCCCAGGTTGCCGTCCACGGCAACAGGTGTTGTATCGGTTTTTTTGGCAATCTGGTTGGAGCTGAGCATATCGGTCAGTCTCATAATTCCCTCTGTGGCTGGAAGGGATTTGATCAGCATTCTGTAGCTGACCCGGGGCAGAAAATCGCTTTCTCTCTGTTCCGGAGAACAGATCCGGGCGGTAATGACGCAGGCGCCTTCCTCCCCCTTTTCTGCGTTGACCTCTGTGGAAAAATCGATCTCCGCCTTTTCCACATTCAGATTCGTAACCGGAACAATGGACAGCAGGGGCACCTGCATCTGCAGATTGTCCACACTGTAGCCCTCATCCCCTTCCGGCCTCACCTGTTCATAGGCTATGTTGATATTGCTGAGACGAATCGTCTCTTCCTTTCCGTTCTGGCGCAGGGTTCCCATACTTTTGATATCCTCCACCACCTGTGCCCGGAGCTGTTGGTTGGACCGGGCAAGGGCGTGGATCGGTGCATACACCAGATCATCCAGCGGAATAAAATCGCTCTTTTTATAGCCCGCTCCCGACCCGCCTTCATCGGAAAGCTCTTCCCTGTATTCTCTCTCACCCGGCATGACGTACCTCCTCGTTTCCAGAGTGGGTTTTGGGCATCCTAATATACTACTCTGTTTTTCTGGGCTTTACTGGATCAGCCTTTTCAGCCCATCGGGAACAGTACCCGGACCTCCGGGATAAAAAATTTGTGCAAACCCCAGCAAATGATTCTTCAGCACATTCATAGGGTCTTTTGACGGAGCTTCTTTCCATTCATTGCAGGCACTCTGCAGCGCTTCCCTGAGGGCAATATGCATTCTGCCGCTGCCGCTGCCGCCATGGCGTCCGGAAAGTGATGTGTCATTTTCATTCAAGGCAAATCTGCACTGAGCGATCTGTGTCCGGCAGGTCTTCACCAGCTCCATGTCTATCCCCATCTCCTTCAGGGCAGGTATCTCCACAATCATCAGCCATTCGTGCAGCCCTCCGGGGTACCGCATCAAACTGGATATTTTTTTTACGTTCTCAGAGCTTATGCTGTTAAATTCCTCCATGGTAAGCCTGTTGAGCCATTCTACAACATAAACGGAGCGGGGGTACTGGCTCTTCAAAGTTCTAGCCGCCACAAGCGTAGCGGATCCGACCCTGCAGTGGTCGATTTTCACCGGCTGGTGCTCCAGAGTCAGATAATTCTTCAAGTCCGCCCGCAGCTCCTTCCGGGTCATCCCCATGGCGATCAGCTCCCGATCCAGTTCCTCCTCATAGATAAAATCATCACTTTTGGCAGATCTTAATTTACTCCTGTCACGTAAATCCATGAATACCTCCTCCTTTTACCAAAGATTATAAATTCGTAACTGCTCTTCGCCCCTTATCAGCTTAAAAACAACGCCCTTTCCTCTTTTCTGCGGCGGACCAGACCCGGAAGAACCTTTCCGCCCCCTTTATTGTACAGCAAGAGCTTTTCCGCAATAGTGGCCGCGTCCCTGCCGGATACCAGCTTTTGCAGATTTCCGTTTCCGCAGTTGTAGCAAAAGCTGGTAAGTGCGTCAAACTGATTCTGGTTGATGGGAAAAGTGATCAGCCCCTTTTTCACACAGCTGTTTACATGATCTCCGTACTTCTTCAGGTCCTCCTTCAGCAACGCCCTTGCCGCCTCCCGGGAGGGAAGCCTGTCCCCCTGGCTGACTCCAGCGGTATGGCCGTACCCGATGGTCCAGACACCGGCCGGACATTTGTAAGCCTCCAGACGACAGCCTTCATATTTGGCCACCAGCTCGGTTCCCCGGTCAGAAATGGTCAAAGCCTCCTTCGGGTTCGGCCTCTGAACAGATTCTGTCACAACCCCCGCGGCAGAATGACTTCTCGAAACGCCTGACACTACTGTCAGATATTTTACATGAACAGGACTGTTAATCTCATGAGTTCCTGCCTGATTTTTTCCCAGTACAGCCCTGTCGCCGTTTACAGACTTGATCTGCCACCGGTCTCCTTTTACCCAGGAAGGCATTCCCTTTCCCGAATAGTAAACCCCTGTGGAGCAAATCTCCACCAATGCTCCCGCCCGGATGATTCCGCCTGTTCCAAGACCGCGGGATTCTTCCGAGCTCCGGGCCGAACCGACGGAGTCCGAATCCGACGTTGTTTTTCGACTGCCCTCCTGGTTTGCGGTGGATGCCGTATCCGGCGCAGTCTTCTGACTTGGTACAGAACCTGCTGTTCCCTCTGAGTTGCCGCTTCCGGCGGGCCTCTCCTGTCCTGCTGCTTCCACCATGGCTGCCACATCTGCGCGAAATCTGTCCATGGTATAACCGCTCTTCAGACCCTTCCAAAGATGGTCGGGATCTCCGTGGCCCGAGGCAATCCCCCTGGTATGACCTTCTTTATGGCTGACAATCACGCCATCTGCCAGAGGATTCAGACCAAATTCCCTGCAGAGAAAGGCAAACAGCTCTACTGCAGCCTGATATGTCCTCCTGACCACCGCCATAGCCGCTTCCTTATCACCGCAGCTGAAGGAAGCTCCTTTGGTGTATTTGATGCAGGCCGGTTCGCACATTTCTACGCCAATGTGGGTGTTGTTGGAACTGCCGCCTCCATGCCAGGCCCGGTGATCCCAGGGCAGTGTCTGATACACCTTTCCCGTATTTCCGTCAATAAACGCATGAACACAGGCTCTGGACGCATCCGGCCTGTCCCATTTCCGCACGAAGGCTTCCGCCGAGGGTTGAGGGCAGCCCACGCTGTGAAGCATGAGGCCTTGAACCTTGATTTTTCTTCCGGCCTTATAACAGGGGTTTCTTGTCAAAATACTTTTCACGATTTCCAAGCTTGATCCCTCCTTCCGTAAGTCTTGATGACATAATATCGTATTTTGTTTCTTTTTATCCCATTCTGTCGATCTGGTTTTAAAATGCAAGCTCGTTCAATCTCCTTCGCTTTTCCTCCGCCGTGGTGGCGGTGTAGATTCGAGTAGTCTCCAGGCTGGAATGCCCCAGTATATCCGCCAGCCCCGTTAAATCTGCATACTGCTTCATATAGGTCACTGCAAAAAGATGTCGGAAGCTGTGGGGATGAGCCTTTTTCCTTTCGATACCGGTCATGTCCGCCAAAAAAATAAACATCTTATACACTGCCACTCTGCTGATGGGCTGCCGGTCCTTTCCTGTGAATATTACGCCCTGCTGTATCTTTTCCATTTTGCAGTATTCCATCAGCTCATCAATCAGTTTGGGCGCCAGGTACACCACTCTGGTCTTCCCCTTGTTCCCCACCGTAAATTTCCCCAGACTCAATACCTCCACTGTCAGTGACGACAGCTCGCTGATCCGGATACCGGTAAACACCAGCACTCTTAGAATATAATAGTACTTGCTTCGTCCGCTCTCCTTGGCAAAAGAAAGCATTTTTCTATATTCTTCCATGGAAATAACATTTTCCAGGCACCTGCTTTTCTGCAGGCGCTCTGTCTTAATGGTGCAGTGGGCAAAGCCTGCATATTTCAGATAGCTGTTCACCGCCACAATGTATAAATTTGTAGTGGAAACCTTTCTGTTTTTTTCGATCAAATGTCTCTTATATTGGATCATCTCCTTTCTGGTAATGGATCTTCCGTCCAGATAGGCAAGCAGAAGATGTGCCTGCCTCACATATATGCTGATAGTTCCCTCAGACAGCTCCTTCTCAAACAAATACTCTGCGTACTCCCGCATATCTTTTGTGTCCTTCATTTCCATAACCTCCTCTTCCTCCTGTATCTTTCGGTAAAAGAAGCCCTTAAACGAAAAAAGGAACTGTCCTGCAACAGTTCCTTTTCCTCCGTCAATTTTAGTCAGTCAATTTTCAATGGCCTCCTTCCGGCCATTGACCCTTCGGAAAAATGTTACTTTTCACGGCTTCGCCATTCAAAGCAACATGATGCACCCGTGAAAGGTAACGGAAAAATTTCATATCCAGCCCCTAATTCCGCTCTACGTTCATTTTCATTCCATGAGCATTAAAGCCCTGAAACCTCCACCTGACACATTTTCATAGTCAGCAGCGCCGCCCGATGGCTTTCCGGTGTCACACCTGCGCAGCATTCCCCGTCCACCCGGATCACCGCATCTGGCAGAGCCGTCTTCAAAAGCAGGGCGTTAGTCACCACGCAGATGTCCGTACACAGTCCCACCAGCTCAATCTCCAGAGGTTCCTCCTTCCCATCCTCCGGCGCGTTCTCCTCTGCCATATCTTTTAAAAGCTTCGCCAGCTGCATGGAACCGAATACGGGCTTATCTACCACACGGGCTGCGGGCATGACCAAAGCCACCTCCTCACAGATCTCCCAGCCCCGGGTACCCTGAATGCAATGCTCCACCGGCAGGTACTTTCCCTCGCTGGTCTGCAGATAATCCGCCTGATGGGTGTCCCGGGTGGCGATTACATGATCCTTGGGATACTGCCGAATTTTCTCACAAACCCCGGGGACAATGGCCTGCGCCTCCGGAGTGCCAAGTGCTCCGTCGATGAAATCGTTTTGCATATCAACTACTACCAGATATTTTTTCATACCGTCGGTCTCCTTTTCCTGTACAAGTATCGCCTACAAGGTCATTATAACTCCCGCACCCTGCGGATTCAACCATATTTAGCCCCCGTATTTTGTTACTTTTCACGGCTTCGCCGTTCAAAGCAGCTCTTTTGTTTTTGGGGCAAGATACAAAGGAATATTTATAATATCTCCATCCTTCCGATAGCCGCGTTTCGAGAAGCGAAGCGCGTGCTTTGGATGGTGTTTTGCAATATATTTTTTGAAAGACGGTGCAGATTTGTCTTCACCGCCTTTTACTTCAATAGGAATAATCTCAGTGCCATGTTGCAGCACAAAGTCAATTTCATTGTTCTTATCCGAAAAGTATCTCAGCCCAACCTGAAACTGCCCGCGAAGCTGTTGTAAACAAAAATTTTCAGTCAGCGGACCCTTGAATTGATAGTCTGTCTTTAAAAGAATTGCTCTGTTGTCTATGCCGGCCAGGTGCTTGAGAAGTCCGGTGTCAAATACAAAGAGCTTAAACTGATCCAGCTTGTCAAAAGCTGGAAGAGGATGCTCCACCTTAGCCACATTATAAACACGATTGAGCATACCGGCTGAAACAAGCCATTCGATAGCCTCTTCAAAGTTACGTGCTCTGCCGCCTTCGCGGACAACTCCGCACATGAACTTCTCGTTTGGTTTAGCGAGCTGTGCAACAATACTGCGAAAAACCATGAGTATGCGTCCGCTGTTTACCTTTCCGTTGTGTTTAGAAAAATCATTCTCGTAAACTTCAATCAACTCATGCTGTATTTGAGATATTTTCGCCGGGTCCTTATGCTTTATCCATGAATCAACACATTCCGGCATACCACCAATTATGAGATAGTAGTTATATGCCTCAAGCAGGCGGTTGTATTCTGGGCATAATCAAATATTGTATAAGAAAAAGAACCCGCCTCAGCGTCCAGCTGAAATTGCGGATTCCTGAAAATGCTGGTAGCCGGACTTGAACCGGCACGGAGTTGCCCCCGAAAGATTTTAAGTCTTTTGTGTCTGCCTATTCCACCATACCAGCAGGCTTAAAAATTCCAAATGCCTCCCTCTGAAAATGGATGGGGGTGGATTCGAACCACCGAAGCAATTTGCAGCAGATTTACAGTCTGTCCCCTTTGGCCACTCGGGAACCCATCCATGATTGAAACACTTTGCCAACCATGTGAAATTGTAGCATATACTGACGGAAATTGCAACAGCGAAATTCAGCCCTTCTCCAGACTGCTCTTCTCCGGGTCATCCCCCAAGCTTCCGCAATCTTCCGTGGCATTCTTCCAGGGCCCGCTGCGGTAAAACACCACGGAAATCACCATTCCCACGATCCAGCCCACCGGCCATGCGCACCAGATCCCCATAGAATCCAGAGGGACAGCCAGCGCCACGGCCAGCACCACCCTGAGAATCAGATCCGTAAAGGTGGCGGCCATGAACCGGCCCATAAGCCCGGCTCCCCGAAGCACTCCGTCGGCAGTCAGCTTCAGAGCCACGGCAAAATAAAAGGGCGACACGATCCGTAAAAACAAGACTCCCGTATCTATGGCCTCTCCTGTGATATCCTTCATAAAAATGTACACCAGGAAACGTCCGGCAAACCAGTACAGCAACACCAGCGGCACACAAATCATCCACACCAGCCTCCAGCCGGCCCGAAAACCCTGTCTGACCCGAAACAGCTTCCCCGCTCCTAAATTCTGAGAGGTGAAATTGGAGATACCGTTTCCCAGAGTGGTCAGCGACGTGATCACCAGGTTGTTCAGCTTCACCGCCGCCGAATATCCCGCCATGACGCTGGGGCCGAACCCGTTGATAACCCCCTGAATGATAATGTTTCCCACAGAAATAAAGCTCTGCTGCAAAATGCTGGGAACAGCGATCACTCCGATCCTGCCAAGCATCGCCCAGGAAAACACAGCTGCAGGCTTCTCCGTCCTGACTGCACTCAGACGGCGGATCACAAATACCACTGCCAGCAGGCAGCTGACGCCCTGGCAGAGGAATGTAGCCCAGGCCACACCGGCCACTCCCATGCCGAATCCCTGCACAAACAATACATCCACAGCTATATTGGACAGAGACGATATGGCAAGAAAAATAAACGGCGTCCTGGAATCCCCCAGAGCCGAAAAAATCCCCGTGCTGACATTGTAAAAAAACAAAAACGGCAGCCCCCACACATAGATATCCAGATAAAGCATGGAGTCTCCCATAACCTCCACAGGCGTATTGATCAGCTCCAGCAGCCACCTGCTGCACAAAAGCCCGAATCCCATCAACAGCAGGCACAGCACCCCAGTAGCAATCAGAGAGGTATATACCGCCGTTTTCATCTCTCCGTACTCCTTCGTGCCAAAAAGGCGGGATACAATCACAGAGCACCCGATATTGCATCCGAAAGCAAAAGCCAGAAAAATCAGGGTGATCTCATAGCTGTTCCCCACCGCCGCCAAAGCCTCTTCTCCCACGAACTTTCCCACCACAAAGCTGTCGGCCAGATTGTAAAGCTGCTGAAAAATCACACTCCCAAACAGCGGCATACAGAACTGCCGCAAAACCTTTCCCGGTTCCCCTACTGTCAGATCCCTGTTCATTGCCTGCTCCTTCTTTTCGGTTACTTTTCACAGCTCCGCCGTTCAAAGCAACTCTTTTCTTCCCCGGACATCGGAAGGACCCGGCCAAAATACCGCCGGGCCGCCAGACTCCGAAACCACATTTCTTTCTGGGTTATTATACTCCTTCACTTCAGACAGTACAATAGAAGAATTATAAAAGCAGCGAACAAAAACACCTCGCGAAAACACTCCGTGAACAGTATCTGAACAGTACAGTCACTCACAAGGTCAGAATTGAATGGGTGTTACTTCTATGGACAGCGGCTCCATTTTATATTCCGGAAACTGGTCGATCAGATCCTCCAGACACAAAACGGTATTATACTGGATATCATGAGCCAGCATCACCACCTTTTTCCGCCCCAGCGTGCTTTCCCGGGCATTCTGAAGCAGCATCTCCGGTGTAGTTTTCTTTGCCGCATCCTCCAGGCTGGCATTCCAGTCAAAATAGACATATCCCTGCTCTGTCATTACGTCAATAATGTCCTCATACACGTCCTTGTTATAGGCGTTAATGCTTCCCCCGGGAAAGCGGAACAGCTCCACCTCCACTCCTGTGGTTTCGTACACCACATTCCATGCCTTTTGAAAATCCTCCAGGTACGCATCCACGCTGGCATAGATCTTCCCATAGTCATGGCTGTAACAATGAATACCGATGGTATGCCCCTCCTCCACAATCCGCCGGACCACCTCCGGATGCTTCTCCACATTTTTACCCACCAGGAAAAATGTAGCTTTGATTCCCCTCTCCTTCAGAATATCCAATACGGCGGTAGTATTTTCTTCAGATGGACCGTCGTCAAAGGTCAGATACATGGTCTTGGGATAAAAATAATATTGGATTCCCTGGGCGATTCCCGCAGCCAGCTTCTCCTGATAAGCGGGATCCGTGATCTTTTCCCTCTCCTTGCGGTTTGACAAAAAGGCCGTCTCTATAAGACAGGAGGGCACAGACACCTCCCGTATCACATATAATTCATCGCTTTCCCTGATCTCCCGATCCTTTGCACCGGTTTTCTCCAGTGCCCCCCGGTGCACCAGCTGCGCCAGACGCCTGCTGCCCTGGCCGCCTCCGTAAAACCAGGTCTCAATGCCGCTCACAGAGCTCTCTCTTTCCTCACAGGCATTTTGATGAATACTGATATAGAGATCCCCTTCCCGATCCTCGGCCAGCTCCACCCGGTCCTCCAGCGACATCTGTGTCACATTATCTGCTCTGGTCAGCAGGGTCTCAAAGCCCATTTCCTCCAGCTTGCCCGCCAGCTTCTGCGCCAGCAAAAGATTAATTTCCCTCTCGGCCACATCTCCTCTGCTACAGCCCTCGTCCTCTCCTCCATGGCCGGGGTCTATGATAATCAATGGAATTTTCGGCTCGGGCTCCTGAATCAGGACGATATCCTCAGGCGTAATCCCCGTGGATTCCGCCCCGGCTCCATGGGCCAGCTGTTCCAGCTCCACAATAGCCACCGGCTCCGGCTCCCCGGGAGAAAGAACAGAGTATAATAAACCGCCGCCTGACAGAAACACCAGCAGGTATACTGCCAGAAGCAGAACCAGGTGTCTCTTCAATTGCCTTTCTTCCCTTTTGCGGACTCTGCCGTCGTGAGGGCTTACCCTCACCAGTCTTACGTCCCTGCCGTAGCTTCCTCTTTTGTCAAGTCGTCCGTGCATACCGCATTCCCCTTTTCATACCATACCACATCCACATTTGCGTGCAGGGTTACTTTTCACGGCTTCGCCGTTCAAAGCAACATGATGCACACAAAATGAGCAAAAAGCGCTCATTTTGGCGCGTGCTGTCTCGGGTTTTTGTGCAAACAGCGCACAAAAACACCTTGCGGCCCCTACCCGTGAAAAGTAACGCGTGCAGGCGCCTTGCACTATACCGTATATAAAAAGCTCCTCCGCAACTGTTTATTACAGTATACGAAGGAGCTCCGTCAGAATATCATATTTTTGGCATAAAAATCTCATCTTTTTTCCATACTTTTTGCATCATCGGGAAATTTTTAAGAATAATTCATTGATTCCCTCATAAAAGCCCACAGTCACAATGGTATTGCCCTCCTCCATCCCGGAAAAACTGAATTTTTTAAAGTACGGGGTGGTTTCGGACAATGGATTAACCTCCTCATATTCCCGGGGTTTTCCCAGCCCCATATATTCCGCCCAGGTCTCCACGATCTCATCCGCGTCCACATCATCCCAGCTGGAAAAATCCACTCTGGCATAAAATTCATAAATCTTTCCCGTATCTGCATCCACATAGGCGTCAAGAAGCCGATTCCTTTTATCCGCGTTCTGCTTTTTCGTGCTCAGGCTGATCTTCCACACCAGCACATTATTCCTGGGCTCCGGCACGTCGATAGCGGAATACATAACCGCACTGTAGGTACTCTCTGTGAGTGTCCGGATAGCTTCCGGCAAAATTCCCAGCTTCTGCAGCTCCTGAATTCCCTGATTGCATAATTCGATACCTGCGCTGGCCGGTATCTCCTTCCCGGAGGAATCCTTCCGGTTTTCCACAAAGGCATAGCTTCCCGTAAGCTCCTCATAATTCAAATTCGCCGGATCAGTTCTGGTCATGGCACTCTGCTCGCTTTCCGGCAGAGTCTGACTGTTCAGGCATTTTGATAAAATATAAAGTTTCTCATTTCCGCTGAGAGAGTAGCGGTACCCTTCCGTTTCCGTCGTGTCCACCTCCTGAATCCTGACCTGGTCCAGAATGCCCTGATCCCGGTACTGTGCCAGAGCCTCCGGCCCCCACACAGCCAGCCCTACCACGGCGGCGGCCAGCGGAAGCAGCAAAATACTGAATTTTACGTTCTTCATAATACCTCCTGCCCTGGGACGCACAAACATTTATGTTCTCACGCCGACGGCAGCACAAAGCGAATACAGGTTCCTTCTCCCACTGTGCTTTCGATCTGAAGCGTGCTTTTGTGAAGACGCAGGATCTCAACACACAGCGCCAGCCCCAGGCCTGCGCCGTTTTTGCTGCGGGAACGGGATTTGTCCACCATATAAAAGGCCTCCGTCACCTTCTTCAGCTCCTCCTCCGGAATCCCCACACCGTAATCCTTCACCTGAAATTCATAGCCGCCCTCCGTCTGTTTCCCGTTAACCTCCACCACACCGCCGGGGCGGGATGCCTTCAGCGCATTGTCCACCAGGTTCAGCAGAACGGACTTAATCAGATTGGCTTCGGCATATACAGTACCCTCCTGACAGGATATCCGAAGCTCCTGCTCCGTGTTGCAGGCAAACATATCCTTCAGATACTGAAACAGCACGCCTGCCGGACCGGGCTGAGGCTCAATCTGCTCACGCTTTGTGACAATAATATCCAGCAGCCGGAAGGACATGTTTTCCAGCCGCTTCCCTTCCGTGTAAATGTAATTGGAAGACAAAAAATGCTTTTCCTCATCCAGCTTTCGGGACCTGAGCAGGTCCGCGTAACCGATAATGGCCGTCAGCGGAGTCTTCAGCTCATGGGCAAAGGCGGCAATGAAATCCTCCCTGGCCCGCACCTCCTCCTTCAGCTCGCCGATGGTGTTCTCCAGTACATTTGCCATACTGTTGAAATCCCGGGTCAGATCCCCCAGTTCGTCGCTGCCGATCTGGCGGGCCCGATATCCGTACTCTCCCCCAGCCATTTTTCTGGTGGCCCGGGTCAGGATCCGGATGGGCTTTGTGAGCCAGATGGTAATCAGAAACATAACCAATGCGCAGCATGCCAGCATGGCCAGGGTTACCCTCCGGTACACCGCAAATCCCATGGCCCGCTCATCAAATACCTCCGTCACGTCCTCCATGGTCTCCAGGTACAGATTCCTGCCCAAAGCGTTTACCTGAACCCCTGTCAGAATGTAATAGTGCTCTCCCTGCCGTATAATCCGCCAGATCCTGGTGTTTTCAGACACCTCCTGAAGCAGGGAAGCATCCTCCGCAAAGCCCTCGCTGGCATACAAAAGTCCCTTTTCCTCATCCGACAGCCTCAGCCGGCGCCCGGATACCTGGCCGCTGCTCTCCAGCCTGGCGCCGATCTGCTCCACCGCATTGTCCTGAAGCACATTGTATTTCGTAGGAATATTCAGCGCCGCCGTCTCAAAGGCAAACCGCAGAATATTGCTGTCATCCAGGGCCTGGTCAACCTCCCGCTCCAGGGCCGTCTGAAATACAAAATTCACAAAAAGAAATCCGCTGAGGCCGAAGGCTGCCGCCATGATGATTATAGCCCACAGCAGGATCTTGTATAAAAATTTCATAAATACACCCCGAAATCAGATCTCCAGCCGATAGCCCACTTTATACACCGCCACCAGATTATCTTCCCAGCCCATCTTTTTACGCAGTCTCTGAACATGAAGATCCAGAGTCCTGCTGTCTGCCAGATACTCGTCCCCCCAAACCCTCTCATAAAGGTTTTCCCGAAAAAGAGCTATGTTTTTATTTCGAATAAAAAGCACCAGCAGACCGTATTCCTTGTTGGTCAGCACCACGGGCTTTCCTCCCTTTGTGACCTTCCTGGCTTCTACATCCACCACCACATCGCCGGCGGACAAAATGCTTTCCGTCTTGTTGTAACGGCGCAGCACCACCTCTACTCTGGCCACCAGCTCCACCACATCGAAGGGCTTCACCAGATAATCCTCGGCCCCCAGCTTCAAACCCTTTACCCGGTCCTTTACCTCATGCTTGGCTGTGATAAAAATTACAGGAACCTTCAGCGGCCTTATGTATTCCATGATGTCATAACCGTTTGCGCCGGGAAGCATGATATCCAGCAGGATCAAATCAAACGGCTCTTTTTCAATCAAATCCAGGGCCTCCAGGCCATCCTGCACAGCCGTGCAGTCGTAACCCGCCGCCGACAGATTAATGTCAATCAGGTCACAGATAGGCTTTTCATCATCCACGATCAATATCTTTATCATCTTCCTGCGGCCACCCCCAATATTCTCTGATCAGCTCCACCAGTCCGCTCACGGTATCCTCCTCCGTGCACTGGCGGATACTTTCGAATTCCTTATCCTCCGCAAATCCCTCTGTCCGCTGATAATATATGGAACACCTGGTATCCACCACAGCCTTTCCCTCCGGGCCGGAGTAGCTGTAGCGGCCCAGCACCACCAGGTCCTTCATGCCGTCTCCGTCCAGATCCCGGCAGGCCATGCCCTTTAAGGCATACAGGTTATCGTAATCCCCCATAGGCTGGAAGCTCCAGACGATATATCCCTGTTCATTTACCAGGTAGATCATAAACACATTGTACTCTCCCATGCGTATGACCCCCGGTACCACCCGCAACAGACCCTGTTTTTCAAAGCGCCTGTAGTAGCACTGCTCTTCTATAATCTGAAAACCGCTTTCCAAAAGCTCCATGAGAGTAGAGGCAGTATACAGCGCCTCCGTGGAATTCCCGTCCCGCACATAGGAGGCGATACAGTCGATACTCTTGTTCATGCTGAACCGATTGATCTTGTCCGAAACCCTCCAGTCCCTGTAAAACCCGCCGTCCCTCTGAAAAAGCACATCTCCCGTCTTGTAGGGCTTCTCGGCATATTCTCCCTGACTGTTCTCGCAGTTGGTGATCAGAATAATATCCGTCAGACCGTCCCCGTCCAGGTCCTGAAAGGAAACTGCAGCAATTCCCTTATTGGGCTGGGCCAGCTCCCCCAGGCACCGGTTGTTGGTCTCCAGCTGGTTTGTCTTGTACAGCACATTGCCCCGCCCGTCCAAAATGAGAATGGCAAGCCGGTTGTATTCCTCCTCCATAATCGGAAGAAAGGTCACCTCCTCCTCCCCGAAGGACTCCAGAAGAACGGGAAAGCTTTGTTCTTCTACGGCGGCATACCCGTTTACCGAAATATCACCCACATTTTCAATGGCCTCAAAACGGCTTTGATACTCCTCGTATTGCCTGACCAGCTCCTGGGTGCCGTCCTGCGCCAGAGCTCCCAGAGGGCACAGACACAGACTACCAGCCAGAATCAGAGGCAGCGTCCGGCTCCATCTTTTGTACACGGCTTTCTCCTTATTCCTCAAAATATTTCAGTACCATGGCGCAGGTCCCGGGTATCTCCACAGTGATCCGCCCCGCTGTCAGCTCATATTCCGGCCCGCCCAGGGAATAGCCCTCCCGCCCTGTCTGTATCAGAGTCCGCATTTTTCCGTGCTTGGGCGTCCCCAGCACCCACACCATCAGCTTTCGGGTGATGGGATGGTCATTATTATTTATCAAAATCAGACACTGCCCTCTCCTGTGGAAGCGTCCGTAAGCCAGAAAATTGTAATCCCCTTCCATCTGCATAATGGAACCCGTCCGCAGCTCGTCGTTCTCCCTGCGGAGCCGGATCATGTCTCTATGGAAAGCGATCAGCTCCTGATCCTCCCGCCCCCAGGGATAAGTCCGGCGATTGTCCGGATCCGTAAACCCGCACAGCCCAGCTTCGTCTCCGTAATAGATGGTGGGCGCTCCCGGCCAGGTCATCTGCATCACCACTGCCTCCCGAAACACCCCCTTATTGATATCCTGCTCCGCGGCATGAGGCCCCAGGCTTCCCGTCCGGCCCACCTTATGATTGGTGCGGGTCAAAAAGCGGGAATGATCGTGGTTGGAAAGCTCGTTCATGGCCACCTGCCAGCTGGGCATGGCAAAGCTGGAGCTGTGGTGAAGCATAGCCCCCCAAAAGCTGTCCGCATTGCCCAGCAGATCCTCTCGAAAGTCATCGCTGTGCTTTTCCATACCTGTGAGGAACCAGGTCACAGGCTCCATAAAGGCATCATAATTCATCACTGTGTCCCACTCGTTCCCCTGAAGCCAGTCCCTGGTATTCCCGTAATGCTCCGCCAGAATAATGGCGTCAGGGTTGGCTTCCTTTACCGCCTTTCGGAATTCCTGCCAGAAATAGTGATTATACTCCGGGCTTCGTCCCAGGTCTGCCGCCACATCCAGCCGCCAGCCATCTGCATTATAGGGCGGTGAAACCCATTTTCTGGCAATATGCATCACATACTCAAACAGCTCTCTGGAATCCTCGTAATTCAGCTTGGGAAGCGTATCATGCCCCCACCAGCCGTCATAGGAGCCGTTGTAGGGCCAGCAGTCCTGCTGATGAAATTGAAAATAGCTTCTGTAGGGACTGTCCGCACTGACAAAAGCCCCCTTTTCGTAGCCTTGGGCATTTTCATAAATCCGCTCTCTGTCCAGCCACTTGTTAAAGGATCCGCAATGATTAAAGACGCCGTCCATAATCACCCGCATTCCCCGCCTGTGGGCTTCCTCCACCACCTGAATAAACAGCCGGTTGCCGGCCTCCAGATTTTCACGGTTTGTCACCCGGTTCACATATTTGGACGCGGTACGGTTTTCCCTCTGCCCCTCCCAGAGCAGATCCCCCTCATCATTCACCAGCTTTCCGAAGTGAGGGTCAATATTGTCATAATCCTGAATATCATATTTGTGATTGGAGGGCGAGACAAAAAGAGGATTGAAATAAATCGCCTCCACCCCCAGATCCTGCAGATAATCCATTTTATCCAAGACACCCTGCAGATCCCCTCCGTAAAAGTCCCTTACATCCATCTGGGCCGGATAACGATACCAGTCCTCCACCCGGCGCACCGGCTCGTTAATATAACAGTATTCGCCGGTTTGAACATCATTTGACGGATCCCCGTTGCAGAAACGATCCACATAAATTTGATACATAACGGCTCCCTTTGCCCACTTCGGCGTCTTGAATCCAGGAATTACCGTAAAATTATAATATTGATTTGGCTCATGCACCACTCCCCGGGTATCGTAATAAGCCTTCAGCCGCCCTGTATGAAGCTCAAAGTAATAGGAAAGCTTCTCCTCTCCCAGCTGAATCTGGCAGGCATAAAAGTCAAAGTGCTTTGTACACTCTGCCTTTTCCATAAAATGGCATTCGTTCCCGCTGACCAAAATCACACGATCCACATTATTTCTGGCCGTGCGGAAGCGGATCGTCACCTTCTCATGGGCCTCAGGCTCCATGGGCGTCACATACTCTTCTCCTGTGTCCGTATACAGCGCCTTTCTGTTAAACACCGGGCGCATGCCCAGAATATACCTGGAGCAATCCTCAACCTTTTCGATTTTTCGGATATCTATCTTCTCATACACGTTAAAAACATCTCCTGTCTGTTGATTTCCACGTATGAATATTTTACTGAAAAATTCTTATTTATTCAATAGCAATTCTAAAATTATAGGCGAGGAAAAGTAAAAAGGACAGCCATGGGGTGACTGCCCTTTTCAGAGAAGGTATTTCTTTCTTATGGGGTATAGCAAAAACTATATAATGTATTGGGGGGTTACGTATATTATATTATCATCTGCTTTTTTATTTGACCATTCCTAAAATTCACAAACATTACAAATTCGGCATCATGTTTTTGTAAGTTTTGTACAAATTTATTTTTGTTCCATCAGGTATAATTCCACTCTGTTTTTCAGATGATCAATGGCCTGTTCTTCCGTGATAACTCCGGAAAAATAATTCTCCAATTCCTCCGTGATAATGTCAAGCAGCTCCCGGGGAAGATAGGACACAGGAACCGCCTGCTCCAAAAGGGCCATGTAATCCTCCTTCATGCGCTCTCTGTCAATCATAGCCTTAAGAATATCAAAGCCTTCATAAAATGACGTAAACGTCATCTCCATCAGCTGCTCCTCGAATACATCCTTTCGCACGCTCATGTGAAAACCGATATCCAGAGCTCCTGCACATTGGCTGTCATAGGTCAGAATGCTCTGCAAAAACAGCCTGGCAATCTGTTTATCCTCCTCCGGGGCCTTTGCCCGGACCGCCACCGGTTCAGATGAAACAATATAATGATGCGCGCCATCCCTCCCGGGATAACCGATAAGCTTCAAGGAATCTCCCAATTGGGTCTGCCACTGCCCAAGATCCTCCGGATTAAGAAGCGATACCTCGTAACAAAGCATGGAGCCGTCCTTCAAAGCTCCCGCAGCCTCCAAACCATATCCGCGGTTATCCTCATTATCCAATTCCCCGGCATAATGCAATATCCTGCGGAATCCATCCGAGTCAAAATATGTGACACCCTCTCCGGGATCCACCATATAATTGTCGTTCAGTCCATGAATGAAAAAGCTCGAGATAAAGCTTATGCTGTCCCTTGCATTACAAATATTGTCCAGCCGGGGGCGGGCCGCAATCTCTTCCAAAAACCCGTCGTAGTCCCAGTCATCCCGGTCTACCGACGCAGTAATCACCGTTTCAATATACCAGTCATCCACGATTCCATACAGCGTCTCTCCTATTTTCCCCCGCTCCAGCGCCTTCAAGATCAGCTCATCCGGCAGGCCGTCCTGCTCCAGCACCTGGTCAAGGGGCTCCCAAAGCTCTTCATGCTGGGTAAACCCGGTCAAAAAGGTATCGATGAGCACCGGCCCTTTTCCCGCAATCAGTTCTGTCATCAGTCTGGTATCGTTATATTCTGTCTCCTCCAGCCGAACCACATAATTGGGATACATTTTGGTAAACCTGGCCGCATAGACCTTATATTTTCCCATTTGACCGGACGATACGGCCATGGTGATCTCGTGAATCTCCCTTTGCTCCGCCGTAGGCTCCAGATAAAGGTAGTTCATGCCATCCACATCCTTGTATAAAAGGGAAATGGACTGGTCTTCCCCCACCTGCAGATCTTCGATGCTCTGGGGCTGCATTCCATGCCTGACCCACTCGTACAGAAGCTCCGGATTCCCGCCTGTCAAATCGCCGCGGTAAAGCCCTTCCTTGTCAGCATATAAAAATGTGTGCTCATCCCAAAGGGTAAAATACAGCATATCCCAGACCCATATATCAGCAGGAACATTTCCAAGAATCTCTTTTTTCCCGCTGGCAGGGTCGGCCTTCCACAGCAGACCCCCGGTGGCTTGTCCCGTGTCCTCTTCCTCTACATGGGAGTAAAGGGCAATGCTTCCATCATACAGCGAAACCAGTACAGGATCGTCATATGAAGGCTCAGTGACCTCTGCAAGAATTTCTCCCTGGGAATCCAGCACATAATACTTCCAGCCCGAAAAACTCATGGTGACCAGATGAATGTTTCCAAGACCGTCTGCCATGACCCCCCTGGGGCTTCCCTCCTCAGGCCAGCCCTCTTCCATGTCAAAGCTTCCTGTAACCTTCAGGTTTTCATCCACAGTCAAAAAACGGTAAAAACTGCTTCCTTCTCCGTCAAACTGCAAATCAACCAACACGTAACCGCCGCTTCCACAAATCTTTCCGGCGCTTTCAAGCAGGTTCAGATCATACTCCTTTAAATTCCGGGAACTCCATTCCCCATCTCTTGTAACAATATTTAAGCTGTCCTGGCTTTCTCCAGGAATCAGCTGTCTCACAAATACCGTTGCCCGGGAGGCTTCAAGAGCATAGTCAAGTGTCCTGATTTCTCCATCCTCCTCCGACTGAACCGGTTTCAGAGGCCGGTTAAACTGCCCTGTATACAGATCCAGCGTGTTATCCTGCCAGACTTCTCCAGCGGCCTGCTCATCAACAGTCTCCGGCGTACCCGATTCTTCCTTTCCGGCAGAATCTTTTTCCCCATGGGATCCGTTATGACAGCCGCTACAGAGTAAAAGCAGTGCAGCCAAAAACAGGTAAATAAACCTTTTCTTCATGGAACCTCCTGTAATATCTTTATCTCCTTCCATTCACACTTTCTAATGCTTTTCGCTATGATTTTCTGCTATTTTATGCGAGTGTCTTTTCCCAATTGGGTTAAGAAGACCACAATACGAACATTCATAATCACAATACACATATGTTGATACAACATTGCACGATCTAAGAGTTGCCAATCCATTATCGTCTACTGCAAAAACATAAGTATGAATGGATGGCAATTCAAACGTTTCAGATGATCTTCTACACCTATTGAAGTGATGTACTCCATCAGGAGCATTGTCGCAGACAGCCGCATTCGCTGTTATAGTGCTTCCAAAAAGCATCATGACTGCCAAGCTAAAAATTAAAATTTTCTTCATATAGTTATTCCTTTCCTTTTTTCTGAACAAATCATCTGCAGTGTATGTTCTATTTACATGCATGAGGCATGCCTACATCTCGTATTATACATTTTCTTCCATTAGGTGTCCATAGTACTTTGGTACCATTATCTTCAAATAGCCTTTTCCTGTCACAATAGACTTCCCATATCAACCTGCTCACCAAAAGCCACAAAAATCCCAGAAAGCATCCACATTCAGCCTTCCGGGATTCATATACCAATCTATGAAGTAATAGCATAAACAGGTTTACAAAGAAAACAGCGCCTCGAACTCCTCCCTGTTGATCTTCTCCTTTTCCAGAAGCAGCGCGGCACAGCTGTGAAGCACCTGCTCCTTCTCCAGAATGATGGCCCTGGCCCTGGCATAGCAATCGTCGATAATGGCCTTCACTTCCCTGTCGATCTCACCGGAGATGGCCTCGCTGTGGGGCTTTGCATGAGCCAGGTCGCGTCCGATAAACACTTCCTCGCCATCCTCGTCATAGCAGATGACACCGATATTCTCCGACATGCCGAACCTCGTTACCATTCTGCGGGCCACCTTGGTGGCTCTTTTGATATCGCTGGAGGCGCCGGTGGTAATATCCTGAAATACCACCTCCTCCGCAATCCTTCCTCCCAGGGACACCATGATCTCCTGAAGCATCTGCCCCCTGGTCATAAACATTTCATCCCGCTCGGGCAGAGGCATGGTGTAGCCTGCCGCTCCTGTGCCTGTGGGCACAATGGACACCACATACACGGGCCCCACATCCGGGAGCATGTGAAAGAGGATTGCATGGCCGGCCTCGTGATAGGCAGTAATCCTCTTTTCCTTCTCCGAAATGACCCGGCTCTTTTTCTCCGCGCCGATTCCTGCCTTGATAAAGGCCTTGTTTACATCCTCCCGGGTCACAAAGGATCTGTCCTGTCTGGCGGCGTTGATAGCCGCCTCGTTCATCAGATTCTCCAGATCCGCCCCGGTAAAGCCCGCTGTGGTCTGGGCCACCTGCTTCAGATCCACATCCTCCGCAAGAGGCTTGTTCTTTGCATGAAGCTTTAGAATATCCTCCCGGCCTCCCACATCGGGCCGTCCCACGGCCACCTTCCGGTCAAAACGCCCGGGCCGCAGAATGGCGGGATCCAGGATATCCACCCGGTTGGTGGCGGCCATAACGATGATGCCCTCATTGATGCTGAAGCCGTCCATCTCCACCAGCAGCTGGTTCAGCGTCTGCTCCCGCTCGTCATAGCCGCCTCCCATGCCGGTGCCACGAAGCCTTGCCACTGCGTCGATCTCATCGATAAACACGATGCAGGGAGCGTTCCTCTTGGCCTCGCCAAACAGGTCCCGGACCCGGGAAGCGCCCACTCCCACAAACATTTCCACAAAATCCGATCCGGAAATACTGAAAAAAGGAACGCCCGCTTCCCCGGCCACCGCCTTGGCCAGCAGCGTTTTTCCTGTTCCGGGAGGTCCCTCCAGCAGCACGCCCTTGGGGATCCTGGCGCCGATCCGGTTGTACTTGCCCGGCTCCCGCAGGAAATCCACGATCTCCTCCAGCTCCTCCTTTTCCTCCTTCAGACCTGCCACCTGCTCAAAGGTAATGGTCTTGTCCCCCATGACCATGATGGCCCGGCTCTTACCGAAATTCATCATTCTGGCGTTATTGCCGCCCGCCGCATTCTGGCTGTTGATCATCATAAACAGGAATATGCCCACCGCCAGCACGATCAGCATGGGAACCAGGGTGGTAAGCACCCAGCCCTCCCGCTCCACGTCAAAGACTCTGGGATCAAATCCGTAGGATCGAACCAGCGCTTCCGCCTCCGTCACATCCGCCACATACAGCTTCTTTTGAGATCCATTCTTCAAATGAATCTCCAAGGCGCCCGTAGGCGTTTCACCGTTCAGATGGATCTCCACGGAAGAAATCCTTCCGCTCTCCATGTCGGCCACAAGCTCCGCCCTGGTATAGTCCTCCTCCATATTCTTTCTGCTGACGGAAGTAATCAGCAATATCACTCCCACCAACACGGCGACAAATATCAAATATGAAATAATCCCTCTGCTATACTGCCTCAATTCATGAGCCTCCTAATTGTCAAATTCCACAACCCCGATATAGGGAAGATTGCGGTATCTCTGGTCATAGTCCAGACCATAGCCCACCACAAATTGGTCAGGGATCTGAAACCCTGTGTAATCCACCTTTACCTCCACTACACGTCTCTCAGGCTTGTCCAGCAGGGTGCATAGGCGCAGTGACCTGGGTCCCCTGTCCCGAAGCATCTCCAGCAGATAGCTCAGGGTTCGTCCGCTGTCCACGATATCCTCCACCACAACCACATCCTTATCCTTCAGGGATTCGTCCAGATCCTTCACGATCTTTACCACACCGCTGGACTTGGTGTCGCTTCCATAGCTGGATACCGACATAAAGTCAAGAGATACCGGCACGCTGATCCTTTTTGCCAGCTCGCACATAAAAAAGCTGCCTCCCTTGAGCACACACACCAGATGCACCTGTTTTCCTGCATAATCTCTGCTGATCTGGTCTCCGATCTCCTGAATCCTCGCGTCTACCTCTTCCTCCGGCAAAAGTACCCTAATATGCTCTGCCATCTTCATCCTCCGTTCCGCTGTCGGGGCAGCTTACCTTTAATTGTACCTGCAAAATGCGTTTTGTATTCCTGCAAACCTTATAATATTCGCTGATCCGGTATCCCGCCAGCCAAAGCACATGGCTCCCCTCGGCCAGAAGGGGCACGGCATTGCGAATCTCCCTGGGAATCTTCTCCGTTACCATATAGTCCTTCAGGGATTTATGGATCATATGGCCGGCGCCGTCCCCAATGGTCAGAAAATCCCCTGTAAGCCTGCACCGAATTGTAAGTGATTCCTTAATTTTATCATAATCAAACCATTTCGTATACTTATTTCGGGGAACTTCTTCACAATTTTCACCGGAAATTACCGAAAATTCCATGGTCCCCAGACTTCCCAGCGCCGCCTCCACCGTTCTCCCGCCTTCCACCGGCAGAAAAACCTGCTTCCGGAGAGGTTCCTCCTGTGCCGGACACACCGCTCTGCTCCTCTCCAGGATGACCTTCGTGTACTCCCGCCTTGCCTGCAGGCCCATGGGCAGATCCACCCGTCGGCTGCCTGTCCCCTGAAACAGCTTCAGCACATCCTCCACATGGGTCATGGAAATGTCCCTGCCTGTAGGCGACAGCTCCTTTGCCAGAGCCAGAATCATTCTCTTCTGCAACGCGGTATGCTCCTTTAAAAACCCTTCCGTCTCCAGCGCCGCCCGCTGGAGGCTCCGGGAAGTCTCCCAGGAAAAGATCCCGCATCTGGCCAGGGCTTCCCTGGTCTGTCCGGCCATATAATCCTCCGTTTCCGCCAGAATATCCGCCGTCCGATACATATGCCCCACTACACCGGAGGATATTTCCTGCTCCGCATATGGAAGGATGTGATGGCGAATGCGGTTTCTGGCATAGGCATCCCCTTGATTTGTGCTGTCTCTGCAGAAAGGAATTCCACGGACCTTCAGATATTCCTCCACCTCCTGCCGCTCCAGACACAATATGGGGCGGATCACCTGAAGCCGGCTGCGTAGGGCCGCATTATCCGCTCCGGCTGCGATCCGTTCTTTTCCAGCCCCCGGCTCCAAACTTGTTGGATCCTGTTCCTGCTCCCACTCTTCCCGCACAGGAAAAATGCCGCACAGGCCTTTAAGGCCGCTTCCCCGAAACAGACAAAACAGCATGGTCTCCGCTCTGTCGTTACTGTTGTGGGCCACGGCGATCTTTGACCCCCCGAAGCGCTTCGCCGCCTCCCGGAAAGCATGGTACCGAAGCCGCCGCCCCGCATCTTCCTCCGAAAGCCCCTGCCGGGCCGCCAAACGGGGCACATTTCCCTTTTTCAGAAAAAAGGGAATCTCCCTTTCCCGACACAGCTCTTCCACAAATGCGGCATCCTCCCCCGCATCCTGCCGGATTCCGTGATTAACATGAACCACAGTCATGGAAAAGGGGACTTTTTTACTATACTCCAGCAATAGAAATAAGAGGCAAACTGAGTCTGCCCCTCCTGAAACCCCGAGGATTACTTTATCCTCCGGCTGTATCATCCTGTGTTCCTCCAAAAACGCGAATACCTTCCGCTCTGTCTTCCATTTGCTGTCCATGAGATGATAGTACCGCATTCCCGTGGGAAAAGTCAAGGACAAACCTCCCATATACCGATCACTCCAATGGTCATATCATCCTTAACCCTGCCCTTGCCGGCACGAAGCGCCGCCCGCAGCAGCCACTCCGCCATCCCCCCGGGATTCTGCGTCTCCGCCGCCTCCACCGCCTGGAGCAGAGCGTCCTCATACGCCTCCTCAAAAGCGTCCACCACTCCGTCGGATACCATAATCACATAATCACCGTCCTGCAGATTCCTGCATACAGGCTGTACCTCAACCTGCTGAAAAATTCCCAGAGGCAGATTTCCCACAGTCAGCGCCTCCGTCTCCGACTGTCTTTTCAAAAAGGTCACCGCCCCTCCCGCCTTTCGAAGCTCCATGGCACCCTTGTGCAGGTCCAGATCACACACATCCAGTGTAGGGTGATTCTGGTCCTCACCCAGTGCAAACAACGCCGTATTCACCATTTTCACGGCGGCCTCCACGCTGTAGCCCGTCTCCATCATTTTCTCCATCAGGTCCAAAACCTTTCCGCTGTCCTGCCCTGCCCTTTCACCTGATCCGGTACCGTCCGAAAGCATCATCACAAGTCTTCCCTTCTCCACCTCCAGCACGGAATAATTATCCCCCGAAATCGTCTCGTCCTCCTTTATGGCCCTGGCAAAGCCTGTCAGCGCCAGAAACCGGGGCTGTTCCTCCAGCACAAAACTGTGAGGTGTCTTCTCTATCACACAAGGGCTGACCACGGACAGCCGCAGCCTTCGTCCCAAAAGCACGGTGAGCATGTCCGCCGCCTCTTCACCCGGGATTCCCGAAGCCTTGTCCGTGCTCATGGTCAGAACCACGGATTCGGTTCCCTGCTCATCCGGCACATAACAGGGATTTTCCACCTGGATTCCCTCCTCCTTCAAGGCCCGGACAATACGTTTTTTCTGTTTTTCTTCCATGGGTCTGTAGCACAAAACCTCACAGGCCAGCTCGGTCATGATTTTCGCCGCCTCATTCAGATGGCATTTTATGACCTGCCGATTCTCCCACAGCTGACGCCGGGAATAAAGCGTCTGCCGGTCCTCTTTTCCAGGATTAAATTCTCTGTCATAATTCCTGGCCAGTTCATAAAAGGTATCTGCATAGTTTAACAGCTTCCTTCTGCACAGCTCCGAAACCTGTGCCGTTTGGAGCTCTCCTTCCTCTGCCTTTTTTCCGGCTGTGTACCGGAAGCTTTTGTGCAGCTGCCTTGGCTCTTCCCGCGTCATTCTCATACCCCCTTGCCTGCTTCAATACGCATATCTGCCCGCCTTGGGCGGCACAAATGCAAGCCACGTCTTATTTTATTAGCCGCCTCACGCTTTTTTTGTCAAAACCGGGACAGGCTGCCTTAAAGTTTTGCGACAAAAAAAGCAGGAGCCTCACGCCCCCGCCTTCTATTTTGATTTAAACAGGATCTCACCTTCATACACCAGCCCCAGCTTTTCTCTGGCAATATCCTCTATATAACCCTTTGTCTGAACCTCTTTTCCAAGCTCCTCAATCTCAAGAGTGCGGTTTTGCTCCTTCTCGATCTGCGCATCCAGAGCCATCCCCTCCTGAACCTTGACATCTATCTTCTGGCGAAGCTCTATGCCCTTCACAAAAACCACCAGGGTCACCATCGCCACTACCAGGGTCACCAGGATCATGCTGAAACGGTTCTGGCGCCTTTTTCGATAGGCAATCCTGCGCCTCGTTCTTCCTGCCATGGGCCCTCCTTGTCCCGCCGGTATCCATGCCGCATCGCGGCCCCGGTGTCCTTCTCATCACTGTTTATAGTCTACCTCAAATTTATTTTAAGCAATCTCACAAAATTCGTCAATCTCATTTTTATACGTCGTCCAAGTCTGCAGGCTATGGCACCCATGCCTTTCCCCGCCTTGCAGGCCGCAGAACCTGTCTTTTTCCCCAAAAGTCCAAAAGGACGAAGAACCCAGCGTATCAATCGGAAAAGCCGATCAAGCAGCCATCGAAGCGCCAGAGATATGTACTTTACAAAATACGGGCTCACCAGCTTTTTATAGGAAAAAATCCCTGCCAGAGCACCGATTACGGCAAACCACCGCAACGTACCGTTACTCTCATGATACATCAACAGAAATACTTCTGCACCACAGTAAATCCAGAATGCCAGATCCTCCAGGGATACAAAAAAAGCCTTGTGAGGAACCACCCTGCGGAAAATTCTCAGCAGATCATAGACAAATGTAATAAAAATGCCCATCAGAAGGGCATGCAGGAGAAATTCTTTTTCACTTGCCATAGGACTTACCGAAACAGCTTGCTCAGCAGAGACTCACCCTTATGGCCGGCCCCCGCCACATCAGAATAGGTAAAGCTGTCGATTTTTCCGTCTATGTCTACTTCTCCTTTTTCCAAGGTAAGCCTGTTCACATGCAGGTCGTCTCCCTTGATCATCAGCATTCCCTGTTCCGTCTCCAGGAGAATCTCATGTATATCGAAGGACAGAACATCATTGACACCATTTATGACGCAGCTCTTCCGATTTGTCATAGTCACCTTGTGCATAATGCGTGCACCGCCGCTTAAATCCTCCATAGGCCCCTCCTGTCTGCGGAATCCCTTCTGTCAGATTCCCTCCTATAGAGTATATGCGCCGATTCCCCTACAAATACCTGAAAAGCTCCTTTGCCTCATCCTTTTTCACGGTCTCCTGCACATCCAGAACCTCCACCTTGACCTCTTTGTTTCCAAAGGATATGGTGATCACATCACCCTCCTTCACATTGGCGGAGGCCTTGGCGGGCTTTCCGTTGATCATCACCCTGCCTCCATCACAGGCCTCGTTTGCCACGGTCCGCCGTTTGATCAGCCGTGACACCTTCAAATATTTATCCAGCCTCAAGCTTATACCTCCTGCTTCGCGAGCCTGCACAATCGAGCAGGGGAAAGATCTTCCCCGGATACCCGTATGCAAAAAAAACAGCGGAGAACCTTCCACAGATCCCCCGCAGTGCAAACAAGATCCTTATGCGTTCAGCATGTCCTTCAGAGCCTTGCCAGCCTTGAATCTGGGAGCTTTGGAGGCTGCGATCTTCATGGGCTTGCCACTTTGGGGATTCCTGCCCTCTCTGGCCGCTCTCTCGGATACCTCAAAGGTACCAAAGCCTACCAGCTGAACCTTCCCGCCCTTCTTCAGTTCGTCAGCAACAACATCCGTGAAAGCCTTCAGGGTTTTCTCTGCGTCCTTCTTGGAAATCTCGGCTGCCTCCGCCATGGCGGCAATCAATTCTGTCTTGTTCATATTGAACTCCTCCTGTAATGAGTTTTCTTATTTGTATCTCCGTAGATGCTTCTTGTGAAACGTCTATTAATATATATATATGTTTTCAAATAGTTTGTCAAGGCATTTCCCCTTATTTTGCGGCTTTTTGTTACTTTTCATGGCTTCGCCGTTCAAAGCAACATGATGCACACAAAATGAGCAAAAAGCGCTCATTTTGGCGCGTGCTGTCTCGGGTTTTTGTGCAAACAGCGCACAAAAACACCTCGCGGCCCCTACCCGTGAAAAGCAATGGCTTTTTCGTTACTATTTGCAGCTGCTTAAGGAAGTACCGCATCCAGCAGCGTATCCGTCAGGGACGCGGTGCCCGGAGACAAATCCGCAAAGGAATAGGAGATATCCTTGTTTTCTTCATCCACCTGCACCGTATAGCTCCTGGTCTCATAGCCTGTCTTTCTCAGGGTAATTACATGAGCTCCTGCCGTCTTCCTGAAGCTGCAGGGAGATATTCCCATATAGTTGCCGTCCAGATACACCTCCGCGCCCTCCGGGGCATCTACATACATCTTATAATAATCCGTAGCAATAGGAGCGGACGGATCCGGAGTCTCTTCCTCCTCTTCCTCAGACCTGCTGGCCTCCAAAACCACATTGATACTGGCGGATGCCTCCGCTACACGGATGTACTGGGTCACGGACTGGTACCCCTCGGCTCTGGCAATCATCTGATGGACCCCGTACTCCAGGGATACAGGTCCCGACACATCCACCTGGGTTCCGTCAATGTAGAGGTCCGCACTGGAGGGATCCAGGGAAAACAGCACAATTCCATATTGAGGCTCCGGAATCTCCAGATCGCCGATATCCAGCAAGGTCTCTTCATTTCGGTTAATCACCACGCTTTTGACGCCGCCGCCCCCTCTGTGGCTGATATTTACCTGATAGCTTCCCTCCGGCACCAGCAGGAGCATGTCCTCTGTGATCTGCCGGATCTGCGCCGCTCCTACCTCAATCCACCCCCCAATAAAGTTCTCATCGTTTGCAAGCCGCAGATACCCATGACCCTTTTCCACCCGGACTGTAAGGATCTGCTTGTCAATTCCCAGAAAGCTCACTATGTCCGCCGGATTCAGATCCATCATATCCAGCGCCATGCCCTCTGCCAGGTACTGGGTGTTGGAGGTGAGCTTATAGGTTTCCGACCCAATGGTAACCTCACTGCGCACCGGATTTATCTCATACCGTTCCACGTTTTCTAAAATCCAGCTTTTGGACGAAAGCCGCAATGTAGTTAAATGCTTCTTGGATTTCAGAAAGGTGATGTCCACAACGTCGCCTAAATGAACCTGATCCAGAGAGATACCTTCTCCATACTTGTCATACAGACCGGTGGTTCCGTCCAAAGAAAGCGTATATTTCCTGCCCAGCTCCAGATTCAAAAAGGTCACCGTATTTTCGTCCCCATTCCGGCCCACCAAAACAGCCGTATCCGCCGAGTCATAGCTTTCCGGCCCGGTGAGGACAAAGCCTGTGTCCGCCCTCTCCGGCGTGGGAGAAGCAGTCTCCGGCTCCGGGCCGCTCTGGCTCCGGAAAGGATTGGCACAGGCTGTCAGGAGCATTGCCATAAAAAAAGCCGTCAAAAGCAGTATACATCTTTTGTTTTTTTTCACGATTCTTTAACCCCCTGGTTTTTACACTGACAGCAAGCTGTCTTTACTTATTTATCCTTATATATTCCACATTGCGGAACACTTCATCCAGAAAATGCTGTTTTTCTTTTTCCTGGGATACCAGCTTTTCCAGCTTTTCCTGGTTTCTCCCCGGTATCCAGGCTTTTCCCGAGTTAAAATAAAAATTGGCGATCTTCCAAAACTTTTCCGGATAAGCCAGCCGGTAATAGAGATCGATCCAGCTGCCGGCGGCCACAGGCCTCTGGCGCCCATAAGCCTCCAAAAGCTCCGTCCCCAGAGACACGGACCAGTTGCCCTTTTCCAGAAGCTTGCGCAGCAGCAGGTAAAGGTCTCTGACCGGATCATCCGGAAGACATTTTTCAAAATTCACAAGGAACCATCCCTTGCTCCCCAGCAAAATATTATGATATTGGTAGTCGCCATGACAGAAGGCAACGGTTCCTTCCTTGTCCGAGGGCTCCTGCCCCTTCATATTCCCACAATATTCCTTCCACTGCCGGGTTACCTCCTCCGCCTGTTCCAGAAAATAATCACAGGCTCCCTGGAGACTGATCTCAAAGCTCTGCTTCTGCCCCTTCTGGTGCAGATACTTACGCACCCGCCTGATTTCACGATTATGCTTTTCATATTCCTTTTCCGGCGAAAAAGCCGCCGGAAGCCCCGGGGTATCCACAGGCAGCTCCATACATTCGTGGAGCTGTGCCAGCAGACTTACCGCCTCCCTGCACTCGCTTTTATCGTAAATGCTGCACTCTCTCCCATCCTGCCAGGTCTTCAGCACATATGCCGTGCCATCCTGATCCTTTACCAGAAGGCCTCCCTCCCGGGCAGGAACAATGGCCTCCACGCTCACCGTTCCCCTCTGTGCCACCGCCTTAAGCAATCTGTCCTGCAGCTCTATTTTCTCCGCATTGCCCGCATATTCCTTCAAAATCAGGCATCCCCTGTCGGTATCACACAGGATGGATCCTCTGCCTTTTCTGGTCCGGAGCACCTCTACCTCATACTGTTCCAGCAATTCCACTGCCCTGTCATTCACTGACCACCCCTCCTGAGTTCTCATTTTCCATCCGGTCTCCCTTCCGGAAAACCGGCCTGTAACGGCCTTGGTTCAAGGTCTTTACATCATATGTGGCGGCAGTGAAAAGTATGTTTACAACCGGTCAGCCGGCCAAGATATTTTTGGCCTCCTCCAGCAGGCGCTCCCTGGTATTATACCCGGGATCCTCCAGAACCAGCTCCAAAAGCTGCTGCAGAACTCTGCCCACTTCCTTTCCGGGCTCCATCCCATCGGCAATCAGATCTCTGCCGGACACAGCCAGCTGCTTTAAAGATATACATTGCCGTTCATCCATTACTCTGCGGTACAGCTCCTGCCAATGCTCCAGCCTTTCCAGCTTTTCCTGTCTGTGATAATCACTCTGGGCCAGAATATCCGCCCGCTTTACCTCAAAAAGCCCCGGGAAAGCATCCGTTCCGATTTTGTTCACAGCACGGCGCAGTTTCCGCATATCCGGCTCCTGGTCGTTTCCGTAATCGTGGTACAGCACCAGCTTTTGCACCAGGGAACAGGTGTCATTGTCAAATTTCAGACGCCTCAAAATCTTTTTCGCCAGGTCGGCACTGACAACGGAATGGCCGTGAAAATGCGTGATTCCCTCATGGTCCCGCTCCAGAGTATCAGGCTTGCCCAGATCATGGAACAGCATTGCCAGACGCAGAATTCTGTCTGCCCTGACAGCCTTCATGGAATGCAGAATATGCTCTCCCACAGAGAAGCAGTGATGAGGATGCTCCTGCTCCGTCTCCATGGCCCTGTCAAATTCCGGAAAGAACACCCTGGTCACTCCCAGTGCATATGCCTCCCGGAGGAAATCCGGATGAGGGGAGCATACCAGCTTTACCAGCTCCGCCTGGATCCGTTCCGCGCTGATACAGCGCAGGTTTTCTGAAAGCAGGCGGATCCCCTCTCTGGTGCCCTCTTCAATCTCGTATCCCAGCTGGGCGGAAAAACGCACGGCCCGCAGGATCCTCAGGGCATCTTCCGAAAAGCGCGCCGCAGGATTGCCCACACAGCGAAGAAGCCCTGCATCCATATCCTCCCGGCCCCCGAAAATATCCACCAGTCCCTGTCTGTGGTTATAAGCCATGGCATTTATGGTAAAATCCCTGCGTTTCAGATCCTCCTCCAGGCTGGGCGTAAACTGTACCTCTGTGGGGTGGCGGCCATCCTCATATTTTCCGTCTACACGATAGGTGGTTACCTCAAAACCCTCCCGTCCCATCATCACCGTCACCGTTCCATGTTGAATCCCGGTATCGATACAGCGGGGAAACAGAGCCTTCACCTGCTCCGGCCTGGCGGAGGTGGTAATGTCCCAATCCTGAGGCTCACGCCCCAGAATGGAATCCCGTACACACCCCCCCACCGCATACGCCTCAAAGCCGGCTCCTTCAATAGCGTCAATAATCTGTTCCGCTCTTTCCGGTATTTTAATATGAACATTTTCCTCCACGGCTTCCTCTCCCTTCCCCTGTTGACAGCATCCCGAATTTCTCCCGCACCGCCTCTCCGGTCTGCTTTTCTGCGGGCAATAAGCTGCGTGGCTGCCCGGCAGAAACAGACATTTGACAAGTACCGCAAAGGCGGTGAGAATATCCCACCGCCCTGTGTCCATAATCATTATTGGGCTCCGCCCTCATTTGATCCATCTGTATTTCCTTCGGTTCCCTCCTGGGAATCCTGCTGCTCCTGGTCGGATTCCTCCTGATCGGATCCCTCCTGTGAGGATTCCTCTTCCTCCGGCCTGTAGGGCTCCGTCACCTCATCTACATATTCCGTCATCCTCTGACTCAGAAGTGTCTGCTCAATCTCCAGGCTCCATCTGGGATCGTTGGGTCCCACATAGTACAGCACATAATGCAGCTCCTCATTCTCCGGAGAAATCACTGCTGTATCGCCTGCCGCACGGGCGCTGTCAAAGATCCAGTCCGACAGCTCTGCCGCCAGGGCATTGGGAAGTACTCCCTGGGACAAGCCTCCCTCCGCCGCAAAAATCTGGGAATCGTTGTAATTATCGGCAATCTGGCCAAAGCTTTCCTCTGTGGCTGCGCCGCCCTTCCACTCATCCAAAATCGCCTGGGCATTGTCCTCCTGGGTGGCAATCACCCGCACATCCGCTGAAGGCTCCTGATCCAGATATCTCCTGTCAAAGGCAACCACATAATACAGATTGCTGGTGCTGTTTTCTATAACTGTGGTATCCCCTTCCTTTCTGGCAGGATCAAACAGCCAGTCCCGAAGAGCCGAAGCCACGGCAGATTTGCGCTGATTTTCTCTTAGCTCGCCGTCTGCAGCTACCGTATCCTGCTGGTCCTCAGCCTTCTTTTTTGCCTCTTCCATGGCAAAGGCCACCTCGGCCTCGGAAGGCTTGTACGCCGTCTCTCCGTCGCCGTCCTGGGCATCCTGATCCTCCGACTCGTCTACAGGATCCGCCAGCTCCGTGGGCTCTGTAGGAAGCTCGGCATTTACGGTTATCAAATGATAGTCCACAGAATCATAATCCTCTGCATGCTCTTCGTAGTAGGCCTGAATGTCTTCCTCGGAAGGCTTCCTTTCCTCCGATATGGATTCGTAGAAGGCATTCACCAGCATCGCCTCCTCCACATAACCCTTCAGCCTGGACATGGTGGCGTAAGGGCCGTACAGCTGCTGTACGTATGCCTTCAGGCTTGTCTCCGCCTGGGCGGCAGCATCCTTCAGATCTTCCTCATACTGCGCATATTCTTCGGCGGTATCAAAGGAAAACCCGGCCTTTTCGGCCTCCTTCCTCAGCGCCTTGTTCTGCAGAATCCTCTCCTCAGCCGTCTCCTCAAAATACTCCTGCCAGGTCTGGGTATCGGAATAGGCCAGCTTTGACAGGTCCCCCGTCAGATCAAGTCCAAACATGCTCATATAGGAGCCGTACTGGGCGATATAAGCATTTTTCACCATGTTATAGTTATAATCAAATTCCACCTGGGAAACCTTCTCGCCCGCCACGGTCATGCGGGTGCCGTGGACGGTCAGGAAGCTGCGGACAGGAAAGGATATGACTACGCAGGCCAATGCCGCCACGATCAGGACTCCCAGAATCGTACTGATCCTTTTCTCCCTGGCCTCTCTCTCCTTTTCCTCCCGGCGCTTCTGCATCTTCCGGTCATACCGGGTCTGGATTTTTTCCGGCTCCCGGTCCTTCCCATTCTTTTGTTCTGTATCTTTCATCTCTTTATCCTGATCAGACATCAAAATGCTCCTTCCCGTTTGATTTGCCCCCAAAGACTTACGTCTCCAGAAAGCTATTTGATGCTGCGGCTGTATCATTTTATTGAAAGCCACTTTGTCATTCTACTTTATTTTATGGAAAAAGGGAAGCTATTTCACATATTTTTCAAGTTTTTCCACGATATTTTTCAAGCATCCCTCCTCAAAGGGACTTCCAAGGCCCACTTCCTTTATCATATTGGTAAAGAAATCGCTGGCAGACAGCCTGCAAAGCTTCAGATAGCTCTCCCAGGCGCCGGCAAAGTCAGCGTCCATCATCACCTTATACTGCAGAGCGCAGGTCTGGGCCAGACAGTAGTCGATATAGTAGAGCGGGTAATTATAAATATGAAGCTGCTTCTGCCAGAAGCCTCCCTGTCCGAAAAAGCGGTTATCACCGTAATCCAGATGGGGCTTGTACTCCTTCTCCAGCCTGCTCCAGGCCGCCTTTCTCTGGGCGGGAGTCATATCCGGATTCTCGTATACGATATGCTGGAACTCATCCACCATACAGCCGTAAGGAATAAAGGCCGCGGAATCCTCCAGATGCATGTCAATATAGTCCCGGGCCCGATCTCCAAAGAACAAAGGCATCCATTTTTCCGTGAAAAATTCCATGGACATGGAGTGAATCTCCGCCGTTTCCATGGTGATATCCGCGTGCTCCCGGATGGGATCCTGACCCGACAAATAGCCCTGGAAGGCATGGCCGCACTCATGGGTAATCACATCCACATCGCCGCTGGTGCCGTTAAAGTTGGCGAAGATAAAAGGCGAATGATACACAGGCATATAAGTCATATAGCCTCCCGCTCTCTTTGTCTTACGGCCCAGCACATCGAACAGCTGATTTTCCATCATAAAGTCAAAAAATTCCCCTGTCTCCGGCGACAGCTCCCTGTACATTTTCTGTCCTGCCGACATGATCTCATCGGGGGTTCCCGTGGGAGCGGGATTTCCCTCCTTAAAATACACGGACTCATCAATATATTCCAGCTTCTCCAGCCCCAGTCTCTTCCTTCTGCGGTCATGGAGCTTTTCGGCAAAGGGCACAAAGTATTCCTTCACCTGACGGCGAAAGGCCTCCACCTCCTTTTGTCCATAGCAGTTGCGGTTCATGCGATAATATCCCAGCTCCAGATAATTCTCATACCCCATCTCACGGGCCTGGGCTGTACGGTTTTTCACAAGGCCGTCAAAAATCTCATCCAGCTTTTCGGCATTTTCCTGAAAAAATGCCGTCTGGGCCTCCCAGGCCTCGGCGCGCACGCTCCGATCCTGATGAACCAGATAGGGGCGCAGCAGGGAAAGGTTCAGCTCCTTGCCGTCAAAGGAAATTTTCGCGCTGGCAATGAGCTTGTTGTACTCCAGCACCAGAGCGTTTTCCTCCTGCATCAGCGGAATCAGCTTTTCATCCATGGACTTCTGCGCAATCTCCATGTTTTTAAAGGCCACCGGCCCGATCTTCTCCTCCAAATAAGCTCTGCAGGGTGAAGCATACAGCTTTTTCTGATAAGCCAACACCAGATTGCTGTAGACAGGTCCCTTCTCATCATAGTATTCATGCTCTTTACTGTAAAATTCGTCGGAGGTATCCACGTCATAGCGGATATGAGCGATAGTCATCATGGTGTTCACTCTGTCGGTAAGCTCATAAAATTTTTCATGTACCGCAAACTGCTCCCTGCCGTCCGCCGCCCTGTCAAATTCCTCCATCAAGTCTTTTATCTGTGCCTCCACCTGATCAAAGTCTACGCGCTGGTACGGCATATCCTGAAATTTCATATTTACATCCTCGCTTTCCAAATAATTTTCTCAAATTATTTTACAAGATTTCTTTTCTTCTGTAAATATAATGTTACTACTTCAGCCCCTCCATTCAGATTTGATCTTGAAATTTACACCCTATTGTGCTAAATTTTTTATATCAAAAATATCTTTCTTTACTTGTGAGTAAAAAGTTTGCGCTGCTTAAGAAGCCCGTGAACCCCAGTAGGTTCCGGACTCATCCTGCTGTTCCTGAATTATCTGCGTTATGCATAATTCTGGCTGTTTTCCTAAAAGGCGGAAAAAATGTTTCCGCAGATAGTGCATGACAGCGGCTTCTGACATCCGCCCCCTGGAAGGCGTCCTCTGGTAACGTATCTGCCCGGGGTGGAACTCTCCGGCAAAACGAATGGAAACGCTCTGTAGTATTCCCATTGCAATACAGGACAGTGCCATATGCATCTCAATAGCACGTACCGTTTCCAATACTTTCCGGCGGGATTTTTTATTTCCCACACGTTCAAGGGGTGACGGTTCATCTTTCTTCTGGTAATAACTCAATTTTGGCATGTGCTTTGACCAG